>JANYCT010000062.1 GCA_025360105.1 Actinomycetes bacterium | reverse complement strand
TGGCGTCTCAGTGCACCTTCGCGTAGCGTGTGCCCACGTTGCGCTGCGGCCAAGCTGCCGCACACGGTGTGTCCATCGTGTGGTTGGTACAAGAACCGCGTCGTCGTCGACGTCGGCTGATCGCCGCCGCTCTCGAATTCGAGTTTTCGCCACGTTCATGTCTACTCCTGTCCTGCCCATTGCCATCGACGCCATGGGCGGCGATAAGGCGCCTAGTGAGATCGTCGCCGGTGCCTTGCAAGCAGCAGAGCTCGGTTACTCCGTCGTTCTCGTCGGCCCTGCCGATCTCGAAGGCCATGGCCCTTTGCCGCTGATCGTCGCCAGCGAGGTCATCGAGATGCACGACGACGCGGCGCAGGGCGTGCGTCGCAAGAAGGACTCCACGCTGGTTCGTGCCGCGGAGGCCGTGCGCGATGGCAAAGCGAGCGCAATGATCTCTGCTGGCAACACCGGAGCCACTATGGCGTCTGCGCTGCTGCGCATGGGTCGGATCAAGGGCGTGAACCGGCCCGCTATCGCAACACCCATTCCGGTTCCCGGATCGATCCCCACTGTGCTGCTCGATGCGGGGGCCAACTCCGAGGTGCAGCCCGATTGGCTTGTGCAGTTCGCACAGATGGGCTCGGTCTACAGTCGGCACCGCTTCGGTGTGCAGAACCCCAAGGTGGGCCTGTTGTCGATCGGTGAAGAACCCGGTAAGGGCGACACGCTGCGCAAAGAAGCCTTCCGCCTGCTGTCAGTGGCTCCCGGCGTCAACTTCATCGGCAACGTCGAAGGCCGCGACATCATGACCGACGCAGTCGATGTGGTGGTTACCGACGGCTTCACCGGAAATGTGGTGCTCAAGACGCTCGAGGGCGCGCTCAGAACGGTGGTCAAGGCGTTGTTCGCCGCGTTTGCGAGCGACGAGTCCTACAAGCCGCATGCCGACGCGCTGTTGCCGGCGCTGCTACCGCTGTATGCATCGCTCGACCCTGAGACCTACGGCGGCGCGATCCTGCTCGGCGTCGAAGGTGTGTGCATCATCTCGCACGGCTCAACGAGCGCGAAGGCGATGGTGAACGCGGTGAAGGTCGCTCACGAGATGGTCGCTGCGGGTATGGTCGACGAGATACGCACTGCGATTGCCGCCAACACGTAGTCTCTGGCACATCACGCTCTGCCACTACCACAAGCCGGGAGAACCACATCGTGTCCGCTGAACCCACCGCGTCAGGTCCGCTCGACCGTCATGCCGTGTTCGCCATCGTCCGTAACAACCTCGCCGAGATCCTCGAGCGCGAGCCTGCCACGATCACCGAGGGCCAGTCGTTCGGCGACGACCTCGAAGCTGACTCGCTCGCATTGATCGAACTGGTCGAAGCGCTCGAAGAGGAACTAGGCGAACTCGGTGTCGAGCTCCGTATCGAGGACGAAGACCTCGAAGACCTCAAGACGGTCCGCGACGCCGTCGATTACGTGTTTTCCCGCGTTCAGCAGAACTGATCCTGGCCGAATGTCCGACCGAGTCGTGTCCGGCCGCATTGGGTCCGGCCGCATTGGGTCCGACGGCATTGGGTCTGACGGCATTGGGTCCAACTCCGCCGCCGCACGGTTCGGCGCAGCGCTCACCGCGTTGAGCCAGCGCCTCGGACACTCCTTCGTCGATGACGATTTGCTGCGCCAGTCGATGGCGCACCGCTCGTGGTGCGCCGAGGTCGGCGGTGGTGAGCCGTCGAATGAGCGGCTCGAGTTCCTCGGCGACGCCGTGCTCGGTTGGATCGTGGCCGACATCGCCTATCGGCAGTTCGACGACCTTCCCGAGGGCAAGCTGACGAATTTGCGCAAGAGCGTGGTGAATGCATCGGCCCTTGCCGATGTCGCTGTCGAGCTCGACATCGGTCCGTGTCTGTTGCTTGGCAAGGGCGAAGCGGCCACGGGTGGCCGGTCGAAGCCGTCGATCCTCAGTGACGCCTTCGAAGCCGTACTCGGCGCGATCTATCTCGATGCGGGAACCACGGCTGCGTACGAATTCGTCGAGCGGGTCATTGGCAAGCGGATGCGTCAGGCCGTGCAGCAACTGCACCGGCTCGATTACAAGACGTTGTTGCAGGAACTCGCGGTGCGCGAGTTCGATTCTGCCCCCGTGTATGTGCTGCGCGAGGAAGGCCCTGACCATGCTCCCCACTTCTACGCAACCGTGCTCATCGGCGGCCGGGCCTGGGGTGAAGGCGAGGGTGGCACCAAGAAGCAGGCCGAGCAAGTTGCAGCGATGGTCGCGTGCGACGCGCTCGCTGCGGACGGCGACTGATGCCCGAACTGCCCGAGGTGGAGACTGTCCGCCGTGGCCTGGAACAGCGCTTCGTCGGTCGACGTATCGAACGCGTGGAAGTTGGGCGTGAGCGCACGGTGCGGCGCACCTCGCGACTCGCGGTCATCGACGGTCTCACGGGTGCAACAGCCGTTGCCGCGCAACGCAAGGGGAAGTATCTGATCTGTCCACTCGACACGGGCGACTCGATGATGATCCACCTGCGCATGAGCGGGCGGGTGCTCATCGAGCCAACGGCATCACCGCGGCTCGCGCATACGCATGTGGTGCTGCACCTGGGTGGGTCACCACACGAGGAACTGCGCTTTGTCGATCCGCGAACGTTCGGCGAGGTGGTGGTGTACGCGCCTGACAACGCTGCGGTGGAGATGCCCGAGCTCGCCCGCCTCGGCATCGACCCGATCGCCGATGGCCTCAGTCGAGCCCAAGTCGCCACATTGGTGCGAGGTCGTTCGAGGCAGCTGAAGGCGATGCTGCTCGATCAGAGCGTGATCGCCGGCATCGGCAATATCTACGCCGATGAGATCCTGCATGCGGCGCGACTGCGCCACGATCGCCTCAGCGACTCGCTGAAGCCTGCCGAGATCACGCGACTACACCATGCGATCGGTGCCATCCTTCGCGCGGCAATCGAGGCGGGTGGGTCGACCCTGCGTGACACCCAATACGTCGATACAGCGGGCCAGGGTGGGTGGTTCCAGGTGTCCCATCGTGTTTACGACCGTGAGGGCCAGCCCTGTCTCACGTGCGGTCGATCAGTGATTCACAAGGTGGTTGCTGTGGGTAGGTCTACCTCGTTCTGCCCGCGCTGTCAGAAGTAACGAGGCCAGCGCGTATGAGGGCCATTGCCGCACCTGTGGACTAGCCTTGCGATGCCGTGTTCCTCAAAGCATTGACCCTCAAAGGCTTCAAGTCGTTCGCCGATACCACCGTGATGCAGCTCGAACCGGGCGTCACGGTCGTCGTCGGACCCAATGGCTCGGGCAAATCCAACGTTGTCGACGCCATTGCCTGGGTACTCGGGGCACAGGCTCCGAGCGCCGTGCGCAGCCAGAAGATGGACGACGTGATCTTTGCTGGCACGGCCAAGCGGCCTGCGCTCGGTCGTGCTGAGGTCATGCTCACCCTCGACAACTCTGCTGGGCTACTGCCCATCGAGTTCACCGAGGTCACGATCAGCCGCACCCTGTTTCGCACAGGTGAGAGCGAATACGCAATCAACGGGATCACGTGCCGGCTGCTCGACGTGCAGGAGCTGCTCAGCGATGCAGGTGTCGGTCGTCAACAGCATGTGATCGTGAGTCAGGGTCAAATCGATGCGGTGCTGAATGCCCGTCCCGAGGATCGACGCGCGATCATCGAAGAAGCCGCCGGTGTGTTGAAGTATCGGCGTCGCAAGGAAAAGGCCGAGCGTCGCCTCGACGCCACTGAAGCAAGCCTGCTCCGGGTGCAGGACCTGCTGCGTGAGGTGCGCCGCCAGTTGCGTCCACTCGAACGACAAGCCGAAGCGGCGCGCCGCCACGGCGATCTCGTCACCGAGGTGCAGGCACTCAAAGTGTTCCTTGCGGGGCGCGAAATCGCGTCGCTGCGGACGCGCCTCACCACGCTGGCACGCGACAAGATCTCCAGCAGCGACGCCGAGAAGGCACTCCGAGCCGAGCTGACTCGCCTTGACACCGATGTGTTGGCGGCCGAATCCGAACTCACCGCGCACGGCGATACTGATATCAGCGACGAACTCGTACGCGTCGAGCAACTCCGCGAGCGGGCCCGCGGTCTGTCTGCCGTGCTCGTCGAGCGTCGTCGATCGATGGAGCGCGATCGAGGTCAGCTGATGGATGCGGGGGTGGTGGCGAACCTCGAAAACGATGTGGCGCGGTTCACCGCTGAACTCGGCGCGGTCACCGCAGAACTTGCGGAGTTGGCTCCCGCAGCCGAGTCGCTCGCGGCCGAGGAGGAACTCTTCCGATCAGAGCGCCAAGAAACCATGACCGTGCTGCAGGGGGCATCGTCAACCGCTACTGCGGCGAGTGCAGCAGCCGAGGTACGAGGCGAGTTGCGCTCGTTGCGAGCGGGACTTGAGCGGGGCGAAGCCGAACTTCGTCGCCAAGCTGCGCGGCTCGACAACCTACAGCAGCGGCTCGAACGTCTCGAGGCCGACGCCGCTCGGCTCAAGGCCGATTGCGAGCAGTCGCAAGCTGTTGAGGCGCCGCTGGTGGCCGAGGTGGAAACAGCCGAGAGTCGCCGCCTTGCGGCAGATGCCTCAGTCGAAGCCCTGGCCGGTAGCCGACAGGTGGCGGCCGAGGAACTCTCGCGGTGGCGTGCCCGCGCCGACGCACTGCAAATGGCGCTCGACAGCGCGCGTGCGCGTGCAGGTGCCGAACGTCTCGCCGGACTCGATGGCGTGGTGGGAACACTGCTCGAACTCGTGGAGATCGATTCCGGCTGGGAGGCTGCCGCTGAGGCAGCGATGGGCGAAGCCCTGCTGTCGGTGGTCGTGGCCAGCCCGAACGCGGCACGGCGCGCGCTCGAATCGCTGCGCAACTCCAAGACGTCGGGAGCGGTAATCGCGCTTGGCGGGTCGGCCGTCGCGGTGGTGACTCCCGCCGCTGGTGAACCAATTCGGTCGCATGTACGAGCCCATGCGCACGGAAATCGGACGGAGATCGAAACGTTGCTCGACACGCTGCTCGGGGGTGCCGTGCGCGTGAGCCAGTGGTCCGACGCATGCGATGTGGCGCTCGCGCATCCAACCGCAACGGTGGTCACCAACGACGGAGACCGCTTCGGCCGTGCCGGCTGGCGACTCGGTACATCGGGCGGCGGTGCCACCGCCGCCGCGCTGGAAGAAGCCATCGACGGGTCCAGCCGGGCCGCCGCCGAGCTCGAACGGTGCGATGCCGCGCTGCGCGCCGCGAAGGCAGAGCAACAAGCAGCGCGTCAGGCCGAGGCTGATCTGACCCGTCGACTCGACGCCAATGATGCGCGCTTCACCGCTGCGTCCGAGGGACTTGTGCGTGTGCAGAGCGATCGTCGCGAGGCGGCCACCGAAATCGACGCGGTCACCCGCGTCATCGACGAGGCATCCGAACGGCTCGAGCGCGAGCGGGGTCGAGTGACGGAACTCGAAACGCTGGTTCCGGCATTGGAGGCCGACGAACAGGCCGAGGCAGATGCGGCCCGTGCCCGCGGCGAGGCTCGTGCGCGTATCGAATCGCGCACCGCACTGTTGGCTTCGCGCCGCAAAGACCTCGAGGTTCGCAACGCCGGGTTGCAGGAACGTCAGCAATTTCTCGAGCGACGAATCGAAGAGACCGAACGTCGCTTGGTCGCCGACACCAACGCGCGTGCCGAAGCAGCGCATCATCGCGTTGCCATCGAGCGCAGCCTGTATGCGGCAGCGATGTTGAGCGAACTCGTCGACACGCATCGCCAGGCCATCGAGTCACGACTGGCTGAGTTGCAGTTGCAGCGTCGCCGTCAAAGCGAAGAGGTGAGGTCCCTGATCGGTCGACTCGACGATCTCCGTCGCTCACGGGCAACCGCCGAACGCCAACTCGATGAGACGCGCGAGCGAGCGCGCCGCGTCGAGATCGAAGAGGCCGAGGCACGGATGCGCCTCGAAGCCGCAGTCGAGTCCTTGCGTCGCGAACTTGATCTCGAGCCCGAGGCCGCCGAGGTCGCAGAGATGCCGCCGCTGCCCGAGGGCATTACGGCCGCCGCGCGGCTACGCGATCTCGAGCGCGAGCTTCGCCTGTTAGGTCCGATCAATCCGCTTGCGTTGGAGGAGTTCAACGAACTGCAGGAACGGCATCGTTTTCTCGAGGAACAACTCGAAGATGTGCGCAACACGCGTCGCGAACTTGCGCGCGTCATCAAGGCCGTCGACTTGGAGATCCAGACGGTGTTCGCTGCTGCGTTCGCCGACGTGAGCGCGAACTTCGCTGCGCTCTTCACCATGTTGTTTCCCGGCGGTACCGGCGCGTTGTTGCTCACCAACCCCGACGACTTGCTGAACACCGGTATCGAGGTCGAGGCCAAGCCAAGCGGCAAGAACGTGAAGAAGTTGTCGCTGCTGTCGGGCGGTGAGCGGTCGCTGACCGCTCTTGCGTACCTGTTCGCCGTATTCCGCAGTCGGCCATCGCCTTTCTATGTCATGGACGAAGTGGAAGCAGCGCTCGACGATGTGAACCTGCACCGCTTCCTCGGGCTCGTGGCCGAGTTCCGGCGTGACGCGCAGCTGCTTATCGTCAGCCACCAGAAACGCACCATGGAAGCTGGAGACTGTCTGCTCGGCGTCAGTATGCAGCCGGGCGGCTCGTCGAAGGTGGTTACAGAACGACAATCGGCGCGAGTGTCGTGAGCGACTCACCCGCGATCCAGCTCGTTCGTCTCCGGAAGAACTTCGGCGACGTGGTGGCTGTCGACGATATCGACCTGGAGATCGGCGACGGAGAGTTCTTCTCACTGCTCGGTCCGTCTGGATCTGGAAAGACCACCGTGTTGCGGATGATCGCCGGCTTCGAGGTGCCCACCGGCGGGGCCGTGTTGTTGCAGGGTCGCGATGTCACCGGTCTGGCGCCCTACGACCGTGATGTCAACACGGTCTTTCAGGACTACGCGTTGTTCCCGCACATGTCGGTGCAGCACAACGTCGAATATGGCTTGAAGGTGAAGGGCGTCGACAAGGCCGAGCGCCGTCGACGCGCCGCCGAGATGCTCGAGTCGGTGCGTCTCGGCGGCTACGGCACCCGTCAACCGAGCCAGCTGTCTGGCGGACAGCGTCAACGCGTGGCGCTCGCACGTGCGCTGGTGAACAAACCCAAGGTGTTGCTGCTCGACGAACCATTGGGCGCGCTTGATCTGAAGCTTCGTGAGGACATGCAGGTCGAGCTCAAGAACATCCAACACGACGTCGGCATCACGTTCGTGTTCGTCACCCACGATCAGGGCGAGGCACTCAGCATGAGCAGCCGCGTCGCTGTGTTCAATCGCGGACGAATCGAGCAGGTCGGTGCGCCGAAGGAGATCTACGACCGCCCCGCAACGTCATTCGTTGCTGGTTTCGTTGGCACCTCGAACCTTCTCCCGGCCGAACTGTCACACCGGCTGCTCGGTGCCGAGCAGGCCCACACGGTTCGCCCCGAGCGGATCCGACTGCTCACGACGCGACCCGACTTCGCCAACGATGTTGCGGTGGGCGATATCGTGGTCGACGGTTCCGTCACCGATATTCAATATCTGGGTGCCGAGTGTCGAGTGCGGGTGCAGCTCGACGATGGCACCGTTTTGGTGGCCAGTGTGCCTAGCGACGGACTTGCGGATGTGGCGATTGCCCAAAACGTGCATCTGGCATGGCCGCGCGAGGCCGCGTTCGCTGTCGTCAGCAACGAATCCACCGACGCCACGTCTGATCTCCAGAACAGTCTCAATAGCAATCACAACAACAACGGGGAGAAACCATGAGAACAACACGCATTGCGGCCAGATGCGGTGTCGCAGTAGCCCTGCTGCTCAGCGCATGCGGGAGCAGCAACTCCAGTAGCCCAGGTGGTGCAGCGCCCACCAAATTGGGCGACGGTGAAGGGTCACTCAAGATCATTGCGTGGGCCGGTTATGCCGAGAACGGCAGTACCGACCCGAAGGTGAATTGGGTGAGCGCATTCGAGAAAGACAGCGGCTGCAAGGTCGATGTTAAGGTCGGCAACACCTCCGACGAAATGTTCCAGCTGATGCAGACCGGCGAGTACGACGGTGTCTCGGCATCGGGCGACGCCAGCGTTCGGCTCATCGATGCCGGTCTCGTGGCGCCCGTCAACACGGCACTGGTGCCGCACTATGCCGATCTCTCCGCGTTCTTGAAGGATCAGACGTACAACACGAGTGGTGGCAAGAACTACGGCATCCCTCACGGTTGGGGTGCGAACTATCTGATGTACAACACCGATGTCGTCAAGACCGTCCCTGATTCGTGGGGAGTCGTGTTCGACAAGGCGTCGCCGTACAAGGGCAAGGTCACCGCATATGACGCGCCGATTTACATTGCCGACGCGGCGCTGTACCTGAAGTCGGCCAAGCCGGACCTCGGTATCAAGGACCCGTATTCGCTCACCCAGAAGCAGTTCGATGCAGCGGTGGCAATCCTCAAGGACCAGCGCACCGTCATCGGCGAATACTGGAGCAATTATGCCGTGTCTCAGACGGCATTCGAGCAGGGCTCGATCGTGCTCGGTACGACCTGGCAGGTGATTGCCAACCTCGCCCAAGGCAACGGCGCCAAGGTTGCAACGGTGCTGCCCAAGGAAGGCGCTACCGGTTGGAGCGACACCTGGATGGTGTCGTCAAAGGCCAAGCATCCGAATTGCATGTACAAGTGGATGGACTACGTGACGAGCCCCGAGGTGCAAGCCCAGGTTGCCTATTACTTCGGCGAGGCGCCAGCGAACCCCAACGCCTGCGCATTGATCGCCGACGATCCAAAGCATTGTGACGTCTTCAAGGCCACTGATGCTGCGTTCAACAAGGGCATCAGCTTCTGGGCCACGCCGCGCAAGAAGTGCCTCGATGGTTCGGGCGACAACTGCGTTCCGTTCTCCGAGTGGATCAAGGCCTGGACCGAGATCAAGGGCTGACCAACGCCTAGTTCGACCATCGATGAACACCGCGCTCGACACTGCTTCCGTCGACGTCGCGACGGCCGGGGATTCCCGACCGTCGCGACGTCTGTCGCGCGTGCTCGATCGGCACCCGCGACTTCAACTCGCCGGCCTGCTGTCGGGCCCCGCGCTGTGGCTCGTCGTGCTCTACCTCGGCTCGTTGGCGGCGCTGTTCGTTACTTCGTTCTATCGATTGAACGAAGACGCCACCGGCATCACCGAAGAACTGGGCGTGTCGAACTACCACGAGTTGCTCACCACGTCGGTGTATCGCGACATCGTGTTGCGCACCATTGCAATTGCTGCGCTGGTTACCGTCATCGACATCGTGCTTGCGTTGCCGATTGCGTTCTTCATCGCAAAGATCGCTCGCCAACGGGTGCGCACGCTGCTGATCACTGCGGTACTCGTGCCGTTGTGGGGGAGTTATCTCGTCAAGGCGTTTGCGTGGCGGGCGATTCTGGGGTCGCCCGGCGGTGTGCTCGACAAGACCTTCGGCGCCAGCCCCGGCTACGGCGTACCCGCCGTGGTGATCGTGCTTGCGTACCTCTGGTTGCCGTACATGATCGTGCCCATCTATGCGGGCCTCGATCGGTTGCCAGACTCGTTGCTCGAAGCATCGAATGATCTCGGTGCGGGTTTCTGGCTCACGTTCCGCTCCGTCGTGATCCCGATGCTGGTTCCCGCCATCGTGGCCGGGTCGGTGTTCACGTTCTCGTTGTCGATGGGCGACTACATCGCGGTCGCGCTGGTGGGCGGACCCACACAGATGATCGGCTCCGTGGTCTACGCGAACTTCGCGTCCAATCTGCCCTTCGCCGCGGCGTTTGCGACGGTGCCCGTTCTGGTGATGGTGCTGTACCTGCTCGGTGTCCGACGCACCGGCGCGTTGGAGAACCTGTGACGCATGTGAACCGCCCAACTCGCGTTGGCTTTCGGCTGTGGACCGGCGCCGTCATTGCATTTCTGTGGGTGCCGCTCGGCATCGTTGCCGTGTTGTCGTTCAACACGTCGAGCTCGTTGGCGTGGCCGCCCAAGGGATTTACGCTGAGGTGGTGGGGTAAGGCGTTGCAAAACGACGGCGCGCGGAGCGCGCTGCTGATGAGTGTCAAGACGGCGATCCTCGCAACAGCCATTGCGTTGGTGCTCGGAACACTCGCAGCATTTGCTGTGCAGCGCTACCGGTTCTTCGGCCGCGAGCCGCTGAGCCTGCTCATCGTGCTGCCGATCGCTTTGCCGGGCATCGTCACCGGTATTGCGCTCAATGCTGCCTTCCGTCAGGTGGGCATCGACCTCGGCATCATCACACTGGTGATCGCGCACGCCACCTTTTGTGTGGTGGTGGTCTACAACAACGTGCTTGCCCGACTGCGTCGAATGGCGCCCAATCTCGAGGAGGCTTCTGCCGACCTCGGCGCCGACATGTTCCAGACGTTTCGCATGGTGACCTTTCCGTTGCTCCGGTCGGCATTGTTGGCAGGCGGGCTTCTTGCGTTCGGTCTCAGCTTCGATGAAATCGTGGTCACTACCTTCACCAACGGCGCTGGCTCCGATTTGCAGACACTTCCGCAATGGATCTTGAGCAACCTCAGCCGCGGTGACCAGCAACCGATTGTGAACGTTATGGCCACCGCGGTGATGTTGCTCTCGCTGATACCCGTCTGGGCTGCTCAGCGCCTGACAGGCGAACAGTCGGGGCTTGCTGGCCGGTGACCCGGCGGTAGCGTTTCGGCGTGCCTTCGATCTATCTCATCCTCATCGCCGTCGTCATCGTGTTCGGCGTTGGCGTTCTGCTCGTCAGCAGGCGACGGGGCATGGGCACATCGGCGACGCCAACTGCGCTACAGCCCGTCGTCGACAAGGTGCCCGTGCGGCAATCGGTGTCGGCCCTGGTGGTCGAGACCGATGCGGGTATCGAGGCGGAGCCGGCTGCCGCATTAGACATCGAGGCCGGGTCCGAGGCCGGGTCCGAGGCCGGGGTCGAGGTATTCGAGCGGCCCCGCTTTCGCGACCGCATGTCTAAATCGCGTGCGGCGCTGGTGGGTGTCTTCACCGGTGTGCGCGGTCGGGTAGGCGTCACCAACGAAACGTGGGACGACCTCGAAGAAGCGTTGCTTCGTGCTGATGTGGGAGTGCGGGTCACCGACGAGTTGCTCACTGGGCTGCGCGCGCGTGTGAAGTCGAAGGAGATTGCCGACCCCGATGCTCTGCTCACTGCGTTGCAGGCCGACATGATCACGCGCTTGTCCGCCAACGAGCGAGCCCTGCGTTTCGAGCCGGGCGAACCGGGCGAACCGAATGTGTGGCTGTTCGTGGGAGTGAACGGCGTGGGCAAGACCACGACAATCGGCAAGGTCGGTGCGCAGCAGCGCCAACTGGGCCGCACGGTGCTCATGGCCGCGGGCGACACGTTTCGCGCCGCGGCGGCCGAGCAGTTGGGCACGTGGGCGCAACGCTCGGGTAGCGAGTTGGTGCGCGGCAGCGAAGGCGGGGATCCGAGTGCAGTGATCTTCGATGGCATTCAGGCAGCGAGCGCGCGACACATCGATCTGGTGCTGGCCGACACCGCTGGTCGTCTGCACAACAAGACGAACCTGATGGAGGAGTTGCGCAAGGTGCGCCGTGTCGCGTCGAAGGGCAGCGGTCGGGTCACCGAGGTGCTGCTGGTCATCGATGCCACCACTGGACAGAACGGCCTGGCGCAGGCGCGCCAATTCGGCGAGGCCACCGAGGTCACCGGCGTGGTGTTGACCAAGCTCGACGGCTCCGCCAAGGGCGGCATCGTGTTTGCGATCGAGACCGAACTCGGCTTACCGGTGAAGCTGGTCGGCCTGGGCGAGACCATTGGCGATCTGGTGGAATTCGACCCGACCGAGTTCATCGAGGCGCTCTTTTCCGAGTGACGATTTTCGGCCTCTTGGTTCTTCGAGTCCGACGATTGCAGCCGCTAACCTACGCCCCGCATGTTTGACACCCTGTCCGATCGTTTTGATGGCATCTTCAAGAAGCTGCGCGGCAAGGGCCGTCTGACCGACAGCGACGTCGATGAGGTGCTCCGCGAGATCCGCACGGCGCTGCTCGAGGCCGACGTCAATGTCACCGTTGCCCGGCGCGTCGTCGACCGCATTCGCGACCAGGCCATCGGCGCCAAGCTGTCGCAGGCGCTCGACCCGAGCCAACAGGTCATCAAGATCGTCAGCAACGAACTCACCAACATCTTGGGTGGGCAGACACTGAAGATCACCTATGCCAGTCGCCCGCCAACGGTGGTGCTCATGGCCGGTCTGCAGGGTTCTGGTAAGACAACGAACTCGGCCAAGTTGGCTCGGTGGTTCAAGAGCCAGGGCCGCCAGCCCCTGTTGGTGGGCGCCGACCTGCAGCGCCCCGCTGCTGTCGAGCAGTTGCGTGTGCTCGGTCGTCAGATCGATGTGCCGGTCTTCAGCGAACCCGGTGACCCGGTCACCACCGCGGCTCGTGGTCTCGCCGAGGCCCGGCGTCTCGGCCGCGACGTGCTCATCGTCGATACCGCCGGCCGGTTGGCCATTGACGCCGACATGATGCTGCAGGTCCGCCAGATCAGCGAGGCCATCGAACCCAACTACACGTTCCTGGTGATCGATGCGATGACGGGTCAGGACGCGGTCAGCGTTGCCGAGGCGTTCCATGAAACCCTCGCGATCGACGGCGTCATTCTGAGCAAGCTCGACGGCGACGCTCGTGGCGGCGCTGCGCTGAGCGTGAAAGAGGTCATCGGGCGGCCGATCGCCTTCGCCTCTACCGGTGAAAAGCTCGATGCCTTCGAGCAGTTCCATCCCGATCGTATGGCTGGGCGAATTTTGGGAATGGGCGATGTGCTCACCCTCATCGAACAGGCCGAGCAGGCCTTCGAGAAAGACTCCGCAGCCGAGGCCGCGCAGCGGATGATGGAGGGCGAGTTCACTCTCGACGACTTCCTCGATCAGATGCAGCAGCTCAAGAAGATGGGCCCGCTGTCGGGGCTACTGGGCATGATGCCTGGCATGCCCAAAGAACTCAAGGGCGCCAAGATCGACGACGACGACCTCAAGCCGGTCGAGGCGATCATTCGGGCCATGACCCCGCAGGAGCGACGCAAGCCCGAGATCATCAACGGCAGCCGCCGCAACCGCATCGCGGCCGGCAGCGGTACGTCGGTTGGCGAGATCAATCGTCTCGTCAAGCAGTTCAGCGAGATGCAAAAGATGATGAAGCGCATGGGCGGCATGACCATGGGCAAGAAGGGCAAGAAGAAGATGCCCGGCGGGCTCGGTGCCTTGAAGGGTGCGATGCCGGGCGGATTCCCCGGTGGCGCCCCCGATGGAATGCCAGCGGGTTTCCCCGACATGCCCTTCAACAAGCGCTGATTGCCACTCAAACCCCCGTGGTTCTGGCCGCTGCGGGTGTGTAGCTGCCAGAGTGCCGCTAACATTCCCCAGTTCTGTAGACCTATCAGGAGTCTGTATCAAATGTCAGTGAAGCTGCGCCTCACCCGAGTCGGTAAGACCAAGCAGCCGCAATATCGCATCGTTGCCACCGATAGTCGGTCGCCGCGCGATGGTCGGTTCATCGAAATCGTCGGTCAGTACAACCCTCGCGCCGAGCCGAGCGTCATCACGATCGACAACGCAAAGGCCGTCAAGTGGCTGATGGAGGGCGCGCAGCCCACCGATCGCGTGCGCAAGCTGCTCGAGATCTCCGGCGCCTGGACCGAATTCGGTGCAGCGCGGGCCGCTCAGTGAGCGACGCCACAGACAACGCGCCGACAGAGCGCGCGATGGGCGGCAACGCACTGTCGGCGCCCACGGCGACAGCGGTACTCACCCACGTGGTGAAGTCCATCGTCGATGACGCCGAGGCTGTTCGAGTCGAAGCCATCCCGTCGAAGGGCCGCATCAAGCTGCAGGTCAAGGTCGGCCCCGGCGATCTCGGTCGTGTGATCGGCCGTCGTGGTCGCACCGCACAGAGCATTCGCACCGTCGTGCGCGCCGCCGGTACCCGCGATGGTGCCGATGTCGACGTCGACTTCGTCGATGACTGATCAGCGACGCACCGCTGCGGGCAACATACCTGCCGGGCTGTTGGAAGTCGGAGCCATCCGTCGCCCACACGGCGTGAAGGGTGACACGTATATCGATCTCCTGACCGACCGCGAGGATCGCCTTGCGGTCGGTTCTCGCGTCTGGGCCAAGGGTGCATGGCGCACGATCAGTTACTCACAGCGGTTGCCGCAGCGCTGGCTGGTGCATCTCGAGGGTTTCGACGATCGCACCGCAATCGAGTCGCTCACGAACGCGCCGATCTTTGCCGAACCCGTTGACGATCCCGACGCGCTCTGGGTCCACGAGCTGCTCGGTACCCAGGTCGTCGAAGTGAGTGGAGTGATTCGGGGCACCTGTGTGGGTGTGCTTGCGAACCCGGCACATGATCTACTGGAACTCGACTCCCAGGCTCTCGTTCCCGTCATATTCGTGGTGAGCTGCTCGGATGGCGTCACCACCATCGATTGTCCCGATGGATTGTTCGATCTGAACGACTGATCGGCCAGCACAACGCCATGCGCATCGATGTCTTCACCATCTTCCCCGGCCTCGTCGATGGATTCTGCAGCGAGAGCCTGCTCGGCAAATGCCGCACCAATGGCCTACTCGATCTGCGCTGCCACGACCTTCGCGAGCACACCACCGATGTGCATCGCACCATCGATGATTCCCCCTTTGGCGGGGGTGCCGGGATGGTCATGCGTGCGGACCCGATCTTTGCCTCGGTCGAAGCTGCGAACTCGCCCCGGCCGCTGTTCCTGCTCGGCCCCGCTGGCCGCCGATTCGATCAACAACTGGCCAACGAATTGGCCGCATGCGGTGGCTTCAGCCTGCTCTGCGGTCGCTACGAGGGCATCGATCATCGCGTTCGCGAGCATCTCGTCGATGACGAACTGTCCATCGGCGACGTGGTGCTCTCCGGCGGCGAGGTTGCCGCATGCCTGGTCATAGAGGCCGTTGCTCGCCTCCTTCCCGGTGCGATGGGCAATGAAGCCAGTCCGATAACCGAGAGCTTCGGCGCCTCGGGCCTGCTCGAGGAGCCGCAGTTCACCCGGCCGAATGAGTTTCGCGGATGGGTCGTGCCCGAGGTGCTACGCAGCGGCGATCACGCGAGGGTGGCCCGGTGGCGCCACGCCCAGGCACTCCATCGCACGTTGCGGTATCGGCCCGATCTCATCGAGCGCCGCGATGGACTTTCAGATGATGATCGGCGCCTGTTGGAAGAGTTCCCCCCAACGGCCTATCCTTGAGCGTTCGCCATGCAGGCTCACCAGCCTGTTCTCCGGTCCATCACATCCGGACTGTTACGAAAGACTGCGTCATGAAGTCCACTGACCTTGTAGACAACCAGTACATCCGCACCGACATCCCGGCCTTCGGTCCCGGCGATGAGGTCAAGGTGCACGTCAAGGTCATCGAGGGCAATAAAGAGCGCATCCAGATCTTTCAAGGCAACGTGATCGGCATCCACGGAAGTGGGGTCGCCGAAACCTACAAGGTTCGCAAGGTGAGCTATGGCGTCGGTGTCGAGCGTACGTTCCCCATGCACACGCCCACGGTGGCAAAGGTCGAGGTGGTGCGTCGTGGCGACGTACGCCGGGCCAAGCTGTACTACCTGCGCGATCGCACGGGCAAGGCTGCCAAGATCAAGGAAAAGCGCGACCGCTGACCGTCAGGTCGGTAGCCGTTGAATCGGTGAGAGCACCCTCCATTGAGTTCTGACGATCTCGAGAACTACGAGGCCGAGCGAGAGCTTCAACTCGCGCAGGAATACCAAGACGTCGCGGCCATGTTCCGCTTCGCCGTGGAGACCGAGCGCCGGTTCTATCTGGCCAACACCGTGCAGATCACTCAGGTTGCTGACGCGGCGAGGCCCCTCATCGAGGTGGTGCTCACTGACGCATGGGTATGGGACATGTACCGCAAGACCCGCTTCGTGCCGAAGGTGCGGGTGCTCACGTTCAAGGACGTGAACGTCGAGGAACTTCCTCCGACGGATCTGTAGATCTGTCCAGGCTTGCACGTGGCCGTTGGGGCGAGGATCAGGCCGAACGTTGGTATCGCGGCCACGGCTACGAGATCATCGAACGCAACTGGCGGATTCCTGGCGGCGAGATCGATCTGATTGTGCGCACCGGTCGCCTCGTTGCCTTCGTGGAGGTGAAGACGCGTGCGAGCGATGCCTATGGTGACCCTGCATCGGCGGTGACTGCTCGAAAGCAGTTGCGGCTGCGGCGTCTGGCCGCATCGTGGCTGGCAGCCAATGATGTACACGGCGTGGATGTACGTTTCGACGTGGTCGCCGTGCTCGGCGTGAACGTGCGGGTGATCGAGGCCGCGTTCTGACTCGAGAGTTCAGCGCTTCAGCCCGCAAACGCCCACACCACGAGGGCCAAAGCGATGGCAGTCGCAAGGATCACCATGGCGAGGTCGCCACGTTTGGGAACGAACTTTCGGTGCGGGTTATAGCCCATGGCATCAGTATCGTCGCCAGACATGGAAACTATCGAGGTCACCCGTCACGAGGGCGTTGTCACCATCATGCTCAACCGTCCGGCCAAGAAGAACGCTGCCACACAGCAGATGTGGGACGAGTTGCTCGAAACCTTCCGCGCTATTCCCGGCAGGGCCGATGACCGAGTGGTGGTGATCACCGGCGCGGGTGGTGAGTTCTGCTCCGGGGCCGATCTGTGGGCCGCACCCACGGATGGCCCCCCACGACATCAGCTAAGCGCGATGCGCCACATCACCGATGTTGCGCTGGCGTTGCACCGCATACCACAGCCCACCATTGCCAAGGTCCGCGGCGTGGCGGTGGGTGCCGGTTGCAACGTGGCCTTCGGCTGCGATCTGGTGGTGGCGGGCGAGACGGCGCGTTTCTCAGAGATCTTCTCGCGGCGGGGACTGTCGCTCGACTTCGGAGGGTCATGGGTGTTGCCGCGTCGCGTCGGTCTGCACGTGGCCAAAGAACTCGCCTTCTTTGGTGACATTCTCAGCGCCGCGGAGGCCCAGAGCATTGGCTTGGTGAATCGGGTAGTGCCCGATGCCGAACTCGATGCGTTCGTCGATGCGTGGGCGGCCCGACTCGTGGCCTCGCCGCCAATCGCCCTTGCACAGTCCAAGCGTTTGCTCAACAACTCGATGAACGTCACCATGGAAGAGGCGCTCGACGACGAAGGCGCCGCGCAGACCGTGAACTTCGGCACCCGCGATACCCCCGAGGCCATTCTTGCGTTCATGGAAAAGCGCGAACCAAACTTTCAGGGCCGCTGACGCGCGTCGTGTCATACGAACGAGTGTCGTGTCACGAGTCGGCGCGACCTGCGCTGCGCGCGAACGCTTGAACAACTATCGTGTCGAAGGTGAAGTGGTTGGCTGCAACGTGTGTTGTTTTCGGCGCGTTGCTCGTCTCCCCGGCGGCTCAAGCATCTGCACCCACGACCCCGGCTCCGCCCGACACCGTGCCCACAGACTCTGTGCCTGCAGATGTCGCTCCGGGCGAGGGCACCCCATCCGGGAGCACCACGGGTACCGATCAGGTCTCCTCGCCACTCGTAGTGGCCCCGGCCGGGTGCGATGTTCCACCTCCGGCCACGGCGGTGTTCGTGGGCACGCTGATCGCGAAGGACACACGCACGGCGCGGTTTCGTTTGGAGCAGGTTCGTGCCGGCAGCGTCGATGGCTACGCAGTCACCGACCTCGTCGACATCCGTTACGACGATGACGTGCGATATCTGGCCACCAACCACCGGTATCTGGTGGGCGCCGCGCCAAGGGATGGATTCAACGGGTTGACATCGAAGGTGCGTGACTCCAAGGCCCTGTTTGGCGGCAACGCAGTGATCGGTATCAACGACAAGACGCTGGAGTGTCCGCGCCTTGACGACCCCATCCGCACACTTCAGGTGGATGGCAGCCCCATCGAGAGTGGCATCTTCAGAGGTCTCCGCTCATCGCAGCGCGACGTGCTGCTTGCCGTTGTGCGACCGGTTGTGTGGGCGTTTGGCATCATCATTGTGCTGGTGCTGGTCCGCTGGATGTTTACTGCGATGTTCCTCGTGGTGCGGCGCGCCGCCGAAGGTGGACCCTCGCAACCGGCACGCCGCGATCGTCGTCATCACTCAACTCGCTGATCTAGCCGCCTCTGCGTGCGCACGAATCTCGCTGACCGCGTGGCTGAGTCCGAGGGGATCGCGAAACAGTGCACTGCCGGCCACAAACACATTTGCGCCTGCGGCGGCGGCCCCGGCGACGGTGCCCGCTGAGATCCCGCCGTCAACCTCGATGTCGATTGTTTCGCTGAATCCCGCGGCGGCAATCATGTCGCGAACGTCGCGAATCTTGGGCTCCATGGTGGCGATGTAGGACTGACCACCGAAGCCGGGGTTCACGGTCATCACCAGCACCATGTCGACAAGATCGAGCACATGTGCGAGTGCACCGGCCGGGGTTGCCGGATTCAGCGCGACGGCTGCCTTCGCGCCGAGTGAGCGAATGTTGCCGAGGGTGCGATGCAGATGGGTGCACGCTTCGGCATGCACGATGAGACGTTCGCAGCCGGCTTGCACGTACTGCGCGGCCATGACATCGGGGGTGAGCACCATGAGGTGCGCTTCGAACGGGAGTGATGTGTGCCGGCGCGCGCTCGCAATGACGTCTGGCCCAAACGTGAGGTTGGGGACGAACTGGCCGTCCATGACATCCCACTGAATTCGGTCGACGCCGGCGGCCTCCAGTTCGGCTACCGCCTCGCCGAGCATCGACAGGTCAACGGGGAGAACGGAAGGTGCGATTTCAATCGGCCGGGTCATCAGCCACGACGCTACAGAACTGGAGCGTTCCCAGCACGGTACGGCCTACGATCCCTGCGTGGAAACTGGCGAACTTCGTCCCTCGCACATGGTCGTCGGTGGCGCCGCGTTGGCCCGCGACGGCGACGGTCGCGTGGTGTTCGTGAATGGCGCCTTGCCCGGCGAACTGGTCACGGTGCGCTATCGCTCCGCCAAGAAGGACTTCGCCACGGCCGACGTGATTGATGTGATCGAGGCATCACCACATCGCGTTGACCCCTCGTGTGCGCCATGGCGCCGTGGGTGTGGCGGATGCGATTGGTTACACGTCGCACCGACGGAGCAGTTGAGGTTCAAGTGCGAGATCGTCCGCGAGGCATTGTCGCGTACTGCTCGGGTCGATGAGCCCGTGGTCGTGGTCGGGTCAACGGTCGCGCCGTGGGGCTACCGCACCACGATGCGTGTGGCCGTTGGTCAGCACGGTCGAGTCGGACTTCGCTCGCGTCGTTCGCATGACGTTGTCGCGATCGACAATTGCCCCGTGGCGTACCGCGCGATCAACAAGATGTTGTCAACCGTCGTGGTTGCTGGAACTGATGAGGTCACATTGCGCGTCGGCGTCTCGAGTGACGAGGTTGCGGTGTGGGGCGACGCGGGGGCTGAGATCAAAGGCCTGGCGGACGACGTGCGGGTGGGAATCCACACTGCGGTACACGAAACCGTGGGGGGTCACCGGTTTCGGGTGTCAGCCGGGTCGTTCTTCCAATCATCCCCGCAAGCAGCCGAACTGTTGGTCGACGCCGTGGCCCGAACTCTCGCGGATCTCGATCTGACGGCATGCACCGTCGTCGATGCCTATGGCGGCGTTGGTCTTTTCGCAGCAACAGTCGCCCGCAATGCGGGGCGAGTGGTGCTCGTCGAGGCGTCCCCATCGGCGTGCGCCGATGCGCGCCACAATCTGCGCGGTCGGCGCGCCGAGATTGTCGAGTGTCGGCTCGAGGCATGGCAGCCCATCGCAGCCGATGTCGTCATCGCGGATCCGGCGCGGAGCGGCCTCGACAAGATCGGTGCCGCGCGGCTTGCGGACACAGGCGCCGCGCGTATCGTGCTGGTGAGTTGCGACATCGGCTCGCTGGCTCGAGACACCCGCCTGTTGCGTGAGCACGGCTACGCGCATCGAGGCACCGAAGTGCTCGACCTGTTCCCGAACACATCGCACATCGAGGCCGTGACCCGCTTCGATCGGTTCTCCTATGGCGCTCGGGCAATTGAGAGCAAAGATTCCCGAATCGTCATCCAGCATCCGCCTCGCTCCGTAGAACCCGCATGAGCAGCGGATTGCGCGACGATTTCGGCACCGCATCTGATGCAGCGCTCGTCATGGCCATTGCCCGCTACCGCCAAAGCGCGCTGGCCGAGGCGTACCGACGCCATTCCGGTTCGGTGTTCGGCCTCGCGAAACGTTTGCTCGGCGATCATGCCCAGGCCGAAGAAGTAGTGCAAGAAGTGTTCTTGCGACTGTGGAACACGCCCGATCGGTTCGACCCTGAGCGTGGGTCGCTGCGCAGCTTCCTGCTCGCCCACGCGCACGGCCGATCGGTCGATGTGTTGCGATCGAACTCCTCGCGTCGTCGACGCGAGGACCGTGACGCACGTAGTGCAGCGGAGTCTGGGTACGACATCGACCGCGAAGTCTGGGACCTCATGCTGGCTGCGCAGGTGCGCGATGCGCTTGCAGGGCTGCACGATGGCGAACGAGCTGCGATCGAATTGGCCTACTTCGGCGGGCTCACCTATCGAGAAGTTGCCGAGCAGCTTGGCGAAGCAGAGGGCACCGTGAAGAGCCGCATTCGTATCGGGCTCAAACGGCTTCGTGGTTCACTACAAGACGCAGGCGTTGCGATGGGAGATCAGTGATGGCCACCGATCCATTCGAGATCGAGGAGCTGCTCGGAGCGTACGCGCTCGACGCCGTCGACGACGACGAGCGTCGCGCAGTTGAGGACTATCTCTTGGCCAGCCCGAGGGCGAGTCGCGAGGTGCAAGAGCATCGCGAGGTGGCGACGATGTTGGCATGGTCGGGCATGGATGCGCCCGATGGTCTCTGGGAACGTATCGCCGACTCGCTCGAGGGCACCGAGGCTGAGCCCGTGGAAGAACTGGCTAGTGTGCTGCCCCTGCGTTCGACCAAGGCCAACCGTCGTTGGCGCACCGTCGGTGCGTGGGTTGCTGCGTCCGCCGCGGCAGCGCTCATCGCGGTGGTGGCGGTGAGGATGTCGGAATCGAGGCCAAACACGTCATCGGCCAACGGAATCGAGCGCGCGGTGGCAGTTGCCATGGCCGACCCCGGATCGGTGGAGGCACAACTCACATCCGAGTCAGCAGCCGGGGTGAAGGTGCGTGCCGTGGTAGATCCCAGCGGCCACGGCTTCCTACTCGCCGACAGCCTGCCCACACTCAACCCGTCGCGCACGTATCAGTTGTGGGGTCAGATCAACGGTCAGCTCGTCTCTCTCGGAGTTCTCGGTTCGCGCCCAGGAACAGCGCTGTTCACCGTGTCGGGCCACGTCGCCTTGTTGGCGATCACTGACGAGGTGCAGGGTGGCGTGACGGTGTCGAAGCAGCCCGTCGTGGTGGCCGGCGCGCCCTCGTAACGGTGCGACTTCAGCGCATTGCGGCGGCGACCTGTGCGGTGTCGAGGTATTCCTCGAGCCGCGTGATGCGGCCGTCGGCAACATAGACGCGCAGTACTGCGGGGAGGTCGAGCTCACCACTCTTGGTTGTTCCACGTAACACGTGCTGCTGGTAGAAGCCATCGTCGACAATGGTGCGACGAATGTCTTCGTAGCGAATGTTCGTGAGCATGCGGTGCATTCCGAGCAGTGTGGCCAGGTTCTCCGACGGGGTCTGATTGATCTTGTCGAAGTTGTGCCAGATGGTGGCGTCGTCGGCGTATATCGCTTCCACCGTGGCGACGTCGCCCGCAGCAACAGCTGCCACGAAGCGGGTGGCCAGGTCGTTGATCTCATCGTGGGTCATGTCGTCTCGCTCTTGTCGGGCCGGCGGTGGCGGGCCGGTGTTGCCGATAGTAGGTCGGTCGGCAAGAATCGTCGCCATGGTGCGGCAGGTGACAACGCGGCGGTGGAGGTTTCGCCGTGCGCTCAGCGCTGCCCGACGCGAACTGCGCACTCCGGTACCCGTGCAGTGGAACCTCATCGACCCGGCGCGTGAGTCTGAGCAATTCCTTGATCAGCACGTACTCATCACCGGTGCCGCCGGCCTGATCGGTTCGGCGCTGGTGGAGGCATTCGTCGCGCAAGGAGCCGTGGTCGATGCAGTCGATATCGATGAACAGGGCCTCGCCGCATTGGTCGATCACCTACCCGACGACTCGTGGTCGACAGATCGTCTCCGAACCCACGTGTGCGATCTGCGCAACCCGCTTGCCATCGCTGCGCTCGCGGCGTCGATCGAAACGCTTGACATCCTCGTCAACAATGCCGGGACAAACGGTCTTGTCGCCGGCGTGCGCAGCACTGCATCCAACCTGTGGAGCGAGGTGCTCCAGGTGAACCTCGTTGGCCCGGCGCTCCTCACCGATGCGCTTGTGCCCAAGCTCGCCGCTGCGATCACCGGCTCGGTGGTGTTCGTGACCTCGATCCACGCGGTTTCGTCGTCGAAATTGCCGGCCTACGCCGCATCGAAAGCGGCCGGGGTCAAACTTATGGAGGACTTCGCGATGCAGCTCGCCCCACAGAACATTCGGGTGAATGCCGTCGGGCCCGGTTGGGTGCTTGCCGACGATGCCGATGCCGGTGTTCGGGCTTTGGCTGCGCAGCCCCTTGCTTATGGCCCCGTACCAGTCGGTGCCGTTGTGCAGGCAGTTCAGTTCCTCGCCGACCGCTCGCGTTCACCAGTCACCACCGGCCAACATCTCGTTGTCGATGGCGCGAGAACACTGCAGCGCGCGGATTACCTCAGGAGTTGAGAAGCGTCAGTTGCTCGGCGTAGATCGTGGCCTCACAAGCCCGGATCACTGGGCCGGATCACTGGGCCGGATCACTGGGCCGGGCACGAGCGGCTTCGTCTGCTTGGCGCCTGCGAGCGGCCAGGGCGTTGCGCACAACCGAGACCAGCCGGCGATCGGTGGTGAATGGCTGGGAGTGCGATTTGTTTGCGGCGTGGATGCGGCGCGAGAGCACGATGTCGTCGACCGTGCCATATCGAAGATTTCGGGCCAGCGCCTGCCCAGTCCAGTTCACCTGATCGAGCGCGAGGGCGGGTGCGAACCCGCCGAAGCGGTCGTGGGTCGAACGTCGGAGTAGTCCCACGGTTGGGGCGCGTACCAGCATTGGTTCGGGACTCCAGCGGGCGGTTGACGGCGCGTCCGCATCGGCGAATTCGATCGCTCGTCCGAATACGGCGTCCAGATCGGGGTCGAGCTCAAGCGGGGCCATGAGCGCGGCGAGTCGTCCCGCTGGCCAAGTGTCGTCGGCATCGAGATGGGCGACATAGCGACTGTTGGTGAGCGCGATACCAGCGTTGCGTGCCATCGCTGTATTGAGGTTCGGTTGCCAGAAAAGTTCGACCCCCTGGTCGGCGTAGCGAGATGCAACCTCTGATGTGTCATCGGTGGACCCGTCGTCGATGACGAGGATCTGCACCGTCGCGTCGATGGATGCAGCATTCGCGATGACCGAGTCGAGAGCCGCCGTAAGGTGTCGGCCAGCGTTCCACGCGGGAATGATGACAGCAATGTCGACCACAGCAGCGGTAGCGGCGCGATACACGTGGTCGTACGCCGCGGCGCACGCATTGACCGAGAACACCCGGATCGTGCGCTCGCGCCCCGCCATTCCATAACGGTGAGCGAGTGCTCGATCGTCGAGCAGGGCGCAGATCGCGTGCCCGAGAACCGTGGGATCGTCGTCGAGAGCCTTTTGGTCGATCAAGGTGCCGGTCTCGTCATCGATCACAACCTCGTCGATTCCTCCGGTTCGCGAGGCGACGATCGGCCGCGCAGCCATCGATGCTTCGAGGAGCGCGTATGGCAATCCTTCGTATCGCGATGGGGCGATGACCACCTGCGCGTCGGCGAGCAGGCCCGGCACAAGATCGCGATCGACAAAGCCGTGCAGCGTGATGCTGTCGGTCAGACCGAATTCGGTGATCAACGCTTCGAGGGCTGGCCGTTCGGGGCCCTCACCGATCACGTCGAGTTGAGCGTCGGGATGACGTATGAGCACGGTGGGCATGGCGCGCACCAGCCGATCGAATCCCTTTTGATGCATGAGCCGGCCAATCGCGAGGAGTTGAGGGCGATCGGGGAGTGACGGTGGATTCGCGAAGATCGGCACTCCGTTTGGAATGGTGACGATTCGGTGTGCGAGCTCGGGCACAGCGAGCGCCGCCTGGCGCGTGACGCTGCTCGACACGCCGGTGATGATGCGTGAGTCGTGGAGCAGTCGCGTGAACAACGAGTCAGGATCATCGACAGCGAAGAGCTTGACCATCTCGTTGTGCATCGTCAACACGGTGGGGGCAGGCGCGGCTGATGCCGTGGTGAGGTGGAGCACCGGGGTTGGGTCAGACGCGTGCACGTGATAGAGCGTCGGCTGAATCTCGTGCTTGAGGGCTATGACGCGGCGGCGAAAGTGCATGATCTCGCTCGCGGCCCCGCGCTCGAATGCATCGCGTATCGGCTCACGAATGATGTCCAAACCGTCGAGTTGTTCACGGGCGGGACCGTTCCACCCCACGAGAAGGTGCATATCGTGATCGAGGCGTGCGAGCAAGGGCCCGACGGTCGCAGCAAAGGTTGCAATGCCGCCCGGGTTCGGGGGGAATTCGCCGACGAGCCAAAACAGCCGTGACGACGTGATCGAGCGGTGGTGGATCAACGCGGATCGTCTCCGCCTTGGCGGTATGGGCTGTCGGCACCCTGTTGATCGGACGCGCGGGGAGCGGCCAGACTCGTGTCGCGCCGCCGCACGACGGAGCGTTGGATTACTGCGAGAAGGTCGTGCGGGCGTGGTGGTTTCATGCGACTGGTGGAGTCTGCGTGGATGTGGCGTACCTGTACCACCCGTTCATGAAAAACGACTTGTGCGCCAAGATCACGCGCCCGGGTGAACCACTCATAGTCCTCGTAGTTGGCGAGGCTTGCATCGATCAGGCCGACGAGTTCGAAGACGCTGGTGCGCATCGTCGCTGCGCCGAAGTGGGGGATCAGCGCAGTCCGGTCGTGCCGCTCGAAATGGAGTCCATCGAGGAGTGAGATGTTGTCGGCGTGGTAGTAGCTGCGTCCCAGCAATACGTGCAGGTTCGAGTCGGCAGCGAACGCGTCGAGGTCATTCTGTAAGCGGTCAGGTACCCAGGAGTCGTCTGCGTCACAAAAGGCGACAAGGGTAGTTCGCGTCGCTTTGATGCCGCGGTTGCGCGCCGCTCCCGGCCCCTCGGCCGGCGGCTCATGCGAGATCACGGTCGCGCCAGCGAGCCGTGCTGTGTTGGCGGTGTTGTCCGTGGAGGCATCGTCAACGACGAGCACGACGGGTGTACCGCCGTTCTGGTCTGTGACCGACGCAATGGTTCTCGAGATCGTGGCTGCGGCATTGCGCGCAGGAATCACCACGGTCAACGATGTTGCGTCGAGCAGTTGGCTCACAGCGGGTCGGCCTCGAGGATCGATCGCAGTACAGCAGGGGCCTCGATGGGGTTGCTGACCGATAACCGGTAGCAGTGCACGGATCGCACGGTGGAGGCGAGAACGTTCCATGTTTCGTGTTCCCACAACCGTTGTTGGAACATTGTGCTCGGTGCGACGGCACGCAGCAATTGCGCCCGGGCGAGCGGCGTCGCTGCTGTGGGCGAGTTTGGTTCCTGCACGACGTGACACATTGCCGCGATGGGACGCGATGCCACCGAATCGTGGCCGAGATCGAGAAGCTTCTTGCCGCGCCAGCCGGTGCCGATGACCTGGGAACGCAGATGCGGAAGCAGATTGAGTGCATTCTCGTCGAGTTTGGCGAGCCGGTACATCGCATGAGCCGTGGCCGGTGCCGAGCTCGTCGGCGGTTCGACGAGACAGAAGTCGTCGCCGAGCACCTCGAGGCCTGCGCGGTGACACGAAAGCGCTGTGGTTGACTTACCCACGCCACTGTCGCCGACGAGCAGCACAGCTCGTTCGTCGTCGGCGACTGCGCCTGCGTGCACCATTGCCGCACCCTGCACTGTCGACCACCATCGCGCTGCGGTGCGGAGCGGACTCGTGTGCTCCCACACCGGCAGGGCGTCGAACGCCTTGATCCATAGCGTTGCGGTGGCGCGCTTCGGGTCGAGCAGCCAGAGCGTGCCGTCGGAGCCGTTGGCGAGCGCAGTGATGCCCTCGCGATGAGCAACGATCATCTGATCGCGGCGCGGCCGCAGCGCCGGCGGGATGTATCGGGAGTCGACAGAGTCGGCAGTTGCGACCACGACCTGAAGAGGTGCCCACGAAACGCCGGCGCTGGCGACCAACGGCTGGGCGATACGTTCGAGATGCTCGGGTGATGCTCCCAGAAGGCGAACCTGGATCGGGCCGAAATCAACGGTGCGTTGACAGGTGGCTGCACGAAACGCTCGTTCGGCGAGGTGAGCGAGCGTTGTCTGGGAGTCGAACGTCACGTGTCGCGGTGACGGGTCACGACCGGCCAGCCCGATGTATCGACCTCGTGGATCGGATCGAACAACAACAGGTCCTGCATGTCGGTGTACTTCTCAAAGGTTGGGGTCGTCCACGCCTGGCCGGCGGTTTCGGGGGGCAGCTCGATCGCGGCAGTGAGCGCCCGAGCAGCTCCTGGCACGAGCAGAGACTCGTCAACGAGCGCGTCCGCGAACACCGCGAGCTCGGCGGACACGACTGTGATGTCGGCCAGATGGTGCTCAGCGACGGCGTGGGCGGCTGCTTCGGGGTCGCTGCCGCCGGTCAGTGCACACCACGCGGTAGCGGACGGACCCACCATTGAGTAGTAGCAACCTGTATCGCTGCGGATGGCGAGCACCTCGCCGTCGATGGTGTCATGGACGACATTGGTCGAGTTCAGCCAATAGCTCACTGTGATCGCCGCTTCGTTGGGGCTGACGTTGGTGCAGACATCGGACACGACACTACCGGCGTAGCCTCTCTACCACTGAACTGCGCTGTTCGTTGGAGGCATGCGCACTGGTGATGGACGGTCGCTTGGAATGAATGCTCAACGCAATCGCTCGGGGGTGCGGCCGGCGGGTGGCCTGCACCGGCTCGGGCGCGCCGCCCCGATCGACAGCGAATTGGAATTGTTGCGAGCAGCGCTGTGTGCTCCTGAGCAGGCCGCGGCAGCGTGGCACCGGTGGAATGCGGTGTACGACATCGACACCGCGCCGGGTCGCGCCTATGAGATTCTCCCGGCCGTCAGTGCCAACCTCGCACCTGATGTGCTGGGATCTGACGCGGCGCGGTTGCGCGGACTACGACGACGCACGTGGGCTGCGAATCAGATGAGTCTGTTGGCGCTCGCGGGGGCGCTCGACGTGTTGAATTCGGCCGGTATTGAAGTCACCGTGGCCAAAGGAGCGAATCTCCTGACCACGGGTTCCCCCGAGGCCGGCGTGCGCCCCATGGCCGATGTTGACATCCTCGTGGGTCCCGAGCATTTCGAATCGAGCATTGATCTCCTTCTCGCCAAGGGCTGGGTGGCCAAGTCAGAGCCTCCGTATTGGTCACTCGGCCACGCGGCATGTGTCGTCGACCCGCTGCAGCGTCAGATCGACGTGCACCGTTGGCTGATGTTTCCGCGGTTCTGCCGGGTGGAGGAGCGCGCGTGGTGCGCGCGCTCGTTGCCAGGACTCATTCTGGATCGTCAGGTGCAGCGTTTGGCGGCACCTGACGAACTCGTAATGTCGGTGGTGCACGGCCTGCTCACCGAGAGCCCGAGCTCGGCGCGTTGGCCGATGGACGTAGCGCAACTCGCGAGATCAGCTGCACAGGATGAAACGACTCGGAGACACTTCTGGGAGGGCGTTGTCACCTCGGCCACCGACATCGGCGTCGGTCCGATTGTCGCCGCTGGCTTGAGTGGCTGCGTCGAGCTGTTCTCGCTCGATGTGCCGGCATGGACCGTGGCGCAGCTGGAGGCCGACCATCTCGATCCGCTGGTCGAGCTGCAATGGTGGCTCCGCAAGTTGGGCCGTCAGGCGCTGCTCCGTCCGCGCCGCTATGTCGATCTCGAGCGGGCGTCGGGTCGGCGGCCCACTCCGTACGGGTACGTCCTTGAACGCGGCGACGCGCTGCGCCGGCGCGGGGTGCGAAACGTCGTAACGACACGGCTCGGCAGGCTGCGAAGCAAGTAGTCCCTCGCGAAGCATTGCCCTGGAGCCTCGCGCAACGACCGAAGTTGCGTCTCCGGCGCCTCTCTTGGGTCTGAGAGGCGCAACTTGGGCGCATCGAAGGGCGGGGCACTCGGCTGCTGCGCGGCGTTCCGTGCCCGTGCCACCTTGCGATGCCAGACTGGGCGAGTGCTCCATCCCGAATTGTCCTCTGAAGTTGCCGTCGCTCTCGCCAACGGAGAGCCGGTGGTTGCCATGGAATCAACCATCTTTTCGAATCTCGGGCTGCCGTCGCCCTTCAATGAGGAAGCGCTACGCCGATGCATCGTTGCGGTTCGCGCCGGTGGTGCGGTCCCGGCCGTGACGGCCGTGCTCGATGGTGTTGCCAGGCTGGGCATCGACGAGTCCGAGCATCCACGCATACTCGGCGTGGCCCGCAAGGTGGCAGAACGCGATCTCGCAGTGGCGGTCGGACAGGCCTGGGAGTTCGGCGCCACCACTGTGTCGGCCTCCGTGGCGCTTGCGGCCGCGGCCGGCGTACACGTGTTTGCCACCGGCGGTATCGGCGGGGTACACCGTGGGGCAGAGCTCACCGGCGACATCTCTGCCGATCTCGACGCGCTGGCCCATCAACCGGTGATCACAGTATGCGCGGGCGCAAAGGCGTTTCTCGATCTGTCCAGAACGCTCGAATACCTCGAGACCGTCGGCGTGCCGGTGTTGGGTTGGCGCCACGACTGGTTTCCGGCGTTCTATACGCGCTCGTCGGGTCTTCGTGTCGCACATCGCGTCGAGGCAGCTGACGAGGTGGCCGCGATCTTCGCGTCGCGCAGTCGCGCGCAGAGCGGCATCTTGCTTACGGCCCCGATACCCGAAGCCGACGAGCTCGACGCGTCGGTGCTCGACGGCCTGCTGCAACAGGCGTTGGATGACTGCGTCGCTGCCGGAGTCACGGGTGCGGCGGTCACTCCGTTTGTGCTTGCTCGCATCAGCCAAGCAACAGCCGGGCGCAGTATCCCCGCCAACCTCGCGCTTGCCGAGAACAACGCCCGTGTTGCGGCTGAGGTTGCAGTGGCTATCGCGCGAGGCGCTCGGTCACGCGCTTCATGAACTGAGCGCGTTGATCGGCTGTCGAACGGTCGATGTTGTACAGCGCGAGCCAACGGGTGCGGCACAACGGATGGCACAACACGCGCAGGCTGCGCATCACGGTTCGCTTGCCGCCTTCGCCTTCGAGCGCGTTGACGATCTTCGACGAACCATGCGTGGTGACCACCGTGAGTCGGCGAATGTTTCGCAACAGCGGGCGAATGCGATGCGCTCCGTCGGGCATCTCCCACGCCACACCGTTCGACCACACGCGGTCGATCCAGCCCTTGAGCATCGCCGGTTGACCAGCCCACCACGTGGGGTACACGAGCACGAGCGACTCGCACCAGCGGAGGTTGTCGGCATGTTCGGCGATACCCAACGCTGCGGCGGGATCATCGCGATGACGGCCGTGTTCCTCAGCCGAGACCAACGGGTCGAAACCATCCGCGTAGAGATCGGTGATTCGCACCTCGTGACCTGCGCTCTGCAGGGCTGCGAGGGCGACGTCGCGCATTGCCGCGGTAAACGAGGTCGGTTCGGGATGGCAGTAGATGACCAGCGTCTTCACAGCGCGGCCAACGTCTGCTCGACCTTGGCGATGAAGGCCTCACGCTCGGGGAGCGTTGAATTGTCGATGTTGTAGAACGCCAGCCAGGTAGAGCGCGTGCGGAATCCAGTGTTCAGCCGGAGCGCGCGCAGCAGTGTTCGGCGGCCGTTGTCGTTGATGGCTTTGATGTACAGACGCGGGGATCCGTAGCTACTGATGCCCACGATGCGACGAACGTTGGTGAGGCCCGGACGCACACGATGATCGGCGTTGAAGACGAACGCGACGCCGGGCAGCATCGTCTTTTCGAGCCACCCTTTGAGCATTGCCGGCAGCCCGCTCCACCATGTGGGGTAGACGAATACCAAGATCTCGGCCTGGCGAATCGCAGCAACGGATTCGGCAACCAGTGGGTCGACCACGGGTTCGTCGCCGTGATAAGCGATGCGTTCGGTATTCGTCATTGCGGGCTGAAACCCCATGCCGTACAGATCGAGCACGGTAACCACGTGACCGGCCTTGGTGAGTCCGCGCACTGCGGCTTCGCACGTGGCGCGTGTGAAGCTCTGCTCAGCCGGATGGGTGAGGATGACAACGGCGCGCATGACACGACGACGCTACCTCTCGACACTTCCACGGTGGTGTCCGAAACACGTGCGTCACATTTAGTTCTTGTGGTTCGTCGGGCCGCCGACACCTGCTCGAGCGGAGCGGTGCCGGGTACCATCTGGCCGAGTGGCTGATGTGATCAGGCCCGTGGACCTCGTCGAGAAGGGCAGCTGTGAGCAATCAGAGTGGAACAGAAGCCGCGGGATGGGACGGCCTTCTCGCTGAATTCGAGCGTCGGCGCAGCGTCGCAAACGCGCAGGGTGGCACCGAGCGCATCGATCGCCAGCACGCAAAGGGCGCGCTCACCGCCGTCGAACGGGTACACGCACTGATCGATGCAGGCACGTTTCGCGAGTTCGGCACGTTTGCGGGTTCGGCCATCGACGCGCCACGCGACGCCTTCATCGCCGGTCATGGGTTGATCGACGGCAGGCCAGTGCTCGTGGGTGCCGAGGACGCAACGGTGCAGGGCGGTTCCATTGGTTCAGCGGGCATGTCCAAACGTGCTCGTTTGGCAACGCTTGCCGCGCAAGAAGGCGTGCCGTTGGTGATGTTGCTTGATGGAGCGGGACACCGAGTCAACGCACGGTCCGATCGTGTCAGGCCGGCGCCGACCGACCTCTCACTGCTCGCCGACCTTGCCGGTGTGGTACCCACCATCGCTGTGGTGCACGGCGCATCGGCGGGCCATGGCGCCCTCACGGCACCTCTGTGCGACCTCATCATCATGGTGCGCGGGCAGGGCCAATTGTTCGTGGCGGGGCCTCCGATGGTGGCCGCGGCTACCGGTGAACAGATCGACAAGGAGTCGCTCGGCGGCAGCGACATGCATCTGGCATCTGGCGTCGCGCACCTTGGCGCCGACAACGACCATCACGCCCTCGCACTGGTGCGCGAACTGCTCTCACTGCTCGGTGCCGTTGTCGCAGCACCTCACCCGCCATCTCAAACCGTGTCGATCACGCAGTTGATCCCGTCGAATCAGCGCGTGCCGTACGACATCGTGGCGGTACTCGAGGCCGTGTTCGATGGCGGCACGGTGCGGGTGGTGCAAGAACTGTTCGGCACCTCGATGGTCACTGCGTTCGCGCGCCTCAACGGGGCTGTCGTGGCGGTGGTGGCGAATCAACCACTGGTGCGCGGCGGCGCGCTCGATGCCGACGCCGCAGCCAAGGCCGCACGGTTCATTGATCTGGCAGCAGCGCATGGTCTGCCACTCGTTCTGGTCGCCGACAACCCCGGCGTGATCCCCGGTGCGGCTGCCGAACGTTCGGGTGCTTTGCGGTTGGCAGCGCGCATGTTCGTGGCCCAGCACCGTCATCCCGGCCCCAAGCTACATGTGACTCTACGCAAGGCGTACGGCTTCGGTAGTTCGATGATGGGTCAGAACCCCTTCGACGGCCAGACCGTCACGTTGGCTCTGCCCGATGCGACTGTAGGCGCGATGCCAGCGCGAGGCGCCGCCGACGCGATCGCTGCCGATGATCCCACTCGGGCTCGCCTGGCCGATCTCGAGCAGGGTGGGCCATGGCGTCACGCTGATGCCCTGAGCTACGACGAGGTGGTGCACCCCGACGATCTTCGTCAGGTGCTCCTTGATTCGTTGCGCCTCAGCGCGGGCCGAGCCGAGCGTCGGGATCACCGCTTGGCAGACCACCCGGATCTTCGTCCGTGACCCTCGCGATCTCGAAACGGCCAGCCTCCGGCGGGGTGTATCTCGCCTCGTTCGTCGTGATGGGGTTGTCGTTGAGCATGCTCGGCCCCGCGCTCACCTACCTGCGTGAACGAGCCAACGTGAGCAAGGGCGACATTGGGGCGCTCTTCGTCGCGCAGGCCCTTGGCTATCTCATCGGGTCGCTGTTGAGCGGGCGCTTGTACGACCGCGGCTCGGGCCATCACGCATTGGCGGGTGGTCTGGTAGGGCTCGCGTGTTCGGCCCTGATGATTCCGTATTGCACCAGCGTCGTTGCCCTCGCCGTGCCGTTTGCGTTGCTCGGTGCGTTCGCTGGTGACATCGACGTGGGATGCAACACCTTGGTGGTGTGGCACACCCGGGGTGCCGGATCGGCGCGACTGCTCAACGCCCTTCACCTGTTCTTCGGCATCGGCGCGCTCGCTAGTCCGTTGTTGGTGGACCGATCCTTGGCGTGGAGCGGCGGGCTGGGATTCCTCTCGTTTCTGCTGGTTGTATCGAGCCTCGCTCTGGCCGCGATCGTGTTGCTGCACGAGACGCCAACACCGTTTGCGGTCGGCGTGATAGCGCACGTGAAGCAGATCGTGACCCCGGTCAGGATTCTGCTCATCATCAGTATCTTCTTCTTCCTCTACGTGGGCGTGGAGGTCGGCTTCGCCGGCTGGTTGAAGACCTACGCAGAGGGCATCGGCCTACCCGGCGTCGAAGCGCCGACCTGGCTGAACACCGCCTTCTGGTTGTCGTTCACGTTGGGACGACTTGCCGCTGTGGTGTTGTCGCGCCGACTCCGATCAGGCGTGCTGCTCGGCGGATCCTGCGCGCTCACTGTGGCTGTGCTCGCGGTGATGATCGTCGGCGATGGTGACCCGACCATCGTGTGGATCACCACGATCCTGATGGGCTTCGCAATCGCTCCGCAGTTTGCGACGATGATCGCCTACGCCGAAGAGCACATCGCGCTCTCCGGGCGGGCCACCTCGTGGTTCGTCAGCGCGGCAGGGGTGGGCGGATTGGTCCTGCCCTACGTCATCGGGCAGATGCTCGACAGATCAGGTAGCGACGCGATGCCGAAGGCCGTGTTCGCCTCAGCGGTCGCGGCGTCGCTGTGGTTGCTCGTGGTGCGCCGGGCACTGGTGTCGCGACCTGATCTCAGCGCTCAGCGGTCGTCGGAAGTGGGTTTCGACGACGACGACGAGAACGACGTCAGTGTGACGCGTTGAGGAACGCGGGTGTTTCGCCGCCGCCGTGGGCGAGCACGTTCGCGCCGGTGACATAGCTGGCCATCGGCGACGCGAGATACACGCACAGATCACCGATTTCGCTCGGCAGCGCGAGGCGCCCGATGGGTACCGTTGCGCCGACCGCGGCGATGCCCGCTTCGTCGCCGTAGAACAGGTGCGCCTGTTCGGTGCGAATCATGCCGGCGCTGATGCTGTTGACGCGAACCTTTGGCGCCCACTCGAGCGCCGAGGTCGCCGTGTAGTTGTTGAGTCCCGCCTTTGCCGCGCCATAGGCGGCAGTGGTGGGCGAGGGGCGCACAGCGCACACGCTGGAGATATTGACGATGCAACCGCCATCGGGTTGCAGTTGCATGTGGTGGTTGGCCTGTTGGCTGCAGTAGATGGCTGCGAGCAAGTTGAGCTGCACCAGCCGTTCGGTGATGCGTGCCGGTGCCGTAGACGTATCGACCGGTGGCGAACCGCCTGCGTTGTTGACGAGCACATCGATGCGGCGGTTGGCCGCAACGACGGCGTCGATCATCGCGAATGCCGCCCCGCCGTCGCGCAAGTCGGCAGAGAAGAACTGCCAATCGGCGGGTAGATCGTGGGGCGGCTTGCGCGCACACACCACGACGGCTGCACCTGCGTCGGCAAAGCGCTGCGCAATGCCGCGACCCACGCCCTTGGTGGCCCCGGTGACGAGTACCACCTTGCCCGAGAAGTCGATCGTGAGAGACATGTGGTCAGCGTAGTCACTCGAATCTGACGCTCCGTCAGATAGCAACTAGTCTCAGGCCATGGGGATTTCCACACACGACCACGATCTCGGTATTGCCGAGATCGTGGTCGACTGTCCGCCCGTCAATGCGCTCACGGTTGCCGGCTGGTTCGAGTTGGCCGACCACGTCACCGCAGCGGGTCGCGACCCGAACACTCGCGTCGTGGTGCTGCGCTCCGAGGGTCGTGGCTTCAATGCTGGGGTCGACATCAAGGAGATGCAGAACACCACCGGCTTCGATGCGCTCATCGGCGCGAACAAGGGCTGCTACGCAGCGTTCGCTGCTGTCTACGAATGTGCCGTGCCGGTGATCGCGGCGGTCCACGGCTTCTGCGTGGGTGGCGGCATCGGGTTGGTCGGCAACGCCGACATCATCATCGCCAGCGACGATGCCACATTCGGCCTGCCCGAGGTCGATCGGGGCGCCCTCGGAGCGGCCACCCACCTCAGCCGACTCGTACCCCAGCACAAGATGCGCGCGATGGTCTACACCGCGGCCACGGCCACGGCGGCCGAGTTGCACCACTTCGGCAGTGTGTTGCACGTGGTGCCACGCGCCGAGCTGCGTGAGGCCGCGATGACCGTTGCCCGCTCGATTGCGGCGAAGTCGCCGGCCGTCATGCGCGCTGCCAAGGAATGCCTCAACGGCATCGACCTGTGGGACGTGAAGCGCAGCTATCGCTTCGAGCAGGGTTTCACCTTCGAGCTGAACCTGTCGGGCGTGGCCGACGAGCTGCGCGACGACTTCGCGGGCACCAAGAAATCGCAGAGTACACCGCATGAAACGACGACAGCATGAGTCGCGACAAGCGCACTACCGAGGACGACGCCGTTGCATCGCTGCGCGACGGCATGACCATTGGTATCGGCGGGTGGGGGAGCAGGCGCAAGCCGATGAGCTTGGTGCGTGCGCTCTTGCGTTCATCACTGAAGGATCTCACGATCGTGTCCTACGGAGGCCCCGATGTGGGTCTGCTCGCTTCCGCCGGCAAGATCCGGCGCATCATCTACGGCTTCGTGTCGCTCGATTCCATTCCGCTTGAACCGCATTGGCGTGCGGCGCGTCAGGCCGGCACCATCGCCGAACCGGTGGAGTACGACGAGGGCATGCTGCAGTGGGCGCTGTATGCCGGCTCGCTGCGATTGCCGTTCTTGCCCACCCGGGCCGGCCTCGGTTCCGGTGTGATGGACGTGAATTCATCGCTGCGCACCGTGCGCTCGCCCTACGCCGACGGTGAAGACCTGCTCGCCGTGCCGGCCATCCGCCTCGACGCCGCCTTCGTGCACCTCAACCGCAGCGATGCCAGCGGCAACGCACAGTTCCTCGGGCCCGACATCTACTTCGACGATCTGTTCCTCAGCGCGTGCGAGCCGGGCCATCGCTACCTCAGCTGCGAACGCATCGTTGCCACCGACGATCTCCTGAACGAAGGCACGTTCCACACCCTGCGCATCAACCGCAGCATGGTCGATGGCGTGATCGAGGCCCCCAACGGAGCCCACTTCACCACCTGCGAGCCCGACTACGGCCGTGACGAGGCGTTCCAGAAGGCCTACGTGACCGCGGCTGGCAACCCCGATGACTGGAAGGCGTTCAGCGAGCGATTCCTGCAGGGCAGCGAGGCTCAGTATCAGGCAGCAGTTGCCGAGTGGAAGGCGCAGTCATGACCGCATTGGCAGACATCGTGGTCATCGCCGCCGCCGAGGCATTCAGCGGCGACGGTGAGATCTTCGCGAGCGGCATGGGCACCATTCCCATGCTCGGGGCGCGCACGGCGCGCAGCACGTTCGAGCCCGACCTGCTCGTGAGCGACGGCGAAGCGTTCTACGTCGGCAACGAGTTGCCCATCGGTGGAACCGACAAGCAGGTCGAGGGTTGGATCCCATTCCGCAGTGTGTTCGACACGCTGTGGGGCGGCCGTCGCCACGTGATGATGGGCGCGAGTCAGATCGATCGCTTCGGTAACACCAACATCGCCAACATTGGTCCCTGGGAACGCCCCAAGGCGCAGTTACTCGGTGTGCGTGGTGGACCCGGCAACACCATTAACCACGCAACGAGCTTCTTCATCCCCAAGCACACCACCAACGTGTTCGTGAACACCGTCGACATGGTCAGCGGTCTCGGCTACGACCGTGCGGCACAACTGTCCGAATGGGTGCAGCGCAATCACCGTCTGCCTCGTGTCATCACGAACCTGGCCGTGCTCGACTTCAACTCGGCCGATCACTCGATGCGTCTCGTGAGCACGCATCCCGGTGTGTCGGTTGCCGATGTGCAGGCAGCCACCAGCTTCGAACTCGTGATCAATGGCGAGGTCACCGAGACACGCGGTCCCACCGACGACGAGCTTGCAGTGATCGATCGCCTCGACCCTCGCGGTCTGCGTCACCGTGAGGTGTCGTGATGGGCACGGTGTCGTGATGGGCACGGTGTCGTGATGGGCAAGGTGTCGTGATGGGCACGGTGTCGTGATGCATTCGCAGTTACACACGAGCTTGTGCGATCTGATCGGTATCGAGTACCCGATCGTTCAGACGGGCATGGGCTGGGTCGCCGGGCCGCGCCTCACGAGCGCAACGTCGAACGCGGGTGGGCTCGGCATCCTTGCGAGCGCGACGATGGACTTCGCGCAGCTCACCACGGCGGTGGCCGAGGTGAAGTCCCGCACGAGCAAGCCCTTCGGTGTGAACCTTCGTGCCGACTCGGCCGATGTGGGTGATCGGGTGAAGCTGCTCATCGATCAGCAGGTGCGCGTGGCGAGTTTTGCTCAGGCGCCCAAGGAAGCGCTCATCTCGCAGTTACATGATGGCGGCGTCTTGGTCGTGCCCTCGATCGGGGCAAAGCGCCACGCCGAAAAGGTATTGCAGTGGGGTGTCGATGCCGTGCTGGTGCAGGGCGGCGAGGGTGGCGGCCACACCGGCTCGGTGCCCACCACCATCTTGTTGCCGCAAGTGGTCGATGCCGTCGCGGGCAAAGTGCCGGTCATCGCCGCCGGTGGTTTTTTCGATGGTCGAGGCCTAGTTGCTGCCCTGGCGTATGGCGCTGATGGCATTGCGATGGGTACCCGTTTCTTGCTCACCAGCGACTCGACCGTGCCGCAGTCGGTGAAGAACTACTACCTGTCGAAGTCGGTCACCGACACCACCGTGAGTAAGCAGGTCGATGGTGTGCCGCATCGCGTACTCAACACCGATCTCGTGAACGAACTCGAAAGCGGTCGGGGCAAGATCCTGGCCCTGCCGCGAGCGGCGATGAACGCGTGGCGATTCCGCGCGATGACGCACGTGAGCATGTGGTCGATGCTGTCCGAGGGTAAGGCGATGCGCAAGAGCATGGATTTGTCGTGGACCCAGGTGGTCATGGCCGCGAACACGCCGATGTTGCTCAAGGCGGCGCTGGTCGATGGACATGTCGAGAGCGGCGTGATGGCCAGCGGACAAGTGGTGGGCGTGATCGACGATCTCCCCTCGTGCGCAGAGTTGATCCAACGCATCATCGACGAAGCCACGGTGGTGCTCAAGGGTTTGAGCGAATAGTGGCTGCGACGGTTCTCCACGGCGAGGACGGGCTGCGTGGCGCGATCGGTTCGCATCTCGGTTACAGCGACTGGCTCCACGTTGATGCAGCGCGTCTGGCGTTGTTCGCTGAGGCCACGGGAGACCCTGATGCCACGTACATTGCGATCAGTCTCTCGAACATGTTTCTGCCCCAGATCGTCGACGTGCAGGGTTTCGCGATGGGAATCAACTATGGCGCCGGCGTCGTGCGGTTTCCCACGGCACTGCTCGCCGGGATGAGTGTGCGCGGCGGGGCATCGCTGCAGGACATGGCAGAGGTGAAAGGTGGCGTGCAGACGCGCATGATGATCACAATCGATGAGCGCGAGGGTGCACCGGTATGCACGATCGAGTCGATTTCGCGGTGGCTGAACCTGTAGTCAACGCGGGCGAGCAGGTCTTCGGACGAACAGGCTTTCAACAACGGGGGAGTGGTCATGAGTGTGATGCAGATGTTCCGGGTCGATGGGCAGGTTGCCTTTGTCAACGGCGCAGGACGGGGTATCGGCGCGGCGTGTGCGCTGGCGTTGGCCGAGGCAGGCGCCGACGTAGCAATCCGCGCCCGCACGGTGTCGCAACTCGACGAGGTGGCAGAGGGAATTCGCGCACTCGGCCGCCGAGCATTAGTGATCCGGGCCACGGAGGCGCCGGGTGACGACACTGCCGCGCTCGACGCGACCGTTGCCGAATTCGGCTCACTGAACATCCTCGTCAACGTGGTTGGTGGAGCGATGCCGGGTCGATTCCTGAAAGGTACCGATCGGCAGCTCAACGAGTCGTTCGACTTCAACGTGACAGTGCCCATTCGGCTGAGCCGCGCCGCTGTGCCGCACATGCTCGCCGGCGGCGGGGGATCCATAGTGAACATCACCACGGCGATGGGCCACCTCGTCGCTCGGGGGTACAGCACGTATGGCACCGTCAAGGCCGCGCTCGATCACGCTACGCGGCTCATGGCGGCCGATCTTGCGCCGCGTATCCGCGTGAACGGTGTCGCGCCGGGCGCCATCCACACCGACTCGCTCGAGGTGATCATGCGCAACCCCGAGATTCGCGCTGCCATCGAGGCGGCCACGCCGATGCGGCGCCTCGGCGAGTCCGATGACATCGCTGCTGCCGTGCTGTATTTGTGTAGCCCGGCGAGTAGCTACGTCACTGGCAAGATCATCGATGTCGATGGCGGTATCCAGGTGCCCAACTTCCAGATGCCCTTCGCTGACCTGTGAGCGAAGGCGTGGTGGCAACTGCTGCACAACCCGCACCAGAGCGCGGCTCGTTGCACATCTTTGGTCATCGCGACTTCGCGCTGTTCTTCACCGCGGCGTCCATCTCCAACGGTGGCAGCTGGATGCAGTTGGTCGCGGTGCAGGCGCTGATGTATGACCTCACCCACCGCGGGAGTTGGCTGGGTCTGTCCACCGTAGTCACTCTCGTGCCGGCGGTGATCCTCACCCCGTACGCGGGGGTGCTTGCCGACCGGGTCTCGCGCCAAACGATCTTGCAGATCACCCAGACCGTGCAGATGAGCATGGCCTTCACGATGTGGGGACTGTACGTGAGCCATGTGATTACACCGTGGTGGATCATCGGCCTCGGATTCATCAACGGCGTAGCGACCGGGTTCCAGACCAGCGCTTGGCAGTCGTTCGTGCCACTTCTCGTGCCAGCCGACGAGATGCTGCAGGCCGTTCGTCTCAACAGCGTGCAGTTTACGCTGGCCCGCGCGATCGGGCCGGCGTTAGGCGGCATCGTCGTGCGTTTCGGCGGCATCGGTGCGGCGATTCTCTGCAACGCCGTTACCTATTTGTTGGTGATCGCGACGCTGCTCGTGGTGCATCCGCGCGTGAGCAAAATGAGCTCTCGTCTGCAGGGGGTGATGGCAGGTTTGATCCAGGGTGCGCGGTACATGTGGCACCGGCGACCGCTACGGCTGGCCGTTCTGCTGGCGCTCGCCGCAAGTACGTTTGGCCAATCGTTGCAGTACATCGCGTCGGCGTTGTCCGAGCGCCTGTTCAATCACTCCAGCGAAGGCAATGCTGGCCTGCTCACTGCGCTCGGCGTGGGTGCGTTGCTGAGCTCGGGATTCACCGTGAAGATGGGCGACCGGTTACGGCGAAGTACACAGACTCTGGTGTCGATTGTGCTGTTCATCACGTCGATCACGCTGCTCGCGGTGACGCACTCGTACCAGCTCGGTCAGGTTGCGTACTTCTTGGCAGGTGTCGCGCATCTGCAGATGGCGGTGGCGTTGAACACACTCATCCAAGGCACCGTGCCCGATGAATACCGTGGTCGCGCGATGAGCTTCTATCTGCTCGGCATACTTGCCGGCATCCCTCTCGGGTCGCAGCTGCTCGGTTCGTTGGGCGACGCGATTGGCTTCCGCGAAACACTGCTCTTCGATGCCGCGGCCTTTGCCGCCGTGCTCGTTGCGCTCATCGTGTCGGGTTGGTGGCGCGACCTGGATGCGACCCCGGAACAAATCCAAATCAGCCACGCGGCCGCGGTTGGCACGCAACGGTGACCGACGGTGTTGATGAGTCGATCGGACTGCTCGAGCGCCGTCAGTCGAGGTATTCCACGCCGGTGAGCTGCTCGGACTCGAGCCAGAGACGCACCGCCACGTCGAGCCGATGACTGTAAGCATTGGAGTGCACTTTCACCGGATACCCACGCATTTGGCTCAGCCCATCAGGCCCGTAGTACTGGCCGCCGGTCACCGCCGGATCGGTGGCGGCACGCAACGTGGGCAGTGCGCCCATCGCCGCGGACTGCATCACCAAATTGGCCACTGGTTGGCTGAACGTCATCATCGCGCCGGCGTCACGAGCCAGTTCGGTGTTTGAACCACCGGGATGACAGGCGACTGCGATGGTGGTATTGCCAGCGGCAGTGAGTCGCCGCTGCAATTCGTAGATGAAGAGCAGGTTCGCCACTTTGGTCATGCCGTAGCGCGGCCACCGGTGATAGCGGCGCTCGGCGTTGAGATCGTCGAAGTCGATACGGCCCATGCGGTGGCCCTGGCTGCTCACGCTGACGACGCGGGCATCCGGCGTTGCGTTGAGCCGTTCGATGAGGAGTCCGGTGAGCGCGAAATGTCCGAGGTGGTTCGTGCCGAACTGCATCTCGAAACCGTCGGCGGTGGTGCGCTTGGGAAGTGCCATCACGCCTGCGTTGTTGATGAGCAGGTCGAGTCGGTCCTCGCCGTTCACGATGTCGGCAGCAGCTCGTACTGACGACAGATCGGCCAGGTCGAGTGGCACCACGGTGACGTCGACCTCGTTCGTCTCGCTGCTGGCCCGCATACGTTCGACAGCCGCGGCGGCCTTGTCAGCATTGCGACATCCGATCAACACCCGCGCGCCGTGCTGGGCGAGAGCGCGTGCTGCCTCGTAGCCGATGCCGGTGTTGGCGCCGGTGATGAAGACGGTCTTGCCGGTCTGATCGGGAATGGTCTCTTCGGTCCAATTCGTCTTGCTCATGGTCAAATCCTTGCATGCGCGACCGCCTTGGGGGGCACGGTGCCATGAGGCGCTCGCCTGGCGACAGCTAGATTGGCGCAGCGGGACGTTCGCACGGCGACGGCGCACCGGCAGGAGAGAGGGGGGTCGTGAACAACTCGGCGCGTGAGCACATCGCCGGACTCGACGGCCTCCGTGGTCTCGCCGTTGCCGTTGTGGTGGCCTTCCACTTTTGGCCATCGTTCCTGCCCGGTGGCTTCGTCGGGGTCTCTTTGTTCTTCGCCCTCTCGGGATATCTCATCACGTCCACGGTGTTGAGCGAGCGTGACCGTACCGGTGGGTTCTCCATGCGCAAGTTCTATGTGCGTCGCATTCGCCGCCTACTGCCCGCATCGCTGATGACCGTTGCGGCGATCATCGTGTTCTGGCGGGCGATGGGCTGGTTCACCGTCGAGATTGCCCACCAATCGGTCACCGCTGTTGCACAGGTGGCGAACTGGGCACAACTGCTCGGCGGTCATGCGTATGGGCAGGATGCCGAGGCGTCGCCGTTGCTGCATTTCTGGTCGCTCGCCATCGAGGAGCAGTTTTATTGGGTGTTCCCATTGCTGGCGGCGTTGTTCGTCTCACGCCGCCGATTCGGCGTCGCGCTATGGGTGTTGTTCGCTGCAACCGTTGCGGTCACGGCGTGGAACGCAGGAAACACGGTGGTGGTCTACTACTCCACCTTCACGCGCGCGGGCGAGATTCTTGCTGGCGCCATTCTTGCCGTCGCGTTGCACCGGCGGCGGGTCTCGTCAAACGGAACTCGCGTCGCCGGATTCGTCGGTGCCGTCGGTGTCGTTGCGCTGCTCGCGGTGTCACGGTTCACGTCGCTGGACACCGCGGCGTATGGTTCGGGCGGCCTGCTGGTTGTCGGTGTGCTCTCCGCTTTCACGGTCGCAGCGGTGTCTCGCGCCCGGGTGGTCTCGCGCGTGCTCGACGTGGCTCCGATGGCGTGGCTCGGTCTGCGCTCGTACGGTATCTATCTGTTCCATTGGCCGATCGTGATCGCGCTCCGTGAGCTGCGTGTCGGCGCGGCTGGTGCGGTCGCGGTGCCGCTGACCCTCGCGGTGACCGTGCTCTCGTACCACGTCGTCGAGATGCCCGTACGGCAACGGCGCCTGTTCGTGCGGCGCCCGTCCCTTGCGGCGATGACCGCACTGGCCACGGTGCTCGTGGCCGCCACCGTGGTTCCTGCCGCTGGCGCGTCGCCGTCGGCAACCTCGATTGACTACACCCGGGCTCAGCAGTTAGCTGCCGCGAACGAGGCGGCCGCTGCCAACGCAACGGCCGTGACGTCGACGTCGAGCGCCGCCGCCGGCACCAGCGGTGATCCCGCCGTGTCGTCGACGACAGCGAACAGCTCGGCGCAGCCGACCACCACCGTGCCAGCTCCGGTACGCGTGGCCATCTTCGGCGATTCGAAAGCATTGGTGCTGGAGTTGGCTGGCGGTTCGTATGTCGACCCGAACGTGCAGTTCGCGCCGGCGTGGGTCGATCTCGGTTGTCCCCTCGGCCGCGGTGGGCGTCTGCGTACGTATACACGCGAAGGCAAGGGCTCCGATGTCAGTGCCAAGTGCGATTGGACGCAGCGTTTTCCTGACTCGTTGAGTAGTTCGGGGCCACTCGATGTTGGTGTGGTGTATTACGGCACGTGGGACGTGGTGCAACGCAATGTGCCGGCGCTCGGCGGGTGGCGCTCGTTGGACAATCTCGACTATCAGGAATGGTTGTATCAAGAAATGCTTGCCGCCACAGACTCGTTACACGAGAGCGGTGTGCGCGTCGTGGCCTGGGCGACAGTGACACCCAACCCGAAGTATGGGCACGTCGATCGGTTCGATGTGTACAACGCGATGTTGGCGAGGCTGCCCACCGACCGGCCTGGCGTGGCCGCGGTCATCGATCTCGCCGGGTGGTTCGCCGCGCAACCGGACATGTCCACGTTGCTTCCCGACCTCGTACATGTCACCTACGAACCAGCCGGTGGTACTGGGCTGCAGGTGTATCAGCGTTTCCTCGGCGCCGAACTGGTTCGCCTCGGCCGCGCTCAGTAGGGTCGGCGGCCATGAGCGATTTCACCCCCATGGGACAACCGGGTAACGAGGCAGCGAACAAGGCCGTCATCGAGCAATTGTGGGAGCGTCTCGGTCGGCGCGATTTCGATGGTGTCGGCGCACTGTTCAGCCCGACGGGTGTGTACAACGATGTGCCCATGGTCGGCGCTGATGCGGGTGCGATTGGGCCGGTCGAAGTTGCTTCGCGGCTTCGCCTCGGGCTGGCCCCGCTGGCGAACTACGTGCTGTATCCCGGCCCGATGTTGGCCCAGGGCGATGTGGTCATCACCGAACACGCCGAGGAATGGTTCTGGGAAAGCGGCGAGAGCCATCTCGTACGTTTTGCCAGCGTGCACGAGGTTCGCAACGGCATGGTGCAGCGATGGTGGGATTATGTCGATCTCGGCCAGTTGATGGCGGCCGCACCACAGGCATGGATCGAACACATCATGCAGGGCTACAAATAGCCCCGCCTACGGTCCGGTCGGGTCGTTTCTGACACACTGTCAGATATGACTGCCGTCGACGATCCGGTGACCGCGACGCCGAGCCGTTTCCCGCGAGATCTCACACGGCGCATCGTCGAGCGCATCCGCGAGGGTTCGCTCGATACGGCGCCGCATGCAATGTCCGAACCGGCGTCGATCTTCACCGATCCAGTGCAGTTCGAGCGCGAGCGCGATTTGTTCTTTCGCCATGGTGCGCACGTTGTTGGTTGGGCAGGCGAACTGCCCAACCCGAACACATTCGTCACCAAAGACGTGGCTGGTCTGCCCGTGCTCATCACACGCGACGGCGATGGAATCCTGCACGCGTTCATCAACGCGTGCACGCACCGCGGTGCACAGGTGGCAACGGGCTGTGGAGACGCCCGGCGCTTCACATGCCCGTACCACTCGTGGACCTTCGATATCGAGGGCGCAGTGGTGGGCCAGCCCGAAGCCTGGGGTTTCGAGGAGATCGATCGCGCCACACTTGCGCTTCAGCCGTTACCGATCGCGAGTGTGGCGGGTCTGCTTGTACTCGGCCTGTCCGACAACGTCGATCCGGTTGCCGCATACGCCGATATCGCACCGCAACTTGGCGGCTATAGCTACGAAACGCACGAGGTCGTGTGCCAGCACCGCTGGACGTTGCAGGCGAACTGGAAGATCGCGTTCGACGTGAATCTCGAGGCGTATCACATCGCGTATCTGCATCGCGAGACACTGAGCGCTCTGGTGGTCAACAACGCCGTGCACGACACATTCGGTCGCCACGGGCGTTGGGCATTCCCCACGCGGGCTGCGATCCCGATGGTCGATCTCGCCGAGTCCGAGTGGCCCGAACCCGCACCCATCAGCGTCGTACACACTTTCTTCCCGTCGTGCGTGTTGCTCGAGACACCGGTGAGCAGTCAGATGTTCCGCATCTATCCAGGGCGCCATGCCGGGGAATGCACGGTTGAACTCACCGAGGCGAGCATTCGCCCGGTGCAGAGCGATGACGAGCGCGAGGCCCGCAAACGCGGCGCCGATTTTGCTGCACTCATCGTTGGCACAGAGGACTTCCCTGTGGCAGAGCAATGCCAACGCGGCGCTGAAGCGGGACTCAATCGATTCGTGTTCGGCAGGGTGGAACCCATGCTGCAGCACTGGCACACCACCTGGCGCACCGCGCTCGATTTGTAATACCGGAGGACACCCCATGGCCATGTTGTCGTACAGCCGCGCGATCGCGGACAATGCTGCCCGTCAGCCCGACCGAACCGCGATCACCTGTGGCGACGAGTCGGTCACGTGGGCCGAGTTCGAGGCGCGTACCAATCGCCTTGCCCGCGCCTTTGCCGAACTCGGCGTCACGAAGGGCTCGTTCGTCACGGTTGGCCTGCCGAACTCGATCGGGTTCTTCGAGGCGTGTGTTGCCGCGTGGAAGTTGGGGGCCACACCGCAGCCGATCAGCTACCGCCTTCCCGACCGCGAGCGCCAGGCCATCGTCGAGCTCGCCGATTCGTCGCTGGTGGTCGGTGCGCATCCCGAAGCGCACCCGAACCGCCGCGTCGTGCCGATTGGCTTTCAGCCCGACGAATCGATCGACGATTCCGAACTGCCCGACGTGATCACCGAGAAATGGAAGGCGCCAACCTCGGGTGGTTCCACCGGTCGCCCGAAGCTGATCGTCGCGTCCGACCCCGGCATCACCAACACCGAAGCACCGGGTATGGGTCAAAAGCGCGATGGTGTGGCGTTCGTGCCGGGGCCGTTGTACCACAATGCGCCTTTCAGCTTCTCGGCCAGCGCGCTGATGCAGGGCAACCACGTGGTGATCCTGCCGAAGTTCGAAGCCGAAGCAACGCTCGCCGCGATCCACGATCACGAACCCGATTGGATTCTGCTCGTGCCCACGATGATGCAGCGCATCACGCGTCTGCCCGACGATGTGCGCGACCGCTACAACGTCGAGTCGCTGCAGACCGTGTGGCACATGGCCTCACCGTGCCCGCCGTGGCTGAAGGAGACCTGGATCAACTGGCTCGGTGGCGAGAAGATCTTCGAGTTGTACGCGGGCACCGAGGCGCAGTCGGTCACGATCATCCGTGGCGACGAGTGGATGGCACACCGTGGTTCGGTGGGTCGCCCAGTTGCGGGCGAGATGCGCATCCAAGACCCGGAGAGCTATGCAGTGCTGCCCGCTGGCGAAGTGGGCGAGGTGTTCATGCGCACGGGTAGTGACCGCAAGAGCTACGAGTACATCGGTGCCGAGGCGCGAGTGAGCCCCGATGGCTGGGAGAGCCTGGGCGACATGGGCTACATGGACGAAGACGGCTACCTGTATCTCGCCGACCGTCGCAGCGACATGATCCTGTCGGGCGGGGCGAACATCTATCCAGCTGAGATCGAAGCTGCGATCGACGAGCACCCCAACGTGGTGTCGTGCGCCGCCATTGGGTTGCCCGACGACGACCTCGGCAATCGTATTCATGCCGTGGTGCAGGTCAGCGCGCCGATCACGGCCGACGAGATGAGCGAGTTCCTGGCCGATCGGCTCGTTCGTTACAAGATCCCGCGGTCGTACGACTTCACTACCGAAGTAGTTCGCGACGACGCCGGCAAGGTGCGCCGCAGCGCGCTGCGCGAGGAACGCAGCTGACTGCGCAACGTGTGCAGCAATTCAGGCGATCGCGCCGGCGCTGCGCAGCTCGGCGAGTTCGGACTCGCTGAGCCCCAATTCATCTCGTAGCACCGTGTCGGTATGCTCACCGAGCCATGGCACGCGGGTCTCGGGACCATCGGCCACGGCGCTCATCTTCACCGGGTTGCCGGGGGAGATCACCGGATCTGCCACACCGTCGGTGCGCGGCATCGCGACGAGCATGTTGCGCGCCGCAACGTGCGGGTCATCGATGACCTGCTGCGCGCCCAGGCATGGCCCGGCCGCGATACCGGCGCTGCTCAGCGCCTGGCATGCCTCGATGTTGGTCATCGATGCGGCCCATTCGCCGACACCGGCGCGGATCACATCCATGTGCTCGCGCCATCCGGCGCGGGCGGCAAACCGCTCGTCGGAAACCCATTCGGGGTGACCGACGAGAGCGGCGAGGCGCGCGAACTCGTGCTCGCGGCCGACCTGGACGATGAACCATCCGTCGCCGCTGGGAAAACCATCGAGCACCATCTTCATGCCCTGGCCGGGTTCGGGCCGCTCGCCCATGCTCCAGTAGTTCACGACCACATCTGCGAAAGACACCATCGCATCGAACATCGCCACATCGATGTATTGCCCGAGGCCGGTGGTGTCGCGATGGCGCAGCGCGGCGAGCACCCCGATCACTCCGAACAGCGCGGTACCGATGTCGCCCAGAGCGCCCACCGGGCTGACCACCGGCGGCTGGCCGGGCTGACGTTTCCACTCGTAGAGGCCACTCATGGCCTCGGCCACACCGGCGTAGGCAGGCCAGCCGTCGTACGGTGTCTCGACGGTGTTGCCGAAGCCGGAGATCGACAGGTAGATGCCGGCCGGATGCACCGCCCGAATGTCTTGGTAGCCGAGGCCCATGCGCGCCAGCGCGCCGCCTTTGAAGTTCTCGGCGATGATGTCGAAGCGCGGCGCGAGACGCAGGATGAGCTCACGCCCGGCATCGCTCTTGAGGTCGACGCAGATCGATTGCTTGCTGAGATTGTTGCGCAAGAACGTTGCTCCGACCGAACGACCCTGGGGGTCTTTCATCGACGGCTGCGAGCCGCGGCCCAGATCGCCACCGTTCGGGTGCTCGACCTTCACGACCGTGGCGCCGAGTCGCGACAATAGTTGTGTGGCGTAGGGGAGCGCCTGCATCTGCTCGAGCGCGAGGATGCGAACGCCATCGAGTGGCTTGCCGTTTGCGAGTGCTTCGATATTGCCGATGTCGCCGAGGTTCACCGCGCCACAGTACTCAGCGCTCGGGCGTCACCGACCGCCGGACACGTCGATGAACGCGCCGGTGCTGTAGCTGGAATCGTCGCCTGCGAGCCAGAGCACCGCAGCCGCGACTTCCTCGACGGTGCCGCTTCGCAGCATCGGCACCGTGGGTCGGAGGCGATCGACTCGACCGGGTGAGGCAAAGTCATTGAAGTCGGTCTCCACCAGACCTGGCCGGACTGCGTTGACGCGGATGCCGACGGCAGCGACCTCCTTGGCCAGACCGGTGGTCATCGTCTCGAGCGCACCCTTCGACGCGGCGTAGTGCACCCACTCGCCACTGCCGCCGAGTATCGCTGCCTTCGACGATATGTTGACGATGCAACCACCGCGTCCGCCGTTGGCGGTGGACATGTGCCGCACCGCTTCGCGCGAGAACAGGAACGGACCGGTGACGTTCACTGCCCAGAGCCGGGCCAGCATCTCGCCGCTCACGGTGTCGATGCCGCCGTACGCGCCGGCAATGCCTGCATTGTTGATCAGAACATCGACGTGACCGAACGTGTCCAACACCTCGGCGAATGCGGCGACCAC
>JANYCT010000004.1 GCA_025360105.1 Actinomycetes bacterium | reverse complement strand
AGCTGCGCCCACTCGTCGGCATCGACCTGGCGCGCTGCCTCACTCGGACAGATCGACGCCCCGGCGGCGCGGCTCTCGAGTAGCGCAAGGATCGCCGCCTCCAGCTCGCGGTCGGTGACATCGACACGGCGGCGACGGCAGGCCGCACTGCAGAAGCGGACCTCGTCCCAGTTGTTCGCCCACGCCGCCCGCCACACCATCACCCGCCCGCACGACGCGCACGTCCGCTGATCCGCCTGCGACTGCCGAACCTGTACCACGGTTCCATCGTCGCCGCCCGACACGATTCGGTCAAGCTGAAACGGCACGTTCGCGCAACGAGCGCATCGGTGGCGTCGATCCCGGTGGTGTCGAGCTGCATGAGCGGCCCAACCACCTACGGCATGCTCGGCTTCGACACCACCCGTTCGACCTGACGGTTCGGTGACGCTGCGTTTCGTCGGGCGGTCGTCGTGCCAGGCTCGCGACATGCGCGACCGGTCGGTGATCCCGAACTGCAGCGAGACGTTCGACGAGCAGCAGCTGGCAACGACCCGTGAGGAGATCCGGGGCGTGTTGCAACGCCGGCTGATCTGGCCATCATCGCGACGCTGGGCGGCACGATCGCGTCACGCTCCACCCAGAACTCTGGCGTGCCGTCATCGATACAGCGACGAGATTGCCCTCTCGCGATGCGTTCGCCACGGTCGAAGCACGACATCGACCACGCCGGTGAAGCCGAGACCCTCAATGTTTGAGAACGACTCCACACGTGCCAGCGCCACTGTGCCGGTCATGACTGGGTCGGTCGTGTCCAGCATCACGATGTCGGCCTTGCGGGTCAACTCAAGCACTCCGGGGCCATTGCTGATCATTCCGATCTGGGCCCCGCGGCCTGCCCTCTGACACGATCGCTTACTGCCGTGCCATGGCTACTCGTAGCCGTTCTTCGGGGGAGATGAGGTGGTCCTGGTCGTCGGTTCCCTGATCGAGTTGCACCCAGTTCACGGTGCCGGTGAACTTGCTTCCGGGCGACGTGTAGTCGTCGCTGACCGGTGAGGCGTCGTCGCGGCCGATGTCGCAGGTCTCGTCATAGGAGAAGAGGAACGCCTGTGTGGCGCCGACGTGTCCGCGCCCCACCTCAGCGCCGTCGAGGAACACGACGGCCTCTCCGCCTTTGCCGAGTCCGGGCCCTGCGTAGGCGAACTCGACTCGTACCTGGTGGTGACCGGCGCCGACCGGTTGGGTGCCCTTGACCTTGAAGCGCTCGGCGCCGAAGAGGTTGTAGCAGTAGGCCGGCACGCCGTCGTCGAGGTAGACGCACCAACCTCCGAACTGGCCGCCCTGCGCCACGAGCACCCCGGTCGCTCCTGCGTCGGGAACGTCGATGTCGGCGGTGATCGCGTGCGACTTGTTCTTGAGGTTGAGCACAGTGTGCTCGGTGAGTCGACCCATGCCGCCGAACAGGAGCTGCGAGGTTCCCTTGACCAGGACCGGGCGACCGGCGCTGTCCGAGTTCAGGCGCTCTACGCGACGGTCGTCGAGCGGGAGCACGTTGTACTTGGTCGCCTCGATCAGAAACTGGCGTTGCATGGCCGCCAACCGGGCCGGTTGCTCGGCGGCGAGGTCGTGCGCTTGGGTCCAATCGACGTTGGTGTCGTAGAGCTCCCACACGTCGTCGTCGAGCGCGGTGTTTGAGGACTGCGAGATCCACGGCGTGGCGTGCTTCGTCACCGCGGTCCAGCCCTTGTGGTAGATACCGCGATTGCAGCCGAGCTCGAAGTACTGGGTCTCGTGGCGCTCCGCCGCCAGCGCGTCGTCGAACGTATAGACCATGCTGACACCCTCGATGGGGCGCTGCTGGATGCCGTGGACGAACAGCGGGTGCGGGATCCCCGCCGCCTCCAGCACAGTCGGCGCAATGTCGATGACGTGGTGAAACTGGTCGCGCAGCTCGCCCCGAGCCGTGAAGCCGTTGGGCCAGTGCACGATCGTGCCGTTGCGCGTACCACCGAAATGCGAGGCGACCTGCTTGGACCACTGGTACGGCGAGCACATCGCGAAGGCCCAGCCCACTGCGTAATGGTTGTAGGCATCGGGACCGCCGAATTCATCGGTGTGGCCGACCATGAACTCCACTGTCTCCATCTCTTCGGCACCGTTGTAGAAGAAGTTGGCGTTGAACGTTCCGTTGATCTGGCCTTCGGCGCTTGCGCCGTTGTCGCCGATCACGTAGTAGATGAGCGTGTCCTCGAGCACGCCGAGGTCGTCGAGCGCGTCGACCAGCCTGCCCACGTTGTGGTCGGTGTGTTCCAAGAAGCCAGCGTAGATCTCCATCTGGCGGGCCAGCACGGGCTTGAGCTCGCCCGGCATGTCGTCCCACGCCGGGATCTCGTCCTGGCGTGGGGTGAGCTCGGCATTTGGTGGGATGACGCCGCTGGCCTTCTGGCGCTCGAAGGTCTCCTCGCGCAGCGCATCCCAACCAGCGTCGAAGCGCCCCTTGTATTTGTCGGACCACTCCGGGGCAACGTGATGTGGGGCATGGGTCGCACCGGGCGCGAAATACATGAAGAACGGTTTGTCGGTCATCAGCGACCGCTGCTGGCGCACCCAGCCGATGGCCTTGTTCGTGAGATCTTCCGTGAGGTGGTAGCCCTGATCCGGGGTCCTGTCGGGTTCAACGGGCGTCGTCCCCTCGTAGAGGGTGGGGAACCACTGGTTCGCCTCGCCACCGATGAAGCCGTAGAAGTGGTCGAATCCACTTCCGGTGGGCCACATGTCGAACGGGCCCATCGGGCTGGTGTGCCATGTGGGTACCTCGTGGCACTTACCGAACTGGGCGGTCGAGTAGCCGTTCAGCCGCAGCGTCTCGGGAAGCGGCGCAGTGGCCTTCGGGCGCACCGAACTGTAACCAGGAGCTGAGGTCGCGATCTCCGTGATCCCGCCCATCCCGACGGAGTGGTGGTTCCGCCCCGTCAGCAGCGCCTGGCGAGAAGGCGAGCACAAGGCGGTGGTGTGAAAGCGCGAGTAGGACAGACCATTTGCGGCCAACCGCTCGGCGACGGGTGTGGCGCACGGTCCGCCGAATGCACTCGAAGCACCGAAGCCCACGTCGTCGAGCAGCACGATGAGCACGTTCGGCGCGCCACGGGGCGGGCGGATGTCCTGGATCGGTGGGAACACCGTGTCGGGGTCCTTCGCGTCGAAGGTCGTCAGACCGACATGCACCGGGTCCGGGATCGGCAAATGAGTCCGCGGCGGTTCGTGCGTGGCCATGAGAAGATTCTCCTGTTGTGAAGGGTGCGACGACGTCGATGGCGAAGCCGGAAACTGTGGCCGCCGAGCGGTCCGACGTTACCGCAGGACCGGGATCAGTGAGAGGATGAGCACCGACAATCGGTTCGTCAGAGCGGTCACGGAGCGATGATCGAAGCCGCACAACGGAAACCGACGGTCCCGGTGGTCGACGTCGAACTCCACCGAAGTGACGAGGTCAGCGATCACATGCGAGCGCGTCCAGATTCGTCCGGATGCTCCGATTTCGACGAACTCATCGTCGAGCAGTCCGTCGAGTTGTCCGGGGTCGTTGCGCACGTCCGGCTTGAACAGCCGAAGCTCTCCGCCGATGACTTCCTCGAGCCCTGAAGCGTTCACCACGCGAATCCTCTCACGAGTGCGCGCTGCTCCCTCACGAACCGAAGGCGATTGCGCGGCACACCTTCCACAAGCACCACCTACGCCTCGGTAACTGGGGTACTGCACCGGAGGGCAGCGTGGGCCATACCGTTGTGATGACAGCTAGTGAATCACCCGACATGGCGTCGCCAACTCCAATGGCCCGAACGTCGTGGTTTCCGCTCGCGATCGAGATGCTCTGCCAGATCCAGGTGTCGTTCAACGCCTTCAACGTCTCGATCGAGGGAATCGTGAAGGACCTCGGCATTCCACCGACATCGGTGGGGCTGGTGCTGACCACGAGCCCGTTCGCCATGGCTGTCCTCGATCGGCACCATCTTCGCGTTGGCTGCATTCAGCGTCCTCAACGCCTGGGGCTTCTTCACGGCTCGAGACCAGGCGCCGTTCGACATTTCCGGTCTGTCTCCCGTGCTGTTCTCGCTCGACGTGTTGCGCTCGTGCCGTACACCCTGTCGATCTTCGTGGCCAACACCCAGGTGTCCCGGCCGTACGCATGCTTCAGCCCTACTGCGATCACCCGCGCGTCGTTCGCCGCAGTTTCGCTTGCGCTCACATTGCTGCCATCTACCATCCGCAACGACTGGCGTCAGGTGGCAGTCGTGATCGGTCTGGTGACGCGCGTTCTAACGCCCTCACCTAAGCCACGACCGATGGTCGTTCGACGACGGAAGTTGTCCATCCACTTGTCCACCTACTGCGCGCTACAGCTCACGTCCAACGAGAACAGACGAGGAGAAGATTGAAGCTGAGCAGGTCAGATGCGATTCAAGGTGACTCGACGTGCAGCGGCCCACAATCGCGAGGAGCTGTTCGGTGGGCAACATTCCGGTGAGTGCTGGTCGCTACGAATGCGTGAGCGGCAGGCAGGCGAGTACTGGTCGGCCAGAGTTGCGCCGGGCTACGTCTTGTACGACGCGATGAACGAAATCAATCTTCGTTTGCACCGCCTCGGTGATCGTGAACGGGTACAGGTCGCCGCGCCCCATGGCATGGTTGATGCGGTTCAGTAACAGCGACAGCCATTGCCAGTCGGCAAGCATCTCGCTCGTCGAGGCAGCCTGATACGAGTGGCGTGGTGCGACGTCGGCATCGATGAGGCCGACGACTCGGCTGGTCTGGAGCACCAGCCCGCCGGCGGCAGCCGTCGTCAACGAATCGGTGATGTGGAGGTAGTGGGCGAATGACTCGGCGAAGTCTTCCCACGGGTGCATCGTGGCGTACTCGGAGATGTACGAAGCCTGCCAACCGTGCGGAGCACCCTCTCGATAGTGTCGATCGATCGCATCGGAGTACGACACCCGCTCATCACCGAAGAGTTCGCGACACTCGTCGATCCAGCCGGTCTGCTCGACCAGGATCCACTGGTAGTAGTGACCGACCTCGTGACGGAAGTGACCGAGCATCGTACGGTACGGCTCTCCAAGCCGGATCCGCAGAGCCTCGCGGTAGTCGTCGAGCGTCTCGATCAGGTCGATCGTGATGACACCGTTCGCGTGGCCGATGGTGACTCGTCCCTGCCCCGAGTACGACGACAGCAGGTCGAACGCCAGACCACCCTCGCGTTCGTAGTACGGGTCGACGGGTAAGCCCAGCTCGGCCAGCTGGACGAGGAGACGTCGCAGCGCCAGCGATGCATCGGAGAGCTTCTCCAGCGCAATCGTGTCCGACGCGTCTGGTCGCTGACGGTTGAGCCGGCACGACATGCAGCGGGCAGCTCCGGCGTCTTCGGCGACGAGCCAGTTGCAGCGCCAGTCACGGTTCGAGCAGGGAAGCCAGGTTCGACCGTCGATGGCGACGCCTTCGCGAGTGGCCTCGTGCATGCTGAGCGTCGGTGGGTGGAGGCCCACCGCCAACCCGCAGCTCGAACAATCGAGCGTCTCGAGGACCGTGATACTTCGGCATCGGGGACAGCGGAGCATCTGCACAGCGGTCAAGCTACTGGTTTGGCGAACCATCGTTCGGCGTAGGGGTTGTCGTTGTATCGGTCGATGGCGGTGTAGCCCGCACGTTCGTACATCGCGATCGCATCGAGCAGGGTTGCGTTGGTGTCGAGCACGATTCGGTGGTAGCCGATGGCGACGCAACGGTCCTCGAGCTGCCGCAGCAGCCGACCGCCTATGCCGGAACCGCGGAACTCGGGCGACACCCACATCCGCTTGATCTCGGCGGTCGTTGCGTCGATCCGTTGGAGTCCGCCGCATGCCACAGGCTTGGCGTCGGAACGCACCACGATGAACTCACCAAAGGGTGGTTGCATGGCGCTGGCGTCGTCACCGAGCGCGTCGCCGGGATCGAATCCTGTCGGGAATCGTTGATCGAGTTCGGTGAAGTACTGCCCCATCGCCCATTGGGCTTCGGCGCTGTGTGGGTCAACGGCGGTGAAGGTGACAGTGGCGGCGAGCAACAACCGCTCGGCCGTGGCGAGCGCTCCGCTCAGCTCGGCACGCTGGCGATCGTTGAGTTCGTCGAGGAGTCGAGCGGCCAGCGCCTCTGACTTGGCGTCGAGGGCGCCGATGCGTTGCGTATACATTCGGCTGAATCGACGTAGAACAACTGTCTCGTTCACAATGTCTGACTGTAGTCAGCGGTTGACCGACTCGGCAGCGTCGCCAGGGATTACCGCCGTCGTGGGTAGCGTCGGCATCGTCGTGCTCCGCCACCCGTTCAAGACGGTCGCCCTCCTTTCAGTCCTGCTCGGCGTCGGCGTGGAGGTCGTCGCGTTGCCAGAGCCCACGGTGACCATCGTCGTGGAGATCTCAGGGCTCTATCTGATCGTCTTCGGACTGTCCGTCTGCGTGACGGCGTTCAAACTGCGGTCAGGCTCGAAGTAGTCCAACGTCCGGCGTAGTGGCGCCACCTGGTGGTGAGCGCGAGGTCGAGCTTGGGCTCAGCGAGCGTACGAAAGGGGACCCGCATCTTTCGGATCGTTGTGTGCCGCCCAGTACGCATCGCGCAGTTGCATCGTCGACAGACCCGGCGAGCCGGAGCCGACGAGTCGACCATCGACCCGCGCCAACACGCTGAAGCCCGGTCCCTCGGTCACGTTGCCGTCGGCGTCGGGCAGCGCTGCGGTCACGCCACCACGCTCGTACGCTTTGAGAGAAGAAACTGAAGGCCTACGTTCCGACAATGTCGGGCCCGTTGGTCGTGGCCGGACACCTCAACACAACCGAGTTCCAGCCGGAGTTCGACGAAGTGTTGGACGTCGGACTCGACGACGCGATCGATTCGTTGGGCAGGCTCGGAAGCCTGCTCTCTCTCTCTCTCTCTCTCTGAAGTCGGTGTGGCCACTCGGCATGTTCGGTGTCGTCGCTCGACTCGACCACGCGCTCGTGAACGACGGGATCGTTGCGTTGAGAGTGCGCAACCTGAAGCCGCAGGGCAGCGATCACCTTCCGTTCGCGATCACCTTCCGTTTGCGATCACCTTGTCGGTTCGCTGACTAGTCTCGCCGGATGCGCCGTCGCCACGCCCTCACTGCAGACCTGCCGATGCTGTCCGAGGTAATGTCGCGAAGTTTCTTCGACGATCCGCAGATGGCATTCCTGTTCCCGGATCCCGCCACCCGCTCGGCTGATCTGCAGGTGATGTTCACCGTGATCGCGTCGGCCGGTCTGCGCCGAGGCCACTCGTACGTGCTCGCCGATGACGATGGCATGATCGCTGCGGGAGCAATTTGGTCACCGCCCGAAATCCAATCGCTGTCCGAGACCGAGGTCGGCCCGATAATCGAGGCGATCGTTGGTCGTTATGGCGACGACGGCGTGATGCGTATCGCCGCGATGAGCGACGCGATGGAAGTGCATCATCCTCACGATCCGCATCTCTACCTGTTCGTCGTGGGCGTCGATCCGACTCGACAGGGGCACGGACTCGGTGAAGCCTTGCTGGCGCCGTCGCTCGCACACTGCGATGCAACCGGTAGCGCCGCATACCTGGAGTCATCGAACCCACGCAACATCGGCTTCTACCAACGCCTCGGGTTCCACGCCGTGTCGGAGTTCTACCCCGAGGGCGGCCCGCTGTTCACCGGTATGTGGCGCGACCCCATCGGCCGAGGCGCGATTCGTCCCTGAGCGTCCCTTTCGTTGCGCAGTGCCTGACGTCGAGGTTGGTCTCAGCGACGCCGAATTCAGGGTGCCGTTCACGGTCGCCGTCGCAACGTCGGTGATTCGCAGGTTGTTGTTCCATGCGTGGCCCCGCAGCGCGCCAAAGGCTGCTTTCACATCGAACTTCTCGCGCTCGGCAACGATTCCTGTGAGTTCGGTTTGGAACAGGTTCAACGCCCCGACCACGCCGCAGCATTGGCGCGTCGGTAGGGCATGCACCGACTGGAATCGATTGGACATTACTTCCGGCGCTTACGCCGAGAATGGACACGCAGCGGTCGGTGAGCACGGTGACAAGTTCCACCACGTCGAAGTCGGTCACCAGGTCGTCCGCCAGAAACGCCATGGTCTCGCCGAGCAGCGTCTGTTTGGACACCATGAGGACTTCGTCTGCATTGGGAACGCACGGGGAGTTGCGAACGTCGATCCGTGTCGTGCTGCATGGCCGCCGCGACGGTGGCGCACCTGACCTCCGAGGATGCGGTCGTTCTGGCGTCGGGCACCCCTGGAAGGTGCCGTCGAAGGTGATCATGCTCGGCCGTTCGCGAGCTGTGGCCTGCTCGATGGTGAATTCATTCGCCATGTGACGTGCCCGCACTGGCGGCCAGCGCCGTGGCGCGCCGTACACGCCCGAGCGCCGTCATGTTGCCAAGCGACCAATCGACCCTGCCGGTCTTCGCGGCAGAGATGGCTGTGCTCGATGCGGCTGCACTGGTTGGGGAGACCGGGTGGGATCTGGCGGTCGACTTGGAAAACGAGCCGAGAGTGATCACGCCGCGAAGCGTCAGCACCCATACGCGGCGAAGTTGCGCCCTAGCGGCCCCTCTTGGGCATGTACAGCGCTACTTCGCGACTTGCGGGGCATCCCGGACAGCGATTCATTGGTTAGCCCCTTACGCCGTCGACGCTTTTGCTCACAACGGCGTGGAGGTCAGCGGGCCGAAGACGTCGGCAATTTGGTGGCCGGCTTCGAGTGGGTGACGCAGCGGGCGGTCGAGGCACACCTCGTACACATTGTTGCGTCCGCGTCGCGAGCGTACGACGTAGCCAGCGGCGACGAGATCGTGCACGATGCTGTGCACGGCACGCTCGCCGATGCCGACGAGCCGGGCGATTTCGGCGAGGCGGACCTCGGGATTCTGGGTGATGCACACCAGCACGTGCGCGTGGTTGGTGAGGAAGGTCCACGACGGAACCGTCGAGGGTGCGGTGACGAGCTGCTTGACCACGACGGCAGCGTAGCCCATTGGCGAACAATACATGGCTGATTTGACATGTTCCGTGAAACATGGTCTAGGCTGCATGCGTTCGAGAGGGGAATCACGATGTATCTAGATGGTGCCTGCATCTGTATCGAGTCGGCCGGAGGCGTCGACGACGTTGCGTCAATGCTTCGTTCGCTCACGTCCGACGGTCCGTTCTCGGTCGCCGCCGTTGAACTCGTCGGGGTCGAACGCCACCGTTGTACATTCGAACTCAAGCGGCCCGGATTGGCCATTGGCTATCGCAGTCTGATCGACCTACAACATCGAGTCGACCGCGACTTCCACATCGTCAGCGTCGAGCGCCACGTGTCGCAACACCGCGACCCGCAGCTATAACATCCGCAACAACGAGATAGGACCATGCAATGACAACCTCCACTACCCGTCCGACAGTCACCGTAATTCCCGGCGACGGCATCGGACCCGAGTGCGTGAATGCCGCGATCGACATCGTCAACGCCGTCGGGGTTGACATCGACTGGGAGGAACGCCACGCCGGAGAACGCATCTTCGAAGCGGGCATCGCCTCGGGTGTTCCCGACGACACCATTGCCTCGATCAATCGCACGCGCGTGGTGCTCAAGGGCCCGCTCGGAACGCCGGTTGGTTACGGAGAGAAGTCGGCCAACGTGACGCTGCGGAAGTTGTTCGAAACCTACGCCAATATTCGCCCGATCCGTGAACTGCCAGGAGTGCAGACGCGCTACTCCGGTTCCGGCATCGATCTCGTGGTCGTACGCGAGAACGTGGAAGATCTCTACGCCGGTATTGAGCACATGCAGACCCCGGGCGTCGCGCAGTGTCTGAAGCTCATCTCACGCAAGGGCTGCGACAAGATCATCCGGCTTGCGTTCGAGTTTGCGCGCAGTGAAGGCCGCAAGTCGGTTGCATGCGCGACCAAGTCGAACATCATGAAACTCACCGAAGGAGAAATGAAGCGCTCGTTCGAGCGGATTGCGCCCGAGTACCCCGAGATCGAGGCATGGCACGTGATCATCGACAACTGTGCGCATCAGTTGGTCAAAAAGCCCGAGCAGTTCGACGTGATCGTCACCACGAACATGAACGGCGACATCCTCTCCGACCTCACCTCGGCTTTGGTCGGCGGATTGGGTTTTGCTCCGTCGGCGAATCTCGGTAGCGATGTCGCAATCTTCGAAGCCGTGCATGGCTCGGCTCCGAAGTACGCGGGCAAGAACGTGATCAACCCCACCGCCGTCGTGCTGTCATCGGTGATGATGCTCAAGTACCTCGGCGAGTTCGAGGCAGCCGAGACGATGGAGCATGCTGTGCTGTCCACGTTGCAGCAGGGACACCTCACCGGCGATGTGGTTGGTTATGACCGTGGCGTCTCCACCAGCGACTACGCCAAGGCGATCATCTCCAACCTTGGCAGCAGGGTCGAGGGATACACGGTCCGCCGGGTGAACCCGATCCAGATTCCACCTGCTCCGAAGGATCCAGTGACGGTTCGTCCGGCCACGCGCGAGATCGTAGGCACCGACATCTTCGTCGAGACGGGCCAATTTCCCGAGCAGGTTGGACCTGTGCTGGAAGCCCTCGCGGAGGCGACGCCGCTGCGGCTGAAGATGATCTCCAACCGCGGCACCAAGGTGTACCCCGACGGTAATCGCAATATCGATGTCGTCGATCAGTACCGGTGCCGGTTCGTGCGCCGCGACGACACCGCCGCCGTCGATCTCCAGACGATTCGCGAACTGTTGGCCCGCATCGAGGCCCACTATCCGTGGTGTCACATCGAACTACTCCAGTACTTCGACGGGCAGCCGAGCTTTACCAAGGCCCAAGGCGAAGACTGACATCTGGCACCGCGTCCGCGAAGTAGCGCTCCAGCGGCCCCTCATGGCCCGCTACAGCGCTACTTCGCCGATTCGGCGTGGGTGTTCGTCGGGGCGCGATTTCACTCAGCATGAACAACTTGCTCAAGTGTTGCCGTTGTAGGCCGATAGCTGCTGTATGAAAACTCGTCGTCGTCGCGGGACCGACGGCTTCACCTTGGTGGAGCTCCTCATTGTCATCGTCATCCTTGGCATTCTTGCCACTGTCACTGTCTTTGCGGTGAGAGGTATTACGGATAAGGGCCAGGCGTCCGCGTGCGCAGCGGATCATCGAACGATCCGGGGCGCCGAGGAGGCTTATTCGGTGGAGCACTCTGGGTACGGCTCGATGAGTGAACTCGTGTCGGGCAATCGCTTGCGGGCCAACTCGACGATGTTCAATGTCGCGGTGAACCCCGCAAAGAGCGACTACACGCTCACCGGCATCGGTCCGTGCTTGGGCTACGTGCCGGGTGCAACGTCGGCCACGCCCGGCGGTGGTGCCGGTGCTGGAGGCGGTGCGGCTGGCGCACTTGGCAGCGTTACCGGCACCGCTGATGCGATCACGTTCGCGGGAATGAGCGCGCTGTCGTACCGCGCTGCAGGCGCGACGCAAACAGTCGTGATTATCGATACCGGTCTGAACGACGTGCAGCATGAGTCCCTGCAGGACTTTCAGAGTGTAGTTGCTTCCGGGACGCCACATGCCGGCGTGAATCTGGTCTTGGTTGACTACGCGTCTGCGCTCGCTGCGGGAACGGTGGCTGATGCGACAAGTGCAATCGGGGCGATTATCGCCACGAATCCGGCGCTGATTGCCAACTACTATGGGCAGCACAGCAGCGAGACGAGCTTGGACCTCGCGAACCGCCACCAATTCTACCTTGACGCCTATTTCACAACCGAGATGAATATCGCTTCGGTGCTCTACTACTACGACGACTTCATCGTCGGCCAAGTGGGGGGAGTGGGTGGAGTGGCCACCACCTACGCCGGACTGCCTGCGGTTCGAATCGGCCCCGCGAACGCAACTCACCAAGTCGTGGTCTTCCCACATGGCTCCAACGCTGACATCATCAAGGCGAGCTTCGCCGGTACCTCCCTTCCGATTGACACATCGGTGACAATGATCGCCCTCTCGCAAGTCAGCTCCGGATTCTTCTTTATGCCCCACGCGTATGCTCCTTGGGAGATCGATGCAGTGTTGGCGGTGCGCCCAGCGGTCGTCGCATTCGGTGGATACATGATCGTCGACACCGGAAGCTTTGGAACACCAATGGAGGTGTACGTGAGCAACAATGCCGTGGCGCCGACAACCTACGTAGTGCTTCGCTTCGGAGACATTTCATCCGCCATCTCGTAGGCGACAGCGGACGAACTCCCCACTAGGTTTGCGGCTGTGACTTCCCTCGAACAGCCAGCCGCGACCATCGCGGCACCGCAGTTACCAGCAGATGGAGCCACTGGGTTTCATCTGCTGGCCAAGCCGAGCGGGTCCACCTGCAACATCGACTGCACGTACTGCTTCTTTTTGTCGAAGGAGTCGCTGTACCCGAACGACAACAGCCGCATGTCGGAAGCCACGCTCGAGGCATACATCCGCCAGCTGCTGGAATCGCACCGCTCGCCCACGGTGACGGTGGCGTGGCAGGGCGGAGAACCGACGCTCATGCGACTGCAGTTTTTCGAGCGTGCAGTGGAACTCGTCGAGCAGTACAAGCGGCCCGGTCAGACCGTGGAGCACACGTTCCAGACGAACGGCATCTTGCTCGACGATGCGTGGTGCGAGTTTTTCAAGAAGCACAACTTCCTGATCGGACTCAGCGTCGATGGTCCCCGCGAGATCCACGACGCCTACCGCGTCGACCGCCGTGCGCAGGGCACCTTCGACCGCGTGATGAACGGCTGGCGGCTCTTGCGCAGCCACGGCGTGGAGTTCAATATCCTCTGCACGGTCAATGCTGCCAACGAGCACCATGGTCGCACCGTGTACAAGTTCTTTCGCGACGAACTCGGCGCAAAGTGGGTGCAGTTCATCCCGATCGTCGAACGGGCCAGCGAAGCAACGTTGGAGATTGCCAATCAGGGATGGAGCGATCGTCCCGGCCGCAAGCGTCTGCTGTACACACAGAGCGGCAACTTGGTGACCGAACGCTCCGTGGGTGGCGAGCAATACGGGAAGTTCCTGGTGGAGGTGTTCGAGGAATGGGTGCGCCACGACATCGCCAACATGTATGTGCAGTTGTTCGACGTGACTCTCGAGGCGTTTTTCGGACGGCACCTGTTGTGCATTCATGCTCCCACGTGCGGTGACGGCCCCACGCTTGAATACAACGGCGATCTCTACAGCTGCGACCACTTCGTCGAGCCGGGCTTCCTGCTCGGCAACATTCACGAGACCCATATGGCGACGATGGTTGCGTCACCCACGCAGCGCAAGTTCGGAAACGACAAACGCGACACGCTCACCGCGCAGTGCCAGGGCTGCAAGGTGCGCCACCTCTGCAACGGTGGTTGTCCGAAGGATCGTTTCTCGGTCTCGCGCGATGGCGAGGCCGGCCACAACTACCTGTGCGCCGGGCTCGAGTTGTTCTTCATGCACACTGGCCCCACCTTCACCAAGATGGCGCAGCTGCTGCAGCAGAACCGTGCGCCCGCCGAGTTGATGGCATCGCTTGCAGCCGACGATGCCCGACGTGATCCGTATCAGCCGTGTCCGTGTGGTAGCGGCAAGAAGTTTCGGTTCTGCCACGGCCCCAAGGCTCCGGCTTCGCCGTTCAGCGGCGTGAACGCCGTACCGGTGCCAGCGACCAAATCCGAAACCGTCAGCACCCCGATCGAGCTCCGAAGCAGCGCCGACCGTGACTGACCCCACTGAACTCTTGCCGTCGTGGCGCCCGGGTGCAACACGCGAAGCGCTGCTCGCCTTTCTCGATGCGGCCGAGTCGCTGCCGGTGGTGCAACGCGTCGCTGCGTTCGACAACGACGGCACGCTGTTATGCGAGCGACCGACGTACGCGCAGTTCGACTTCTTCGCCGACGCTCTCGCCGCAGCCGCTGCCGCAGATCCAGCGCTGCTCGAACGTGCTGAGTATGCCGCGGTGTTGCAGGGTGACTCCGCTGCGATGGCAGCGCTTGGATTGCCTCGGGTCGCGGTGGCGCTTGCCGAACTGTTCGCGGGGCTCGAACCCGACGAATTCACGAGCCGTGTGCGCGAGTTCATTGACCGCGCACGGCATCGCACTCTGGGCGTGAGCCTTCGTGAGGTTGCGTACCAACCGATGATCGAACTCCTTGACGAACTCCGTCGCCGCGAGTTCACGATCTTCATCGTCACTGGTGGCGGCACCGAGTTCGTGCGCGCGATCAGCGACGACCTGTACGGCGTTACGGCCGAAGCCGTGGTCGGTACGCTCATCGCCTACGAGTTCACGCGTAGCACCGATGGCCGACCTGTTCTCCGGCGAACAGCGCAGATCGGCAGTGATGCGAACGAAGGCCCCGCGAAGGTGACGGCCATCCAGACCCAGCTCGGCCGTCGACCTATTCTGGCCGGAGGCAACTCTGCCGGCGACCGAGAAATGCTCGAGTGGGCGTGCTCAGGCGCCGGCCCGAGCTTGGCGCTGTTGATCGATCACGACGACGTCGTGCGCGAGTTCGAATACGTGAGCGTGGCCGCCACCTTCGACGAATCCGAGCCCATTACGACCATCGCCCAACGGTTGGGTTGGACCGTCGTCAGCATGGCCAACGACTGGAGCTCGGTGTTCGCTGTGAACGTCAGCGCTGCGCACGGCTGATCCCGCCGACTTATGCCTCGATGGGGAGTTCACGATTGCGCCGCAACGACAGCACCAACAGGCTGGTACCCACGACCCATGCCGGGATCACCAGCACGATCGGTTTCCACGTCGTGGAGATCAGCAGTGCTGCGGCAGCCATCACGTAGCTCGCGATGCCGAACCACCGGGGAAATAGTTCGGCACGCATCGCGCGGGTCGTGCTGACGAGAATGAACACTGCCCCCGAGCGGAGCCCGACGATCTGCGATATCACCGAACCGAGGGCGATGATGCCACGCGTGGCATCAAGGTCGAAGTTACCGCTCGCCGATGCGGTGACGATACGGACGGTGGCCAGTTCGGTTGCACCAGCGATGAAGATCGCCATGGTGAAGATGGCTCCCGATACCAGCTGAACTGTCGAGAACAGCGTGCTCTCTTGCCCGCTGGCGCGCAGGAGTCGATGGCGGAACGCAGCCATGAACCACATGAAGGCAATCGCTGCGAACGGTGCAATCCAGAGCCCCACGATCTGTGAACTCCGACGTCGAGTGGAATTGCTGAAGTACTCGGCCAATTCCTGCGCAGGCACGTCGAACGGAGGGCTCTGGTCGATGAGTATCCAGCCGATGAAGAACAGTGCGCCGAACACGAAGCCGGCGAGCGCGGCGCGCGAGCCTCGTTCACCCGAGATGGTGTTCAGAGTGTCCATCGCTCAGTCGTCTCCCCGAGTTGTGCCGAGGGCGTTGTCCAACCATGCCTGCGCCTGTTCGACGGCGAGCAGGGTGGACTCACCGACGATGGGCGTGGCGAGGACTAGGTCCATCTTCTCGGCAAGGTCGCGGCGGCGGGCCCGCTCGATACGTGCCATCACCGCCGTATCGACCCCGCAGAGAATCAGGTGCCCGCCCACGGCCGCGAGCCGATCGGCATAGTCCGCGATGACCACCAAGAACGTGGCGCCAAGGGTGCAGCGGCCGCGCAGGCGGAGCACCACCACTGGATACTCGGCGTCCGCGGGATCGGGAAGATTCACCTGCAGTGTGCGTGCCCCGGCGTACAGCAGGCTGCCATAGACGTCGAGCACGGTGACGCTGCGACTCGAAGCCTTCTTCGGAGACGAAACCTCCTCGAATGTGCCGTTATCGCGAGGGCGCAGTTCGACGACGCGGAGGTCGACGAGTTCCTGATTGAGCTGCATCAGCAACGACAGCACTACCCCGATGCCCACTGCGGCCGCGATCGGCAGGAACAGGGTCGCGACGAAGGTGCTCGCCATCGAGATCTGCGAGTTGAACCCTGACATCAGCACCATGCGGATTTCGCGCACTCGAAACGAGTTGATCGCAGCGAAGATCAATACAGCGGCAAGGGTTGGCATGGCGACGTAGCCCACAAGGCCCGAGAACGCGACCAGGATCAACAGCATCCAGAAACCCGAGAACATCGCTGCCCATCGGGTACGTGCTCCAGCGCTGGCGTTCAGTGCAGTCTGTCCAACGGAGCCACCTACCGGCTGGCCTCGAAACAGAGCCGAGGCAACATTGCCCGCACCCTGGGCGATGAAGTCTTGGTTAGTGTCACTGCGACTGCCATCGGCATTTGGCGACGACTCGCCGACGCCAGCGCCCTGCACGAGCACGATGGCGGCGACCGCCAATGCGCCAACGATCACGTCGAGGCTCAGCGAGCCGAGGCGTGGAAAGTGGGGGAGTGGAATGCCACTGGGAATGTCGCCGACGTCTTTCACCCGACGTACGCCGGACGTGCCGAGCACTTCGAGCAGCGCCGTTGGCACCACCAGCGCAAGCAGCGCAGAGTACGGGCTCAGCCGCGTGTTGCCCAGCCACGCCACCAGACCAATTGCGATCAGACCTGCGGCGAGGGTGGGCAAGTACCAACTGCCGGGCGATGTAAGCACGGACCACGCCCGGGTCAGCGCGACGCTGCCCTCGGCATCGCCGCCGGTGAAGTCGCCGAGTTGGCCGAGCACGATGTTTGCGCCCACGCCGGTAAGAAATCCGATCATCACCGAGTGCGAGACGAAACGCACATATCGGCCGAGCTTGAAGATTCCGGCGAGCAGCATGAAGATGCCGGCGAGCAGCGTGAGCATGAACAGCGCCTCCGGGCGCTCGCCGACGGGAATCGACGCAAGGGCTGACCCAGCAATGAGCGCGGCGGCGCTCGTCGTGGTGACCACCATGAGCGGGGTACTGGACACCGCCCCTCCGGCGATAGGGCCGACCAGGCTCGCGTACAGACCGTGAATGGGGTTGACGCCCGTCAGTAGGCTGGCGGCCATGCCATCGGGCACGCTGCCGATGGCTCCTGGGATCCCAGCGATGGCTTCGGAGCGAAGCGTCGAACGATTGAGCCGATTGGTCTGCCACCAACCACTCAGCGAAGCCTTGGTTCCGTTCCAGATGGACGATGGTGTCGTCATTCTACGCGTCCCGTCGGAGAGGGTTCGTTGGCGCGCACGCAGGCGTGGCAGCGAACTGTGCCGGTAGCGTTTGCCCCGTGCGAGTCGTGACCATGCCGAGAATCGTGCGCGTGGGCATCGGTGTCAGCGTGTTTGCTGCACTGCTGGGCGCACCGCGTGCTCTCGCTTCGCAGATGGAGCCACCTCAACCCAACTCGAACGACTCGACCGCAGTCGTGGTGAACCTGACACCCGAAAGCGTGTCCGAGGACACGACCGGAACGGCGCCCGCAACCGTTGATGAGGGCACCGTCGTCGAGGAAGCGCCAGGTGACACCGTCGCTGTCGCATCGCCTCGCGAAGAGGATCTCTCGCCGTGGTGGTGGGTGCTGGCCGCATTCGGTGCCGTAGCAGCCGCCGTTGCTCTCGGCGCTGCTGTTCGTCGGCGAACCCGTGCCGACGTGTGGGAATACAGCGCCGCGGCGTTGTGCGATGGCGCTCGCCGAGTCCTGCAACGCGTGGAAGTAGTCGAGGCCGGTGCCCGAGCCGACGCTGGCTATCCTGTGGCCTCGGCCGTGTTGGTCGAACGCCTGACGGGCATTGCCGCAAACCCGGCATCGGGTCGGCGCACGCCCGCGTCGGGTGATCTCGAGCGTGCCTTGGCCCGGCTCGATCGCGCCGTGGTTGATGCGTCGGGTGCCGTGGACCCCATGGTCGCATCCGCTGCCGCAGAGTTGGATCGCGTCACCAGCGAGCTCGAGCGAGCCGTGGTGTTTCGCGTACACGACAAAGAGACCGGTAGACGCTGACGCAATGCGGAACCTGTGTTGGTAGCCATCGCATCGGGTGAGTAGCGGTCGAAACATGTCGGTGGTCAGTTCGTCAGTGCCAAACCGGAGCCGAGCATCTTCGCTCCGAGCACAATGAACAGCACCATCATGATCGCAGAGTTGTTGCCCAGCAGCCATACCTTGAAGGCGTCGAGCGGCTCGCGGGTTCGGTCGCCCAAAACGAGCACGGCGATGACGGGAACGAGCACGGTCAGTGATGCGGTGATGCCGAACAGCACGGCAGCAGCAACACCTTGCCCGCCGGTGGCGCCTGCTTGGGCGATGGACACACCAGCACTGATGGCGAGCGGCAGGTTCTTCGGATTGGCCGCCGCAGCGGCAAAGCCGAGGCCGAGTGACTTGAGCGCGGACATCGTGTCGACGGCCCCGAACAGCTTGGGGGTAGTCGCTTCCTGGCCGGGTTGCGGGCGCCCACGCCATTGACGTACGGCGAGGAACAGGAACAACAGGCCGAGAACCACCTGCACAACCGAGCCCGCGTCGGCCGCGTCGGCATCCGTTGCCATGTCGGCCCCGTTGGAAAAGGCGTATGCGAGACCAGCGACGCCCACCACCCCGACCGTCCATCCGAGAGCGAACGCCGGCCCGTTGGTGCGGGCTCGCGCTGACACCAGCATCAAGATCACCAGCACCATCGGGATCGGGCTGATCGCGATGCCGACTGCCTGCGGGAGGGTCTGGCCGAACGTGCTCCAGATCATGGGTCCTTTTTCATTGATCGATGGTCATTGACGGTGCAGTCATTCTGTCTCGTGGTTCGGTGGTCGTTTCGCATCGAGCGTTCAAATCGCCGTGGAGCATGACGAGCACGATCGCGACCCACGGGATTAGCGCGGCCGTAATCAGCGACGACAGCACATTGACGACGCTGAATGAGATGCCTGTCGCGATCAGCACGAGCGTGGCGAGCAGAGGACCCGCGATAAAGGCGCCGCCGACAGTCACGAGCAGCAGTCCGGCGATTCGCCAACGCCGACCCTTGGTGAGTTTCGCAGATGCTCGCAGTGATGACCTCACGCCTCCGTGGCGCAGTGCAATCGACGGCGCTGCCGCCCACACCGTGCACAGATAGGCGCCGACCAAGAACGAGAGGGGTCCGAGTAGGATGATTGCAAGTGCAACAATCGCGATCACGGGGCCGAGTGCACGGTGACGTAACAGGTCCCGAACCGATCGTCGCTCGTCGCTCTCGTCGAGGTCTCTCGCGACGGCCATCGACAGCGAGACTGCGACGATGGCAACGGGAATGGTGATCACCGAGCCTGCCAAAATCGCGAGGAGCGCTCGAGAGAACGCGTCGCCGCTCATGAGCAGGTCCGCATCGCCGACCGATGGAATCGAGAGCAGCAGGCGGCGCACCGCGCCTGCGACGATTCCGCCCGCCAGCACGAATGCCCCGATGGCTGCAAAGCGTCGCCGTTGGTTGTACAACAACCCGGCTGCAGAGCTGAGCATTTGTCCGCTGCGCCGGCGCGTGGCCACGGGCGAGAGCACGCGAGGCGACCATGTGGTGCGTCGACTCAGCAGTACGACGCCCGCGATTGCCACGAGCAACAACGCACCGACCAACGGCGGCTTGTCGAGCAGTTTCAGCATGAGCACCGAGCCACGCTCGGTTGCGCTGCAGAAGAAGTCGGTTGCAGCGTTTCCGAAGTCGGGAGCTTGCAGGCTGGCGGTGCGCGCGATGTTGTCGGTCCAGGTGATCGGTGCTGTCCACTGCGGCTTGACGACGGGCCCGGTGGACCCGTTGTTGAAGAATGGCTGCCGCTCACCCCAGCGTCCCTGCCAGTTCACCCAGGCGAACTCGCTCGCGGGGTCCACCTTGTCGGGCAGCATGATCACCGTGGGGTCCAGGATCGTGCTTGGCGCACGGGTGTCGTCGCATCCGAAGCCAGCCTCGGCGCTCTTGCCCAGCCATCGTGCCTGACTCAAGAAGGTGGCGTGTGAACCCTGCGCAGGATATACAACCGGGCGACCGTCGCGCCGTTGTACGCCTCCCCACGCGGCCTGCTGTGCGCCCTCGTGTTGGGCGACGACGACGGTGATAGGCGGTGTCTTCAGCGCCGCTTGCACCGAGTCGGACTTGAAGATGACCTGCATCATTTCCCAGTCGCCCTCGTGGTTGTTGTTCCAATCGTTGAAGATCCAATACATCCAGTACTGCACCACGATGTAGCCGGGATGCGCCGGGTCGGTGAGCACCCGTCCGTACACCGCTGGTGGTGGCGGCCCAGCAGCGCGGAACCAGCGCTCGTAGTCGCAGCCGGGCGCCAGCGCATTGCCGGGGTAGTCGATGTAGGCGTTCTGCGGTGCGGCCGCGAGGTCCGCAGCGGTCGGCGCCGCTGCCAGGATCCGACCGGCCGAATCACGCAATGTGACTTCGGGGCGATGGATGCTTTCGAGGGCGTCGGTCGGCAAATATGCCTCGCCCGGCGCGCACGGCGAAGCCTGTGTCTGAACCCCGATATATGGCCGGTACAACTCCGCGAGCTGCGTGGCCGGTGGCGTCGGATCTGCTGTTGCGAACGCGACAGAGCCCCACGGCGCAGCGATCAGCCCAACGAGGAGGGCACAGCCGAACCCGAGCCCCCGCATCACGGTGGCCCGAGCGAGGTCAGCTGCCGAGGAGCTTGGCTTTCGCAGCGGTGAATTCGTCGTCGCTGAGGACACCCATCTCCTTCAACGAGGCGAGCTCCTTTAGCTGGTCGATCACGCTCGCGCCGCTGGCGGCGGGGGTAGCAGGTGCCGCTGGTGCGGCCGCAGCGACTTGCTGGGCAACGGCGGCATCGACCCTGGCGTTCATTTCGGCGTCAGCGGCCTGAGCGCGCAGTTGGTTCAGCTCGGCGGACTGGGTTGCTGCGGCCTGCTGCTTGTTGGCGCTTGCGCCGACGACTGCGCTTGCCGTGCCGGCGACGACCGCCGTGCGTGCCATCGTGCCCACCAATCCGGGCCGACCTCGGCCGATTCCACGTCGCCTCATTGTGCGTCTCCTTGCTCGAGTGCTTCGATGACTTCCAGAACAATGTCGTGGGGAATGCGCTCGCCGGCGAGGACAACTCCACCCGACGCAAGAACGGCCTCTGCGAACGTCGCCGCCCACAGGTCTTCCCAGACGATGAGGAGTGCGGCTGACTCAAGCGGCATTGTGGCCACAGCCAGCGCAATGTCCTCGTCGTTCATGAAGCCGTCGGCGTCGCCATCGATCGCCGCAAAGGCGCTGGTCTCCTCCTGATCGTCGAACTCGAAGATGAGCAGGTCGCCCTCGGCATCTTTCTTAACGAAGACGAGGTCGATGATGCGAACGGTGTTGCTATCGACGAGATCGGCGAGTGCCGGTGCGATCTCGCCGTTGAAGTTGTTGCCGGGAAAAGCAATGAGGATGAATTCGACCGGTCCGATGGTCATGGCGCTCCTGTCGTGGGCATAAACTCGATGTTTGCCGATGCCACGAGGCACGTCAAGAAGGGCTTGCGGAAATCAGGCTGACTCTGCCGAAATCACCCGAATCGGGCGAGGTTGGCACGCCGTGAATCAGCGACGTGATTCGACGACCGTCTTCTTGAGCAACAACACAGGCAGGATCAGCCCGGCGAGCAGCGCCGCCAACCACACGATGAGCGTTGCAACCGCCCATGTCTTCAACCCGTGAATCGACATGCCGTCGGAAAGCCAATGAGTGATGACGAGTCCCACCAGCGTGGTGACGAGCGCCGATCCGCCCATGAGTGCAGGTGCCGACTTCATCGACATCTTGATGATGAGTGGCTGGGTGATGACTGCGACGACAGTGAAGATGCCCACCGCGATGACGAAAGCTGTACCGGAGATCGTCATATCGTCGAGCACTGCCGCAGCCACGATGAGACCCACCGCATTGGCGAGCAGGTTGATACCGAAGCGAATGAGTGCGCGTAGCATCCCGCAAAAGTAGCACTTGCACCGCGGCCAAACTGGGAGCCGTACGACGAAATCCGTGGGATCATGGCGACGGTTGCGGCGGCGAACTACTGTGCGGCCATGAGCATCAATAGCGTGAATGAATACGAGGTTCGAGCGCAGCAGGCAGAGGAGTCGCCGGTTCCCATCTTCTTGAAGCTCGGCCGCGCCGTGGTGTGGTTCGTGTACGCGGCGGTCGTGGCCATCGTGGTGATTCTGATGCTTGCGTTCGTGTTGCGGCTCACGGGCGCCAGCACCGATGCTGCCTTCACCCGGTGGGTGTATCGCAACAGCGAGTCGGCAATGCGCCCGTTCCGTGGGATCTTTCCGGTGAAAGAACTCGGTGAGGTGTCGGTACTCGACGCTTCGCTGCTCTTCGGCGCCGTATTCTACATGATCTTGGCCCTCGGCATCGACACCCTGTACCAGTGGGTCACGCAGCGGCTGCGGCGCCAAGAGGCAGACACAGCCGAGGCTCGCGCTCAGGCCAACGCGGTGCGACTGCAATACGAGGCGCAGCAGCAGCAGGCGGCCAATGCGGCCGCCCAGCAGTTGGCGGCACAGCAGTTCGCCACCGAGCAGCGCGCCGCTCAGCAGCGTGCAGCCGAAACGCTCGCCCCACCGTCTTGAAACGTGCATTTCGGCTGTCGATCGACGGTGTTGCGCCAATCAGTGCGTAGCGTGGTGAAATCTGGGGAATCCTGAGGCGATTCACCCCACAAGGGTGATGCAGCGCGCGGCCGGAACCACTTACACTCGCGCACGCGCCGTCATGGTTGGCGGCGTGTTGTTTTAGACAGGAGCCATCGTGCTTGCTTTTGGTTTGTTGGACCTCTTCTGGTCCATGTTGTGGTTCTTCCTTTTCATCACCTGGATCATGCTCGTCATTCGCGTGTTCGCAGACATTTTCCGCAGCCAGGACATGGGCGGAGCCGCCAAGGTCATCTGGGTGTTGTTCGTTATCTTCACGCCGCTCGTCGGTGTGTTGGTCTACATCATCGCCCGCGGTGGCAAGATGACCGAGCACGAAATCGCTGCAGCGCATGCCCGCGACGACGCAATGCGCAGCTACGTGCAGCAGGCGGCCGGCAGCAGTGGCAGCGCTGCTGACGAAGTGGTCAAGCTCGTGCAGTTGCGTGACTCAGGCGTACTCAGCCCCGAGGAGTTCGCGGCCGCCAAGGCCAAGGCCCTCGGCTGATCAGACGGTAAGCAAGCAATCCGGGTCCCAGCTGAGCAATCGGCTGGGACCCGTGATCAATACCCCGCAGTTCCAGTCATTCCAGCCAATCCAATCGGGACCCCTCGTGCGGGCCCTTCCTTCCCCCCACTTGAGGTCATCATGAGTCCGATTGTTCCGGCACGCCGGGTTCTTTCACTGGTCATTGTTCTCGGCCTCGCCGGTGCAGCCTGCTCCAGCAGCAAGAGCTCAAACAACACCACCGCGCCCGGAGTGCCACCCTCTTCGGTTCCGACGACCGTCCCCGAACTCACCGGTGCGGGCCTCAATCTCGGCGTACTTGCTCCCCCGCCGGGTCTCGGCGCAACGTTGTTCCAGGCACAGACCCGCGGTATCGCATTCGCTGCGAACGACATCGCCGTCGGCGGAGGCGTGCTCAACGGTCCGTTGAACGTGTCCACCACGGAGACGCCACTCGGCAAGACCGAGGCCGACACGATCGGCGCGGTGGTCGACGGTGGCGCCCGCGTGTTGATCGGGCCGGCGTCATCGACCTCGGCCGCCGCGGCCATACCCGAGTTGACCCGCCTCAAGACGATTGCGTGCAGCGCATCGGCAACCGTGCCCGGTCTCACCGCCGGGCAGGAGCAGCCGTCGCTGTTCCGCACCGCCATCCCCGACGACGTACTCGCTACCTACCTCGCCAGCAAGATCGTCGAGCGTCGCGATGCCGCAGCACCCGGCGCAGCGTGGAAGGTGGCCATCGTCGCCCGAACTGATGACTACGGACTCGCTGTCGGCAACGGCCTGGCCGAGATGCTAAAAGCTCAGGGTCTCGAGCCCGTGGTTGTGGGCTACAACGAACAACGTGTCGAGTTCGCGGGCACGGCCGCCGAGGTCGCCGCGAAGAAGCCCGACGTCACCATCCTGATCTCCTTCGAAGAGGGCCCGGCGCTGCTTTCCGCACTCGTTGGTGCCGGGCTGGCGCCCAAGACGATGGTCGGGCTCGATGGCTTCTTCGCCCCCCGCCTCGGCGCCATCGCCGGTGGCGGTAAGCCGGAATCGCTCGACGGTTTCAGCGTGCTTGGCACCACCGGCGACAAGGCATTCCTGAAGCGCCTCGCGACCGACAACCCCAACGGCCAGGTTGCCTACGCCGCGCAGGCCTATGACTGCGCCGTGGTGCTTGCACTCGCAGCACAAGAGGTCGAGTCCGACAAGGCCAAGACCATTGCCACCGCAGTGCAGGACGTGACGGCCGGCGGGCTGGTCTGCACCACCTACTCCGACTGCCATGCCAAGCAGGCCGCCGGCGAGAACATCGACTACGAAGGCGTGTCGGGCAAGCTCGCCATCGACAAGCACGGCGATCCCACGTCAGCTCGCTTCACCACGGGCGAGATGAAGGGTGGTGTGCTCGTCTCGGTGACGACCACCGATGTTGATCTGGCCAAGTTGGCTCGCCAGAAGGAGGCGTTTGCCGCTGGCTCGTTTAACACTCGTCTGCAGCAGTCGCTGCGCTTCCTCGGTTTCTACAGCGGCCCGATCGACGGTTTGGAGAGCCCCGAGCTCACCGCTGCGGTCGCCGCGTTCCAGACCAGCGTCGGCCTGCCGCCAACGGGTATTTACGACGCCGAAACCGACAAGGCGCTTCGTGCCGCGCTCGGCACGTACGGCGATCTGCTTGCGAGCAGCACCAAGGGCCTGCAGGAGCTGCTCACCACGCTGGGCTTCTACAGTGGCCCTCTTGATGGTGTGTGGTCGCCAGCGGTCACCGATGCGATCAAGGCACTGCAGAAGGAGCTGGGCGTCCCCCAGACCGGAGTACCCGATGCCGCCACGCTGAAGGGCGCATACCTGCGTGGTCTCACCACCGGCACCACCGCGACCACCGTGCCAGGCGTGACGCCTCCGCCGGAGACTGCGCCGCCGGTGACCACTATTCCTGAGACCACCGTGCCTCCGGCGACCACCGTGCCGCCGGTGACCACGCCGCCAGTCGGCCCCGTACCCACTGTGCCGCAGGGCCCGCTCGTCAGCCTGTTCGACACGCTGAAAGCCGATCCGCAGTACTCGACGTTTGTGGAGCTGCTGTTGATCTCGGGGTTCAGTACCGATGCCGAGCTGATCGGGCCGTACACGGTATTTGCTCCGACCAACGCTGCGTTCGACAAGCTGCCGGCGGGTGTGCTCGCTTCGCTTCGGGACAACCCCGCGACCCTGCAGTCGATCTTGGGCTATCACGTGGTCGAGGGTCTGTATCCGTCTGCCAAGTTGACGGGCTCGCTGGCGACGGTGAATGGCGCTCGAGTTGCCATCGCCGGTGCGGCCCCGACGCTCACGGTCGGAGGGTCCAACATCATCCTGGGTGACCTCAAGGCAACCAACGGCGTGATCCACACGATCGACTCACTGATCCAGACGGTCACTGCCCCCTGATCCTCTGTCGGGCTACCCGTCCGGTAGGGACGCCCACCGGTTTCGTTCATGAATGCTCGGCGCACGCTTGGTGCGCTGAGCATTCATCAAGATCGGGTCAGACGGGGGAGCGGTTGTCAGGCGGGGGAGGGTTGGCCTCAGACGTCGGTCATCGATTCGTCGTCGGCGCTGGAGCCGCTCGACAACACCCATGCTCCGCCAACCGCGAACAGCGCCGCAACCACCAAGGACACCACCGTGACGCCGAGCACCACGATCGCGAGCACTCCGGCGAAGAACAACACACCCGCCGTGACGTCGGTGTGGCTCATGGCCACGGTCTGCAGCGACTGACTGCCGCTGCCGGCGCGACCGCGAATGGCGGTGGCTGTCTTGCTCGTTCCGCTGATGAACGCAACGACGGCCGCGATCGCGCCAACAATCAGCAGAGCGGTGGTGAGGCGGATCAACCCGCTGCCAAGATTGCCGATCGTTGCGGCCACTGCGGCGCGGCTGCCGGGTTTGGTGACAAGGTTGGGTGCGTCGGCGATGACTCGTTTGATGACCACTCGCGCCAGCAACATCGTCGCTGCGCCACCTAATGCCAAGATCACCACCGAGCGCCGACGGCGCCGGGCGAGAACAATGGAACTGGCCAATAGCGTGACCGTCGCGATGAGGATGAGCCAGATGGCCCGCTTCACGAGTACGACCATTCGTTGTGCCGTCGACAGTGAATCCTGAGCATTTGCCAACTTGTCGCTGCGGAACACGACGAGTTGACCGAAGCGATCGGGCAGGTCACGTCCGAACGCTTTCTCGAGCGCGACGACCTGATCGTCGGGGTTGCTGATCTTGGTGAGGTCGGGGATCACGACCTTGTCGAAGAGTCCGAGATTCTGCACGGTGGTGAGTCCGCGGGTGATGAGTGGCAAGAAGTTGACGGATACCTCTCCGTTCTTGATGTTCACCACATCGGTCAGGCCATCGCCTTCGAGCAGTTTGATCAGCGCCGAATGAGCTTGGCGCACCAGCCCAGTGATGAGGTTCCGGGTGGTGTCGGTTGCCAGAAGTGTCTCGAGGCGACCCTCCACGAATGAATGCGCGCCACCCACGATGGACGGTGCGAGTGGTACCAGCACGGGCGGCAGCACCGCGGTGACCCGGTTCTGGACGTCGACGACGATAAAGACTTGATCGGTGAGGTACGTGGCCATAGCTGCGGTGACCTCGGGACGCTGCAGTGCGGAGTCGACGGCCGAGGCGACCTTGTCCTCGTTGAAGAGCACGTTGCGTCCCCACACCGCGAGCGTGCTTGCGAACAGACCAATGATGGCCAATACTCCGAAGATGCCCGACAACACCGACTTCAGACGCGAGAGCTTTCGCTCGCGTGCCACATCCGTTGCAGCCGGTGTGTTCTCGGGAGTCGGTTCCTCTGTCGAAATTTCGGCCTCAGAAATGACGTGGGTCCTTCCGCTGAGCGGACGTGATTCGGGCGAACACTAGCGGTGCATACCTCAGTCGGCGCTGACCTCGCGATGTGCGTTGCGCCAGACGGCGACATTCAAGGCGATCGACGAGGTGACGAGGCGCCCCATCATGTACGCCCAAAGCAGGATTGTGAGCGCGGCCCCGAGTGTTCCATATGTCTCAGATTTCGACTCCAACGAATGAGCAATCCATACCACCGTGACGACATGAAGGACCTCGGTGCCGATGCCGAACAGGACCGCGCCGGGCCACAGGTCTCTCCACGTGGCGTCGGGAGCGGATGGAAAGAGGCGCACCGAACAGATGAGCCACACTGCGGCTGGAAGAGCCATGAAGGCAAAGAGAGCGAACAACCAACCAATAAGTGATTCCGTGCGCAAACGGGAGATGAAATGCGAAACGATCGTTGCTGCGGTCATGAGGAGAACCACCCATACGCCACCGAGAAATGGCTTGCGCAGCTTCACGAATGGGACCCGCCACATTACCGAGTGCACGGCCATCAGCGATCTCAAGAGCTTGCGTGCCCCACTGAGGAGCGCGTAGACAACCACGAGCACACTAATCAGTCGGAATGATTTCGACGTCTCGCTGTTGATTTTGACCGTGCTCGCAACGAGGCCGCTCATGCCGGATGTTCTTGCGATCTCGGAGGCGCTCTTGCCGGTGACATCTGCACCCACGCCGATGCCCAGAATGACCACGAACACAAACGGCACGAACAGCAGGAAGTAACGGAACGCAACTGCGCCGGCCAACAGATCGCCTCCGGTTTCGGTGTCGGTCTCGACCGACCCGAACACAGCATCGATGATGCGGTTGCCCGGCCGCTGCTTTTCGAGCCGTTCCACGGTGTCGACCGCGCGGGTCTTAGAGCTGTCTACCCAGAGACGGGTCCGGGTGATCAGGCCGACCTTCGGTTCAGCCTCTGTTGTCGTCGCAGGAACGGCGGGCGGCGAGTCCACGACAGCGGTGTGGGCTGCGTCGGCCGTATCGGCGGTGGGCTCCTCCTGCGTCGTCATAGCGCCTCTATCGAATCACATGCGTTGCGGCCACGCATCACCCATGGTGGGTGGGCGCGGCTGAGTTCGTACCGACATTGCTGGCGAGTCGATTAGCCTTCATCCTCAACCTGTAGCGCTACGAAAATACTGCAACGACATACGTGGGCAACGAAGAGATTGGGCGACGGAGTTTCAGCATGGCGATCAGCATCAAGAAGTTCGAAGAACAGGGTGGTCGCATCAAGACCGACGACATCGACTTCGAGTCGTTTCGTTCGGCGCCACTATCGAAAGACGTGTTGCGCTGCATCGCGTACATGCACGACATCGAATACCAGACCGTGCTGTACACCCGCGAGATGTTGGTCACGCCGGGTTGGAAGGACCCGCAGTTCACGGCCTTCCTCACGCTGTGGAACTACGAGGAGTACTGGCATGGCAATGCCCTCGGTCGCATCCTTGAAGCGCACGACGAGCCGGCTCACGACCCGCGCCTCAAGGCGATGCGCGTGTTCAACAAGCGCTATCTGTTCTGGAGTCCGGCGATGTTTTGGGCGCTCGGTCACGGCGTGCGTCAGTTCCCGGCGTTACACATGACATGGGGCGCCATCAACGAATGGACCGCCAACGCGGCCTACAACCGGCTCGCTGCGATTGCCGATAACCCGGTGCTCAGCGAATTGCTCGGTCGCATCATGCGTCAAGAGGGTCGTCACGCCGCCTACTACGCCAGCTACGCGCGTGATCTGCTCGATGGTGACCGCAAGGCGCAGAAGGTGACCTCTTGGTTTCTGCGTCATCAGTGGGCGCCGGTCGGCAACGGCGACGTACCCAAGATCGAAACGGCATTCGCCACGGCGTACCTGTTCGGGTCGGGCAACGGCAGTGAGTTGATCGATCGCGTCGAGGATCGCATCGATGCCCTTCCCGGACTCCGTGGTCTCAACCTGGTGCGCAGCGCAATTCTGGAGTCGCGCGATCTCGTCGTCGCGCAAGAGGGGTCTCTGCCCGTGCCGGTCTCGGTGGCGGCCGCTGAGCAACGCGCTCACGACCTGACGGCAGAGCCAGTTGGCGGCGCGACGGAGGAACCAGCTCACCAGCCGTCATACTGAGCGCTGTCCCGGCGACGATCGGAGAACGGGCCGTGCGTTTCGAATCTCGACGGCAGCGACGGCTTCGCGAAGCCTCCGAGCAACCGTTTCCACCCGACTGGCGGCGCATCCTTGCAGCGCGGTGGTTCGGTTGGCACCTGCTCACGCTCTCCGAGCGCGAACGGCTCGAGGATCTCGTCAAGCGATTCGTTGCCGACAAGCGTTGGGAAGCCGCGAACGGGTTCGCGCTCACCGACGACATGCGCGTGCTCATCGCTGCACAGGCATGTCTGCTGGTGCTCGAGTTGGATTACGACCACTTCCGTGGGGTGGGCTCGATCATCGTGCATCCCACCACTGTTGTGTTGCAGGGCCAACGCTCCACCGATACCACCGGCATCGTCAGCAACGGGCCTTTCCCGGTGCAGGGCCAGGCACAGTATGAGGGGCCGGTGACGATCTCGTGGGACGTTGCCTCATATGAGGCACGGCATCCGGGGCTGGCGAGCAATGTGGTCTTCCACGAGTTCGCGCACAAGCTCGACATGCTCGATGGCACCGTCGATGGCACTCCGCCTCTGCCGGACGAGGCCGCGCGTGGGCGATGGATCGATGTGTTCACCCGCGAATACGAATCGCTCCAGGCGGGAACCGCCGGCGATCTGATCCGCGACTACGGCACCGTGAACCCCGGTGAGTTTTTCGCCGTGGCCACCGAAGTGTTCTTCTGCCGGCCGCTCGCGCTGCGCGACGAGAAGCCTGAACTGTACGAAGCGATGGCCGACTTCTATCGGCAGAACCCGGCGTCGCGGATGAGCACCGACTGACTCACCGCTGCGCCGCGGAGGTTTCGATGAGGCCTCGTGCGTGCATGGCTTGGCCGGCGCGAGCGTCGACCGAGTGCGTTGATCCACGTGAGAGGGACACGCGGCCGCGAGATGCCACACGAGCCATCCGATCGTGTTTGCGCCGGGCGACGGTTGCGCGACCAACTGATCGAGGTTCAGGCCGTTGACGGCGTGCGCGGCCAGCGGAGGGATACGGCCATACAGCTCGAGGAGTAACTCAGAAACGTCCATGCGCCATTTCCTTACAGCGGGCACGGACATCGGTTCTGAACGCACGCGCGGGTTGGGCGGCTGTGTGTGGTCGGGGTCGTGGTTTTAGGTGCGTGGTGCGATTTCGGTGCCGTTTGGGCGGTGGTGGTGCCAACCGGTTTCGGTGCGTGTGACGGTGATGTGGTCGGTGTGTTTGCGTCGGTTGTGGGTGGCACACATTGGTGCCCCGTTGAGCGTGTTCGTTTCGCCGCCATTTTGACCTTTGTTGCGGCCGCCGCCGCGGTCGCGTGTGGGTCCGGTCCAGGGTGTGAGGTGGTCGATGTGGAGGAACGGTCCGGTGTGTTCGCAACCGGGCCAGCAGCATCGGTTCCCGGATAGTAGGACGGCTTCGCGGGCGGCGCCGGTGAATAATCGTTGTTTGCGGCCGAGGTCGATGACCCGACCCGTGGCGTCGGTGACGACTTTGCGGACACGACCGATGAGCGCGGCGATGACGAGGTCATGCGCGTCGACGGGTGCGCCGTTGGCGGTGTGACACATCCAGAGTCGTTCGGACATCCCGGGGTCACCAAGATCGTCGGTGTCGTTTCCGAAGTAGTTGCGGATCGCGTAACGGAGTGTGTTTTCGTTGGTGAAGATGTTCACCAACGGTGTCTCACTCGCACCACCGCTGCCAGCGTTGTTGGTCATGACGGCGATGAACGCGTCGTAACGACGTTGTTTGGTGGTGCGTGGTAGCGGGTACTCGTTCGCGCGGTCACCGTATTGTGCTGACCGCCAGGCGATGTCGTGTTCCAGTTCGATCGCGGTTTGCCGGTCGATGATCTCGGTGAGGATGTCACCGGTGAGCGCGTCGCCGTGGGCGCGGAACTCGTGACCGGCACCACGGTTCGATGATGTGACGGACCGGTTCTCACGTGAGGTTTCATGATCTTTGTGGGCGCCGTCCGGGTCGGCGTGCGCGAGCCAGCGTTGACACACGACACGGAACTCACGCAACCGCAAACCCTTCGCGTGCTCCAACAACAGTTCTTCGGAATCAGCGATCATGCGCCGACAACGCGGGTTGGTGTGCAACCCGACGAGCAGTCGTAACTGGTCGTCACCGATATCGCCAGCCGCAACGGCCGCCGCGACCAACGGCAACTCCGCCAACAGTTTCGCGACCTGCGCGTGGTGAATGGCGGTTGACCGTGCCGAGTTCGTGACCGCTTGCACCCATGAGGTGACGTTGTGATGCGCATCATCCACGAACGAACCCGACACCGCGACTTCGTGCACCAACGCCGCTTGCAACGCGTGGAGACGGCGGATCTCACGTTCCACACCCATGAACGCGCTGTCACGATCGGACCCACGCAAACCACGAAAGCCGGTCAACACTGCGTCAACATCGGATAAATCGAGGGCACGGTCGGGTTCATCGAAGAACGAATCAGACGAGGCTGCACAGAACACGGAAATCACCTCCACACGAACACGCCAGCAACACCAGCACACTGTTAAAAACACAGGGGACAGAACGAATCCGTCGAGAACGATCGGGGAAGATCAGCACC
>JANYCT010000101.1 GCA_025360105.1 Actinomycetes bacterium | reverse complement strand
CCTGTCGTTGGTGAAGGGTGTGGAGTTGGCGCTGCAGAGCTACCGCTGGCTCAACCAACTCTTCTTCGGCCTCGCGCTGATCATCGCCGTCGGTATGTCCAGGTTGCTCGAGCGTCGTACCATTCGCCTTGCCGCCCGTCGTCGCCAACACGATGCTGCGGAAGCGTCGCGATGAGCCGCGACTTTCTAGCCGGGCCGGAACATCTGTACATTGCCACTATCCGTGTTGGGGAAGAATGAGGAGCTGAAATGTCGTTGATTGGTGCGCGTGTTCTGCGCAAGGAAGATCCCAACCTCATCACCGGACGTGGCCAGTTCGTCGATGACATCACGCCTGCCGGCACTGTTGTCATGGCATTCGTCATGTCCACCGAGCCGCATAGTCGAATTGTGAACATCCACAGCGCAGACGCGCTGGCGCTCCCCGGCGTGCTCGCAGTGTGGACTGCAGCCGACATCGCCGAGCTTTCCACGCTGGGTCTGCCCGGTCTCGGTCGTCCGTTGCTCGCCACCGATGTGGTGCGTTTCGTCGGGGAACCCGTTGCGGTCGTGGTGGCGGAGACGAAGTACATCGCCGCCGACGCAGCCCAACTCGTGATCGTCGATTACGAGTCGATGCCTGCTGCTCCCAGCATCACCACGGCGCTCGCCGATGGTGCGCCTGTGCTGCACTCGGTCCTCGGCGGCAACACCGTCTTCGATCAGCCGTTCGTTGACGATCTCGCTGCAGATTTCGCCGCTGCACCGCACACGGCGTCGCTGCACCTCGTGAACAACCGCTGCGCCGCGGTGCCGATCGAGCCGAATGCGTGCCTCGCTGACTGGGGTCCCTCCGGGCTCACCTTGTGGGCCACGTTCCAGGCACCGCACCACCTGCGCAACACTGTCGCTGCCTACTTCGGCATCCCCCAGGACACCACACGGGTCATCACCCCCGATGTCGGCGGTGGGTTCGGGGCCAAGATCAACTTCGTGCCGGAGTACTTCCTCGCCTGTGCGTTGTCGCGCAAGCTCGCCCGACCAGTGAAGTACACCCAGACTCGCAGCGAATGCCAGGTGCTGATGTACCACGGGCGGGCCCAAGAGCAAGACGTCGACGTCGCCTACGACGACGACGCCAGGCTGCTCGCCCTGCGGGTACGCGTCACGCAGGATCAGGGCGCCTACCCCGACCCGACGGGCATGGGTCTTCCGGTGCTGACCACCGCGATGGCTGCCGGCTGCTACAAGATTCCCAAGGTGGCCATCTCGTGGCGGAATGTCGTGACCAACACCACGCCGGTTGCCGCCTACCGTGGCGCCGGGCGCCCAGAGGCGAGCTACCTCATCGAACGCATCGTCGACCTCGTCGCAGATCAATCGGGCATTGATCCTGTCGAGGTGCGCAGGAGAAACTTCATTCCCACCGACGAGTTCCCCTACGCAACGCATTCGCCGTTGGCGGTGTACGACAGTGGCAACTTCGCTGGCGCAATGACCGAATTGCTCACCTTGTTCGACTACGACGCGCTGAAAGCCGAGCAGGCTCGGCGTCGAAACACTCGGGACGAAAAGCTCATCGGCATCGGCTTCTCGAGCTGGTTGGAGATCGCCGCGTTCGGCCCTCCCGGGTCCCTCGAGGGCTTCGGACATCTGGGCTCGTGGGAGTCGGTGCAGATCCGCGTGCAACCCGACGGCAGCGCCATCATCTACACCGGGGCATCTCCCCATGGCCAGGGCACCGTCACCACCTTCGCCCAGATTGCGGCCGGCGAACTTGGTATCCCGTTCGACAAGATCAGCGTCCGGCACGGCGATACGGCCACGGTCCCGCAGGGCATCGGAACCATGGGGTCACGAGCCACCGCGGTTGGTGGCGAAGGCGTCCGGACCGCAAGCGTGCGAGTCGTCGAGCGCGCCAAGGTGATCGCCGCACACATTCTCGAGGCCGACCCCGCTGACATCGTGCTCGAGGGCGACGGTTTCGCCGTGAACGGCACCCCGAGCCACAGCGTGCCGTGGAGCGAAGTGGCCTGGAAGAGCTTCCGGCCGTTGGAGATCCCCACCGACTCGGAACCCGGGTCGCTGGACATCACCGTGTTCCAACAGGTGCCCAACTTCAGCTTCCCCTCGGGCGCGTACTGCTGCACCGTCGAGATCGACCGTGGCACCGGCGAGATCGAGATCACGGGGATGTATCTCGTCGACGACTGTGGCACGGTGATCAACCCGCTGCTCGCCGAGGGCCAGGTCCATGGCGGCGTTGCACAGGGCATCGCCCAAGCGCTGTACGAAGGCATTAGCTACGACGAGAACGGGCTGCCCCAGAACAGCACGCTGATGGACTATCTCATCCCCGCAGCCACCGAACTCCCGTCGTACACCGACGGTCGGGTCAATACGCCTACGCCGAACAACGGTCTCGGGGCCAAGGGGATCGGTGAGTCGGGTTCGGTCGGCGCACCGCCCGCTGTTGTCAATGCAGTCGTCGATGCGCTCAGCCACCTCGGTGTGCAGCACCTCGACATGCCGATTACGCCGCTCGCGGTGTGGAATGTTCTCGAGGAGGCCAAATGAGCACCGTGTCAGTTTCCGTCACCGTCAACGGCGAACTCCGTACCCATGAGGTAGAGCCGCGCGTTCTGCTCGTGCACTATCTGCGCGATGTCCTGCGTCTCACGGGCACGCATGTGGGTTGTGACACCTCCAACTGCGGGGCATGCACCGTCATCCTCGACGGTGCAGCAGTGAAGTCGTGCACCGTGCTGGCCGTACAGGCTCGCGGTGGAGAGATCACCACAATCGAGGGTCTTGCGGCACCGGGCGAGCCATTCAGCGCGGTGCAACAGGGCTTCCATCAGGAGCACGGGCTGCAGTGCGGGTTCTGCACGCCGGGCATGATCATGGCGTGCACGGCGTTGCTTGGCGAGAACCCCGACCCGACTGAGCACGAGATTCGTCACGCGCTCGAGGGCAATCTGTGCCGGTGCACCGGCTACCAGATGATCGTCAACTCGGTTCGTTGGGCTGCCGAGCACCCTGATGGCATCGTGCCCGAATCGTCCGATGCCGCTTCGTCGGCACCCAGCACGCAGGGAGCGGGATCGTGATCCCAGTATCGTTTGACTACGTCGAGGCCACTTCGGTCGAGCACGCGCTGGCGCTGTTCGCAGAACACGACGATTCGAAGTTCCTCGCCGGCGGCCATTCGTTGGTCCCGATGATGAAGCTGCGACTCGTGTCGTCGAGCGTGTTGATCGACATCGGGCGCATCACCGAACTGTCCTACATCGAAGACCGTGGCGACCACATCGCCGTTGGTGCACTCACCCGTCATCGCGAGGTGGAGGGTTCGTCGTTGCTCGCCGAGCACCTCGGGCTGTTGGCGCACGTCGCCGGACAGGTCGGCGACCCGCAGGTGCGCAATCGCGGCACACTCGGTGGCTCGCTGGTGCACGGAGACCCCGCGGCCGATCTTCCGTCGGCAGCGCTCGCGCTCGGCGCCTCGATGGTCATCACCGGAGCAGGTGGCACCCGCGTCGTTCCGGCGGCGGAGTTCTTCGTCAACTTCCTCGAGACAGCGGTCGGCGATGGTGAACTCCTCACCGAGATTCGCTTCCCCAAGCGCACCGGCGACGGCTGGGCGTATCAGAAGTTCAACCGCCGGGCGATGGACTACGCGATCGTGGCGGTAGCGGTGCAGCTCGGCCAGAACCCTGGCATCGCGCTGGTCAACATGGGCTCCACCCCGCACTTCGCATCGGCGGCAAGCGCTGCGCTCGCGGCCGGTTCTCCAGCGTCGGCCGTTGCAGATGTCGTGGTCGAGGGCACCGAGGCATGGAACGATGCCAACGCAACTCGTGAGTACCGCGAGCACCTCGCCCGGGTGTTGACCATTCGGGCCCTCGCCCAGACCGGCTACACGTCGTAGCCGACCCGGCCGAGCACGTCTTTACGACTCGCGCAGGCCTGCATCGATGAGCATGGGGCGCAGCACCTTGTCGTACTGTTCGACGCCGCCCAGATAATCGACCCAGCTGATGCTGATGCCGTCGAGGCCAGCGTCGGAGAACGCCTGCATGCCAGCCACCACCTGTTCGGGCGTGCCGACGAGCGGCAGCGCGCCGTAGCCGGCGATGAGGTTGGAGGCCATGCCGCGCCAGCCGTCGCCGAGCGCACTCTGCGAGTTGGGAACGAGCACATCGAGCAGGTTGCCGACGCCTTCCCAGTCGCCCATCTCGTTCACGTAGTGATCGCGGTAGGCAATGGCTTCTTCCTCGGTCTCGCGACACACGATGTAGCCCTGACCGAACACCTGGATGTCACGGCCGTAGGTGTCGCGTGCGAGCGACTTCACGTTCTTGGCGATCTCACCTGCCGTTGCGATGTCGGGTGCGACAACGAAGTTGAGGTCGGTGTGCTTGGCTGCGAAGTGCTGGCCGCGCTCGCTGTTGCCGGCGCTCATCAGCACTGGGTACTGGTCCTGCAGTGGCTGCGGCGCCGAGTATGCGCCGGGTACCTTGAAGTACTTGCCGTCGAAATCGAATTCTTCGTCGCGGGTCCACAGCTCTTTGCAGAGGGTGATCCACTCATCGGCGAGATCGTAACGCTCGTCGTGTGGGAGCTGCGGCACTCCGAACATGGCGATCTCTTTTTCGTTCCAGCCGGCAACGAGGTTGAGGCAGAACCGACCGCCAGAGATGTGGTCGATGGTGGCAACTTCCTTCGCAGCGCGGACCGGGTGCACCGTTGGAACGTGGAAGGTGGCGAAGATGCCGATCTTCGACGTCACGGCGGACAGCCCCGCAGCCCAGGTGAACGGATCGAAGTTGCGGTGGTTGAAGTTCACCTTTCCGCCCATGCCCTTCCAGCGGGCCACGGGAATGATGGCTTCGATCCCGGCCTTTTCGGCTGCCTGCGCAACCGCGACCGATTCCGACCACTCAGCCTTGATGGTGTTCGGGAGATCGGTCATCGTGCATCCGCTGCTCACGTTCACACCGAACACGCCCAGTTTCAGCTTGTTCCTGCTCCCCAATAACGGATTGGTTTCGCGCGTAACTCGTTCATTCATCTGTGGATCCCCATCCTTCACGTCGTCCGGTCCCTACCGGCCGATGATGGGCACCATATCAGGGCCGCGACCGCCGTCGCTAGACAGCTGACGACGCACTGCTATATTGAGCGTTTCGTAGACAGGCGCAGTAGGGGGACCACGATGAGGATTACGTTCAAGACGATGCCGCAGGACTCGGAGTGGGCTCCGATCGAAGCTATTTGGCGGGCAGCAGACGAGATTCCGGAACTTGATGGTGGCTGGCTCTTCGACCACTTCTACCCGATCATGACTGATGATCCCGCTGGGCCGTGTTTCGAGGGTTGGACAGCGCTGGCCTACCTTGCCGGCATCACGAACCGACTGCGTCTGGGGCTGATGGTGTCGGGCAATACCTACCGTCATCCCGCGTTGTTGGCCAAGATGTGCGCCACGATCGACGTGATGTCAAAGGGCCGCCTGGAGATCGGGCTCGGTGCAGCATGGAACGCTGCCGAACACGAGGCATACGGCATGGATTTCCCGCCGCTCGGCAAGCGGATGGACGCCCTGGACGAGGCCTGTCAGGTCATCGACTCGCTGCTCACCAAGCCGGTGTCGGACTTCAATGGTGTGCACTACCAACTGACGGGTGCGTTCTGCGAGCCCAAGCCCATCCAGAAGCCACGGCCTCCATTGGTGATCGGCGGTGGCGGCGAGAAGCGCACGCTCCGTATTGCAGCGAAGTACGCCGACCAGTGGAATTTCCCTGGTCGCACTGGCGACGAGTTGAAGGCAAAGCTGGAGGTCCTGCACCAACACTGTGCAGACGTTGGTCGCAACCCTGCCGAGATCGAAGTGTCCGTGCATCTGTTCGACCCGCTCGAGCCTGTCTCGGCGGCTGACACAGCGCGCGAACTCGCCGCTGCCGGATGCAACCATGTCATCCTCTACCTCAAGGCGCCCTACGACGTCGAGCGCCTTCGCACCGTTGCCAGCGCTGTCGCGGATGCAGTGGGTTAAGTGGCTGCGTGGTCGGGCGACACCCGCCTCTCGACCCACACCCACTCGACACCTTCGAAGCCCTCGACGCCTGATGCGACAACCTTGCGCTCCGCAATTCGCCAGCCTTCGTCGGTCTCGGTCAGCCGATCGAGGTAACGCATGAACACCCGCTCGCGTGAGCCGTTCCAGCGTTCGTGCCATGCGCTGAGGTAGCTGAGCGCCTCTGCCGTGCCGTTGTCAGCCATGGTGATCTTTATCTGACCGTGTTGATGATGGGTCAGCCGGAACTCTGCCTGGCCACGCCGGATACGGTCGCGCACATTGTCGCGTCCGATCACCAGGCCACCGCGGCCGGGGCCGTAGTCGGTCACGCAGTCGGCAGTGAACAAAGCAGCGACACCGTCGATGTCGTAGTGATCGACGAGGATCGTGTATTCGGTCAGCAGATCGATGATGGCACTGCGCGCTTCGATGCGGGCAACACGGTTCTCCAGGGTGACAGCGTCGGATGACATATTTCTCCTGCTCGATTTGAACGATTCCTCACCGCGAGGCGGTGACCTCGGCGTCGGTTGCGCCCGCCGCCCAGAGCGCGCAGCGACGCAGCACCACGGCGTGGTCGGCGTGTCCGAGCGAACGTTCGTCGTGTCCAAGCGCGTCGTACACAACCCGAGCAGTGCCGACACTGTGCGTCCAGATCGCTGCCTGCCGATCATCAGCCACGCTCCAGGCGATGACATCGACATCCGGTGAGACATCGAGGTTGGTGTAGCGCTCGTCGACCACGCTGAACGGGCGGATGCTATGAACGATCGGATGGTCGCCCTCGGGCTTGACAGACATCTCGCCTGGTTGCGGGTGCCACGACCGTTCCCAGTTCCAACTGCCGCCAACGATGGCGGGCCACGCGGGCCAATCGTCGAAGCAGATCGGCGCAGTGTGTAACGCAAGGACGCCGCGTCCGGCACCGAGATGCGATGCGATGCGGTCGCGCAGCTCCGGTGATGAATGACGAGCCCATTCCGAACGCACAGCGTCGTATCGCTTGTCGGACATGCCGAACCAACAGGCGTAGACCGTGACCAGATCGAACCGGTCTCTCGCGAGTGCCGAGGCTGCTTCATCGAGGTCGTAGGCGATGACGGAATCGAAGCCGGCCGTGAGAAACACATCGGCAAGATAAGGAGCGGTGCGCTCGAACGGGTGCGCCCAACCGCCGGAGATGATCAGCTGCCGCCTCGTTTGTCCGCTCATCAAGTCGATCCTCTCGCCGACGACGATTCTGCCACTTCACTGGCGGCAACGTCGCCTCGGCGCAACGGGTCTGAATGCCGATCTGTGAATTGGCAGTTTCCTGCGGTGTCGACAGACAACGCGTAGCCAGGTTCCTTGCTCGGTGTCAATGGCCAATGGTTTCTGGTTGGGTAGGGCGGTCAGTGGAACTTGCCCACTGATGGCCAATGGATCTGCCCAGGGTTGACAGACAACACAGACCACCGCCGAATCAGCCACAACGACATCCTCGCGCCCGGAACAGGCACACGCTCCCGAAGACGTTCGCACGCCACGAGCAGCTGCGTCCGTTCGCCGATTCACCCACAACACTCCGCGGTCGACGAGTACCCAACCGGAACCATGTGCACATAACTCGCACGCCCACCGCTCAAGAACGCTCCAACCAATCTCGATACCGGCGCACATACCCGGCGTTCTGACCGAGACATCTCGGAGACGCTCGTTGTTGCTCCAACGACGCGTCCTCAGGATGCCGGTTGATGACGTCCGAGCCAGCCGCTGATCAACCACAGCAAGTGGTCGGACGGCCATCAGTGGGTAGAGCTTGCAGGCCAGTTCCGATTTGTTTCCCCAGCTCGGTGCTGTCGGTCCCTTTGCATCGGTGAGCGGCGACTGCCGTTCCGAGCAGAGGAGGAACGATGAATCGATCACGAACTCGAAGTCGTCGACGACGCCTATTGGCGTCGATCGGTGCGGCGATGGCAGTGTGGTTGTCGCCAGCGGCGGCATTTGCCTCCGCAGTGCCCAACCCGCCAGCAGACGCCTCGGCACCCGGCGCTGTATTGGTCGTCCAGGTGATCGGCTGGCTGAAGTGGGCTGGACTCGCCGCGGCGCTCGCCGGCCTGTTGATGGGAGCGATCACGACCGGGGTCGGTCACTTCGGCTCGAATCACTCGGCGTCTGCAGCTGGCCGTAAATGGCTGCTCGGCGGGATGGGTGCAGCGATTCTGTCGGGACTGGCGTGGACGATCGCGACCACGTTGTACTCGGCGACGGGGGGCTGATGTGCGCCGTATCGGCATCACGGTCGCTGCAC
>JANYCT010000050.1 GCA_025360105.1 Actinomycetes bacterium | reverse complement strand
GCCGGGCAGGGCGTCCACCGGATTGAACACACCGCTGAGAGCCATCAGGATGAAGTTGCTGCCCCAGATGAGGATCTCCGCGCCCTGACCGAAGCGCAGCACGATGCCGATGTTGGCAATACCGGCCGACCATCCGACGATGGTGAGGATGAGCGCGATCGGGATGATCGACCAGCCGATGGAGCTGAGGTCGAAGCGGAAGAACCCGAAAGCAGTGACCGACAGGGTGAGCAGCGCAAACGAGACCTTGGCCAGCCCGAACGTGGCCGTACCGGCAAGGTATTCGAACTCGGTGACGGGAGTGGTGAGCACGTTCAGCAAGTTGCGGCTCCACGTCTCCTCCAAGAAGCCCGTGCCTACCGCAATCTGGCTCTGGAACAAAATGTGGAACATCATGATGCCGGCGATGAGATACGGCGTCGAGGCGTGCGCGCCGGTGCTGTTGCGCGCCACGTAGGTGCCCAAGCTGCCCCACAGGATGATGTCCATCAGCGGCCAGAAGCCGATGTCGAACCATCGGTGCGGCGCGCGCCAGAGCACGTACGCATGGCGGCGGATCACCACGCGGATGCGATGCAGATTCATGCGCGCCGGGCTTCTTCAGCGAGTTGCATGAACACGCCCTCGAGGTCGTCGTATCCGTAGGTTTCGGCGATGGCCGCGGCGGTGTCGTTCGCCACCACCTGGCCGTTCGCAAGGAAGATCACCCGCTCGGTGAGCATCTCGACCTCGCGCATGTCGTGACTGGTGATCAACAGTGCCGCACCGGTTGACGAACAGAACTCCAGCAAACCTTGCCGCACGCGCAGCGCGACATCGGGGTCGAGCGAGGCTGTGGGCTCGTCGAGCACGAGCAGTGCGGGATTGTGCAGCGTGGCCTTGACAATGCCCACGAGCGTTCGTTGACCGCTGCTCAGCGCATTGCACAGCCGGTCTGCGAGATGGGTGATCTCGAAGCGTTCGAGGGCCTCGGCGACGGCCGCTTTCTCGTTGCGCACGCCGTACCATCCAGCGAAGACGCCGAGTGCCTCACTCACTTTCAGTCGATCGGGCAGTGGCAGATAGCCGGCTGCGAAGCCCACGCTCTCCATCGCCTTCGACCGATGCCGCGGCAGGCGCAGCCCAACAATGGTCACCGTTCCGGTGTCGGGAAGGATCGCGCCGAGCAGCATGAGTAGCGTGGTCGTCTTACCGGCGCCGTTGGGCCCGAGCAGGCCCACCCGCTCGCCGGGCGCGACGGTGATGCTGATGCCGCGCACCGCCTCGACCTTCTTGAAGGTCTTGCGGAGCTCGTGCGCGTTCAAAACGTCGTCGGCGTGTACCCCCATGTGCAGAGTCTGCCCGACTCGGCCGCCCGAGCGTGCGCGAATTTCGCCCGCTGCCCCAGCGCTCAGAGGCGATCGATGGCCAACGCGGCTCGTCGGCCTTCGAGAATCGCTTCGTGGATGGTGCGCGGTGCCACGCAATCACCTGCCTGCAGATGCACCCCGGGCAGGGCATCGGTGGGCAGACGAAACCCGCAGTCGACGAGCGCTGCGCACGCGATGTCACGGCGGACGCCGGTGAAGCGATCCTCGACCACCACGTGATCGGGGTGTACCGAACGCAGGATCGATCGCCGTTCGATATGTACGCCCCGCTGCGCGAGGCGCACGTTTGCAGGTGCAAGGTCACCCGTGCGGCTGAGTTCGTTGCCGGCGATGTTGTCTTGGGTGATGAGCACCGCGCGGCTACCCAAACCCTCGGCCAACGCCACCGCGATCGGCCCACCGATGGGATCGAACAGCACCACGGAGCCGTCGGCGGGAAGTGCTGCGACCCCGGAGCAGATGTCGAGTACATCGAATACCTTCGCGTCAGGGTTGGTCTCGTAGGGGCGCGCACCTGGCTGCGAGCCGGTGGCTTGGATGACGATGCTCGCGCTCGGTGCGTCAATGGGTTCGAACAGGGTGTTCAACTCGACCACGACACCCAGGCGTGCACACTCGGAGGCAAGCCACTGCACCAGTGCACCGCCGGGCCCGGCAACGGAGGCGATGCCACCGAGTTGTGGTGAGCGCTCGAGCAGTCGCACGTGGTGTCCGCGCGCGGCGGCGACGCGCGCGGCCTCGAGGCCCGCCGGACCGCCACCGACCACCAGTACGTTGCGCGGGTGTCGTGATGGTGCCGTCCAGTCAGGGTCTTCGGTCTCGCGCCCGCTCGTGGGTTCGCCCACACAGGTGACGATCGGGTTGCGCGCATCGCGCACCTGACACGTCTGGTTGCACCGAATACATGGCCTAATCTGCGTGGCATCGCCTCGGGTCAACTTGGTCACGAGCGACGGATCCGCGATCTGAGCGCGGGTCATTTCCACGCCGTCGCACACGCCGTCACCGATGGCCCGCTCGGCCTGGCCCCACTCGACCACCGAACCCTGAAGAAACACGGCTGTCGATGGGTTGCTCTCGCGAACCGCAGAGCGGACCTCGCGGCACACATCGATGTTGAAACCGGTGGGTTCGTGGAAATCAGGTCGGGTCTTTTCGATGCTGAAGATGGCGCCGCGCACCACCACGATGTAGTCGAGACCGAGCGCAGCGAGTTCTGCTGCGATGGCCGGTGCCATCTCGGGTGTGATGCCGGCCCATGGGGCGAGTTCGTCGCATGACAGCCGCAGGCCCAAGACACGATCGGCGCCGAGCCCCGCGCGGGCAGCGGCGATGACCTGGCGGGCGAGGAGCAACCGATCGTGTCCCCACTCGTCGCCGCGCTGATTGGTGAGTCCCGAGAGGAACTGGCGGATCAGGCTGTGCTGGCCGGCATTGATCTCGGCGCCATCGCAGTCGGCCTCGGCCGCGAGTTGCGCCGCCACACCGAAACCAGCGACGACTGCGGCGATATCGCCTGCCTCCATCCACTTCGGCACCTCACGGCTGTTCACCTCGGGAACGCGTGAAGGCGCCCAGAGTTCGCGCTGGTTGTAGGCCGACGAACCCTGACCACCTGCGTGATCGAGCGAGGCGATCAGCAGGGTGCCATGGTCGTGGCATGCTGTCGCGACGCGCGACCAGCCGTCGCTGCATTCGGTGGCCAGCGGAGCGCGTTCATACGGCCAATCGCTGGCGTGAACGCTGGCTCCCTCGGTAACAACGATGCCGCAGCCGCCCTCGGCGCGCCGGGCGTGATACCGGACCCATCGCTCGGGAAGCGAGCGTGCGTCGTCACCGAGATTGGTCACGTGTGGACCGAACATCACGCGGTTCGGGGCGGTGCGCGGTCCGAGTTGGATCGGGTCGAGGAGTTGCATGGCCTAGTGATTCTTGCCGAGGGAGAGCTCTTCGCGCCTGATCAGCCGTTTGATGTTCGATGCGTGCTTCATCATCACGAGCACACCGAGCGCGACCATCGCGCCGATCTCCCAGCCCGGCGTGCCCATCAGGGCGGCGCCAAGGGGCAACAGTGCCACGATCACGATGGAGGCGAGTGATGCCTTCTTGGTGAGCCGGCTCACGGCGAACCACACCACGAGTAGCCCCGACGAAACAACCGGCTCGAGCACGAACATCGCCCCACCCACCGTCGCGACGCCTTTGCCGCCGACGAAGCGCTTGCTGCCGAATCGGTGCATTACCGGGAACATGTGCCCGAGCGCCGCGGCAGCCACGCAGATGTATGCAGTTGCACGACCATCGACGGCCCATGCAGCACCCGCGGCGATGGCACCTTTGGCGGCGTCGAGGGCAAACACCAGCACGCCGAATTTCCAACCGAGAACCCGGCTCACGTTTGATGCTCCGGGGTTTCCTGAACCTTGGGCCGTGATGTCGACGCCACGTGACCGGGCCACCATCGCTGCGCTGGGAAACATGCCGACCACATAGGCGGCAGCGGCCAGCGCGAGAACGATCAACTCACGACGCTGAGTCTTCGCGCAGCACCGAGGGCCACGGGGACTGGCTTGCTGTGATCCATCGCCGGCTTCGGGTTGAGTCCGATGTTCACGCCCTGCAGCAGCGCCTCACCGTGTCCGCTCACGCACTCGGGATCGGGCCCGTCGAGCGGGAGGCCGGTGAAGAATTTGGCGGCCATGCATCCGCCCTGACATGCGTCGTAACTACCGCAGCTCGTGCAGGCGCCGGCCGACTGCGGCTCGCGCAGTTCGACGAACAGTGGGCTCTGCTTCCACACCTTCGAAAAACCGCCGTCGTCGCGTACCGAACCGGCCTTGAACTCGTCGTGGATCACGAACGGGCACGCATAGACGTCGCCGATGGGATCGATGAGGCAGACCACCCGACCGGCACCACACATGTTCAGGCCGGGCAGTGGATCGCCGAGCGCGTTGAGGTGGAAGAACGAATCGCCGGTGAGCACGTTGTCGCCATGGGCCATCAGCCAGTTGTAGATCTGGCGCTGCTGAGCATTGGTGGGATGCAGGTCGTGCCACGAGTCGGCGCCGCGGCCACTGGGGCGCAGTCGTGTGATACGCAGCTGCGCTCCGTAGGAATCGGCAAGTGCCTTGAACTCGTCGAGCTGGTCCACGTTGTGGCGGGTGACGACGACACTGATCTTGAACGGTCCGAAGTTCGCGGTGGCGAGGTTGTCCATGGCACGCCGGGCGAGGGCGTAGCTACCCGGACCGCGAACGGCGTCGTTGGTGATGGCATCGGTTCCGTCGAGGCTGATCTGGATGTCGAGGTAGTCCATGGCGGCGAGGCGTTGCGCCTTCTCGGCGTCGATGAACGCACCGTTGGTCGAGAACTTCACGCCGATGCCCTTGCCGATGGAGTACTCGAGCAGTTCGAAGAAGTCGCGACGAACCATCGGCTCACCGCCGCCGACGTTGATGTAGAACACCTGCAGATCGTGCAGTTCATCGAGCACCGCTTTTGCCTCGGCTGTGGTGAGCTCGCGAGGGTCTCGCTGGCCACTCGACGACAGGCAGTGCACGCATTGCAGGTTGCACGCGTAGGTGAGCTCCCACGTGAGGCAGATGGGCGCGTCGAGGCCGCCCTTCAGCTGCTGGACGAGTGATTCAACGCTCACGAACGATCTCCGATGACAACAACGATTGGAACGCCGTGGCAAAGCTGGGCCAACGGCTGGGGGCGATATCGCAGGCCTGCAGGGTTGCGGCAAGCGTGGGGTGCAGCGACAGGTTCTTGGCGACGGTGACCATGTCGAGGTGCTTCAAGAACACGAGTCGGCGATTGCCGTAGTGATAGGCGAGTGCGCCGAAGGGCTCTGGTCGCAGGGCCACCTGTGGGTTGAGCTCCAGAGCAACGCCCAAGAGTCCAGCACCGGGAAGTCCAGAGTCGGCAAGTCCAGAGTCGAGCACGCTCGCATCGGACATGCCCGTGGCCGACATGCTCAGTAGACGCCGCACATACCGTCGATGGAGATCTCCTCGACGAGCAGTTCCTCGAGCACCAAGTCGTGGCGCTCAGCCGTAACCGATGAGGTCTCTGAATGTTGTGTGTCGACCATTGTTGTCTCGTCCATCAGAGCCTCCGGTGAGCCGCGGGTGTATGGGTGCGAACGCTACGGCGTGGCGCCGCGCTTCGCCAACATTTGGGTCATCAGAACGATCTCGGATTGCTGGCCGTTGACGATGCTGGTGGCGAGTTGGCGCACATCGCCGCGTTCGGTACGGGCCAGGATCGCGTTGGCCATCTGCACGCCACCCTTGTGGTGGTCGATCATCAGCTGTAGGAACGAGATCTCGGCTTGATCGATGGGAAGCGTGCTGAGTGCCGACACCTGAGGTCGAGTCGCCAGGCCGGGCATCGATCCGTCGGCCGACATCGGAGCAGACCCCATGTCCATCGAGCCCATGTCTCCCGTGCCCATCGTGGTTTCCGCGGTATCGGCAATGCGGTTGGCGTCGGTGACCCACGCCATCGACGGTCGTGTTGATGTCACGTTGAGGTGCCACTCGTCGAGCCAGCCGGTCATCCGCCCGATCTGGTTCTGCTGGCCGAGCGCGATGTTGGTGGCGAGCAGCTTCAAATCGGCGTCGTTGGTGCGGTCGCGGATAGCCTCGGCCATCGCCACGGCCTGGGCGTGGTGTACCGACATGTCGCGCGCGAATCCTGCTTCGGGAGACGTGTCGCTCGGGGTGACAGCCGATGTGTCGTGTTGCGCCGTGGAACTGCATGCTGTGACGCTGAGCAACGTCATGGCCGCAATCGCGACGACTCCCCATCGTTGCGCTGACCGGTTGGTTCGACGCCTCATTGGATCGGGTTGCCCAATGCACCACTACAGGTGACACCGAGCTCGGGAGTCTGCGGGCCCTCCTGATACGTGGTCACGAATTCGGCAAGTCGCGGATCATCCACCGAGTCGAGCCGGAGTTGCTTGCCCCACGCGGACGCGACGACGGCTTCCTTCAGACCCACATACGGCGTAACGAGCACGTGTGTCTGGTTCTTGGCGAGACGACGGATGACCTCGACCTGAGCAGCGGGAAGGTCGGGTCGGTAGGCCAACCAGACGGCGCCGTGTTCCAGCGAGTGCACGGCGTTTTCGTTCTTGACGGGCGTGTCGTACACGCCGCAGTTCTGCCACACGGATGAATGGTCTCCGCCCACCGGAGGCGACTGTGGGTAGCTCACCGGGGTGTCGACGTGGTTACGGGTCAGCCCGGTGAAGGACTGCACGCCGGTGATGTCGGCGGTTGTGGCAGGCGTTGTGGCTTGCTTACCCGAACTCGAGCAGGCGCTCGCCCCGAGCGACACGAGCAGGATCGCGACAACGAATCGTGATTTCTTCATCATTGAATTCTGCCACCAAGCACCGTCTGAAAACTCGCGGCGGGAAACCTGCGGAAGCCTGCCCTGTGATCGCGACTATCATCGCCTCTCCCCCTGTGGTCGCCATGTCAGACGTCTCCCCCTTTCCCGAGCTCGAACTCGAGCGCTCACAGTTGGGGTACGCGCGCGCCTGTCGGGACCGGATGATCGACGCGTTCGAGCGTGTCGATCCCGAGGGCTCGGCCGACGACATCACCAAGGAGTACATCGAGGTCACCGTCGCCGAGGCGCTGCAAGATCTGCGCACGCCAGGAGCCGGCGACTTCTTCGGCCGCATCGACGAAGATGACGACCGCTGGTACATCGGCCGTCGCCATATCGAAGACGACCATCACGATCCAGTGGTCATCGATTGGCGCGCACCCATCGCCGCACCGTTCTATCGGGCCACGTCGGTTGACCCATTGGGATTGAAGCACCGGCGCAGGTTCACGCTGGCCGATGGCACCATCTCGGCATACCTCGACGAACAACTCGATGACCCCGATGGCGCGGGCGCGGCCACCGGTATACCCGATCCCGTGCTCGCCGAGATCGGCGCTGCGCGCACGGGCGCGATGCGCGAGATCGTTGCCACCATCCAGGCAGAGCAGGACTTGGTCATTCGCGCGCCGATGGCGCAAGCGGTCATCGTGCAGGGCGGCCCCGGCACCGGTAAGACGGCCGTCGGTCTGCACCGCGCCGCATACCTGTTGTTCGAACACCGTCGCCAGCTGGCGCGCGACGGTGTGTTGGTGGTGGGCCCCAACAAGGTGTTCCTCGATTACATCGGCAACGTCTTGCCCTCGCTTGGCGAGCGCAGTGTGCAGCAACGCACCGTGGTCGATCTGTGCGTGCCGCGCGTCGACGTCGATGGCACCGACACCGTCGAATGCGCGCGTCTCAAGGGCGACGCGCGCATGCTCGACGTCTTGCAGCGAGCAGTGCTCGCCGGCATCCGCTTCCCGAAAGATGCGGTGCGTGTACCGATTGGCGCGCGAACCTTCGTCATCGAGCCCGACGAGTTCGCGCGTTGGGTCGCCTCTGCGCTTGGCGGGTCGGCTGTCGCGCGCCCGTTGAATCGTCGACGCGACGCACTCAAGGCCGTCGCCCAGCAGGAACTGATGCGTCGAACAGACAAAGACGACGCGTGGTCGAAGGCCACCGTTCTGCGCGAGGCACTCGCCGCCGCGTGGCCCGTGCAGCAACCCAAGACCGTGTTGCAACGACTGTTGAGCATCGAGTCGGTGTTGGCCGACGCAGCGGCGAGCATCCTCTCGGCCGAGGAGCAGACGCTGTTGCTGTCGGGTGGTCGGCCGGGTACGAAGAAGCGCCCCTGGACCGCGGCTGATCAGTTGTTGCTTGACGAGACGCACTCGTTGCTCAACGGCGCACCGTTCACATTCGGCCACGTTGTCGTCGACGAAGCCCAAGATCACTCGGCGGTTGCGCTCCGTGTGATCGGTCGCCGCGGCCCGGCCGGATCTTTCACCATTCTTGGTGACCTGGCGCAGTCCACCACCCCGGCGGGGCAACAGCAGTGGCCGGTGGTCGCGAAGTACCTCGGCGCCACCGACTACGAGGTCGCCCATCTCACGATTGGCTATCGCGTCCCCGAGCCGGTGCTCACGGTCGCGAATCTGCTGTTGCCCTTCACTGAAGTCGACACCGTGGCGAGCCGTAGCGTGCGGATGGAGGGCGAGGAACCCACGATGCGCGTGGTCACGACGGCCACCCTCGCTAATGCCGTGGCCGAAGAGGTACTCGTTGCCCGCCACCGTCACGTGCTTACCGGAGTGGTCGCTCCACTCCACCTGCACGCAACGATTTCGGCCGCGCTCACGACACATGGCCTCGAGGCCGTCGAGCGTGTTCAGAACCTGCAGCGCACGCACATCCCGATGTTCACCGCAGAGGCCGTGAAGGGCCTTGAGTTCGATGCCGTTGTGGTGGTGAATCCGACCGAGGTGTTCGACGGCACGGCTCGCGGCGCCCGACTGCTCTATGTGGCGATGACCCGAGCAGTGCAGATCCTGCGAATGGTGGGCGATGCGCCATTCGATGCGAACGCTCTCTCCAGCGGGGGGTAGCGTCGGCCGCAACAACCGAATTATCTCGTCACCCGGGGGTCATCATGAAGACCAAAGCAGCAGTATTGTGGGAAACGAATACGCCATGGATCGTCGAAGAGATCGAACTCGATCCCCCCGGTCCCGGTGAAGTGTTGGTCAAGCTGGCTGCGTCGGGTCTGTGTCACAGCGACGAACACCTCGTCACCGGCGACCTGCCGTTCGCACTGCCCATCATCGGCGGGCACGAAGGCGCTGGCGTCGTGCAAGAAGTGGGTCCCGGTGTCAGTTGGCTCGCCCCCGGCGATCACGTCGTGTTCGGCTTCATTCCCAGCTGTGGTCGTTGTTCCAGTTGCTCCACTGGCCATCAGAACCTGTGTGACCTCGGTGCACTCATGGGCCTCGGTCTGCAGATCACTGATGGCACCAGCCGCCACCATGCCCGCGGTGCCGACCTCGGTCTGATGTGCATTCTCGGTACGTTCGCTCACCACACCGTTGTGAACGAGGCCAGCTGCATCAAGATCGATAACGACGTTCCTCTCGACCGCGCCTGCCTGTTGGGCTGTGGGGTGGTCACGGGTTGGGGCAGCGCCGTGTACGCCGCCGAGGTCAAAGCCGGCGATACCGTGGCCGTGGTCGGCGCCGGTGGTATCGGCTCGAACGCGATCCAGGGCGCTCGTCTCGCAGGCGCGAAGCGCATCATCGCCATCGACCCGGTCGAGTTCAAGCGGGAGAAGGCAATGGAGTTCGGCGCCACGCATACCGCGGCGAGCATGGCCGAAGCAATGCCGCTCATTCAGGAACTCACGTGGGGCACCATGGCCAACAAGGTCATCATGACCATGGGCGTCGGCTCGGGTGAGGTCATCGGCGAGGCGCTGGCGCTCACTGCCAAGCGCGGCCGCGTGGTGATCACCAACATCCACCCAGCCATGGAATACAGCGCGTCGATGAGCCTGCTCGATCTCACCCTGATGGAGAAGCAGGTCGTCGGGTCATTGTTCGGTTCGGGCAACCCCCGCGCCGATATTCCCAAGCTCATCGGCCTCTACCGCGATGGTCTCGTCGACCTCGATGGTCTCGTCACCGCCGAGTATCCACTCGAAGGTGTGAACGATGGTTATGCCGCGATGCGCGAAGGCACCAACATTCGTGGCGTACTCAAGTACGACTGACTCTTGTGTGGCGCCGACCTGACGATACATTCTCCACTGTTCGACAATTTCGGGGGTAATCAGATCATGAAGTCTCGCGCAGCCGTTCTGTGGGGTGTCAATCAAGAGTGGAAGATCGAAGAGATCGATATCGATCCGCCCAAGGCCGGTGAGGTTCTGGTCAACTGGAAAGCAGCGGGCCTGTGCCACAGCGACGAGCATCTCGTCACGGGCGACATGGTGCCGCCGGCCGAATACTGGCCGCTCATGGGCATTGAGGATTTCTTCCCCATCATCGGCGGTCACGAGGGTGCCGGTGTGGTGGTCGAGGTCGGTCCTGGCGTCACCAGCGTGGCCGTTGGTGATCACGTCTCGGCCAGTTTCGTGCCGAGCTGCGGCCGTTGCCGTTACTGCTCCACCGGTCGTCAGAACCTGTGTGATGCGGGTGCGGGCACCTTCGTTGGCGGCATGATCACCGATGGCACGCATCGTCACTTCATCAATGGCAAGCCGGTCACACTGATGGCCAAAGTCGGCTCGTTCAGCGAGTTCGCGTGCGTTGCCGAGAACTCGCTCATCAAGGTTGAGTCCGACTACCCGCTCGAGTGCGTCGCCCTGGTCAGCTGTGGCGTCGCCACCGGCTGGGGTTCCGCAGCCAACCGTGCCGGCATCGTGCCCGGCGACACCGTGGTCGTCGTCGGCATCGGCGGCATCGGCATCAACGCCGTGCAGGGCGCGAAGATGTCGGGCGCGCGCCGCGTCATCGCCATCGACCCAGTGGAGTTCAAGCGCGAGAAGGCGATGGAGTTCGGCGCCACGCACACGTTCGCGTCCATGGAAGAAGCCATGCCAGCAGTGGGCGAACTCACCTGGGGGCAGATGGCCGACAAAGTCATCATGACCCCCGGCGTGATGTACGGCGACATGATGGCGATGGGCACTGCTCTGGCCGGTAAGGGCAGCACCATCGTGGTCACCGCCGTGGCGCCGATGAGCCAGACCGAGTCATCGGTCAACCTGTTCGAACTCGCGATGTGGAACAAAGAGATCAAGGGCACCATCTTCGGTTCGCTCAATCCCCGTGCCGACATCCCCCGCCTGCTCGGGATGTACCGCGACGGCCAGCTCAAGCTCGACGAACTCATCACCAAGCGCTACACCCTCGACGAGATCAACGAGGGCTACCGGGCGATGCGCGATGGCGAGAACATCCGTGGGGTCATCATCTACGCATGATCGATCGTGAACTTCTGCACCGCCTGGGTGCGCATGTCGTCGGCCGTCAGCGCGAAGTCGAACTGGTTCTGGCGGCCCTCGATGCAGATCGTCATGTGCTGCTCGAAGGGCCTCCTGGCACCGGCAAGAGCACGTTGCTGCGTGCCGTCGCACGCGAATTGAGCCTCGGCTTCGAGTTCGTCGAGGGCAACGCCGAGCTCACCCCGGCGCGCCTCGTGGGTCACTTCGATCCGGCGCGGGTGCTCACCGACGGCTACGACCCCGATGTTTTCGTCGATGGCCCCCTCATCAGCGCGATGCGCGAGGGTGCGTTGCTGTATGTCGAGGAGATCAACCGCATTCCCGAGGAGACGCTCAACGTGCTCATCACCGTGATGAGCGAGCGCGAGCTGCACGTACCGCGTCTCGGCCGAGTCGCCGCGTCGCCGGGCTTCCGCCTCGTGGCGGCGATGAACCCGTTCGATGCCATCGGCACGGCGCGCATCAGCGGCGCGGTGTACGACCGGGTGTGTCGTCTCGCGGTGTCGTACCAGAGCGCGAGCGATGAGTCGGCAATCGTGGTCCGTGCACTTGCAACTACCGGTGTCGGCGCTGGTGTGCCGCAAGCCTGGATCGACAAGGCGGTCGAGGTGGTGCGGCGTACCCGTAGTCACCCCGAATTGCGCGTCGGCTCCTCGGTGCGCGGTGCCATCGATGCCAGCGCGGTGGCTGCGTCGCTTGCCCAGTTGCGCGGCGTCGACCCCACCGACACCGATGTCGGCCTCGATGCGGCCATCGTTGCCCTGTCGGGCCGTGTGCGAGTCCGCGAAGGCGGCACGCGCACGAGCGAAGACATCATCACCGAACTGTGGAAGGCCGTCTTTGCACCGGCCGACGCTTCGGGTGACCCGGCCGGCGGTGGCGGTGGGGGAAAAGTCCACGCCCCGACGGGGGCAACCCCCTCCCGATAACCAAAGAGGGCGAGCAGGCCGATGCGGCCGTCAGCGAGAGCGCGCGTAAGACGATGTCTCGACGCGACCTTGCACGGAACCCGCGCTTCGAACAGGTATCGCCAGAGGTCGGCGAACTCGACGAAACCGCGATCGAGGAGGGCCTGATCGAGGATCCCGATGACACGATGGCGATGCTCGCCGATCTCACCTCGGCCACTGATCCGAAGTTGCGCGAGCTCGCGAGGCGTCTCGCGGCGCGGTTGTTTCTCGATGTCAGCCGGCGCGGTCCGGTGCGGCCGCGTGGCATCGGCAAGCTGGTCGAGCAGCCCTATCGGCCCGACGGCGGCGATCTCGATATCGATGCAAGCCTCGAAGCCATCGCCGAAGCGCGCGCATCGAGCAGCGCCATCGACCCGCATCGCCTGCGCGTGCGCGGATGGGTCAAGCCGGGCACGGCGCTGTGTCTGATGGTGGATCGCAGTGGGTCGATGGGCGGCAAGCCGTTGGCCACCTCGGCCGTCGCAGCTGCCGCGGTTGCATGGCGTGCACCGACCGATTACAGCGTGCTCGCGTTCGGTAAGGACATCGTGGTCGCCAAGTCGCAAGACGTGTACAAGGCCAGCGATCAGGTCGTCAACGATGTACTCACGCTGCGCGGGTTCGGCACCACCGACCTGGCCGGTGTGCTACGCACCGCACAACTGCAGCTGGGTCGTTCGCGTGCAGGCCGACGCATCGCGGTTCTGCTGTCTGACTGTCGTTCCACCGTCGATGGTGATGTGCTCGGTGCGGCCGGCGCGCTCGAGGAGTTGCTGATCATTGCCCCCGAAGGCGACTCCGACGAAGCGCAGAAGTTGGCGTCGGCCGTCGGCGCGAAGTTCGCATCCGTGGCCGGCCCGGCCGATGTCGCCGAGGCACTCGCGCGTCTTCTCGATGACTGACTCGCATCAAATCATCGATCGGATCATCTCGAGTTCGGGGGGAGCGGTCGTGGCCACCATGCTCTTCACGCCCGGTCAGTACGAAACCGTGGCGCACGTAGAGCCGCAGCGCTGGCTCATTGCCGTCGATCACCCAAAGACGTAGGGACGTCGATTCTGTCGCGGCGGCCCACTGGATCACAGCCTCCACGAGCAGATCGCCGCCACCGGATCCGCGCGCCGTCGGAGCGACCCACATCGCCATGAGCGTGGCGAATCTCGGGTCCTGTTCGTCACGCCCTCCGGCAACGATGCCCGCCGCTTCATCTGGTGCCGCATCCAGAAGGAACGTCGGGTTCGGTTCGATCCATCGGCGCCAGTCGTCGTCGGACCTGGCGAATTCGCGCGCGTAGGTTGAGCAAAACGCATCGGGGCTGGCGGTCATGGCCTGCAGGCGCAACGAGCGGACCGTTCCGATGTCGTCGATCGTCGCTCGTCGCACGTGCATGGAGCGATAGTGACAGCCCAGACCCTCACCCGCAAACGCGTTGCAACCAGCGGCCATCCCACAGGCTCCCAGTCACAGTTCCCTACCGCCCGCCCACCCTCCCCGCCCGCCCCCGCCCGTTCGGGCGCGGCACGCGCCAGGGGGTGGCGCGACACGCGCCCGACAACGCGGTTTCGCCCACCGATCCAGCCGTTCGGGCGCGGCACGCGCCAGGGGGTGGCGCGACACGTGCCCGACAACGTGATGTCGCCCACCCGCCCACCCTCCCCGCCCGTTCGGGCGCGGCACGCGCCAGGGGGTGGCGCGACACGCGCCCGATAGCGTGATTTCACCCGCCCGCCCGCCCGCCCTCCCTCCCTCCCGTTCGGGCGCGGCACGCGCCAGGGGGTGGCGCGACACGCGCCCGATAGCGTGATTTCACCCGCC
>JANYCT010000040.1 GCA_025360105.1 Actinomycetes bacterium | reverse complement strand
CGTCGCCGCCGTTGCGTGGATCGATGTCGATCACGACGACGCCGTCGGGGACTCGCCCACCGATGTTCGCCGTTGGCCAGCGTTTCCACCATGCGGCCACCTGCGCGAGGCCGGTCGTGGCGTCCTTCACGCCGTGCGTGGTGTGCGGGATTTTCCCCCGTAACGGGATCACAGCCCATCCTGCAGCCGCGTACGCGAGCGCATGCCCCCCCAAGTCATCAGCGGGCCATTCGACGATCGTGGCGCCATCGGCCAATAACAGGGCGGTGATGTCAAGGTCGGCGCTCATTCGGCGCGCTCAAAGCTCGCGCCCCCGCCGATGCCAGCGAAAAACCCGCCCAGAATCACAATTTCCGCGACGTCGCGCCCGATTCCGCGGTCGCGCGCGTTCTCGAAGAGTCTGCCGAGGCTCTCGCTTGCCACCGCGAGCGAGATTTCGCTCGCGCCCACCGCCCGGCCGAGCGCCCTCGCTGATTCGGCGAGTGATCCGGGGTTTGGCGACATACTCTCAAGAAGTCGCGACTGAGCAGCGGCCCGCGCACCGAGGCGCGCCCGCTCGAACCCCGGCGCGCCGCGCCCGCCAAGTTTGGCGCTAGACGCGTTTGCGAGTGACTGGATTGAACCGAGGCCCTTCGCCGGGCCTCGTTTCGCGCCCGGGATCATGCCGCACCGCCGCGGGACTTCACCTCAAGCCATGCGTCGACATCCTCGCGCCGGTATCGGCGATGTCTGCCTATCTTGATCGTTTTCGGGCCGGTCTTGGTATACGCCCATTGATCCAAAGTGCGCAGCGGCACGCCCAGCTCAATAGCCAGCTCGGTACTGTCTAGCAACTTCATGCTAATCCCTTCGTTCTGATGCGGCACACTTCGTGCCACGACGTAGTTATACCGATGACGTTGCCATTACGCGCAGAATGTGCTAGATTCGGACGCATGACCGAACACTCCATGCCGTCAGATGTGCTCAGCGGACGTGTACGCCAGTTGCGTGCCAAGCGCGGATGGACTGCCGACGACCTCGCCGAACGCATGCGCCACGAGGGGTGGTCGTGGGGCCGCTCGACTGTTGCAAAGATCGAGGCCGTCGACCGGCTCAACCGCCGCGCTGTCGATGTTGACGAGCTTGTATCCCTAGCGTTCGTGCTGGGCGTGTCACCCATCGCCCTGCTCGTTCCGACCGCGAGCGGCTCAACGAATCTGACGCCGAACACGACGACGCAAACGGGGTCGGCGTGGCATTGGATGACAGGGCTACTGCCAATGGGCGGGCCACTCGACGGCGACGAGTCGGGGCCCGAAGCGCAGCGGCGTTTCTACTCTGAGTCAGCGCCTAACTTTGTGGTGACGGCAGAGACTCGGGTTCCCGGCCTCCGAGCGTTACAGCAGCAAGCCGCAAGTGTCATACAAGCGCTCGGCGTCGCCGACGAGCGCGTGCCGCGAGTCTTTCCCAACGTGCTCGCCGAGGTCGAGCAGCTGCACGCCGCGTCGGGGCGATTGCTTGACGGGTTCCGGGCATATGTGGGCCGCGTCAAGCGCGAGAAGGGCACGAAATGAGCATCGAGAAACTGGCAACGGGCCGCTACCTCGCACGCTGGCGCGAGGTCGACGGTAAGCAGCGAGCGCGTCGGTTCGAGCGCAAGGTCGATGCGGTGCAGTTCCTCGCGACGGTGAACCACGAAACGGCGCGCGGCACCTATATCTCGCCCAACGCTGGGCAGGAAACGGCGGGCGCCTATGCGCTCCGCTGGGCGGCTGGGCAACCGTGGCGCGAGAGTTCGCGTGACCGCATGATGCACGTCATCACGTCACAGATCGCACCGAGGTTCGGCGCGTTGAAGCTGCGCGATGTGCGACTCTCAGCGGTGCAGGCGTGGGTCGGCGCGATGACGACGGCCGGTCTCGCTCCATCCACGGTCGAGAGTTACTTCCGTGTGTTGGCAGCGGTGATGAAGGCGGCGAGGCGCGACAAGCTGATAGCAGAGTCGCCATGCGACGGGGTGCGGTTGCCAAGGGCGGAGGGCACCACATCGGCTCTGGTGCCCTTGACGACCACACAAGTGCACGCGCTCGCCGAGGCCGTACCGGATCGCTACCGTGCGCTTATCGTTGCGTCGGCCGGCCTCGGCCTGCGACAGGGTGAGGTGTGCGGGCTCACTGTGGATCGGGTCGACTTCTTGCGTCGACAGGTTCGCATCGACCGGCAGCTCGTCTCGCCGAATACGGGTGACGTTCGTTTCGGGCCGACGAAAACGGCGTCGTCGAATCGGGTGCTGACTCTGGCCGCAGTTGTCGGCGAGGCGCTCGCGGAGCACCTCGCGCGCTTTGAGGCGGGCGAGATGGGTTTGATCTTCACCTCTGCGACCGGTGCGCCGTTGCGGCGCTCGACGTGGCAGGCGGCGTTCGGTCGGGCTGCGCGTGATGTTGGGGTCGAGGCGTCGACGCACGACCTTCGCCACTACTGTGCGTCGAGTTTGATCGCAGCGGGGTGCTCTGTGACGGCCGTTCAGCATTTCCTCGGGCACAAGAACGCGAGCGAAACGCTCGACACGTATTCGCACTTGTGGCCTGACAACGAGGACAAGATTCGGGCCGCAATCGACTCGGCTCTGCGCGCGAATGTGCACGAAATGTGCACGGAACAGGTGTTGAGTACCTGAATCGGGTGCATAAGTCCTGCTCAGACCCTATGGTGACGGTGAGTCGGTCTGTAAGCGGGATTCTGTACACGACCGAAATCATGCGATGATCATCCATCTGTGCGGCCTACCCGAGGGGTGTCCAAAAGGACAGACGAGCCGCCCATCCCCTCTGCTCGGCCTTGCTCCGAATGGGGTTTACCAAGCCATGCCAGTCGCCTGACATGCTGGTGCGCTCTTACCGCACCGTTGCACCCTGACCTGTGATCGGTTGCCCGATCCATCGGCGGACTTTCTCTGTTGCACTATCCGTGAGGTCGCCCCCACCTGGCTCGCGCCAGCATTCTGCTCTGTGGAGTCCCGACTTTCCTCGATGCCGAACGCACCCAGGGGTGCGATTCGACACCGCGATCATCCGGCCGACTCACCGTCGTCGCAGAGTGTACGGCGGCTACACGGCGCTCAGCGCCGACTTTGTCGGCTCTGGCCAGCTCGGCGCCGGCTGTGTCAGCACTCGGTCTGGTAGTCGTACACGAACGAGTTGAGACTGGGCGTCTCGATGTTGATCGTGAACTGTGTGCCGGCACTTGGCTTACCAACGGCCAACTGCACCGCTGACAACGTGCCGAACTGGCTGGGGATCGCGTAGTACTGCTGGAACTCGAAAGCTGACGCAGCAGGGGCCGCGGTGGTCGTGGTCGCACCGCCCTGGGCGATGTTCTGCACCGTCGTGGTGGTGCCGGCAACAGTCGTCGGGGTGGCAACGTTCGAGCTCTTCACGAGGCCGGGATTGACGACGTTGTCAGGACTGATCGCCAGCGCCAAAGCGGCGGCCCGTCGGGTCGCGGCCTGCGATTCGTGCATCACCGAGCCACGGTAGGTCGGCAGCGACAATTGCGGCACCAATGACTGATGCATTGCGGCGATCATCGTCTCCATCGCATGGGCGAGGGCAAGCGCATCGCGGGTTGGATCGTCGGTGGGTGGCACGTCGGCTTCTTCGCTGCCGGTCTTGGGCCGCCCGTTGATGTGATCTTGAATCGGTCCAAGAATCACCCGGTTGAAGCGGGGATTGGCGCACGTCCACGCCTTTGAGGCGGCGGTCTCGGACAGCTTCTGCAGGTCTTTGATTGCTGTTTGATTGGCCGCGATGTAGTCGTCGACGATCGCAGTTTGCTCTGTGTTGAGTTTGCCGACCTTCTTGGAGAAGTTATGTGAGTCGATCGCGCTGTAGTGCAGCGATGTGGCCGTCCGGAAGAGCACGCCGTCGGTGACGGTTGCATCTTGCAGTTTCACCGGCGGCGGGGCGTTACCGACACGGCCGGGGTACTTCTCGGCGACGTCGTCGGCGCACGCGCTGATGAGCGCTGCCATCGTGACGGTGAGGCCGCCGACGCGGAGCAGACCGCGACGACTCATCGGCTGTTGGGTGATCGAGAATTCGGGGAGTGGTTCGTGGGTCATCGCAGTCACTTCACTGAGTAATCGGAGGGCGACAGGGCAGTGCCATCGCTGGCGAGTTGATCGTCGATCGCAGTGGCGCCGGCGATCTTGTGGAGCACCGTGGCGTGACGTGCTTCGATCACTAGGGCCGAGGACAACAGGGCAGATGCATTCACGCCCATCAATTGCCCAACGATGTCGACATGCGTGGCGACCGCCACATTCTCGAGATTCGCGGCGTTGCGTGCCACGGTTGTCGCATCACCGGTGAAGCCGCTCTTGGATGCATCGAACAGCTTGTCGAGGCGAAGGCCCGGGGCATTGCGTCCGATCAGGCCGGACAACGAATTGGCATAGGCAGCATGGGCGTCGCGAATGGTGGCGATCGTGGGCCTGGTGGTGTCGTCGAACACTGCGGCCTGAAGGGCGACGTCGTAGAGGTCGCGGATGCTGAGTTCCAGACTTTGCGCGAACGCCAGCAGCGTGATGTCGGCCGCAGTGGGTCGCAGTGGCGGCGCCGTTGTGGTGGGGGCCGGGGTCGTGGTGGTCGTGGCGGCGGGCGTGGTCGTGGTGGTGGTGGTGGTGTCGGCCTGCGCGAATTGCCCCACAGTGCGGGCCTGAGCGCCAGCGCGGGTACCCAACCACGGCAGCAGCGAGATCGCGGCACCGGAAAGACCCGCTGCGATCAGGCCTCGGCGGAGCAGTGGCGCCGCTTCGGCCCCGTCGCTCGATTCGGGCTGTGCAGCTGAGGTGCTGTGTGCCGCTTGCTTGTTGTCCACGAACCATGGTCCTTTCGAAGTGTTGCCCCCAGCTTTCTCGGCGGAAGGCATGCGCACCAACTCTAGAAGTCGAGAGCCGACAGGTCAGGTATCCAACGTCTTGAACGTTGCACAGCCTGGTGCCAACGTTCGCGGTCGAGTGAACCAGTCGGTTCGACCACATGTGCGGGCGCCCAAGAGTCTGCCACCTGATCGAGGTGAGTCCACGTACCTACGGCAAGCCCGGCGAGGTATCCGGCTCCGAGCGTGGTGGCCTCGGCCACAGGCGACACTTCGACCCGACGTCCGGAGGCGTTGGCGAGTGCCTGTGCGAACGTGGGGTTCTCGCTCATGCCACCATCGATACGCAGGGCGGCAATGGTCAAACCGGTGTCGGCTTCGGCGGCCTCGACCAGATCGGTACCACGATGAGCGACGCCTTCGAGTACGGCCCGCACGATGTGCGGTCGACCGCTGCCACGGGTGATGCCGAGCATGGTGCCTCGTGCGCCGTAGTCCCAGTGCGGGGTGCCGAGGCCGAGCAGAGCCGGCACGTAGACCACGCCATCGGTGGTGTCGCACTGTGACGCAACCTCGTGGCTCTCGGCTGAGGTGGCGATGATCGCAAGGTCGTCGCGCAGCCACTCCACGTTCGTGCCGGCCGACAACATGATCGCCTCGACGCCCCACATCGAGGTGCCGTTTTGCGCCCAGGCCACGATCGGGAATGTGCCGTGTGTGCTTCGATTCGAATCGATCGGCGGTGCTTGGCCGGTGACGACGTCGAGCATTCCGCCGGTGCCGAAGGTGATCTTGGCCTGACCCGGGCGCACGCAGCCCTGGCCCATCAGCGAAGCCTGCTGGTCGCCGGCGAGACCACCGATCATCGGAGCGCCGGGTAGCGCCGTCGCGATGCCGAGTTCACCGCAGGAATCGACGATGGTCGGCAGCATGCGCATCGGAATGCCCAACGCGTCACACGCGTGCGAACTCCAGTCGCGTCGGGCCGTGTTGTACAGCCCGGTGACGGCGGCGTTGGTGTGGTCGGTGATGTGCAGCGCGCCACCCGAGACGACCCAGGCGATCCAGGTGTCGATGGTGCCGAACAACAGATCTCGTGAGCGGTCGACATCGTATGTGTTGAGCAACCAGGCGAGCTTGGTGGCCGATTGGTTCGGCGCGAGTGCCAGACCATGGGTGGCCTTGGCCATGATGCAGTCGAACACCGTGCGCAGATCCTGCCACCCGAGGGCCGGTCCGACGGGTTCGCCGGTGCTGCGCTCCCACACGACCGTCGACGCACGCTGCGCGGTGATGCCGAGCGCGTCGATGCGATCAGAGGTCGCGGCGATGGTCGCGTTGGTGACCTCGAGCACGGCAGCGGCCATGGCGGATGCATCGAACTCGACCAGACCCGGTGCCGGTGTCGATGGCGCGAACGCCCGGTAGGTCACGTGCTGCACCTGTGCCAGAGGTGTCACCACGGCTGCGCGGAGCCCGCTGGTACCGACATCGATGACGAGCAGACTCATCGCCGTGGCTCCAATCCGCGGCGCTGCAGGACCATGCCCAACAACCCGCCTATGCACCCTGCAGCGACCGTGACCGTGAGGTTGAAGAAGATGGCGAACCAACGGATGTCGGCGCCGCGTATGAGGTTGATGACGACGAGCAGCGCCTGCACCAGGATGAAGGTGCCGGCGGCCGCAGCGATGCCGTGCGAGAGCGGTGTGTTCGAGCGTTGGCGCCATGCGGCAACGCCGGCGCCGAGTACGAACCCGACGATGGCTGCGAGCACGAGTGGAACCACAAAGCTGCTTCTCGGATTGCTGTCGTGCACCAGCCGCGAGGCGACCGAGAACGGGATGGCGAAGACCAACGCAACTCCGGCGCCTTCACGCAGCGCGACGAGGTCCCAGCGGCTGCTCATGCCGTCGGCCACGGTGAAGGGCCGAACGGCGATGGCAATGCCAACTTGGTGGGGTTGAGGATGCCGTTGGGGTCGAGCGTGTGTTTGAGCGCGACGAGCACGTCGTGCGCGGGTCCCAATGCCTCGGCCATGAAGCGACCACGGTTGATGCCGATGCCGTGGTGATGCGACAGATTGCCGCCGTGCGCAAGGACGGCGCGCTGGCCGGCGTCCCACAGCGCCACATAGGTGGCCTCCACCTCGTGCGGCGGTGGCGTTGCCGCAAAGGTGAAGTACAGGCAGGCGCCATCGAGGTAACTGTGGCTCAGGTGGCAGGTGGCGGCCCGGGCGTGTGGCACCGCCAGCATCGCCGCGCGCACTGCGTTGAAAATGTCGCCGAGCTTCGACCACGGTGCAGCGATCTCGAGCGTGTCGACCACGAAACCCTTGCGCGTGAGGGCTTGGAGAGCGCTGGTGTCGTTGCGGTGATGCATCCACCCGTCGACGAGTGACGAGCCGAGATTCGAGGCCGCGAAGGCACAAGCCACGTCGTCGACGACGGTCATGACCGCGTCGATGATCGCGGGGTCGCCTTCGTCGAGCACGAGCAACATGTTCTGTGTGCCGTCGCCACCCTGCCCGCGTGCTGACTCGGCCGCGTCGTACAAACGAAGTACGGCAGGCGTGGCGCCACGCCGGATGATCTGGCGGCATGCCTCGAGTCCGTCTTCGAATGTGGCGAACGCATACGCCGTGCGACGCCCCTCGGGTGGCACCGGATGGGCACGCAACGACACCTGGGTGATGATTCCCATCGTGCCCTCTGACCCGAGGAACAGCTGGGTGAGATCGGGGCCCATCGCTGCCGCGGGGCTGCCGCCGGTGGTGATCACTCGCCCGTCGGCGAGAACGACCTCGAGCCCTGCGACCATGTCTTCGATCGTGCCGTAGCGGGTGCTGTACTGGCCGGCACCGCGACATGCCACCCAGCCGCCGACCGTGGCGATGTCGAAGCTCTGGGGGAAGTGACCGACGGTGAGTGCGTGGTGGGAGCGGAGTTCGTTTTCGAGATCGGGACCGAACGTGCCCGGCAGTACGTGCACCACGCCGGAAACATCGTCGACTGACACGATGCCCTGCATGGCGGTTATGTCGAGCAGTACGCCTCCGAAGACGGGAACGCTGGCGCCGCAGACCCCGGACCGTCCGCCGGCGACAGTGAGCGGAACCTTGGCGGTGTTGCAGAGCCGCGCTACATCGCTGACCTGCGCGGTGCTGGCAGGGCGCACCACGGCACCGGCGCGGCGCGGCACCTCGCCGGCGAGTGCCCAGTGCATCGACATCGGCCACCAATCTCGGCTGACGTCGGCAGTGGTCTCGATGCTCACGTCGGTAGGACATACGGCGTGCAGCGCCTCGATGAAGTCATTGCCCAGAGCGACGGAATGACCGGCGAAGTGTTCGGCTGTTCCGGTGAGCTCGATGGGTGGGGTGGCGTGAGTCATGAACGGGCCTCTGTTGATACCGGCGTGTGCGTGACCGTTGCGGCGGATGTCGCGTTGAGTTCGGCTTCGCCGAGGTGTGCAGCGGCGGCTTCGTGCGCGCAACTCGCGACGAACGCGTCGATCTGGCGTTGTTGTTCGGACGAGTCCCAGCCGAGTTCGGGTGCGATGAGTGCAGCCACAGAGACGGCGGCAGCGACGGTGGCATTGCGGTCGAAGAGCCGCGCCCGGGTGCGGCGGGTCAGCACGTCGTCGAGCGTGAGTGCCATCTCGTATCGCACGGCGTAGACCGCCTCGGCGCGCACATAGGGGAGTCCCTCGACGAGTGGCTCGCCCAGCGATGTGTCGCCGGCGATCAGCGTTTTGAGCGCAGTCATCTCGCCACCGAATCGTGAAGCGAGGTGGGCGTCGGGGGAGTCGGCGTCGAGCTCGCGAAAGCCGGCCGCGCCGAGCAGCTTGAGCGATTTTGTACGGCATCGTGCACGCCGGCCGAGTTGCTCGAGCGCGGCATCGACGCTGTGCTCGGCCATCTCGCGATACGTGGTGAGCTTGCCGCCGGTGACGCTGATGACGCAGGCATCGTTGGTGGTGATGCTGTGCCGGCGCGACAGGTCGGCGGTGCGCCCAGATGTGGCCGCCTTCACGAGCGGGCGCAAGCCGGCCCACACACCGGTGACATCGGATTCGGTGATGCCCGTGGTCACCGCAGCATTGAGCGCACGAAGCACGTAGGCAATGTCGTCCTTGGTGCATTGCGGGTCATCGACATCGCCATTGAAATCAGTGTCGGTGGTGCCTACGTACGCGTGTTGGAACGTGCCGTCGGGCTTGGGGCCCCAGGGCACCACGAACAGGCTGCGCTTGTCCTTGGGCACGGGGATCACGACGGCGATGTCGTTGCGCACCTTGTGCCACGGAACCGTGATGTGCACACCTTTGGCGGGCCGGATGGAGTCTGGGTGGGCGTTCTCGGCAAGGGCGCGTACATCGTCGGCCCAGACACCAGCTGCATTCACCACCACCGAGGCGCGTACGCGAATCTCGCGACCATCGGCGTTGACCACCACTCCGTTCGCGCGACCGGTGTCGGCATCGGTGCTGATGCCTACGACGGCGCATGCGTTTGCGACGGCGGCTCCATGGGCCGCGGCGGTTCGTGCCACCGTCAGGCATAGCCGGGCATCGTCGGCGCTTGCGTCGTAGTACAGATACGCCGAAGCCAAACGTGCCTCCGGCATGGTGGGCAGGTGCTTGACGGCCGCCTGCTTTTTGAGTCGCTTGTGCAACTTACCGATTCGCCATCCGCCGGTGAGGTCGTACATCCACATCGAGGTGCCGAGCACCCGCGCGATCTTCGGTGGGATGAGCCCGTCCTTGGTAAGGATGGGGATCATGAAGGGCATCACCCGCACGAGATGTGGCGCGTTCTTGCGGAGGCGTTGGCGTTCGTGCAGTGCTTCGTACACCAGGCGCACCTCGCCCTGTTGGAGGTAGCGCAGACCACCGTGCACCAGCTTCGAACTCTTCGACGACGTGCCCGAGGCAAAGTCGTCGCGCTCGACCAACGCCGTGCGCAGTCCGCGGCTCGCCGCGTCGAGCGCAACGCCCACGCCGGTGATGCCGCCGCCGACGACCACGATGTCAAAGGTCTCCGCAGCGAGTCGATCCAGCATCGCGGATCGATCGAACGCGTTGTCGATCGGAACAGGATTCATCGGCTGCGATCCTAGGTGGTCACCCCTCGCCGGGTGGGGTGCGACGACCGGATTGACGATGTCGAATATGGCGCTGCCGAGCTATTCGCACAACTTGTAGATCTGCATCAGATGCGAATACAGTCACTCAGGTGCGTAGCCCCACCGAACTCAACGCCGAGTTCCGGTCGATGGGCCTCAAGGTCACCCCACAACGCCAGCTGCTGTTCCGTCTGTTGCACGACACCTCCACGCACCCCACGGCCGACGCGCTGTTCGAGCTGGCGAGTTCGCAGATGCCGGGCATCTCGTTGCGCACCGTGTATCAAACCCTTACCGACCTCGCCGCGATGGGCGAGCTACAGTCATTTGATTTCGGATCCGGGGCGACACGGTTCGACCCGAACGTGGACGCACATCACCATCTGTTGTGCACGACGTGCGGCGATGTCGCCGACATTTACGCCGAGGGTGCAGATCGATTGAGGGTGGACGATCAGCACGACTTCGTCGTGGCCTCCACCGACATCGTGTTTCGCGGCGAATGCGGTGCCTGCCGCAATGCGCCAGCCGCTGACCGCAGCCGAATTTCGACCTCTTCATCAACCATTGAGACAGCAACAAGGAGCCAGTCATGAGCCTGGAAGGTACAAAGACACACGAGAACCTCAAGGAGGCCTTTGCCGGTGAGAGCCAGGCAAACCGCCGTTACCTGTGGTTCGCTCAGAAGGCAGACATCGAGGGATACCCCGACGCAGCGATGCTGTTCCGTTCGGTGGCCGAGGGCGAGACCGGTCATGCGCATGGCCACCTCGAGTACCTCGCCCAGGTCGGCGACCCCGCGACGGGTGAGCCCATTGGTGAGACCGAGGACAACTTCAAGGCGAGCATCGCCGGCGAGACTTATGAGTACACGCAGATGTATCCCGGGTTTGCCAAGACCGCCCGCGACGAGGGATTCGGCGAGATCGCCGATTGGTTCGAGACGCTGGCCCGCGCGGAAAAGAGCCATGCTGGTCGTTTCCAGCAAGGCCTCGACAGCCTGTCCTGAGTCCAGCCCCTCCGACTGAATCGCTGCGCGGGCGTATCGTGCCTGCGCAGCGATTCGAGGCAATTCGATGACCATCACCTATGACCCATTCCATCCCAAGTACCTCGACGAGGCCGATGTTCGCGACGAACTGACGCGGGTCTACGACCTGTGCCACGGCTGCCGCCTGTGCTTCAAGTTCTGCACGTCGTTTCCCACGTTGTTCGAGATGATCGACCGACATGACGATCAGGACGCGGGTCGGCTCACGCCGGCCCAACAGGATCAGGTCATCGACGAATGTTTCCAATGCAAGTTGTGTTATGTGAACTGCCCGTACGTGCCGGGTCAGCACGAGTGGGAGCTTGATTTCCCGCGGCTGATGCTGCGCGCCGACGCGATGCTGCACGAGAACGGTCACACGCCACTGCGCGACCGGGCCACCACGCAGATGATGGGTCGCACCGATCTACTCGGCACGGTGGGCAGCGCCGCCGCACCATTGATGAACAAAGCAATGGGCGCCAAGCCGAACAGCCTCGTACGCAAAGTCATCGAAAAGACAGCCGGCGTTTCCGCCGTGCGCCTGCTGCCTCCGTTCGCGAAGCAGCGCTTCTCCACGTGGTTCAACCATCGTCCCAAAATTCGTATCGGGAAGCGTCAGGGTCGCGTGGCGCTGTTCCCCACCTGCCTCGTGGAGTATCAGGAGCCCGGCATCGGCCACGATCTCGTGAAGGTGTACGAACGAAATGGCATCGAGGTGTCGCTCGCCGACGCAGGTTGTTGCGGTGCGCCGTGGTTGCACAGTGGCAACATGGCCGAGTTCGCCAAGGCTGCCGCCAAGAACGTGAAGATCCTTGCCGCCGAGGTTCGCAAGGGCAACGACATCGTGGTGCCCCAACCCACCTGTGGCTATGTGTTGAAGAAGGACTATCTCGATTATGTTGGGGGGGCCGATGCCGCACTCGTTGCTGCCAACACCTATGACGCTGCCGAGTTCCTGATGAAGGTGCACCGGGGTGAGGGAACGATGCTCGTCACCGAGTTCGAGGGTCACGTTCCCGAGACCATCACCTATCACACGCCGTGTCATCTGCGTGCGCAGAACATCGGTCTGAAAAGCCGCGATCTGATGAAGCTCACCGGTGCCAAGATCAAGTTGGTTCAGCAATGCAGCGGCATCGATGGCATGTGGGGCCTGCGCGCCGAGAACGCTTCCATCTCGGTGCCGATTGCAAAGAAGCTCGGCGACGAGATCACGCGGGCAAACAGCGAGGTCGTTGCCGGTGACTGTCATCTGGCGAACACCGCCATCACTGAACAGACAGGCAGCGTGCCACTGCACCCGATCCAGGTGATGGCGCGCGCCTATGGCATTGCTGTCGAAGAGGCCCCGAGATGACTGCGTCTCCAACCGCAAACAACCTCGCCGCTCACGGCGCGAGCCGCAAGCTCACGCTCAGCGATATCGCCGATGTGCGCGCGTACGAGCGTGAGCGGGCTGAGTTTCGTGATCGGGTCCTCGATCTGCGTCGCATCCGTCGTATCGCGGTCGGAACCGTCATCACGGTGTCGTTCGAATCGCGCGAGACGATCCGCTATCAGATCCAGGAGATGGCCCGCGTCGAGAAGTTGATGACCGACGACGACATCCAGAACGAGATCGACACCTACAACCCGCTCGTACCCGAAGCTGGTCAGCTGTGCGCGACGCTCTTCATCGAGCTCACCTCCGACGACGCGATGCGCGAGTGGCTGCCGCGCCTGGTCGGCATCGAGCGCCATGTGGTGATTCGGCTGCCAGACGGGAGCGAAGTGCGCTCGTACCCCGAGGCCCAGCATGCGAGCCAGCTCACCCGTGCCAACATCACCAGCGCGGTTCATTATCTGCAGTTCGCGTTCGAGCCGGGCCAGGTTCAGGTTTTGTCGCAGGGAATCGCCGATGGAACAGCACGTCTAGTGATCGACCACCCGAGATATCTCGAAGCAAGCGAGCTCACTGCGGCCACGGTGGCCGAATTACTGCGCGATCTGCGTCCGTAGCAGCCACCGTGCATCAAAAATCTTGAAATTGCCTCTGGCAGAAACCGGCTGGGCCGAATAAGTTATGCGTGTTGTCGTCGTGGGGTCTACGACAACACAGTGCCCGGGTCATCGGGACCGTATTCACAAGCACACGAACTTACTGTGAAGGACTGGGGCGATTGTGTCGGCCAAAGTAATTGTGTGGCGGGAACTTGGGGCCTGCCGGGGGCTCGATCCGGGCATGTTCTATCCGGATGACGAAGAAGAAGCAGCAACTGCCAAAGCGGTGTGCGAGCAATGCGATGTACGTATCGCCTGTCTTGAACATGCATTGGCGTCGCGCGAGAAACAGGGCGTCTGGGGAGGCGCAACCGAGCGCGAGCGACGGCGCATCATTCGTCAGCGTCGCCGCACCGCCTGACGCCTAGTCTGTCCGCCGTGTCGCATTTCGAAGATATCGGTGGTTGGCCCGTGCTGCTGACGCAGCTGCTCGAACGCAAAGATCTGGTGGCTGCCGATGCCCGCGAGGCAATGTCCACCATCCTGGCTGGAGATGCTACGGCTGCGCAGCTGATCGCGTTCGTGGTGGCGTTGCGCGCCAAAGGCGAGACGGCCGAGGAGTTGTCGGGCCTGCTCGACGCCGTGCTCGGCGCGGCCACGCTCGTACCGCTCGCCGACGATGTGCGCGACCGCGCTGTCGACATCGTCGGCACCGGTGGTGATCGGAGCCACTCGATCAACGTGTCAACAATGGCCGCCATCGTGGTCGCCGGAGCGGGTGTTCCCATCTGCAAGCACGGCGCTCGAGCATCGTCGTCGCAATGTGGCACCGCCGATGTGCTCGAGGCGTTGGGCGTCGCAATCGAACTCTCTCCGCAGGGAGTGCAGCGGTGCGTCGAGCAGGCTGGCATCGGCTTCTGCATGGCCGCCACGTTCCATCCGGCCTTCCGATTCGCTGCGCCCTCGCGTCGCGAGATCGGCGTCCCGACCGTGTTCAACCTGTTGGGACCGATGGCGAATCCCGGCCGGGTGCGCCGCAACCTCATCGGCGTCGCGAATCCAGCGTTCGCTGAGCGGATGCTCGCGTCGCTGCGCATTCATGGCGCGCTCAAGGCATGGGTGGTGCACGGCAACGGTCTCGACGAACTCACCACGACTGGCACGTCAACGGTGCTCTCGCTCGACGGCGACGAAGTCACCACCTTCACGGTGGATCCCGTCGCGCTCGGTTTGCCACCGGCGATCTCCGAGGAACTTGTTGGTGGTGATCCTGCGTTCAACGCCATGGCCGTTCGCCGTGTGCTCGATGGCACGCGCGGCCCACATCGCGACATCGTCGTGCTCAATGCAGCTGCGGGTTTGGTGGTGGCCGGCGTTGCCGCTGATCTAGAGCAGGGTCTCGTGACCGCCATGGATTCAATCGACAGCGGCAAGGCTGCGGCGACATTGAGCGCCTTCGTCGACGTGTCCCAGGCTGCCGCAGCGGCCGACACGCGATGATTGCGAGAGTGCCGGCCACCTCCGCAAACCTCGGACCGGGATTCGATGTGCTGGGTATGGCGCTGTCGCTGTCGGCAGAGGTGGGGCTGCTCGTCGATGGCGAGGCCGTGCCCGATGGCGCGCACGTTGCTGACGAACATCACCTCGCCGCAGTTGCGTTCCGGTCGCGGCGCGGCGATGGCCAACTGTGGGTTAGATCACCGATTCCGATGGGCCGGGGTCTGGGGTACAGCGCGGCCGTGCGCGTGGGCGGACTGATGCTCGCGTGCGCACAGCGCGACGGTGTCGACAGTGCAGCGGTGGCCGGCTTCTCCGATGAGGTGTTGCGTTGTGCAACGAATCTCGAAGGGCATGCCGACAACGCTGCCGCGGCAGTGCTCGGCGGCGTGGTGGCCACCACGGGTGACCGTTCGATCCGGGTGCCGATGGGGTTTGATCCGGTAGTCGTGGTGTGGGTGCCCTCGTTCAGCACGCGCACCGATCACAGCCGTTCACAGCTTGACGCACACGTGACGCTGGCCGATGCCGTGTTCAACATCGGCCACGCTGCGTTTCTCGTGGCGGCGTTCGCATCGGGTGACGTTCCTGCGTTGCGACACGCAGCGCAGGACCGGCTGCATCAGCAGGTTCGGTTCGCCGCAGCACCACAGTCGCATGCCGCGTACGAAGCCGCCCTTGCAGGTGGCGCATGGTGCGCCTGGTTATCGGGTTCGGGTCCAACGGTGGCGGCATTGTGTCCGCTCGATATGGCTGAAGATCTGGCGGCATCGATGCCGAGCGATGGGCATACCAAGGTGCTGCGCATCGATCACGACGGCGCAACGATCGAGGCCTGAAGCGTTACGCCGCCTTGCGTTGTTCAAACGAGGGCAAGGGCGCAAGCGGCTGGCTATAGGGGCCGTCGCAGTGCAACAGCGTGATGCGGTGGCTGTTGGCCTCGATGAATCGCGCAATGCAGAGCGTTTCGTCGGCGGCTTGGCGCGGCAGTGGGCGATCGAGGGGTGCCACGGCGGGCGGCGGCAGTGGCAGCGCTGCGGTGAGCGTGCCACGAATGTGGGCGTCGAGGAGGCGACCATGATCAACGTGGAACACCACTTCGCCGACCTGCAGATCGAGCCGTTGTGCGCCGCGGAGGTCGTCGATCATGCGCTGTCGGCGGATGGCACCGGCGAGCGCTTGGGCGCGATCGCGAACGGACGCAGCTTCCTCGTAGCGCTGAGCGCAGGCTAAGGTGACCATGCGCTCTCTGAGCGGATCGAGGAGCACATCGGGTTCGTGGCCGAGTCCGCGCAACACCATGTCGACCGCTGACGCGTAGCGACTGGCATCGGCCACGCCCGCACACGGACACTCGGCCACGCCCAGTTGTGACGCGGTGCACGGTGACGCATCGGGTGACGGCATGTGCTTGCGGCCGAGTCGGGCGGTGCAGCGCCGCAGCGGCACCACGGTCTGGATGGCTTCGACCACCAGTGTGGCCATGGTGCGCGACGGGAGTGGTCCGATGTGCAGTCCATGTGGTGATGGGTCTTTGACGATGGCGAGCCGTGGCCAGGCTTCGTCGGTGGACAGCCGGACGTAGCAATAGCGATCCCACGTGGTGCCTTGTTTGTTGTAGCGGGGCGTGAGCTGATGCAGGTAGCGCAGCTCGAGCACACCAGCGGTGAGTGGATCGGGCGTCTCGATATGCGACACGCGGTGGGCCTCGCGCAGCATCGGGCCGATCTTGCGACGATCCTCGCTCCCGAAGTAGCTGCGTACGCGCTGGCGAAGGTTGGTGGCTTTGCCGACGTAGAGCACCTCGTCGCGTGCATCGTGAAACAGATAGACGCCCGGCGTGCGCGGCAGGTGGTTGGTGAGCTTCAGCTTGGCCACCTGCGGGTGGCCGCCGATCTTGGGCAGCAGGTGCAGATCGTCGAGTCCCATGACGCCGAACGCCGCAGCGCGCTCGATGAGCAGGTGCAACAAGTCTGCGGTGGCGAGGGCGTCGTCGAGGGCGCGGTGGCTGGGTTGATGATCGAGTCGGAACCGGCTGGCCAGCGTTCCGAGGCGGCAATCGGGCACCTCGTCGCGCACCAGGCGCCGCGCGAGTGCCACTGTATCGACGGTTGCGTTCTTGAGTGTTGGTCGGTCGGCGCGGGCGAGCGCGGCGTTGAGGAAACCCACATCGAACCGAACGTTGTGGCCCACGATCACAGCGTCACCACAGAACTCGAGCAGCGACACGAGCACCCCCTCGATGCGGGGGGCGGGCAACACCATCGCATCGGAAATACCCGTGAGCATGGTGATCGTGGGGGGAATCGCCCGACCCGGATTGACCAGCGTCTGGAACGTGCCCAGGCATGCACCGCCGCGCACCTTGATCGCGCCGACCTCGGTGATGACATCGGTGTTGCGATTGCCGCCGGTCGTTTCGAGGTCGATCACACAGAAGGTGACGTCGCAGAGGGGCGAGCCAAGGTCATCGAACGTACGTTGCATGGTTCCTACACCATCACGAACGTGCGTTCGTTGTCAAGCAACGAGCGTGCGGATGGCGAGCGGTACGATGGCCGCATGGCAGCCGAGCGCAGCGATTCCGACGATTCCGGCGTCTCCGGCGTCGATTCCGATGTGGGCGATGTTGGTGACCGCGGCGACGTGGGCGACGTGGGCGACGTGGGCGACCGCGGCGAGATCCTCGTTTCCCGGGACGCGGATGTGGCAGAGCTGGCCGATACGTCGCTTCGCAATACGCTCGAGTTCGCTGTGCTGCTTGCGGTCGAAGGCAAGAAGCTGCGGCCACCGTTGCCGTTTCCGGCAGCACTGAAATCGTTCTTGCGGTTGCAGAAGCTGGACAAGACGTCGTTGCCGATGGTTCGACGCGCAGTAGTGGCCGATGAGAAGTTCCGCGATCGGCTTGCTCTTGTGGCGAATCTCGACCTTGTCGACGAGCTCGGCATCGTCTGGCTGCAACGTCACGACGGGTGGCAGGTGCGGGTCCTCGAGCTGCAGGCCGCGGCTCGAGCCGAGGCGGAAGCCGAGTCGGCCGAGCTGGCACTGCGCAGGTCCGAGCGTCGTCGTGAGGCAGCCGAGCAGGCGTCAGCGAGGGCGCAGGCCCAGCTGCTGTCCCAGCGCGACGACATCGCACGCGAGCAAGCCCGTCGGGAGAAGGCTGCGACCTCAGCAGCCGTAGCCACCGCCGAGGCGGGCGCTGTACGTCGCGAGCTCGAGCAGTTACAACGTGAGGTTGCCAAACTGCGGGCCGCACTTGCATCCGAGACCGACCGCGCAGATCGGGCGTCGGCAGATGCGGCCGTCGCATCGGATCTGGTTCGTTCGCTCGAGGTGCTGCGCGACCAGATGCTCGCGCAGCGTGCCGCGGCCGAGCAACAGCACCCGGAGCGCACCGAGGTTGTCGCGACAGCACCGGCGCCGGGTCATGCCGAAGCGGCACATGCACTGCGTCAGGCGGCTGCGGCAACACGCGATCTCGCTGAGGCTTTGGCGTCGGCCGCGGGCGCGCTCGCCGTTGCACCGACCACGGAGCTGACTACTACTGCTCAGCCCCCCGTGAAATCGGGTCAACGCCGAGCCGCGCGTCGCAAACCCATCGCGATTCCGGGAGGAATGTATGGCGATTCGGTGGCGGCGGCCGTACACCTGCTGCGCACGCCACACGTGGTGACCTTGGTCGATGGCTACAACGTCGCCAAGCTCGCATGGCCGCACCTTGTGCTGATCGAACAGCGCGAGTGCTGCATCGATGCCCTCGAAGAACTTGCCCGTCGATTTGGCTCCGACATCCGGGTGATCTTCGATGGCGCCGATGTCGTGGGGGCTTCGTCGCGGCGTCGGCTCATCCGGGTGCGGTACTCGCCCGCCGGGGTGATTGCCGATGACGTGATCCGCGCCGAGGTTGCGGCGCTGCCGCCATCAACTCCGCTGGTCGTCGTCACCAATGACCAGGCGATCGCAGCCGATGTCCGACCGTTGGGTGTGAATGTGTTGTCGTCGGACGCGCTACTCGCAGCGGCGGGGCGCATCGTGGCCAAGTAGTTCACCTCGAGCACGCCGTTCACCTCGAGCGCAACGTTCACCTGGAGCGCGCCGTTCGTCCACGGCCGATTCGGGGCTGCAACACCCCTCTGTCATGGTGTCGATGGGTGGAGACCCCAACAACATCTGGAGCGAGCAATGAACAACCTCATCATCAACTGTGGCGACTGCATCATGCGCCAGACCTCCGCGTGTGCCGACTGCGTGGTCACGTTTGTGTGCGAATCGGCGGGCCGCGAGCGCCATCCTTCGGCTGGTGCGCCGGCGGGTGTCAGTGGCGAGCACACAGCGATCGTGTTCGACATGGCCGAGCAGCGCGCCGTGCGTTTGTTTGCAGAAGCTGGTTTGGTGCCTACGCTTCGCCATCGTGGCGCCGCAACGGGTTCCTGAACCGATCGACCACGCCTATGTGGCGTCGCTGCGCGCACTGGGCCTGAAGTTCGGGCTTGATCACGTGGGCATAGCGCCGTCCTCGGTGATGTTGCGTGCCCGCGAGGCGTTGATCCAGCGCAAACGCGACGGCTTGGCAGATTCCATGCAGTTCACCTACCGCAATCCCACACGTTCGACGGATCCATCGTTGGCGGTGGCCGGTGCGCAGGCAATGGTGGTCGCGGCGCGGAGTTATGTGTTGCAGGAACCACCGCAGCCGACGGGCGAACCTGGTCCGTTCGCCTCGGTGGCGCGGTACGCGTGGGTCGATCATTACGAACCGCTACGCATTGGTCTCGCCGCCATCACCCGCCAGTTGCGAAGCGATGGATACAAAGCCGTTGCATTCGCAGACGACAATTCGTTGGTCGACCGTGAAGCCGCGTGGCTCGGTGGCCTCGGTTGGTTCGGAAAGAACGCAAACATCTTGTTGCCCGGGTCGGGGAGCTTTTTCGTGCTCGGATCTGTCATCACGACTGCCCCGTTGCCCGTTGCCGCCGAACCCGTTGCCGACGGTTGCGGTGCGTGTACGCGTTGTATCGACGGGTGCCCCACCGCGGCCATCGTGGCTCCGGGTGTGGTCGACGCCGGCCGCTGCCTTGCGTGGTTGCTGCAGCGCCCCGGTGTCTTTCCGCGACAGTTCCGTGCCGCGCTCGGCGATCGCATCTACGGCTGCGATGAGTGTCAGCTGGTGTGCCCCCCCACGGTGCGTTTCGAGCGCCGGGCCGCGTCCAACCAATCGAATCACGTTCAGGCTTGGGTGTCACTCGTCGAACTGCTTCAGGCGAGCGATGAATCGCTGATGCAGTCATTCGGCCGCTGGTACCTTGCGGATCGCGATCCGATGTGGCTGCGTCGCAACGCGCTGATCGCGCTTGGCAACAGCCGAGCAGGCGACGACGGGCGCGTTCAGGCCGTGCTCTACCGCTACCTTGTTGACTCCGAGCCCATCCTTCGTGCCCACGCGGTGTGGGCCGCTGCCGAACTCGGATGCCACCACATGCTTGCCGCCTTTGACCCCGATCCCGTTGTCACCGACGAACTCGTCGCGGCTCGCGTATGAAGCATCTGCTCGTCACGAACGACTTCCCGCCCAAGATCGGTGGTATTCAATCGCTGCTGTGGGAGTGGTGGCGTCGGCTTCCACCCGAGACGTTCGCAGTACTCACCAGCCCGTACCCCGGTAGTGAGGTGTTCGATTCCGAGCAAGCGTTTCGCATCGAGCGCGTTCGCGAACCCGTGCTGCTGCCTCACCCGCTGATGGTCCGGCGCATCAACGACATGGCCCGCGACTTCGGAGCTGATCTTGTGGTGCTCGACCCGGCGCTTCCTTTGGGGCTGGTGGGCCCGTCGCTCGATCTGCCCTACGACGTGGTGCTGCACGGGGCCGAGGTCACCGTGCCCGGGCGACTCCCCGGCAGCAAGCAGACCCTCGCGCACGTTTTGCGTCACGCCCGCCACATCGTTGCTGCAGGGGGATACCCGGCCCGCGAGGCCGAGCACGCCGCGGGTGTCGCCTTGCCTATCACCGTGGTGCCTCCGGGTGTTGATACTGAGCGATTCCATCCGCTTACGGCGGCCGAACGCGACGACGCCCGCAATCACTTCGGGCTGCCGCAGACCGCTGAGTTGATCGTGAGTATCAGCCGCCTCGTGCCCCGCAAGGGATTCGACACGGCCATTCGCGCCGCGGCGATGTTGAAGACATCGCGCCCCGATCTGGTGCTGGCCATTGCTGGGGGCGGCCGCGACCTTGCCCGCCTCGAAGGTCTGGCACGCGAACTCGACGCGCCGGTGCGTTTCCTTGGACGCGTCAGCAACGACGACCTCCCGCGGCTCTACGGATGCGGCGATGTCTACGCGATGCTGTGTCGCAATCGGTGGGGCGGCCTCGAGCAGGAGGGATTCGGCATCGTGTTCGTCGAGGCCGCGGCGTGCGGTGTGGCTCAAGTCGCCGGTGACTCAGGTGGAGCCGCCGAAGCCGTCGCCGACGGAGTCACCGGCATCGTCGTGCGTCATCCCGACGACCACCGCGAGGTCGCCAGGGCCTTTGAATCCCTACTCGTTGATGCTGCCGGGCGCGCCGAAATGGGCGCGGCGGCGCGCGAGCGTGCAGTCGCCGAGTTCTCCTACGACGTGCTTGCCAAGCGGCTAGGTAAATCGTTGGGCGCGCTGGCATGATGGGTTCCATGCAGGCCACCGAAGCACCGGGCTCATCCAGCTTGATCCTGCGCGTCAATATCGTCGGCACAGCGTTGTTCGTGGTGTCATCCGTCGCAGCGGCGGTGTTCTTCACCAAGCCGGTGCGTCTGGTGGGCGTCGTCGTTGCGCTCGTGCTGTTCGCCATCGGTGTGTTTGCCTTTCTGTCGAGCTACTGGACCGCTGTGCAACGCAGCCGCGACGACGACATCGCTGTGACGCAGCTGTACTTCCTGTCCGGCTCGTCCACCCCGTCACGGGTGAAGCGGGTGATGAACGGTGCGCTCCTTGTGCAGACGGTCACCTGCTTGGCCACGGCCATTGCACGCACCAACACCGACGGCAGGCCCGGATCCACGCTCGCCTTTGGCATTCTGGTGCCCATGTTCGGGCTCGGCCTCAACGGTCTGTGGTGTGCACAGCACGGCACGTTTTCGCCCCGTCAACGACAAACGCCGCCGATCTCGGCGAGTGTCCCCCCAACGACCGACGAGATAGAGCAGAATGCAGGCCATGGCTGAGACCGCTTTCCAGACCATCACCACATCCGCGCCGATGGCACGCGTGTGGGAGATCGCCACCGACTTCGAGCGTTATCCCGAATGGGCCAAGGACGTGAAAGAAGCCACGATCCGCACCCGTGACGAACTCGGGCGCGCCATCGAGGTCGAATTCCGCACCTCCGCGTTGGGTCGCAGCACGCACTACACACTCAGCTACGACTATGCCGAGGCACCCCGTGTGCTCGGCTGGCACATGCTGCGCGGTGACATCATGCGCGCAATCGACGGCGCCTACACTCTGGCCGACACCGCCGAGGCCGGCACCGAGATTCGCTATGACCTCGCCATCGAACTCGTCGTACCACTTCCCGGGTTCGTGAAGCGTCGCGCAGAACAACGCATACTCAACACCGTACGCGAACTCAAGGTCCGCGCCGAACTGTGACAACGCTGCAGTTGTGACTCGTTCGGCCGGCATCGACGTCGGTGGGACGAAATTTCTCGGCGTGGTGCTCGACGACTCGTCCGAGGTGGTCGTCGAGTTGCGCCGGCCCACCCCGCAGGGCAATGACGAACTGATCGAAGGATTGATCGAGTTCGCTGACGAACTCGCCGCGTTCGATGGGTTGGGCTACGACACCTTGGGCGTCGGCGTACCAGGACTCGTGACACGCCGCGGCGTTATTCGCGCCTCACCCAATTTGGCCGGCGCGTTCGACCTCGAGGTTGGTTCGCGCCTTTCCGAAGCGCTCGGTCGCGATGTTGGGGTCGACAACGATGCCACCTGTGCCGCACTCGCGGAATGGCAACTCGGCGCTGCGCGCGGATTCGACGATGTTGTCGTGGTGACGCTCGGCACCGGCATCGGAGGCGGCATCATCTCCGGCGGCCGGTTGCAGCGCGGCGCGAACGGGTTTGCGGGCGAAGTCGGCCACATGGTGGTGCAGCCAGACGGTCCGTCATGCCCGTGCGGTCGGCGTGGATGCTGGGAGCGATATGCGTCGGGTCGTGGCTTGCAAATGCTCGCCGGCGGCCGGCGCGGAGAAGACGTCGTGCGCGCAGCGCGCGCCGGAGATCCCGAGATGGTCGCGGTGATCGACGACTTCGCGCGTTGGGTTGCGCTCGGGCTCGTGAATCTCACCAACGTGCTCGATCCCTCGTGCATCGTGCTCGGGGGTGGCCTGGCCGCAGACGACGATCTGTTCCTGCCGAGCATCCAGCGAGCGTTCACCTCGCTGCTGTACTCGCCCGATCATCGTCGGCACCCCGCGCTGCGGTTCGCAGATCTTGGCGAGCGCGCCGGTGCTATCGGTGCCGCGTTGCTCCCCAGCACCCTGCGCTGAATCAGCAGCGCCGTGCCCGAGGAACGGCGTGCGGCGTGCGGCGTGGTGCGTGCGGCGTGCGGGGTGGTCTGGTGCGTATGGGCGCGCCGCGCGCCAGATGTTGACGCGGGGCGCGCCCAAAGAACGAATTTCCGGTGCGTTTGGGTGCGGCGTGCGGCGTGCGGCGTGCGGCGTGGTCTGGTGCGTATGGGCGCGCCGCGCGCCAGATGTTGACGCGGGGCGCGCCCGAAGAACGAATTTCCGGTGCGTTTGGGTGGGGGCGTCAGTTGGGGTGGCCGGGATAGTTGGCGCGGGCTTTGTGGATCTCGGCCCACGCCGCGTCGCGGCCGGCAAGCCCCGCTGTTGATGAGGTCTTGCCTGGCTCGAGCGCTTTGTACACCTCGAAGAAATGCTGGATCTCGGCAACGAGTTGGGGAGTGAGGTCCTCCAGATCGTGCACGTCGGCCCAGCGAGGCTCGCGCGGTGGCACGCACAGGATCTTCGCGTCCTCGCCCGCTTCGTCGTGCATGTAGAGCACGCCCACAGGGCGGGCCTCGACCCAGACGCCCGGATATACCGGATCCTCGAGCAGCACGAGCGCGTCGAGCGGATCGCCGTCGCCGCCGAGAGTGTCAGGGATGAAGCCGTAGTCGGCTGGATACGTGGTCGCCGTGAAGAGTCGCCGGTCGAGGAAGACCTTGCCGGTGTCATGGTCGATCTCGTATTTGTTGCGACTACCGCGGGGAATCTCGATGACGACGTGAATACATCCGTCGCTGGGTTCCTTTGCCATCCCGACATCGTGGCATACCGCAACGAAACCACAGGGCCATCGGCGCGTTCAGGAAATCGGCTGCGGTGCGGCGGCCTGCAGCAACTAGCGTCGGGGCTGTATGGAATTTCGACGCATCACCAACCTGCCCCCGTATGTCTTCACGATCATCAACAACTTGAAGATCGAGGCACGGCGAGCAGGCGCCGACGTGATCGACCTCGGGTTCGGCAACCCCGACATCCCCTCGCCGCAGATTGCGGTCGACAAACTCATCGAGGCTGCACAGAACCCGAAGAATCACCGCTATTCGGTCAGCCGCGGTCTGCCCAAGTTGCGCGAGGCCGTTGCGGCGTTGTACGAACGCAAGTGGGGCGTTGTGCTCGACCCCGAGTTCGAGATCACGAACACGATTGGCTCCAAGGAGGGTTTCAGCCACCTGATGTGGGTGCTGCTCGATCGTGGCGACGCGGCCATCGTGCCGAGCCCGAGCTATCCAATCCACATCTATGGGCCGCTTTTTGCTGGCGCCGACCTGCGCCAGGTGCCCATGCGCCATCTGGCCGACCAACGGGTGCAGGGCGACTTCACCGGTGACTTCTTCGACAACCTCACGACGGCGTACGACGTGGGTTGGCCCAAGCCTCGGGTGCTGGTGATCTCGTTCCCGCACAATCCCACCGGTGCCGTGGTCGATCTCGACTTCATGCAGAAAGTGGTCGACTTCTGTCGCGAGCGCGAGATGATCGTGGTGCACGATTTCGCCTATGCCGACGTTGGCTTCGATGGCTATCAACCACCATCGATCCTGCAGGCCGAGGGCGCAAAGGAATGCGCCGTCGAGCTTTACAGTATGACCAAGAGCTTCTCGATGGCCGGATGGCGTTGCGCCTTTCTGGTCGGCAACAAAGAAGTCGTGCAAGCGTTGGTGAAGCTAAAAAGCTACCTCGACTACGGCATGTTCCAACCGGTGCAGATCGCGGCGACGGTCACGATGAACGAGGCCTCTGATTATCCCAAAGAGGTGTGCGAGATCTATCAGGGCCGCCGTGACGCACTCATCGACGGGCTCGCCCGCATCGGCTGGGACATGCCCAAGCCGAAGGGCTCGATGTTCGTATGGGCGCCCATTCCCGAGCCGTACAGCGATCTCACCTCCGTGGAGTTCTGCTCGCTCGTGGTACGTGAGTGCGACGTTGCACTGTCACCCGGGCTCGGCTTCGGCCCCGGCGGTGAGGGCTTCGCCCGTTTTGCCCTCATCGAGAACGAACAGCGTATCCACCAGGGCATTCGCAACCTGAAGAAGGGCCTGCCCAAGCTGGGCTGACCCGACAGTGCGTTCACGCAGCCGTTACACGGTCGCCACATCACGCACACGGTCGCTCGTTACGGTGATCTCGTGAATTCTTTCGTCGTGCGTATCTGGCTGCCCGATCGCCCCGGCGCGCTCGGCCAGGTTGCGAGCCGTATCGGGGGAGTGCGCGGCGACGTGGTGGGCATCGAGATCCTTGAACGTGGCGGAGGTAGCGCGATCGACGAGTTGGTCGTGAGCGCGCCTGACGACGTGACGCTGCAGGTGCTCGTGGCCGAGATCAGCCAAGTGGATGGCGTGGCGGTCGAGGACGTGCGCCCGATCGATGCCGGCCGACCCGACGCCGCAATGGCCGCCCTCGAAGCCGCTGCCGTTCTGGTCGAGACGGACGCCGACAAACGCCTCGATGAGTTTTGTGATCAACTGCGCCAGCTCGTCGATGGATCATGGGCCGTAGCAATGGGCCCGAACGGTGTCGAAGCGGGTCGTGGTCTCACGACCCTCGTCGAACGGGGATCGCCGCCCGACACGGCGTGGCTTGGGGCCTTCCTCGCCGGCAGTCGGCATCTGCCTGCTGGCGCGCACGGTGAGTCGTCGCCCAGCGATGTCGTATGGGTGCACCTCGATGGCGTGGGTGTCTCGGTTGCGGCGGGTCGAAGTGATCGGCCCTTTCACGCACGCGAACGTCACCAGGTGGCGCTGCTCGGTCGCGTTGCCGACGCTCTGCTCGTCGGCTGACTGGACCTCTGCATCAGCCACGGCTGCGTTCGACGGCGCGCAACCACTGCTCGTGCAACGCATCGGCAAACGTGCGATCAGCGGCCGGCGCAAACTCGGCATCGAGCTGCCATTGGTCAGTGATTGCCTGCAGCGACGGCCACACACCCTCGGCGAGCCCGGCCAGGAATGCGGCTCCCAATGCGGTGGTTTCCTGATCGACCGGGCGTCGAACCGTGACACCTAGTTGATCTGCTTGCATCTGCAACAACATGTCCATCACTGAGGCACCACCATCGACACGGAGGTCGTGCAACGGTGTTGCCGACGCGGCGGTCATTGCGTTGACCGCGTCGCGCACCAGATAGGCAATGGACTCCACCACGGCCCGGGCGATATGGGCTCGCCCCGTGCCGCGTGTAATGCCCACGATGGTGCCCCGTGCGTAGGGATCCCACCATGGGCTACCGAGACCGGTGAAAGCAGGCACCACGTACACGCCGCCGGTGTCGTCGACGCTCTCGGCGAGCGGTCCGATCTCGGCGCTCGTAGAGATGATCTGCAGGCCGTCGCGCAGCCACTGCACGGCGGCGCCGGTGACGAAGATGGCTCCCTCGAGCGCGTACGCCGTGGTGCCATCGGCCAGCGTCCACGCGACCGTAGTCAGCATTCCCTCCGTGGGCTCGGGGCAGGTGGCGCCGACGTTGAGCAGCACGAAACTGCCTGTGCCGTAGGTGTTCTTGGCCATTCCGGGCGTAAAGCATGCCTGCCCGAACAGCGCGCTCTGTTGATCGCCGGCGATCCCGGAGACCGGAATTCCCGCCGGTAGTCCGACGTGTTCGCTGGTGAGACCGAATCGCCCGCTCGACGGCATCACTTGCGGCAATGCTGACATCGGCACGTGCAACAGATCGCAGAGGTCGCGATCCCAGGCAAGCTCGCGAATATCGAACAGCATCGTGCGGCTCGCGTTCGACGGGTCGGTGGCGTGCACCGCGCCTCCAGTGAGGTTCCACAGCAGCCACGAGTCGATGGTGCCGAGGGCGAGATCGTCGTCGTTAGGCACACCACCCTCGTGGAGCAACCACTCGAACTTCGTGCCGCTGAAGTACGGGTCGAGCACCAGCCCAGTTCTCTCGCGCACCAATGCCAGCGCGCCCTGCTCGGTGAGCTGATCGCAGCGCGGCGCAGTGCGACGGTCTTGCCAGACGATGGCCCGATGCAGTGGCAGTCCGGTGCTGCGGCTCCACGCGACTGCGGTCTCGCGCTGGTTGGTGATACCGATCGCAGCTGGCAGCTGGGGGAGTTGGGCCACGACATCGCGTAGCGTCTGCTGCGCCGCGTGCCAGATCTCGAGCGCGTCGTGCTCGACCCAACCGGGTTCGGGAAAGTACTGGGGAAACTCTTGGTATGACGCAATGGGTGCGCGACCATCGGCGAACACGGCTCTGGTGCGGACTCCGGTGGTGCCGGCATCGAGAGCGAGCACGCAGGTGTTGTCAGTGGTCATCGTTGCTCAACGTAGCGGGATGCATCGATCGTCAACGACGCTTGGGCTTGGTGCCCTTGCGCTGCTGGGACGGGCCGGTGGAGGTGCGCTTGGTCGGTGCGGGTCGCGTCCGTGCAGTAGCCGAACCAGCGCCCGACCTTGCGGATGAACTGCTCGCTGCCTTTGCCGCCGCAGTGCGCTCGCGCTCGGCGCGCAGGTCCTTGTAGCTCTTGCGCGCGTAGCCGAACTTGGCGAGCACCGCACCGAACAGCAGATACATCGGGCCGCTGACGAACAGACCGAAAAAGATCGAGATGCTCAGCCGATCGCGAAGGATGACCAGCATGGCAACACTGGCAATCGCAACATAGATCAACCATTCACGAATCAACCGGCGCCAGGGCACCGGTCTGGAGGAGTCCCACGCCATGCACAGTTCCTACCATGTCACTGCGCGGCCACGCACGTTCTCGCCTATCGTCTGCAGTCATGCGAGTTGGTCTTCTCACCGGTGGTGGCGACTGTCCCGGGCTGAACGCTGTCATTCGCGCTGTCGTCCGCAAAGGCGAGATGGAGTACGGCGACGAACTCATCGGCTTTCTCGATGCGTGGGACGGCGTGATGGATCGCCGGATCATGCCGCTCGACGTACGGTCGATGCGCGGCATGTTGCCCAAGGGTGGCACTCTTCTCGGCACCCGCCGGGGGAGCCCCTACGACCGCCCGGACGGGCTGGAATCGGTAGTCGCCACGTTCCACGACGTGGGTCTCGATGCGCTCATCGTGGTCGGCGGCAACGGATCACTCACGGTCGCGCACAACCTGTTCCGCGACCTGGGGTTGCCTATTGTCGGCGTACCCAAGACCATCGATAACGATGTCGTCGGTACCGACACCACGTTCGGTTTCAATACTGCTGTGCAAACTGCGACCGATGCAATCGACCGGTTGCACACCACCGCTGAGAGTCATGATCGGGTGATGGTGGTCGAAGTCATGGGCCGCGACTCCGGGTGGCTCGCCACGCATGCAGGGATCGCCGGAGGCGCCACCGTCATTTTGATTCCCGAGCAACCATTCGACATCGATGAGGTGTGCACGATCCTCAGGGCGCGCCACCAACGCGGTCGTTATGCGTCGATTGTGGTTGTCGCCGAGGGCGCTGAGCCCGTCGAGGGCACGATGCCCAGTCAGGAAAAGGTATACGACCTGTTCGGCCATGTGCGCCGTCGCGGCGTGGCCGATCGGCTTGCTCCAGAGATCGAGGGTCGCACCGGCTTTGAGACGCGGGTCGTCCTCCTCGGCCATATCCAACGTGGGGGCACGCCATCGGCGTTCGATCGGGTGCTGGCCACCCGATATGGCCTTGCCGCCATCGACGCCGTGCACGCCTCCGCCTGGGGCCAGATGGCGGTGCTACGCGGCGATGACGTCATGCTCATGCCCATGGCTGAGACGGCAGACAAAACCCGTGCGGTAGACCTCAGCCTCTATCGCAATGTCGCTTCGGTGTTTTTCGGCTGATTACTGGCTGGGTGTTGGCTGGCTGGGTGTTGGCTGGATGGGTGTTGGCTGGATGGGTGTTGGCGGCACGTGCGGCGGTGACCTACGCGGCCGGCGAGGGAACGGCGGGGAAGTCGGGTTGTGTCGTTTCGATGAAACCCGGGAAGTCGAACACGGTCAGTGGCGTCGTACGTAACGCGCCATCGCCTCCGGGCCATTGATGTGGTTTAGCGTCGACGAGTAGCTCGACGCGCTGCACGTTGCGAACCTCCGACGCTGTGAACACAATCTGGGCCACAGCGTCGATGAGCGCAGTGCTGGTGAGCGAGAGAATTGGATCGTTGACGTCGACGATGAGTGTGCCGTTGGTCTGCAGCGTGGCGGCGCGAAGTGCGAGCGTTTCGGGGATTGCCGTGTGGAGTCTCGCCGCTGTCTCGGCGGTGCTGAGGGGCCCGAACAGCGATGCGAGGCGAAGGCCGGCGGACGCCCCGACGTCGCGCGGCGCCGCGCGTAGCCGCATCGGCTGGTTGGGAAGTTCCGGCGCGATCAGATAGATCCGATCGGTGCCCGCCGACGCGCCCGTGGCCGGTGCCGCAGCGCCGATGAACGGTGAGCGATCGGCCTCGGGAATATCGCGTGGGAGCGAGTCATTGGAAATGCCGCATGCCGACAATGCGAATATCGCTGTGAGCAACAACACGAAGAAGGCGGGGCGTTGGTTCAGGTTCATATGCCCACCTCCTCGGCAGGGAGCTCGATGACAAAACGGGCACCCGGTTCGCCATCGAGACGATCTTCGACCCACACATTGCCACCGTGCAGGCGCACATGCTCGTCGACGAGTGCCAGACCGAGTCCGGCACCGTCGCTCGAGCTGCGCCTCCCGGCCACTGCGCCGCGCGCAAAGCGTTCAAAGATGAGGTGACGCTCGTCGAGCGGCACGCCGGTTCCGTGGTCTTGTACCGAGATCCACACGTGCCCGATGGGCTCGCCCTCGTTGTCGGCCTCGCACACGATTGCTTCCGGTTCGCCGCCGCCGTGCAGGCGTGCGTTGTCGATGAGGTTGGCAATGACGCGAGCGAGGCGTCGCCGGTCGACGTGCATCACGAGTCGCTCGGCGCGTTCGGTGACCGTGAGTGGCGTCTGGGGCATGCTGCTCACGCCGATCGCCTGACGAACAAACTCGGCCACGAGGAGGTCTTCGCGGTGCAGGCGAATGGCGCCGGCATCGAAGCGAGAGATCTCGAGTAAGTCCTCGACGAGACCCTGAAAGCGGGTGACGTCGCCAACGAGCAGATCGAGGGCGGCCTGGGCACGTTCGGGCATCTCGTCACGTCGGGCCTGCATCACCTCGACCGACGCTGCGAGCGTCATCAACGGCGATCGCAGCTCATGGCTGACGTCGCTGGCGAACCGCGCATCGCGTTCCACGCGTTGCTGCAGGGCCGAGGCCATGTCGTTGAACGAGTTGGCGAGCAGTTTCAAATCGGGGTCATCAGTGGTTTCGAGGCGAGTGTCGAGCCTGCCGCCGGCGATTGCCTTGGCCGCCTGCGCGGCATCGCCGAGCGGCTTGACCGCGCGACGAGATGCGACGGCACCGAGCACGACACCGAACAGCGTCGTGATGAAGCCGGCGAACATCAGCGAGAGGCCGACGCTGCGCAGCGTTGAGCTGACATCGGACATGCTTGCGAACTCGAAATAGGCCGCGCCCACCTCGGGCAACGGAATACCGACCACGAGCAACCGCTCACCGCTGACGGTGATGATCATGCGCGACGGCACGCCGTCGATGAGGACGCGGTCCTTCAGCACGCCGGGTATGGCCTCGGGACCGAATCGCGCTGATCCGGCGGTCCACACGTCGCGGTAGTTCAGTAACGGGTACCCGATACCGAGTCGCGACAGATTGTCGATGACCGGCTGGGCCGATGGCGGAGACAGACGCAAGTCGTTGAGCGCTACCCCTGCATCGCGGTACGCCTGCTCGACGATGGCCCGGTCGCGCTGGTTCACAAGGGTGCTCCGTGTGAAGCCGTAGGTGATCGTGGCCAAAAAGACCGACAGGATGAGAAAGCCCATCGTGAAGATCAACAAGATGCGGGTGCGCAGCCCTACTCGCTGCGGCCGGAACCGCGCCACATTGCGGCCCACCCGTGCCCGGAACGAATCCGCAGGTGGGGCTTCGACGGCCTCGGTCACGACTGCAGTCGGTAACCCAACCCTCGAACCGTCACCACGTGACGGGGGTTGGCGGCGTCGGATTCGACCTTGGTGCGCAGACGCCTGATGTGCACGTCGACGAGTCGACCGTCGCCGAAGTAGTCGTAGCCCCAGACCTTGTCGAGTAAGGACTCGCGGCTGAAGACGCGACCCGGACTCTGCCCGAGTTCGACGAGCAGCCGGAATTCCGTCTTGGTGAGGTGCAGTTCGACCCCGGCGCGCGTGACCTTGCCCTCGTCGGGGATGATCTCGAGATCACCAAAAACGAGCTTGGTGTGGCCGGGGCTCATTGGTCGGATGCGACGGAGCAGTGCCCGAATGCGCGCCGATAGTTCCTTGGGTGCGAACGGTTTGGTGAGGTAATCGTCGGCGCCGGCTTCGAGGCCGGCCACCACGTCGTGGGTATCGGCGCGAGCAGTGACCATGACGATGGGGACATCGCTGGTCTTGCGCAGATGACGACAGAGTTCGAACCCGTCGATACCCGGAAGCATGATGTCGATCAGGACCACATCGGGTGAGGCGCGGTGGAACAAATCGATGGCTTCCTCGCCGCTGCCGGCCTCGTCGACCGTCCAGCCCTCGTCTTCGAGCGCGAGTTTCACGGCGGTACGGATGCGTTCGTCATCTTCAACGGTCAGGATTCGTGTTCCCACGCTGCCATGATGCCGTATCCACGGACCATCTCGGTGCAATAGCGACGAAAATCGGCGTATTCGTTCAGGTCGCTTGGGCGCAGAGGGCGTCGGCGCGGTTGATCAGCGCTCGCATCGGCTCGAACAACGACGCGTTGGTCACAAGCACTTGGCCGGGTCGAACGGGAGCCCCGTGCAGATCGCCGCTCACACATCCGGCCTCGCGGGCAATCAGCTCGCCGGCTGCGAGATCCCACGCGCCGAGATGCTCCTCGAAATAGGCATCGACCCGCCCGGCTGCCGCGTTACACAGATCGACCGCGGCTGCACCACAGCGGCGAATGTCGCGAACCTCGCCGATGATGTGTTGCAGTCGGCGCATCTGTTGGCGGCGCACATCGGGCGAGTAGCTGAATCCTGTGGCGAGCAGCGCGTTCGACAACGCGGTGGTTGTCGAGCACCGGATCGGGGCGTCGTTGAGCGAGGCGCCCTCGCCCCGAGCAGCGCTGAACAATTCGTTGGTGGCGGGCACGTACACGGCGCCGGCGAGCGTGCCTTGGTCGTCTGCCGCGGCGATCGATACCGCGTAACCAGGCAGGTTGTAGAAGAAGTTCGTCGTGCCATCGATGGGGTCGATGAGCCAACGCACGCCACTTGTGCCGCTGTCAGCTGTGCCCTCTTCGCCGATGATGGCATCGTCTGGTCGATGCAGTCGCAGTGCGTTCACGATGAGCGCCTCCGACGCGCGGTCGAACGCGGTGACCATGTCGGTGGTCGAGGATTTGGTGTCCACGTTGCCGACCCCGCTGCGCCGACCGACGCGGATGAGCTCCCCAGCCTGTACCGCAAGGTCGCACGCGAGCATGCGAAGACTCGCCTGCGGCGACGCTGACGCTGCCGCTGCCGGCACAGCTTTCAACTCTGGCCCGATTTGCTGCGGCGATCTTCAAGATCGCGCCACTCACCCAGTGCGCGAAGCACCAGAACGGCCACGACACTCATGCCGATACCTGCCACGGCTGCGCCGACGAACACACCGAGACCGCGGCCCACGGCACACTGGCCACTGCACTGCACGCGAACCAAGCTGTAACCAATGAGGGCGCCGGCAAGACCGCCGAGAAGAATGGCAACGAAAGCAGCGGCACGCGCAGCCGGAGAAGGAAGCGCAGAGAGCGGACGTGGATCCGAGCGATCAGACACGTCGACATCGTAGGGCGGTTGCTGTGCCGAACCTCCGTCGCTCTAGGCTGACCGCCGTGCGTTCCGTTGCCATCGTGCCCACCTACAACGAGGCCGACAACATCGAGGCGCTGTGTCGATCGATTCGTGAGCACGCACCGTGGGTCGGAATCCTGGTGGTCGATGACAACAGCCCCGACGGCACGGCAGATATCGCGGCTCGTCTTGCTGATTCGCTCGGCGACCTCAGCGTGTTACGCCGGCCTGGCAAGAACGGGCTCGGAGCCGCATATCGGGCTGGTATGCGCGCCGCGATCGACGCCGGAGCCGAGATCTGTTTGCAGATGGATGCCGATTTCTCGCATGATCCTGTCGAGATACCGGCGCTCATTTCCGCGGTCGAGCACGGCGTCGATTTGGCTGTCGGCAGTCGCTATGTTCCCGGCGGAATCACCGAGAACTGGCCGCGTCAGCGACGCATGCTCTCGCGCTGGGGCAATCGGTATGCGTCAGGTGTGCTCGGCTTGGCGATCAACGACGCAACAGCCGGGTACCGCGCCTACCGCTCGTCGTCACTCGACGACAAGATGCATTTCGAGACGGTGGGTGCCGATGGCTACGGGTTCCAGATCGAAATGACGCATCGGCTCGTTCGGGCCGGTGGCAAGATCGTTGAGATCCCGATCACGTTCCGCGATCGCACGCTCGGTCAGTCGAAGATGTCGAAGAACATCGTGAGGGAAGCGCTCGTGCTCGTGCTCAAGTTGTGGGTTGACGACCGCCGTGGCCGACGCCAGCGACGAATCCAAGGCGGCTGAAACGCGGCGCCCGAAACGGGGCGCCGAACAGCGGTCTGGGTAACCATCGAGGACGAGCGCGTCATTCTGTGACGTGATCGCGCAATAAGATCGGGCTGCCCGCATGCGAGACTCGAACCGTGCGTTCTTTTCAGGTGGGCGGTGGTCTCATCGTCATCGACAATCAACTCCTGCTCGCAGCGAATCGTCGGCGACATGGCGCGCTGGAATGGACGCCGCCGGGTGGCGTGATCGACGATGGCGAATCGGTGCTCAGTGGGATCGCACGTGAGGTGCGCGAGGAGACCGGTCTGCACGTGCCCGATTGGACCGGCTGTCACTACACGGTCACGGTCGACGCTCCCGACATGGGCTGGCAGATGTCGGTCGAATCGTGGTTCGCCACCAGTGCCCACGGTGAGATTGCGCTCGACGATCCCGACGGCATCGTCGAACAGGCGCTGTTCGTCGATCTGGCCGATGTCGCGACGTTTCTGGCCGATTCGCCGCTGTGGGTCCGCATGCCCGTCGTTGCTTGGATCGATCGCGGGATGTGCCCCATCGAGCCGTTTGCATTCCTGGTTACCGGATCTGATCGGTCCACCGCGCGAGTGGAGCACGTGGGGCAATGACCAACCATGCGCCACGGCGCACGATCCTCCACGTGGACATGGACGCGTTCTACGTCTCGGTCGAGCTGCTCAGCCGCCCCGAACTCGTCGGACGTCCCGTGGTGGTGGGCGGCACCGGACCTCGTGGGGTCGTGGCGGCGGCGTCGTACGAAGCGCGTCGATTCGGGGTGTACTCGGCGATGCCGGGCTCGACGGCCCGACGTTTGTGTCCAACCGCTGTCTTTCTCCCCGGTAATCACGACCTGTATGTGCGCGTCAGTAGGCAGGTGCACGAGATCTTTCGGGAGACCACACCGTTCATCGAGCCGCTGTCGCTCGACGAGGCCTTTCTTGATGTGACGGGAGCGCGGCGATTACTCGGCGACGGTGCCACCATCGGACGCCACATCCGCGAGCGAGTCGCATCGGTTCTCGGACTGTCGTGTTCGGTCGGAGTCGCGCCGAACAAGTTCCTGGCCAAGCTTGCGTCCGTCGCGGCCAAACCCCGGGTCACGCCTGAGCGGGTGTTACCCGGGTTCGGTGTGTTCGAGGTCGTGCCCGGCCGGGAGATCGAGTTCCTGCACCCGCTTCCCGTGCAGGCGCTCTGGGGTGTCGGACCCGCAACGCTCGAGCGTCTCCAACGGCTCGGCGTGAAGACGGTCGGCGACCTCAACGCGCTGGGCGAGGTGTCGCTGGTGTCGGCGCTTGGCCGAGCAAGCGGTCGGCATCTGTTTGCGTTGTCATGCGCACACGATGAACGTGCGGTCGAGACCGATCGGGCGATGAAGTCGATTGGCCACGAGGAGACCTTCGCACGCGATCTGCACGAGTCGGGCGAACTGCGCACCGAACTCGTGCGACTGAGCGACGGGGTCGCATCGCGCCTGCGCGGTGCCGGCGTGGGGGCGCGCACGCTGACGCTCAAGGTTCGCTTTGCCGGATTCACCACCATCACGCGCTCCACGACCTTGGCGTCGCCGGTGGCTACGGCGGCGGCCATCATCTCAGCAGTCGATCCATTGTTGGCGAATGTGGATCCGACGCCGGGGGTGCGCCTCATCGGCGTGCATGCTTCGAATTTCGGCGAACCCGTCGAGCAACTCCGCTTCGATGACCTGCTCGCCCAGACGCTCGCCCAGACGCCCGACAACGAGACGCCCGACAACGAGACGTCGCATCCGGCGAGCACCGATTGGACGGAGGCAACGGTCGCGATCGACGCGATTCGACAGCGCTTCGGCGACACCGCAATCGGACCGGCGAGCACCATGAGCGCGACCGGTCTGCGCCTGGTACGACGTGGGGCCCAACAGTGGGGGCCCGATCATGATCGGGAGCAGCCAAAACGCGGGTGAGCCGGCCCGGCTCGGCAGAAATGACCGGGGTCTGCGCCCAGACGCTTCTACGCGTTGTCAGACGGCTCAGAACGTGTGAGAATACTGGCGACCCGCATCCGCGGATTGGCTCGGCAAGGAGACTCACGATGCCGCTCTCCGAAGAAGAACAGCGCATCCTTCGCCAAATCGAGGAACAGCTACAGGCCGATCCCGCCTTCGCGCTCAAGGTCAATCAACACAGCCATTCGGGCGGGTCGCAGCGCCATCTGATCTGGTCAGCTGTAGGTCTGTTGATCGCACTTGCTGTGGCCATCGCTGCGCTCCAGGTCAGCGCGTGGCTGTCGTTCGTTGCGTTCATCGCGATGGTGGTGGCCGGGGTGATTCTCGAGCGTGAGATCACCGCCCGCGGACGCGATCAGCTGAGCCGAATTCCCGACGAACTCCGTCGGCGTTCGGGTCGGCCCATGGGCGGCCCCAAAACCCACTGAGCCCCGTCGTCAGGTGTACAGCCGTCGTCAGGTGTACAGCCGTCGTCACGGCGTGACGAGCACGCTCGCTCGTTTTGGATCGAACCACGACAGCACACGGTCACGCCCACCGAGCAGTTCCTTCACAGATTGCACGATCTCGGCGGACAACGTGCGACATCGCGCGGCCGTGGTGTCGTCGCCGAGCCTGCCGTAGGTCGCTGCGGTTGCGTGCTCTGCGATCTCGCGCAGGCACCGTGGATCGATACCCGCTGCTGCGCCGGCACGGTGCGCGTACTCGAGGGGTGTTTCGTCAGCAAGACGGGCAAGACCGACGAGTGCGAGTGCCTGCGTTGCGCGTCGCCAGCTGTGTTCGATCTCTTCGACCGGTGTGCGATCAGCTCCCCCCCGACGAAGCCGTTTGATGATGGCAGGCAGGGCCAGGGCCCAGATCAATGCGGCCGCCGCGGCGATTGCGCCGATGAGCACCCACAACGATACGCCTCCGCCTGAGCGGCTGTTGCTTTCGGTCGGGCGAGGTGCCACCGTGGTTGACGGCGCGGTTTGTGTGCTCGTCGGTGTCGTCGTGGTGGCGGTGCCATCCAGCGTGGTGGTGGGTGTCGCCGTCGGAACAGTGACCGGCGTGACGCCGCCTGGCGACGTACTGCTCGCCTGCTGCGGCGGTACACCCGTGTACTGCTGCGAGCCGGGCTGACCGCGCCCGGGTGTGGGCTCGAACGCCACCCAGCCGACGCCGTCGAACCACACCTCGGGCCATGCGTGCGCGTTTCGGCCGTACACGCGATAGCGACCGTCGGCTCCAAGATCGCCTGGCGTGAACCCAACAGCCACCCGCGAGGGAATCCCGAGCGAGCGCGCCATCGAGGCGAACGCCCCCGCGAACTGTTCGCAATAGCCGCGTCGGGTGTTCAGGAAATTCACGAGCGCATCGTCGCTGTGGCCGCGCTGCACGGTGAGGTCATAGGTGAATTGCGTGCGGAACCAGTCCTGTAGCGCGAGGGCCTTTGCGTAGGTGGTCGGCGCGCCTGCCGTGACGTCGATGGCGGCCTGGGCGACCGAGGCCGGAAAGTTCATCGGCAGATCGGTCATCGAGCCGCCAGGGGCGTTCAGGGAAGTGGCCGTGCTGAGCTGGTCGACATTGATGTCAAGCACGGACGACACCACGGTGTAGTTGATCGCTCGCTGCAGACCGTCGTTGGGCACCACGAGCGTGCCGCTGGCGCTCACCCAATACACGCTGCCGTCCTCGATTCGCACCGGGCTGTACGCGGCCGGCAGGAGACTGCCCGCGAGTCCGGAAATATGGATCTGTTGGGTCACTTCGTGCGAGTTCGACGGCGAACCAGCGAAACTGCCTGACACCGCGGCAAGATCGCCGTCGGGGAGCTTCCACGTGTTCCCATCGAACAGTGACAGCCCTGTGGCCCTCCAATAGGCAGGCTCCGACGCGGCGACGGTGAACAACTCGGTGTCGGACAGGTTGACCAGCCTGCTGCGAATATCGACGAGTGGGCTCAGGACCTGGGTGACATCGTTGTGCGGGCGAGTGTTGACGAGCCCTTTTTCCCCAGCGCCGGGCAGGCGCGGGCCGAGCCATGCTCCGGTCGCCGCGGCGCACCCGGCAAGCAGCGCAGCCACGGGAATCACGCTCACGAGCACCCGGCGACCCGAACCGATCCAGGTCTGCTCGGCCTCGGCGTGGGTGATCCGAAGCACGGCAATCGCCGCGAACGCGCAGCCCAGCCAGGCCGCCGTCACGACGACGCGGTTGCGGTCAGCGCCGAGTGCAGCGGCGAAGAGGAAGAGCACCGCGGTGGGGACCACGGCCTCGGCTCGGCCGTACGCGCGAAAGGCGAATGCATCCGACAGCAGCGCAGCAAAGGCAGCGGCGGCGCAGGCAACCACGGCGAACCCGCCGACGGCGGCAACGGGGGCGACGGCGCTCGGGAATTGCCCTCGTGCCAGGCGAAGATCGGACACGAGTTGACTCCACGTTGCCGAGCTCGGAAAAGGACCGTTCAACGTAGCCGGGTAGTACTTCCATGCAATGAGCACAATCAACACGATCAGGCACGCCGGTATTGCGAGATACCCGGGGGCATTGAGTGCTCGCATCAGCCACGCCACGACATGCACACCGACGACGATTGTCAGCATTGGTGCCAGGAAATCCCAGCCCGAAAAGAGACGACAGAAGCTGATGACGGTGATCGCGCTCAGCAGTGTGAGCAGCAGCGTCGCGGGAATTGATCGCGCTGCGTCGGACGCTGTATCGGCATCGCGGGCCGTTGGGGTGTGATCGCCCGACGATTCCGAGGCCGACAACGTTGCAGTAACGCTGCTCATATGCTCGCCGTCTCGAGACGCGTGCCCGTTGGGGCACGATGGGGTCCCTGGCCGGTGAGCGCGACCCACGACGCGGCAAGGGTGTTCGCGCCTGTGGCATCGACAACGAAACCGCTTGCGCCATTTGTCAGTGATGAGCACGCCACCACGACGAGCACATCAGTCGGTGCCAAGCTGCGCCGCGCCGCGGCGACTGCCCCAGACTGAGGGCCACCGGTCACGAGGATGGTCAGACCGAGCCCGTCGCCGGTGGGGGCGTTGAATGACATCGTCGGCGGATCGTGCGAGGTCGCGCAATTGGCGAGGGCGAGCATCGCCGCGGACGACGTGGTGTTGCGAAGATCGGTCTCTGAGCCAATCAGCGTGCGCAGGTGGAGGCCCGCAACCGTTGCTGCATACACCGCGCTCGCTGCGGCGGATACCGCCCGCTCGAACCCTTCGGGCGAGTACTCGCTACTGCTGGTGTCGAGCGCGATCGTGCATCGCCGCAGTCCCTCGGGTTCAACTTGGCGAACCTTCAATGTCTCGCTGCGTGCCGAGGCGCGCCACGAAATTTGTCGCAGATCATCGCCCTCGACATACTCACGCAGTGAGTGGAACTCATTGCCGGTGCGACCGAGCGCTCGAACTCGGAGATGATCTCCGAGGGGGCCAGAACCGCCTAAACCCGATGGCATGTTGAGTTGCAGATGTGCCGGTAAGACGACGATCTCGTGTGTGCCGGCGACAACTCGTCGCTGCGTGCACAAGCCGAACGGATCGCGTCGCTCGACGGTGAGCGGGCCGAACACCACCGTGCCGCGTCGGGTAACGGGAAGGCGGTAGTTCGCCGCTGTTCGTTCGCGCCGGTGCAGCGGTGCGAGCCGAAGTGTGGCTCCGCCCAAACCGGAGACGGGTTCCCACAGCATCAGCGGCGGGGTACCCCAGTGCGAGGTGTTCGCAATGCGTAACTCGACGCGACCAGCGTCGCCGACGTGTAACGAATCGGGCACGACCCGGCGATCCACAGTGAGCGCGACGCGTCGCGCATGGACCCACAACACCGCGGTCACTACGAGGGCGAGGAGTCCACTTCCGAAGACAAACAATTCGAGCACCCCGAAGAGACGCCCGACCACCGCAGCCGTGACCGCGAGTAGGACAGCGCCCACTCCGTGGCGGGTCAGCATGATCTGCTCGGTAGCCCGAACCCGCTGCGGGTCACGGTCAGGTCCCAGCGTTGACGGGCACGCTGGCGAGCACTTCAGAGACAGCACGCTCGGGCGTGAGTCCCCGCGCGGCGGCCTCGGCACGTACCACCAGACGATGGCACAGAACGGCGTGAGCGACGGCCTTCACGTCGTCTGGTGTGGCGTAGCTGCGCCCGCGAGCGGCTGCCTGAGCACGGGTGGCGCGAGCCAACTGCAGCGTGGCGCGAGGTGACATGCCCAGCGTGATACCCGGATGCGTGCGGCTCGCCTCAGCAAGATCGACGAGATACCCCTTGAGTGCGCTGGCCAGATGAACGCCGCGTACCGCATCGATCATCGCGAGTACTTCGGCCACCGTGACTACCGGGCGCAGATTGGCCATGGCCTCATTGGCCCCATGTGCATCGAGGATCGCCAGTTCGGCGTCGCGACCCGGGTAGCCGAGCGAAAGCCGAAGCAGAAAACGGTCGAGCTGACTCTCGGGCAGGCGGTAGGTGCCCTCCTGCTCGACGGGGTTCTGCGTGGCGATGACCATAAATGGCGGGCTCAGCGGATGGCTGCGACCCTCGACGGAGATCTGACGTTCCTCCATTGCCTCGAGTAACGCGGACTGCGTCTTGGGTGAGGCGCGATTGATCTCGTCGGCGAGCACGATGTTCGCAAACAAGGGTCCAGGTCGGAAATCGAACGTCTCATTCGATCGCTGCCAGATGCTGACGCCGATGAGATCAGTGGGCAGTAGATCGGGGGTGAACTGCACGCGCTTCCACGTGCATTCGAGCGAGGTGGCCAACGCCTTGGCGAGGCTCGTCTTGCCGACCCCGGGTACGTCCTCGATCAGCAGATGACCCTCGGCGAGCAAGCACACCACGGCCAGCTCGATCTCAGCCCGTTTGCCGTGCACGACACGTGCGACATTGTCGGTGATTGCCTCGAACAACGACGCGAAGGTCGGCACAGGGGTGGTGGGGGCAGCCGTCACCCGTGTAAGGGTAGACGCCGTGGCCGAAGAATCAATGGCAGTGGCGCTACCGTGACGCCGTGGATGCTCTGTATCTCGCGGTCGACATCGGGGGAACCAAGCTCGCCGCAGGTGTGGTGGGCGACGACGGTCGTGTCTTGGTGCGCGATCGCGTGGCGACGCCACCTCGCGATGTCTGGGCTGCGCTCGAGCGGCTCATCAAGCGTGTGATCGCGGCCGCACCTGCGCCCTTGCAAGCTGTCGGTGCGGGCTGTGGCGGCCCGATGGATCCTGTCGCCGGCACCGTGTCGCCGCTGCATATTCCGTCGCTACTCAACTTCGAACTGCAGAGCGCGCTCACCGAGGCCACAGGTCTGGTCAGCTTCGTCGACAACGACGCGAAGGCGCTCACGTTGGGCGAGGCCTGGTGTGGTGCCGGCCGCGGCGAGATGAACATGGTCGGTGTCGTCGTCGGCACTGGCGTCGGCGGTGGCATTCTCAGCAATGGCAGACTCCTCGGTGGCCGCCTTGGGAACGCCGGCCACATCGGTCACATGATCGTCGAGCCCGAAGGTCGGCCATGCGCGTGTGGTGGCGTTGGATGCCTCGAGGCGTATGCCTGCGGACCCGCGATCGAAGCCGAGACCGGTCGTCCGCCGCAACGCGCGCCGCAAGCGATCATCGAGCGCACCGGGCTGTTGGTGGGTCGCGCGCTCGCTTCGTTGGCTGCAGTCGTCGACTTCAATGTTGCCGTGATCGGCGGGTCAGTGGCGCTCGGCTTCGGCGAACCGTTTTTCGCCGCCGCCCAACAAGAGATCGGCCTACGCGCCAAACTCTCCTTCACCGAAGGCCTCGAGGTTCGACGTGCGGCGCTCGGCGAACTTGCGCCGCTCGTCGGTGCAGCGGCACTTGCTCGCCGTGGCCTGCTCGGACTGACATGACCGCGCGGTAACCTTTCGCCATGCAGCCCACGTACACGCCAGAGGCCGAGTCGTATCGAGAAAAGGTGCAGGCCTTCCTCGCCGAGAAACTTCCCACCAACTGGATGGGTATCGGCCAACTCGAAGGCGACGAGTTGCACGAATTCGTCATGCAGTGGCGGGTGACGCTTCATGAGGGCCGGTTTCTCGCGCCGGGCTGGCCTGTGGAATACGGGGGTGCCGGGCTGTCTGCGCTCGAACAGGTGATCACCGCCGAGGAGTTCGCTCGCGCGGGCGTGCCAACGGGTGGCCCCAACGATGTATTCGGCATCCAAATGCTCGGCAACACGCTGTTGCAGTGGGGTACTGACGAGCAAAAGGCGTACTACCTGCCGCGGATCCTCTCCAACGCCGACGTGTGGTGTCAGGGCTACAGCGAACCCAATGCGGGTTCGGACCTGTCGAACATCGGCCTGCGCGGTGAACTCGACGGCGATCAGTGGATCCTCAACGGCCAGAAGATCTGGACGTCAGCGGGTCATCTTGCCGACCACATCTTTACCCTGGCTCGCACCGATCCCGATCTGCCCCGACACAAGGGCATCTCGTTCCTGCTCGTCGATATGCGTCAACCCGGCGTAGAGGTACGTCCGATTCGCATGATCTCTGGAGAGAGCGAGTTCAACGAGGTCTTCTACACCGACGCCACGTGCCCGAAGGACAATGTCGTCGGCGGCGTCAACAACGGGTGGGCCGTGGCGATGACGCTTCTCGGCTACGAACGCGGCGAGGCCGCCGCCACGTTGCCGATCCGGTTCCAGGCCGAACTCGACCGGCTGTTGATCATGGCCAAGGATCGTGGCGTGGCCAACGACCCCATCATTCGTCAGCGGCTCGCGTGGTGTTACACCAAGGTGCAGATGATGCGCTACCTCGGGATGCGCACCCTCACCAAGTTCATGCAGGGCCATCACCCCGGCCCCGATGGTGCCATCTTCAAGCTGTATTGGAGCGAGTATCACAAGATCGTCAGCGAGTTGGCGATGGACATCATGGGCCTCGACGGTCTCGTGCCCACCGGTCGCACGCCCTCGAGCGCATTCCAGACCGACGATGCCGGGGCGCCGAACTCAACGGGATCGTGGGAGGGTGTGTTCCTGAATGCCCGGGCCGGTTCCATCTACGCTGGTTCGAGTCAGATCCAGCGCAACATCATCGGCGAGATGGTGCTCGGCCTGCCCAAAGAACCGAAGTAGGCGGGGCGCTTGAGGGTGGCATGGTTGCGTGTGGTGTTCGCAGTTGTCTGTCGGCCTCGCCTGTGGGTCACTGCAGTGCGCCAGATGTCGCGTATGGCTGCGCCCGGTTGGTATCGGCGCGCACCCTTGCTGCCGGTGCCCGGCGGCGACTATCTGCGGTTTCGGCTGATCACGCAATATGGCGACGCAGATCATCGTCCCGAGGCAGCCGATGTGGTGAACTATCTGGCGTGGTGCCGACAGTGGAACAGCGAGAACCGCTGATGCCCGATCGCTGTGCGCCCGATCGCCGTGTGTCTGGTTGTCGTGTGTCTGGTTGTCGAGGCCGCCACGTGACCCCTGTGATATTCCCCGTGTTCGCTGCCGGACCCGGTCGCTAGGGTCGGTCCATGCGCAGCGCCCTCGTTTTGAATGCAACCTACGAGCCGCTGAGCGTGGTGCCAGCCCGTCGGGCTGCCTGCTTGATCCTGGCCGACAAGGCCGATCTGGTCGCCGACGACGGCACCGAGATCCGCTCCGCAAGCCTGTCGCTGCGCAACCCGTTGGTCATTCGACTGCGCTACGTCGTGAAGGTTCCCTACCATCGACGCACGGCATTGTCGCGCCGCGCCGTGTTCATCCGCGACAATCATCTCTGCCAGTACTGCGGTGCCCACGCGGACTCCATCGACCACGTGATGCCCCGCTCTCGTGGTGGGCGCAACGAATGGGAAAACGTTGCTGCGGCGTGTCGGCCCTGCAATTTGCACAAGCGTGATCGCACTCCGGATGAAGCCGATATGCGTTTGGCGCGCATGCCGCTGGCCCCACGTGAGCAGGCGTGGGTCGTTGTCAGCGTTGGCCGGGTACCCGAAGCCTGGAAGCCGTATCTCGCCATCGCGTCATGAAGCCGAGCCCGAGCGGGCATGCTGGGCAGATGTGGCAGGTGACCAACGATCGGGGTTCGGCAGCCGATTTCCACGGCCGCGACATGCCCGATGTCGTGGAACCCTCGCTGCAGTGGTTCGAGGTGGAGCGGTCCGCACTCGTGCTCGGTTCGGCGCAGCCGAGCGCCCATATCGATGCCGAGGCGTGTCGGGTTCGCGGTATCGAACTGGTGCGTCGTCGTAGCGGCGGCGGTGCCGTGCTCCTGCAGCCCGCAGATGTGCTCTGGGCCGACGTGCTGCTTCCGCGTGGCCACGCCCTATGGACGAGCGACGTGAGTTTGTCCGCGTGGTGGTTGGGCGAGGCATGGGTGCAGGCGCTGACCGGGCTCGGGGTATCGGGCCTGAGTGTGCATCGCGGTCCGATGCGGCGCACGGAGTGGTCGGCGCACGTGTGTTTTGCCGGTACGGGCGGGGGAGAGGTGATGCTCGGCGATCACAAAGTCGTGGGTATCAGCCAACGCCGCACCCGAGCCGGCGCCCGCTTCCAGTGTGCGTTGTATCGCCACTGGCGCCCGGAGGCGCATGTGCCTCTGTTCGCTGCGCCTGGGCCGAGTCTGGCCGACCTCACCGGTCTGGTCGCGACGGTGGCGGTGCCGTGGGACGACATTCGCGCGTCGCTCCTCGACGTGCTTCTGGCTCACGCAGACTGACTCGCCGCTGCGCGGGCCATTTCGATTCCCCACTGCCTCATCGCGCGCTGCGCGCGAATTCTCCGTGCAGTTTCCTGCCGATTCGCGCGCACAATCACCCTTTGCTGGAGAAAGCCCGGAAAAAGTGACCTCCAGTGGGGAGAAACAATTGACTTGTGGGAGCTGGTGGGGCATAGTGGGGAGACGTGGGATCCCGAACCACGTGAGGCACCGATCGGGAAGAAATCACGGGTCATCGCGTCGCAATGCAGAAGTTCCTCGGCGTTTTCGAACGACAACTCGACGTCAAGGGACGATTGGCACTTCCCGCGACGTATCGAGCGCGTTTGGGCACGAGCTGCTATCTGACGCTGGGAACCGACAACAGCATCGAGGTCTTCACGACCGAGAAGTTCGACGAGGAGGCAGACCGCATGCAGGCACTCCAAGCCAGAGGCGACATCAGCATGGATCGGCTGCGTACTTTCTCGGCGCGCGCCACGGCGATCGAGCCCGACGCACAGGGCCGCATCTATCTCGACGACCGCCTGCGCGGGCACGCCCACATCGAGGTCAAGGGTCCCGTCATCGTGATGGGTCGACTCGATCGCATCGAGATCTGCTCGGTCGAGCGCTACGAACGCAGCATGGCCGCCGGCGAGCAGGAGTTCTCCGAATCGGCCTCGTGAGAGGCGCCCGACAGGAACTCCCGACACGAACATCCGACACGAACATCCGACAGAAAGGGGGCCGAGGCCCGAAGCACACAGACAGCACAACAATCAGGTCCGGTGAGTTCCGCTCACCGGCAGTCTCCCGGTGAACAAGATGCAGCACCTACTCCGCCCGCTTACATCTCGTTCCGTCCGGGGAGAAATCCCGGCGACAATCGTTCACCGAGGGACTGCCGTTGAGCGGGGCGACGTACGAGTACAACCAGAGGAACTCCGTGGATACAACCAACGCAACGAGTGACGATCCGACGAACGCACGGGTCACGGGGTTTCATCACCTGCCGGTGATGGCCCACCACATCGTCGCAGTGTTCGCGTCAGTTCCCGCAGGTGTGGTGCTCGACGCCACGCTCGGCGGGGGAGGCCACGCCGAGTTGATCCTCGAGACGTATCCGCACCTGAGCATCCTCGGCATCGATCGAGACCTGAGCGCACTCGCCGCAGCAACACAGCGGCTGGCGCGATTCGGGGACCGACTCCAGACCGTGCACTGTCGCTTCGATCACCTTGTCACTGCCATGACCAACACACATGTAGCAACGCTCAGTGGAGCACTTTTCGATCTCGGTGTTTCCTCGCCGCAGCTGGACCACGCTGCGCGTGGATTCTCATACCGCCACGACGCGCCGCTCGACATGCGCATGGATTCCACGGAACCCTGGAGCGCCGCCGATGTGATCAACGGTTTTTCCGAGCAGGAACTCGCCCGAGTCCTGTCTGAGTTTGGCGACGAGCGATTCGCCCCCCGAATCGCTCGCGCCATCATCGCCCACCGACCAATCGAGTCGACCGCCGAACTCGCCGAGATCGTCGTGTCGGCTATTCCTGCAGCCGCGCGTCGCAAAGGGGGGCATCCCGCAAAGCGGTCGTTTCAGGCCATTCGCATCGCCGTGAACCACGAACTCGAGATCCTTCCCGGAGCCATCGATGCTGCGATCGGGGCCACTGCGGTCGGCGGACGTATCGCGGTGCTCTCGTATCACTCCGGCGAGGATCGCATCGTTAAAGATCGTTTTCGTTCAGCAGAGACAGGTGACTGCACCTGCCCGGCCGGGTTTCCCTGCGTATGCGGCGCGGTGCGCACGGTGCGCCTAGTGCGACGCATGCCGCGGACGCCATCTGATGTTGAGGTCGCCGAAAATCGCCGTGCTGCGTCCGCACGACTTCGCGTCGTCGAGAAGATCGCAGTCGAGAAGATCGCAGTCGACAAGACCGCTGGGCAAGGCTGAACATGGCTGCAGTCGCGCCGCTTCACGATCAGCCTGAACGACTCGCCCCCCGGCGTTCCACGCCCGGCCAGGCCGACCGGCGGCCGATGAGTCGCGTCACTGATCCGGCCCTTCGAGGAGCAGCGGATCGCGCCACGCCACGCCCCGTTCTGCAGGTCGTGCCACGTCGCCGGCGCGCAGCCAGCATTGTGGCAACGAGCAGTGTCATCCTCTTCGGCCTGCTCCTCGGCGCCGTGGCCTTCCAGACGCGTATTGCGCAGAACCAACTGGCGCTCGACACCACCGAGCACGCCGTGAAAGATGCACGCGCTCGCTATGACGTGTTGCGCCGCGCCCGAGCCGAATTGCGTTCACCCAACCGTTTGTCGGTCGAGGCCACGAGGCTCGGCATGGTGCCAGCGACTAACAGTGCCTTCATGACGATCTCTGCGCAGACAGTGGCGCGGATGACGGCAACGGCAGGCTGGCTGACCCGAAATGTAGCCGAGAACACGATCTCCTCGTTCGATCAGTTCGGTGTGGTGAAGGCCGTGGCCGGAGACGCACCATGACCGAGCATCGTCGACCGGCAGTGGCCTCGCGCGGCGCGCGCACTCACGGCCGCGTCGATCACCGTCAAGCACCGGGCAGCCCCAAGCCCTCGGTGCGGGCACCGGGTGTGGTGGCCTCGCAATTGCGCCACGCGCAGCGTCCCGCTGCCGTAACCAGTCAAACCAGGGCCAGCCAAACCCGGGCCAGCCAAACCAGGGCACATCGCGCGGCTGCTCCAACCCCGGCACCTTCGAAGAGTCGCCGTACGCGGGCGGCGACTCGGCGAGCCAAACATATGGTTCAGCGCCCCGTCGAGCGCAAAGCAGTTCGATCGCGTGCGTACGTACCTGGTGTCTTCCGCGCCGGTCAGCCACACCGCCGACTGATCGCGCTCTTCGTGCTGACGGTACTCGTCTTCGGAGCCGTGTTGACTCGTGTGACCATCTTGCAGACGGCTGACGCCAGCTCGTACACGCTCGCCGGTGCGCACCAGCGAACGCAGGAGACCGTGCTGCGCGCGAGCCGTGGTGTGATCTTCGATCGCAACGGAGACGAACTGGCCCTGTCGGTTCCTGCGACGACGATCTTCGTCAATCCGAAGCTGGTCGGTGACCCGGCGACCACTGCAGCTGCGTTGGCCACGATGTTGCAGCTGACCCCGGAGAGACAGCAGGCGCTTGCTGATGCAATCAGCAACAAGGACAAAGGCTTCGTCTACGTCGCCCGCCAGATCGATGACAAGACAGCGTCGTCGGTGATGGCACTCAAGCTCGCCGGAGTCGATTCGTACCCCGAAAGCACGCGGGTCATTCCCGGCGGCGATCTGGCCCGTGGCGTCATCGGCCGAACCGACACCGATGGCAAAGGTACGGCCGGTTTGGAGCAGCAATACGACGCGGTTCTTACTGGTGCAGACGGCGAACTGGTACGACAGCATGATCGCGCCGGCCGATCGATTCCGGGATCCGGCACTGTCACGCTGCCGGCGGTGCCGGGTCGAGACATCGTGTCGACCATCGATCGATCGATCCAGTTCACGCTCGAGCAGGCCTTGCTCGCCCGGGCGAGCGAACTCGGAGCCCGTGGCGGCACCGCGGTGGTGGAAGAGACCACCACCGGCAACATCTTGGCCATGGCGAGCGTGCGCCGCGATGACCAGGGTGTGTATCACGTGACGACGGCGAACGTCGGTGCTGTCGATTCCTATGAACCGGGGTCGGTCGCCAAGGTGGTCACGATCGCTGCAGGTCTCAACGAAGGTGTGGTCACCCCAGACACCACGCTACGAGTCGCTGGCAAGATCGTGTACAACAGCGGGACGCCGTGGGAGTTCACGATCAGCGACGCAGAAGTGCATGCAACCCAACCCATGACGGTGCACGAAATCCTGGTGCACTCGTCGAACATCGGAACGATCGGTGTTTCCGAAAAGATCGGCCCAGAAAGACAGTACGACTACATGACCGCGTTCGGGCTCGGCCAACGCTCGGACTTGAATTTCCCGGGAGAGTCAAAGGGCATTCTCAAGCCGTGGCAGCAGTGGCAGGGCACCGAGAAGGTGACACCGGCATATGGATACGGAGTGGCCGCTACTGCGATTCAGCTCATTGGCGCAGTGAACACCATTGCCAACAACGGTGTCTACGTCTCGCCACGTCTCGTGCAGGCCACCATCGACAAGGCCGGCAAGATGCAGCCTGCCGCTCCGTCGGCGACGCGTGTCGTGGTGACGCCGCAGACGGCGCAGGAGATGAATCTGATCATGCGCGACGTCGTGTGTAACGGCACCGCTACTCGTGCCCAAGTCGATGGCATCACGGTCGCCGGCAAGACGGGCACAGGGATCAAGGCCATCGGAGGTCAGTACGCAACCGTGGCCAAGGACAAGGCCTACTACTCGTCGTTCGTCGGGTTCTTCCCGGCAGAAGCACCGCGAGTGACGACGCTCATCTCCATCGACGAACCCCCAGCGGGCAACATCGACCGCTTCGGTGGTACCGCTGCTGCTCCGGTGTTTCAGGCAGTTGTGCCCACGATCATGCATCAGCTCGGCATTCAGCCACCCACCACCAACGGTGGATGCCCGAAGAAATGACGTCGAGAGCATGAGTGCGCGCCCTGACCAGCAGCCGATCTCTCTCACGGACCTGTTGGCTCGCACGACCAATATGGGTGACGTCGCGCTCGTTGGCAGCGGTGCACAGCAAGCACGGATCACCAGCCTTGCTTTCGACTCCCGTCGTGTGTCGCCGGGCTCGATGTTCTTCTGCTTACGCGGAGCCGACAACGACGGTCATGCCTTTGCGCAGGCAGCCGTCGCAGCGGGGGCCGTAGTGCTCGTGGTCGACCACGAACTACACACATCGATCGGTAACGTCACGCAACTCGTGGTGCGCGACACCCGCACGTCGATGGCATATCTGTCGAGCGCGTTCTTCGGTGACCCCAGCAGCGAATTGACCGTCGTGGGCATCACGGGCACCAACGGCAAGACCACCACGGCCCATATCGTCGCCTGCGCGCTCGACGCGCTCGGGTCTCCGACCGGCGTGATCGGTACGTTGTCCGGCGCGCACACGACGCCCGAGGCCCCCGATCTGCAACAACGCCTCGCCGAGTTCGTCGATCAGGGTTGTACCTCCGTGGCGATGGAGGTGTCCTCACATGCGCTGGCGCTCGATCGCGTGCTCGGCACCCGATTTCGTGTCGGCGTGTTCACGAACCTCGGCCGCGACCATCTCGACCTGCACGGCACACAGGAGCGCTATTTCGCAGCCAAGGCGCGTCTGTTCGAACCTGACCTGACGGATCACGGGGTCATCAACATCGACGACGTTCATGGTCGCCTGTTGGTCGATTCGGCGAATATCCCGGTGTCGACGTTCTCCGCGGACGACGCGGCCGATGTTGTCGTCAGCGCGTTCGATCATGCCTACACCTGGCGCGGCGAGCGTATGCATATTGGAATAGGCGGACGGTTCAACGTGATCAACAGCCTTGCCGCAGCGACGTCGCTCGAGGTGCTCGGCCACTCGCCAACGCGCATCGCTGCGGCTCTGGCCACCACGACGGCGGTACCCGGCAGGTTCGAACCCATTGACGTCGGTCAAGACTTTGTGGTGATCGTCGACTACGCGCATACTCCCGACGCCATGACTGCGGCGCTGTCTGCGGCGCGCGCTGTCGCGGGAGCGAATCGGGTGATCGCAGTCTTCGGGTGTGGCGGCGACCGTGACCATGACAAGCGACCGCTCATGGGACATGCAGCCGCAACGCTTGCCGACCACGTCATCGTGACGTCGGACAATCCCCGCTCAGAGGCGCCGCTGGCCATCATCAATGACGTGATTGAAGGGGTGCCCGCCGACTACCTTAAGAAGACTGTGGTGGAACCAGATCGTCTCGAAGCCATCACGGTTGCGTTCCAGGCCGCCGGCCCGGGCGATGTCGTGGTCATTGCTGGAAAGGGTCACGAAACCACTCAAACAATTCGATCTACGGTTTCGCCCTTCGATGATCGGGCCGTGGCACGAGCACTGCTGGAGCGCATGTTGTGATCGCCATAATGTTTGCCGGCGCTACCGCGATGGTCGTGTCCCTCATCGGTACACGATTTCTCATTACGTTCTTTCGCTCCCGTGGTAAGGGCCAGCCGATCCTGGGCAAAGAGGATCATGGGCCCGAACACCACATGTTCAAAGCGGGCACGCCCACGATGGGTGGCCTTGCCATGGTGGTGGCGGCCTTTGTCGGGTGGATGGTGGCTCATGTTCGCGACCTCGCCTTCTCCAACCAGGCGTTGATTGCGTGGGTGGGCATTCTGGTGATGGCCGGAATTGGTTTCCTCGACGACTACATCAAAGTGAAGAAGGCCCATAACCGGGGCATCTTCTGGAAGAAGAAGAGCTACATCACGCTCGGCCTGAGCATCTTGTTGGCCTGGTGGTTGGTGTCGGCGACGAGTATCAGCACGACGTTGTCGTTTACCCGCGCCGATCTTCCTGACTGGCATCTTCCTTGGTACGTCTGGGTGCTATGGGCCGGAACGATGGTCTGGGCAACGAGCAATGCCGTCAATGTCACCGACGGCCTCGATGGACTCGCGGCCGGCTCCGCGATGATTGGTTTCTTGGCGTTCACCATCATCGGCTACGTGGCACTGCGGTATCGCACGATCTACTCCGAGGTCGTGAACCCACTCGACCTCGCCGTGATGGCGGCGGCCTTCGCGGGTGCCTGTGCCGGTTTCCTGTGGTACAACGCCGCACCAGCGCGCATCTTTATGGGTGATGTCGGAGCATTGGCGCTAGGCACCGCGCTGTCGTTGCTGGCGCTCACGCTGAACACGCACCTGCTGCTGTTGCTGATCTGCGGCATCAATGTGATGGAGGCCGGTTCGGTCGCGGTGCAGATGATCGTGTTCAAGGCCAGCGGCCGCAAGAAGCGCCTCTTTCGGATGTCGCCGATACATCATCACTTCGAACTCGTTGGTTGGCCCGAGACCACGGTGATCATTCGCTTTTGGTTGATCGCAGGTATTTCCGTCGCCAGCGCACTCGCGCTGTTCATTGCCGATTTCACCAAGCAGGTCAAGGGCTGATGCCTCGTGTTCTCGTGTACGGCGTGGCAATCGCCGGCACCGCCCTGGTTCGCGGACTTGTCCATCGTGGATACCACGTGATCGCCGCTGACGACTCGGCCACCCCCAACACGGCCGAGTTGTTGGGTGAGTTCGGGGTCGATCTCGTCGGCTCGCCCGACGAGGCAACGATCGCTCGCCTCGTCGCTGACTGTGACTTCGTGGCGCCGGCGCCGGGTGTGCCCGAAACCCACGCCGTTGTCACAGCCGCGTTGATGCAGGGACGGCCGCTGCGCTCGGAGATCGATGTGGCCTACGAGTGGGAGCAGCAGCGAGTCGGTGGCCCACGACCGATGCTTGCGATCACGGGCACCGACGGCAAGACGACCACCACGTTGTTGGCCGCGCAGATGCTGCACGCCGCCGGGTTACGCGCGCTCGCTGCGGGCAACACCGATGTGCCGCTCGTCGAGGCAATCGACGATGACGCTCTCGACGCCTTCGTCGTTGAATGTTCGAGCTTTCGGCTGCGTTGGACCACGTGCTTTCGGGCCGAGGCTGCGGCATGGCTGAACCTTGCTCCCGACCATCTCAACTGGCACCGCGACATGGCCAGCTACGAGGACGCCAAGGGCCGCATTTGGACGAATCAACGTGCCGATGACGTGGCCATCGGATTCGTCGATGACCCCACGGTGATGCGTCAACTCGCCCGTGCCCCCGGCCGCACAATCACGTTTGGTTTACGCGAAGGGGATTATCGCTGCGCCTCGTTGCCCGGTGTTGGTGGAACGCTCATGGGACCTGATGGCCCGCTCTGTGGCGTTTCCGAAATGCGTCGATCACTGCCGCACGACATCACCAATGCGCTCGCCGCTGCCGCGCTCGTACAGCAGAGCGGTCTGGCCGGTGTCGGCGCGATCTCCAGCGCGGTTCGTACCTTCGTCGGGCCTGCGCACCGCATCGAGCCAGTCGGCGAAGCACACGGGGTTCGCTGGTACAACGACTCGAAGGCCACCACGCCGCATGCTGCCCTCACCGCCATTCGGGCCTTCGATTCGCTCGTGCTGATTGCGGGTGGTCGAAACAAGGGACTCGACTTGTCGCTGCTGGCCACCGAGCCGGGGCGGATGCGGGGCGTCGTTGCGATCGGCGAGGCTGCCGACGTGATCGCGGCTGCATTCGATGGTGTCTGCGCGGTGCGACGCGCCGAGACGATGATGGCCGCAGTCGACGCCGCATCGGCGATGGCGCGGCCGGGCGACGCTGTCGTGTTGTCCCCAGCGTGTGCGAGCTTCGACTGGTATCCCGAAGGCGGCTATCCGGCCCGCGGCGACGACTTCCGCGCCTGCGTGCACGCCCAACTCTCGGCCAACGACTCTGCCAAATACTCGGCCAGCGATACTCAGGGAGCCACGACATGACCACGGCCACCACGTTGATCGGCGATCGTCGCAGGGAGGCCCTCGACCGTATGTCGTCGCAACGGCATCACCCGACTCGTCGTGCCGACACCCGTCCTCTCGGACCGCCTCCGACGGCCTTCTACGTGATTGCGCTGGTCGTGACCGTGCTCATCATGCTCGGACTGGTGATGGTGTTCTCGGCATCGGCCATCACGTCGCTCCACCGCGGCAATTCGCCGTGGCGCATCTTCAATCGTCAACTGCTCTGGGCCGTGCTCGGCGGCGCAGCGATGATCACCACAGCGCGCGTGCCGTATCACCGTTGGCGCCGCTTCATTCCCTACATTCTGGCGCTTGCGTGCACGCTGATGCTGCTGCCATTCGTGCCCGGACTTGGCGTGTCCGTGAACCAAGCCAAGGCCTGGGTCTTCATCGGTTCCGTCGGGTTTCAGCCGTCGGAGTTCCTCAAACTCGCCATGCTGCTGTACTGCGCCGATCTTCTTGCACGCCGTGAAAAGGAGATGTCGAACCTGCGACGCACGATGTGGCCCGTATTGGCGGTGGCGGGTGTGGGCGCAGCGTTGTGCGTCGCCCAGGGTGACCTCGGATCCGCCATCGTGCTCTCGGCAATCGTGTTCGCCGTCGCTTTCATCGCTGGCACTCCGATGGTGCCGATGATCTTGATGACCATTGGCGGTGCGCTCGCAACGCTGGGGTTTGTCTTCACGAGCCAGCGTCGCTACAACCGTTTCACGGCGTTTCTCGATGTCACCGGAAACAAGGACTATCTGAGCTATCAGGTCTACCAGGCGATGATCGGCATGGCCACGGGAGGCGTCGGTGGCACCGGCGTCGGTAGCGGACCGTCGAAGTGGGGATACCTGCCCCTCGCACACAGCGACTTCATTTTCGCAGTCATCGGCGAGGAACTCGGTTTGGTCGGCGTCGTGGCCGTCATTGGCGCCTATCTGTTGCTCACCTACTTCGGTGTACAGGTCGCGCTCGCGGCGCGCGATCGGTTCGGCCAGCTGCTCGCAGGGGGCATCGTGGCGTGGCTTGCCGTACAGGCCGTGATCAACGTCGGGGGAGTCAGTGGGTCCATGCCGGTCACCGGTCTGACCCTTCCCTTTGTGTCCTCAGGTGGTAGCTCGCTGTTTGTGTGCATGACTGCAGCAGGTTTGCTGCTCAATGTCGCCCGCCACGTCAAGTAGCGCACTAATGCAGCACACCGCGTTTGCTGTGATCACCGGTGGCGGTACATCGGGCCATGTGTTGCCCGCGTTGGCGATTGCCGACGGGCTTGTTGCTCGGGGCCATCGACCCGACGAGATCGTCTATATCGGTGCCAAGCGGGGCATCGAGACGCAACTGCTTGAGCCCACGCTGTACCCGCATCACTTTCTCGATGTCGTCGGGCTGCAACGTCGCCTGACGCCCCTCAATCTCGCCTTCCCGCTCAAGATGCTTCGCGCCATCGTCGCGGCGCGCTCGCTGCTGCGCCAGTTGCGACCCGCAGTGGTTGTGTCCGTGGGCGGCTACGCCAGTTTCCCTGCAACCTTTGCGGCGCGACTTCGCGGTATCCCCATCGTGGTGGTGAGCTACGACCGAATCCCAGGTCTGGCCAGTCGGGTGAGCGCACGCTTCGCCACCGCATGTGCTGTTGCGTTCGAAGGGTCAGCACTTCGTCGCGCGCACTTCACCGGCGCCCCGGTTCGGCGCGACCTCGTGATGCTCGACCGGGCAGGTCAGCGCGCCGAGGCTCGATCGTCATTGGGGCTTCCCGAGGATCGTTTCGTCGTGGCCGTCTTTGGCGGTTCGCTCGGCTCGAAGGTGCTCAACGACGCCGTGGCCGGCATGGTCGAGACGCTGGCTCAGCGAGGCGATATCGCCGTGCGCCACGTGGTCGGGGAACGGTTTCTCCGCGGGGCTGGCGCCGCGCGGACCGGGAATCAGGGCATCATGTACACCGTGATTGGCTATGAGAACCAGATGGTGCAGGTGTTCGCGGCCGCCGACGTGATGATCACCCGGGGTGGCGCGAGCACCATCGCGGAACTCGCCACGGCGGGTATGCCAGCGGTGATCGTGCCGTGGGCGGGGTCGGCCGACGACCACCAGAGTGACAATGCGCGCATTCTCGGCTCGGTCGGCGCGGCCGTCGTCGTGCCCGAGAGCGAACTCTCCCCCCAGGTTCTTGCCGACCTCGTCGTGGGTTTCATCGATGATCCAGCGGCACTGCTTGCACTCGGTGAAGCTGCCTACACCGCGGGCGCCGCACACCGTAGTGGTCGGCTCGTGACGCTGATCGAGACCGTGGCGGCAGGCCGATGAGCGCGCCCACCTCGTCAGTTCTGACTGGCAAGGCCCAACCTCCGCTGGCCCCCATCGACCTGCGCGAACCCAAGCGGCTGCATGTGGTCGGCGTTGGCGGCCCGGGCATGAGTGCGATCGCGATCGCACTCGCCGAGATGGGCCACGCTGTCTCAGGGAGTGATATTCGCGAAAAGCCGGTGCTCGATCGGCTCCGTGCGGCTGGGGTGGTCGTGCACGTCGGGCACCAGCGCGCACATGTCCATGGCGTCGATGCGGTCACGGCATCCACAGCCGTGCCTGACCGGAACGTTGAACTCGACGAGGCGCGCCTTCGCGGCGCTGTTGTTCTGCGCCGAGCCGGGATGCTGGCGGGTATCTGCGCGCAAGCGAGATCGTTGGGCGTGGCCGGCACCCACGGCAAGACGACGACCACGAGCATGCTCATGCTTGTCCTCGCTGAGGCTGGGCTGAAACCGAGTTTCGTCATCGGTGGTGATGTCACCGACACCGGAACAGGGGCGCAATGGACCGGTGGAGAGTGGTTCGTCGTCGAAGCCGATGAAAGCGACGGCACGCACCTCGAGCTGCCCCTGTTCGGAACCGTGCTCACGAACGTCGAAGTAGATCATCTCGACTTCTACGGCTCCTTCGAGGGCATCATCGACGGATTCGACCGGTATCTCGCCAACGTCCCCGGCCCGAAAGTGGTGTGTGCCGACGATCCGGTTTGTTCGAGGCTCGCCACCAAGCACGGCGCGGTTACGTACGGTTTCGACGAGTCAGCGCACTACCGCGCTGTCGAGCTGCGCGCCGACAGTGGATCATTCCGATTCACCGTGGAATACCTCGGTCAACCGCTGGGAGAGGTACACCTGCCCCTCCGTGGTCGACACAACGTGCAGAATGCGACCGGGGTCGTTGCGATGGCGATGAGCGTCGGCGTATCGTTCGAGATAGCGACCCGCGCACTGAGTCGATTTGGCGGCGTCGCGCGCCGATTCGACATCCACGGCCAACATCGCGGGGTCACCGTTGTTGATGACTATGCGCACCTGCCCACAGAGATCTCGGCTGTTCTCGCGGCGGCGCGTGCCAGCGGCGACGACTGGCAACGCGTCGTCGCCGTGTTTCAGCCAAATCGATTCAATCGGATGGCCGAGCTCTGGCCGGCATACCGCGATGCCTTCGTCGACGCCGACCTCGTGGTGATCACCGACATCTTCGCGTCCGGAACGCAGCCCATTCCTGGTGTCACCGGCAAGCTGGTGGTGAACGCCGTGCTCGACGCCCATCCGCGCACCACGGTGGTGTGGCTGCCACGCCGTCACGATCTTGTCGAGTATCTCGCTCGGAACTTGCGTGCCGGTGACGTCTCGATCTCGATGGGCTGTGGCGATATCGCTTCACTTCCCGCCGAGATTCTCAGCAGGCGGTTGGAGTTGGAGTCGTCGTCGTCGTGACTACCGCCGAGAGTCGACTCGTGCTCGACGCGTCCATTGAGAAGGCGGCATCGATGCTCGGCGAGCTGGCTGAGCGCAATGTCTCGCTTGCTGCGCTCACCACCTACCGCGTCGGTGGCGCCGCCGCGATCATGGTGCGACCGCGAAACATACGCGACCTGGAAGTGATTGCCGAGGTCCTTGCAGTCACCGATGTGCCCGTGCTCGTGGTGGGCCGCGGTTCAAACTTGCTCGTTGCCGACGATGGCTTTTCCGGCATTGCCGTCAGTCTTGGCGAGATGTCCGCCGAGTTCCGGGTGGAGGGTACGCAGGTGGTGGCCGGTGCAATGGTCGCCCTGCCCCAACTTGCGCGACGCCTGGTTGCCGCTGGCCTCGGTGGGTTTGAGTGGGCCGTCGGCGTTCCCGGCAGCATTGGTGGCGCAGTGCGTATGAACGCGGGCGGGCATGGCGGCGACATGGCAGCGAGTCTGCTCGAAGTGCAGCTGTTCGATTTGTGCACACAGCGCCACGGCTGGATCGCAGCGGAACGTCTCGGCCTGCGATTTCGGGGAAGTGATCTCGCCGACCACCAGGTGGTGATCGACGCGCGACTTCAACTCGTCGCCGTCGAACGCGCGCAGTCGCAACGCGATCTCGACGAGATCGTTCGCTGGCGCCGCGAGCACCAACCCGGCGGGCAGAACGCCGGATCTGTCTTCGTCAATCCGATTCCGGGCGAGCTCTCTGCCGGCGAACTCATCGACCGGATCGGTCTGCGTGGTTTCACGCATCGCACCGCGTCGGTCTCGGACAAACACGCCAACTTCATTCAGGCGTCCGAGGGCGGTCGCGCCGACGACGTTCGGGCCCTGATCGAGATCGTGCGCGATCGGGTCGCGGCCGAAACCGGGTATGTGCTGCGCAGCGAGGTACGCCTGGTGGGTTTCGACCCGGCGAACGCTCGCGCCTCTCGACCCGTGAGCGTCATCGCTGTTAACGCAGGGGTTCAGTGGTGACGGATCCCACCCCTCTCGGCGACGATGTCGTTCCCGACAAGGTGCTCGAAGAGTTGCTCGCGGCCTTCGCGAACGACCCGGTGCCCGATGAAGTCATCGATCTCGACGATCCCTCGATCGACAAACTGCTCGGGTTGACCCCGCGTGCAGTTGCGTCAGTCGCGACTCCACCCGCTGCGCCTGCGCCCGAGCGCGACCCCGGTGCGGTCGCGCCGCCCGCGTTATTGGTCGCACCCGCGGAGCCCGAGGATCTCGACGTGTGGCGACGGGTCAGTACATCTGTACCGGCCGTCGAGTCGACAGCGGAGCGCGTGGTTGCAGGCGCAGACACCGCTGCCGTACCCACAGTTGTGTCGACTCCTGATCCACATGACAGCACCGGCGCCCCGGCGGACTCTGTGGCCGATATCGATGCGGGTCCGGTACTGCCGCGGCCGCCGATCAAGATCGGCGGCGACGACCTTCCCGACGCGGTGTATCTCAACGAAGAGGCGGGCGAGCGGCTCCGCGGTAGCTCGGGCCGCGCGACCGAGGCATCGATGCACGGCGAGCGCCACACCATCGTCATTGGCGACGACGAGATCGAGGGGATGTCGGGCGGCATTCCCGTGATCACCGGCTCCGCAGCCATGGACCCACGACTGCGTGCCAGACGAATCGCCGTCCAACGCGCGGTCGGCCGAAACCGATTGAAGTGGTTCGTGATCATCGGCGTCGTCGTCATGCTCGTCGCAGGTGCACTTGCATTGCTCGGCTCGTCGCTGTTTGCAGTGCGCAAAGAGCAGATCGTGGTGAGTGGTGCGCATCGCGTCGATCCCATCATGCTGTCGGCCGTCGTGAACGATCTCGCTGGCACACCCGTGCTCCTCGTCGACAACCGTTCGATCGAACATCGACTGCAGGAGAGTCCATGGGTCCAACAGGCGCGCGTGGCCACCCAGTTCCCCCACGGTGCAACCATCGAACTGGTCGAGCGGGTTGCGATTGCCACGTATCGGGGCAGCGATGGTCGGTATCGCATTCTCGCTGCCGACGGCACCGTGGTCGACGTGATCGCCGGCCAGCCGTTGGAGTTCATGCTGATCACGGGTAACGGTCCAACCGTTGGTGCCGGGAGTTCATCGGGCGATGCCTTCACGCACGCCGGCGAACTCGTCGAGGCCCTGAGCGCCACGGTACGCACGCACACGGAATCGGTGGAGGTCAGCGACACGGGGGAGTTGTCGCTGCACTTTCGCGCCAGTACCCCAGGCAAGCCAGGAGCGACTGTGATCCTCGGCGCTCCCACCAACCTGCTCGACAAGCTCACCAGGCTCGAGGCGTTCTTGCAGCAGAGCGGCGCGGACCAATGCACATTGATCAATGTCTCCACGGCCGAGATCAGTCAGAAGTGCTGAAACGTTGCAGCGGCGCACCCTCCCCGTTTTTCTCTCTCGAACGTGGCAGGATGGGGAAAGTCAGATTCCATAGCAGCGCCGTGCTGTTATGCCACATGTTTGAACAGATGTCGGAGGTTCCCTGATGGCAGGCGCGCCGCAAAATTATCTTGCAATGATCAAGGTCATCGGTGTCGGTGGCGGTGGCGTGAATGCTGTCAACCGAATGATCGACGCCGGACTGAAAGGCGTTGAGTTCATTGCCGTCAACACCGACGCGCAAGCGCTGCTGATGAGCGACGCAGACGTGAAACTCGATATCGGTCGCGAACTCACCCGTGGGCTTGGAGCCGGCAGTGATCCCGAGGTCGGACGCGCCGCCGGCGAGTCGCACGCCGACGAGATCGAAGAAATGATCAAGGGCGCGGACATGGTGTTCATCACCGCGGGCGAAGGCGGTGGCACCGGTACTGGTGCTGCGCCGGTGATTGCCGAGATCGCCAAGCGCATGGGTGCACTCACCATTGGGGTGGTTACCCGTCCGTTCGCCTTCGAGGGTCGTCGTCGTTCGGTGCAGGCCGACGCCGGGGTCCAGAAGCTGAAGGAAAAAGTCGACACGCTCATCGTCATCCCCAACGATCGCCTCCTCACTGTTGCGAACGAAAAGACGAGCGTCCTGAACGCTTTCAAGATGGCCGACGAAGTGCTGTTGCAGGGCGTCTCTGGTATCACCAACCTGATCACCACTCCAGGCCTGATCAACACCGACTTTGCCGACGTCCGCATGATTTTGTCCAACGCCGGCTCGGCGTTGATGGGTATTGGCCAGGCCAGCGGCGAGAACCGGGCTGTGACTGCGGCGAAGGCTGCGATCAGCAGTCCGCTGCTCGAGGCCGCGATCGATGGCGCTCGGGGCATCCTGCTCAACATCACCGGCCCATCGGCGATGGGTCTGTTCGAGATGAATGCCGCCGCAGAGATCATTCATGGCGTTGCTCACCAAGACGCCAACATCATCTTCGGCACGGTCATCGACGACGAAATGGGCGACGAGATCAAAGTCACCGTCATTGCTGCTGGGTTCGATCGTTGGGACTCCCCGCCCTCTGGACGGGGAAGCCTCAAGTCGGTGGACAGCTCCAAGCCGGTGTCAACCATCAAGGATCTCTTCGCTGCCGACACGTCCGATCCACTCGGTGACGATGACGACGACTTCGACGTGCCTTCGTTCCTGAAGTAGTCAGGCGCGTGGCCGCGCGATCCGCGCCCGCGGCGACTTCGTGGTGTCGTTCATCGTGGTGTCGTTCATCGTGGTGCCGTTCATCGTGGTATCAGCGGTGAACCACATAGACCCGCAGTTGGTGGCCGACGCCGTCGAATCGATTCGTCAGCGCATCCGCGAACACGCAGGTGATCGACACGTTGAGTTGATCGCAGTGACCAAGGGCTTCGGCGTCGACGCCGTCCAGGCTGCCGTCGCAGCGGGATGTCGATCCATCGGCGAGAACTACGCCCAGGAACTTCGCGACAAGATGGCGGCGCTGCACGCAATCAACGCCGCAGGGACGGTGTCGGGCGATCCGGTGGTGCCGCAGGTGCATTTCATCGGACAGTTGCAACGCAACAAGGTCAGAGCCATCGCCGACTGCGTCGATGTCTGGCAGAGTCTCGACCGGGACGCCCTCGCCGACGAGATTGCCCGACGCTGCCCGGGTGCCATGGTCTTCGTACAGGTCAACACCACCGATGAGACCTCCAAAGGTGGGTGCGCGCCAGTCGAGACGGCGCGGCTCGTCGCGCACTGTGGTGCGCTCGGTCTCGAGGTGGTCGGTCTGATGACCGTTGGCCCGACCAACGGCGACGCCACCGCTACCCGCGACGCATTCCGTCAATTGCGCTTGCGCGCCGATGATCTCGGCCTTGCGTTCTGCTCAATGGGAATGAGTGGAGATCTCGAGGTCGCCCTCGAGCAGGGCGCAACACACATTCGAATCGGTAGCGCTCTGTTTGGCGAGCGTACCCAACGGCGCCCGTGAATGGGATAGCCTCAGCGCAGGAGGAATACGGCAGATGTCAATCATGAAAAGGGCAATGGACTTTCTCGGCCTTGGCCCCGATGATGCATACGATGACTACGACCCGCCGGCCGAGTCCGCCCCCGTGGCCCGAGCGGGTCGGGGCGGCTATGTCGACGCCGACGAGGAAGTAGTTCGTGCGGCCCCCGCGCGTCCGAGCTTTCCGCTGCACACATCCGAATCGGCCGCGCAGCGTCGACCACAGGCGCCGATGGATGACTCGTCAGTGCAGCCACGGCCGACCAACCCGCGACCTCCCACTCCAACCGTACGCACGGTGCCACCTGGCTCTGGAGAGCCCACGACCGTGAAGCCGCGCCGCTTCGATCAAGCTCAGGAAATCGCTGATCGTTTCAAGGAGGGCCTGCCCGTCATCATGAATCTCGAGGGCACCGAGCGCGAAGTTTCACGCCGCCTCATCGATTTTGCGAGCGGGTTGTGCTACGGCCTTAACGGAAGCATGGAAAAAGTCGCCAGCGGGGTGTATCTACTCAAGCCGTTGGCTCGCGTGAACGCCGGCTACGACGAGTAAACCAACGCGTGCAGTGCGGGGCCCGCGAGCGACGTATTATCGCCGCATGGAATTGAGCCCACAGTCTGTTTCGAGCACAACCTTCAAGATCGTCAAGAAGGGCTACGACCCCCAACAGGTGAAGTCGTACCTGACCGACCTCGCTGCGTCCATCGAGGCCACCCAAAATCAGGCATCGGCGATGGAGGCTCGAGCACGCGCGGCAATCGCGCGTTTGCAGGAACTGTCGGCACAAGCTCCGACCGAGCCCGAGCGCCCGGCGGAGCCCGCACCTGCTGTGGCGTCGCCCGATGCAGAAAACATCAGCCGCACCCTGCTACTCGCCCAGCGCACCGCCGATGCCACCGTGAACGATGCCAACGCTGAGGCTGCACGTATCGCCGCGGATGCCGAGCACGAGGCGCAGTCCCTCGTTGACGGCGCGCAAGAGATCGTGAATCGGCTCATCGAGGAATCCAAAGTCGAGGCCCGCCGAGCCGCGGAGGGTCAGCGGGTGCAGGTCGAGAGCGAGGTCCAGGCCCTGCTCGCACGTCGCGATTTCTTGGTCAGCGACGTCGAGCATCTCGAACAACACATCGTCACCCAGCGCGAGCGTTTGCGCGAGGTTGCGGCCATCCTCACCGACATCGTGGCCAAGGTGCCCGGTGGTCTGGGAGATGTTCGTCGCCCGCTTATCTCCGCGGTTCACGATGAGTCAACTCCCGGCGACAACACTGGCGCTGATGCAGGCGGCGCAGCGTCGGAGTCGGGCCTCGACGCAGGTCTCGACGGCGCATCCGAATCACCCGTCGCGTCCGCTGCTGATCACCGAGCGAACCCAGTCGACGATGAGGCCAGCGGGGGCGAGTTGGGTGCAGGCGACGATGCGACACTTCCGATGGTGATGCCGCGCCATGGCGACACGCTGGTGCCGATGGTGGCACCCAAGCCCGTGGTGCTGACCCCGATCGCGGAGCCCGGACTTGACCCGATCTGGGTCGGTCGGCCCACCGAACAAGGGGGTGCGGAGCCGTCGCTGCTCGACGGTCTGGAAGAAGTTGATGACATCACAGAAGAACTTCCGACCACCCGTGTCGCGCAGACGAACGATCTGACCATCCTCGGTGACGAGCTGGCCTGACGCCTCGCCGACACGTGTGTAGCCGGCACGGCCACATATGCCGCGTCGGCTCGTCGTCGGGCCGATAGCCTGCACGCAAAGGCAGTGACGAGGCCATCACCTCCGAGCCTTCGGAAGAACGCGCAATGCACAGTTCGTGTTGTGTCAGTAGAACCGAACGGGACCAGCCCGTCACTGCTGGTGAAAGCGAGTGACCGGTGGCTGCGGCCCACGGTAAGCAGGGTGGCACCGCGGGCATTTGCTCGTCCCTGAGGACACCTCGATCACTGTGGTCGAATGTGCATCAACAGGAGCAGCCGTGACGTACCCCGCCGTAGAACCGCAACCGAATCTGCCCGTGCTCGAACAGGGTATTCAGGCCTTTTGGGACGCTGACCGGACCTTCGCGGCGAGTATCGAGCAGCGGCCCGCTGGCAGTGATCCCGGCTTGAGCGACAACGAGTACATCTTTTACGACGGGCCTCCATTCGCCAACGGCCTTCCGCACTATGGTCACCTGCTGACTGGCTATGTGAAAGATGCCGTGCCTCGATATCAGACCATGCGCGGCCGACGCGTGGAACGGCGCTTTGGATGGGATTGCCACGGGCTTCCTGCCGAGGTCGAGGCCGAGAAGGAACTCGGCATCAGCGGGCATCCCGAGATCACCGAGTTCGGCATCGACAAGTTCAACGATGCCTGCCGCACGAGCGTGCTTCGCTACACGAGCGAGTGGGAACGTTACGTTGGCCGTCAGGCGCGATGGGTCGATTTCGCCAACGACTACAAGACCCTCGACCTGACCTACATGGAAAGCGTGATGTGGGCTTTCCGCACGCTGTGGGACAAGGGCCTGGTGTACGAAGGCTTCAAGGTGCTTGCGTATTGCTGGCGTTGTGAGACGCCGTTGAGCAACACCGAGACACGTATGGACGATGTGTATCGCGATCGTCAGGACCCTGCACTCACCGTTGCGTTCGAGATCGACTCGGGGGAGTACCTGCTCGCCTGGACCACCACACCGTGGACGCTTCCTGCCAACCTCGCTCTCGCAGTCGGTCCCGACATCGAATACGCCGTGATGCAGGATGCCGACGGGAAGCGTTATGTGCTCGCTTCGTCGCGAGTCGAGGCATACGAGCGTGAACTTGCCGATGCAACTCGAGTTGGCACAGTTCTCGGCGCCGATCTGGTTGGACGCATGTACACGCCGCTGTTCGACTTCTTCGCAGATACGCCCAACGCGTTTCAGGTGTTGGGCGCCGACTTCGTGAGTACCGACGACGGCACAGGCATCGTGCACATGGCACCGGGTTTCGGCGAGGACGACCAGATCGCATGCAACGCGGTTGGGATCCCAACGCTGTGCCCGATGGACGAGCACGGTCGATATACCGCCGAGGTCACGCCGTGGGTCGGCGAACACGTTTTCGACGCGAATCCGCTGGTGATCCGCGAGCTGAAACAACGTGGTGTTGTGATGCGCCATGAAAGCTACGACCACAGCTACCCGCACTGCTGGCGCTGCGCGCAGCCGCTCGTGTACCGGGCGATCTCATCGTGGTTCGTCGAAGTCACCAAGATCCGCGACCGGATGGTGGAGTTGAACCAGCAGATCCATTGGGTGCCGGGTCACGTGAAAGATGGGTCGTTCGGCAAGTGGTTGGCGAACGCTCGTGATTGGAGTATCAGCCGCAACCGCTTCTGGGGTTCACCCATCCCGGTGTGGAAGAGCGACGATCCGAACTATCCGCGCCTCGACGTGTACGGCAGCCTTGCCGAGCTACAACGCGATTTCGGGGTGGAGGTCACAGATCTGCACCGGCCCGCGGTCGATGACCTCGTTCGGCCCAACCCCGATGACCCCACCGGTCAGTCGATGATGCGTCGCGTGCCCGAGGTGCTCGACTGCTGGTTCGAGAGTGGTTCGATGCCCTTCGCCCAGGTGCATTACCCGTTCGAAAATCGAGAGTGGTTCGAGTCGCATTATCCGGGCGACTTCATCGTCGAATACATCAATCAGACTCGCGGTTGGTTCTACACATTGCATGTTCTTGCCACGGCGCTGTTCGATCGGCCGGCGTTTCGTAACTGCGTGAGTCATGGCATTCTGCTCGGCGACGACGGCCAGAAGATGTCGAAGAGTCTGCGCAACTATCCCGATCCGTGGAAGGTCTTCGACACCTACGGAGCCGATGCGATGCGTTGGTCGTTGCTTTCATCGGCGATCCTGCGCGGCGGCGACGCGCCGGTGACCGAGAGCGGCATGCGTGAAGCCGTCCGTCAAGTGATCCTGCCGTTGTGGAACAGTTGGTACTTTCTCACCCTGTACGCAAATGCCGAGCACAAGGCGGGTTCGTTCGACGTCGACTCGACCAACGTGCTCGACCGATATGTCCTGGCCAAAACTCGCGAACTCGTCGAGCGGGTGACGTCTGATATGGATGCTTACGACCTGTACTTGGCCTGTAGCGAAGTGCGTACGTTCCTCGACGCGCTGACGAACTGGTATATCCGGCGTAGCCGTGAACGTTTCTGGCAGGGTGACCAAGAGGCGCTGAACACGCTGCACACAGTGCTCAGCACCGTGTGTCTGGTGGTGGCGCCGCTGTTGCCCTTGACCAGTGAGGCCATTTTTCGGGGCCTCACCGGTGCCCGCAGTGTGCACCTCGAGAACTGGCCCGAAGCTGCTGCGTTGCCGGCTGATCCGGCACTCGTCCATGTAATGGACCGCGTTCGTGAGGTGTGCTCGGCAACACTCAGTGTGCGCAAGGCGAACTCGCGACGGGTTCGTCAACCCCTCGCAACCCTCACGATCGCTGACCCCGCGTGCGATGACTTCGTGCCCTACCTCGATCTCATCGCCGACGAGGTCAATGTGAAGCAGGTGGTGCTCACCAGCAACGTAGCTGCTGTGGCGACCAGCGAGTTGCAGGTGGTGCCCGCTGCGCTCGGACCGCGGCTGGGTGGACAGACCCAACAGATCATCAAAGCAGTCAAGCTCGGTGAGTGGCATCGCGACGGTGACACGGTGGTTGCCGGTGGCTTCGCGTTGCAGGAGGGCGAGTACTCGCTCAAGCTCGTCGCGACCGCTGGGGGAGCAAGCACGGCGCTACCGGGAGGCAGGGGAGTAGTAGTCGTCGACATCGAACTCACCCCCGCGCTCGTGGCCGAAGGCATTGCGCGTGATCTGGTGCGCCTCGTCCAGCAGGCCCGCAGGGATGCCGGCCTCGACGTGGCCGACCGCATCGCTCTCACGGTATGGGCGAGCGAGCGGATTCGTCAGCAACTGAGCGATCACGTGTCGTTTGTGCAGCGTGAGACGCTGTCCACGTCGCTGGCATGGGGCGACCACGACGAGATGAACGAGTTCGATGCTGAACTTGATGGCGAGCCGGTACTTGTACGGGTCGCCAAGTCGTAGACGTGCAGATGCGCACTCTCCCGTCACGCCTGCGGTGAATACGGCCCTCGATATTGCCCAAGCACATCGGTTTCTCGCGGCATTCTTTGCAGCAAAGTGACCAAGGTCGTTGGGGATGGGCTGCCGACGGCCTACGCTCCGGAAATTGTGGTCGATCGGGAGGTCCTCATGGCCAAGAAGGTTGTAGCCCCAACCAACAAGCCTGCAGCGGTTGCGAAGAAGACCGCGCCAGCCAAGAAGGCGTCACCGGTTGTCGCCAAAGCCGCGCCAGCAAAGAAAGCCGCGCCCGTGGCGACGAAGGCTGGGCCAGCAAAAAAGGCTGCGCCCGTGGCGACGAAGGCTGTACCTGCAAAGAATGCTGCGCCGGTCAAGAAGACCGCGCCAGCCAAGCACGCCGCGCCGGTCAAGAAGACCGCGCCGGTAGCGACTAAGGCTGCACCCGCAAAGAAAGCGGCGCCCGCCCAAAAGGCTGTGCCGATCGCGACCAAGGCTGCACCCGCGAAAAAGGCTGCGACCGCAGCCACCCCAATCCCCCCCAAGAAGGCTGTACCTGTGCCCGTCAAGAAAGCTGCCCCCAAGGCAGCACCGGCGAAGGTCGTCGTTGCTCCCATTCCCCCAGCCCCCGTGAAGAAGGCCCCTGCTAAAAAGGTCGTGGTGGTCGTTCCGGCGCCCACCCTGCCTCCGGTGAAGGGCGAAACCAAAGATGGCATCAAATACACCAAGGACTTCGACGTCAAGTTCCTCGGATCGCAGCGTAAGGCCCTGCTCGAAGCTCGTGAATCGCTCACCCGGCAGGCAGTGCGACTCGAGGACGAAGCGTTCTCGCTGATCGACGATGAAATGGGCGATGTGCAGTTCGACGACGAATCCGGCGAGGGCGACACGATGGTGGTCGAACGTGAACGTGACATCGCCCTGTCGAATCAGGCACGCCACGACATCGCAGAGATCGACGCCGCCCTGACTCGCATTGCAAACGGCAGCTATGGCTTTTCGTCGATCTCGATGAAGCCCATCCCTCGGGAACGTCTCGAAGCAATTCCGTGGTCCACCGAACTCGTCGAGGAGAAGGTCGGCGGGATCGGTCGGCGATGACCGATTCCGGACGGGACGATGGTCTCGCCGAGACCGACCCGACCGAATTCGATCTCACCGAGGCAGTGCCTGCCCCAGCCGAGCCGGTTCCGGTTCCGATTCGTTCAGTCGTTTCGTCGCTTCGCCTGAGCATCATCATTGCCAGCGTGGTTGTGGCCATCGACCAGGTCACCAAGCACTGGGCGTTGAACGCGCTGGCGGACGGCAACCCGATGCACGTGATCTGGACGTTGCAGTGGAATCTGTCGTTCAACAGTGGGATGGCGTTTTCGCGCGGTCAGGGCATCGGCCCGATCATCGGAGCGCTTGCGCTTGTGGTCGTCGTTGTGATGTTGATCTCACTGCGCAAGAGCGGTAGCCGTACCGCTGCGGTGGCCGTTGGCTTGGTCGTCGGCGGCGCGTTGGGAAACATCGCAGATCGCTTGTTCCGTGAGCGCGGATGGCTGCACGGACGAGTCATCGACTTCATCGACTTCCAGTGGTTTCCCATATTCAACGTCGCCGACATGGCGATCAACATCGGTGGAGCACTTTTGGTCCTCACCGCGATACTCGACTCGAAGGCCATCGCGAAGTGATCCGCGAAGAGATTCCCGCAGCCCTTGCTGGCGAGCGACTCGATCGCATCGTGGCCTTACTCGCCGACATCAGCCGCGCTGACGCTGCGTCGCTCGTGGCCAACGGCGGTGCCTGCCTTGACGGTGTGGTGACGACGAGCGGAAAGATCAGGGTAGCGTTCGAGCAGATCGTGGAGATCGATCCCGAGCAGTTACCCAAGCGGCAACTACCGGTCGCGGATGCATCCATTGATGTCCCTATTGCTTTCGCCGATGCCGACGTCATCGTCGTCGACAAGCCAGCCGGACTCGTGGTGCACCCGGGTCACGGCCATCCCGATGGCACGCTCGTGAACGCGGTGTTGGCGATGTACCCCGATGTCGCAGACGTGGGCGACCCAATGCGACCCGGCGTCGTGCACCGCCTCGATGTAGGCACCAGCGGGCTGATGGTCGTGGCGCGAAGTGCCCGGGCCTACGACTCGCTGGTAGCGGCACTTGCTGCACGCACCGTCACCCGGGCGTACCTTGCGCTGGTCTGGGGCCACCTCGAGTCGCCCAATGGTGTGATCGACGCGCCGATCGGGCGCGACCATCGCGATCCGCTACGGATGGCTGTGGTCATCGATGGAAAACCCGCTAGGACCCGCTATCACACGATCACGAACTTTCATTCGCCGGCCGAGGTGTCCGAGGTGGAGTGTCGGCTAGAGACGGGGCGGACGCATCAAATTCGTGTACATCTTGCCGCGGCCGGTCACCCGGTGGTGGGCGACGGCACCTACGGTGGAATCCGGTCGGTGGTTTCGTCGCCGCGGCCCTTCCTGCATGCCGCCGAGCTCGCGTTCGTGCATCCCGGTACCGGGGAAACGGTGACCTTCACATCGCCGTTGCCACAGGATCTGCGCGACGTGCTCGAAACGCTCTCCTGACTCGGTCAGCTTAGCGGTGGGTGGCGAGGAGGTCGGGCCAGGGGGTCGAACCTTGGGCGGCCTGGGCCACTTCGGCGAGGGTGAAACCCTCCATGTGGCGACGCATCAGATTGCCGGACTCTTTCCAAATGGCAAGGAGTACACACTGGCCTTCGTGATCGCAGGCGCCGTCTTGATGGGGTTCACCGAAGTCACCGAGCGAGATTGGTCCGTCTACCGCAGAAATGATTTCGGAGAGCCGGATCTCGGATGTGGGGCGGGCGAGCACGTATCCGCCGCCGACGCCGCGCTTGGACCGGACGAGACCGGCGCCTTTGAGTGCCAGCAGGATCTGTTCGAGGTATGGCTGGGGAAGGCCGGTGCGTCGGGCAATGTCGGCGACTGATGTAGGCCCTGGCTCGTCGGAATGTAACGCCAGCGACAGCAGGGCCCGACAGGCATAGTCACCTTTTGTGGAAACGCGCACGACGCCATCGTAGGCCCAAAGTCGACCTGACAGCGGATCGTTGCAGCACCACTTCGCGGCGCAGGTAGTAATTGCGCCGCGAAGGTGATGGACTGAGGCGGTCGTGAACGAGCAGCCTGTTCTCCCCGAGTACTCCGGAGCCAATGTTCGCGGCATCATTCCTGCGCTCTTGGCTCCCCGTGGCGTGCCGCTGCCGCGCTGGATGCCCGAGCAGATCGGCTCGGCGGTCAGCGTCGTCGTGCTTGTCGTCGACGGCCTCGGATGGGAGCAGTGGCAGGCTCGACGTCATCTCACCCCGGTGATGGCCGCGATGCAAGCATCACGCATCACCACGGTGGCGCCCAGCACCACGGCAACGGCGCTCACCTCGATCGCCACGGGGCTGACCCCGGGCGAGCATGGCCTGGTCGGCTATCGCATGGAAGTCGGTGGCGATGTGATCAATGTGCTGCGCTGGCATGGCGAACGCGGCGATGTGCGCCGTTCGCATCAACCCCGCGACGTGCAGCCGTTTGCCCCCTTTCTCGGCGAGGCACCACCGGTCATCAGTCGCGCCGAACTCGAAGGTTCGGCGTTCACCGAGGCGCATCTGCGTGGATCGCGCCCGGTGGGTTGGCGCGCCGCGTCGAGCATCGCTGTTGAGGTCGGACGACAAGTGGCTGCGGGCGAGCGTTTCGTTTACGCCTATTACGACGGTATTGACAAGATCGCGCACGAGCGTGGATTCGGCGATTTCTACGACGCTGAACTCGCAACGGTTGATGCGCTCATCGGCGCGATACTCGCTGCGATGCCTGCCGACGCGGCGCTCGTCATCACGGCCGACCACGGACAGGTGATGGTTGGTAAGAACGTCGTGCGTCCGTCGCCGGCGTTGCTGTCGTTGGTTCGAACACAGTCCGGCGAGGGCCGTTTCCGTTGGCTGCACGCTCGCGTCGGTGCGCAACGCGAACTGCTCGAGGCCGCGCAGCAGGATCATGCGGCTCGGGCCTGGGTGCTCAGTCGCGAGCAGATCATCGACCAAGGTTGGTTTGGCCCGACGGTGTCAGCCCCGGTGGCCGCGCGTCTGGGCGATGTTGCCTTGGTCGCGCGCGACGACATCACATTCTTCGACCCTGCAGACTCGGGCCCGTTCGAGCTGCAGTGTCGCCACGGCAGTCTCACTGCAGCAGAGATGTACGTACCATTGATCGTTGGCCATGGCGCCACATAGACAGGACACACGATGAGCCAAGACACGAGTGACAACACGGCCGAACAGAGCGCCGTTGCCGGCACTCCCTCCGACGACGCAGTCGAGCGCGGCGTGTTGGTCGAGGCACGTAATCCGGCAGCGAACAACGTTCCGTTCGAGACGGTGACCGCGCCTGCGAAGGTGATGCGCATCGGATCGATGGTGAAGCAATTACTCGACGAGGTGAAAGGTGCCGACTTCGACGAGGCCAGCCGCGAGCGCCTTGCCGAGATCTACGAGCGTTCGATCGTGGAACTGTGTGACGCACTGTCGCCAGACCTGCAGGACGAACTACACATGCTGGCGCTGCCGTTCAAAGACGGTGAGCCACCATCGATCGGTGAGATCCGTATCGCCAAGGCCCAGTTGGTCGGCTGGCTCGAAGGGCTGTTCCACGGCATTCAAGCCACCCTGTTCGCGCAGCAGATCGCCGCGCGGCAGCAGTTCGAGCAGATCCGCGGCATTCCCCAGGGCGGGGGAGACCCGTCGGTGGTTGACCCTCGCCTGACCGGCGGCCCGGGCGCACAGGGCAACGGCAACCAGCAGCAGATCCCCGATCGGCCCGGAACATATTTGTAATCGCCCCCTCGCCGAGACGGCGTACACGTCCTTCTGGCGCTCAACGATGCGGCTGCTAGAGTCGCACGAATCACAGCGGTGTAGTTCGCTCGTTGTGTCGGTCCGGTCACGTCGTCGACGTGTTGTGAGAGGGGATGCAGATGGCTGATTCGTTCACGCATCTCCATGTGCACACCGAATTCTCGATGCTCGATGGCGCGGCGCGGCTCGATGAGCTCGTGGCCAAGGCCGCCGCCGATGGTCAGGCGGCGCTGGGCATGACTGACCACGGCAACATGTACGGGGTTCTCGACTTCTACAAGGAATGCCAGGACCATGGCGTAAAGCCCGTGATCGGGACCGAGGCCTACATGGCCTACGAAACACGCACAGAGCGGTTCGCGCGTCGTGGTCGTGTCGACGACTCGGGCGGCGAAGCCGAGGGCGGCAAGAAGCAGTACTACCATCTCACCCTCCTTGCCGAGACCAACGAGGGGTATCGAAATCTGATCCAACTGAGCAGCCTCGCCTTCCTCGAGGGCTACTACTACAAGCCGCGTATGGACTGGGAACTGCTCGAAAGGTACAGCAGCGGACTCATCGCTACCACCGGTTGTTTGGGTGGGCATGTGTTGCAATCACTGCTCAACGGCGACGACAAGGGCGCGTTGGCCAAGGCGGGTCGGTTGCAGGACATCTTCGGCAAGAACAACCTGTTTGTCGAACTCCAAGATCACGGTCTGCCCGCACAGTTGGAAACGAATCCGAAGCTCATCGAAATTGCCCGCAAGATCGGCGCGCCGCTTATCGCCACCAACGACAGTCATTACACCCATCGCGAGGACCACGAGTCACACGATGCGCTGCTGTGCGTACAGACCGGGGCGATGCTCAGCGATCCCAAGCGGTTCAAGTTCGAGGGCCAGGAGCACTACCTCAAGACCGCCGACGAGATGCGCTACCTGTTCCGCCAGTATCCCGAGGCCTGCGACAACACCTTGTGGGTGGCCGAGCGAGCCGATGTCACCATCGAGTTCGGTAACCCACAATTGCCGAATTTCCCGATCCCTGCCAGTTTCGCCAACGACACCGAGTACCTCACTCACATCGCGTGGCAAGGCGCACGCATGCGATGGGGCGACGGCACGCCGGACGGGCCGTTGCCCACGGATGTGGTCGAGCGCATGTCGTATGAGCTGAAAGTTATTGCCGACATGGGTTTCAGCAGCTACTTCCTCATCGTGTGGGATCTCATCAAATACGCCAAGGACAAAGGCATCCGAGTAGGTCCCGGACGCGGCTCGGCGGCCGGATGTGCGGTGGCGTACTGCTTGCGCATCACCGAACTCGACCCCATCAAGTACGACCTGCTGTTCGAACGGTTCCTCAATCCGAGTCGAATCTCGATGCCCGATATCGACATGGACTTCGACTCGCGTTACCGCGACGAGATGATCCGCTACGCGACCGACACCTACGGGCGCGACCACGTCGCGCAGATCATCACCTTTGGCACGATCAAGGCGCGTAACGCAGTGCGCGACGCCGCGAGAGTGCTCGGGTATCCCTACGGTATGGGCGACAAGATCGCCAAGGCGATGCCGCCATTGGTGATGGGCCGCGATACGCCACTCAAGTACTGCTTCGAGCCGAACCCGAAATACACCGATGGCTTCAAGGCCGCGTCCGAGCTGCGCGCGATGTACGAGACCGACCCCGACATCAAACGGGTGGTCGATGTCGCCAAGGGTCTCGAGGGCCTGAAACGCAGCGATGGCATTCACGCCGCGGCCGTGGTGATCACTAAGGATCCACTCACTACGTACCTGCCGGTGCAACGCAAGCCCGAGCCGGGCGGCGACCCCACCAAGTCGCCTGTGGTCACGCAGTACGAAATGCACGGTGTCGAGGCACTCGGGTTGTTGAAAATGGACTTCCTCGGTTTACGCAACCTTGATGTGATCACCGATGCGGTTGCGATGGTGCGTGCCCGCAAAGATCCTGACTTCGATATCGACGAGGTGTCCCTCGACGATCACGACACGTTCGCGCTGCTCAGCCGGGGTGACACCATCGGCGTGTTCCAGTTGGAATCACCACCCATGCGCGCGCTGCTCAAGTCGCTCGCACCGAACAGCTTCGAAGACGTCTCGGCCGTGCTGGCGCTGTACCGGCCCGGCCCGATGAGCGTCAACATGCACTACGACTACGCCGATCGCAAGAATGGCCGCAAGCCGGTGGAGTATTTCCACGCCGACGCCGAAGAGGTGCTCGCTGACACGTTTGGACTGATGATCTATCAGGAAAGCGTGATGCGTGTTGCGCAACGCTTCGCGGGTTACTCACTGGCTGAGGCCGACAACCTGCGCAAGGCCTGCAGCAAGAAAGACCGCGCGATCATGGCCAAAGAGCGGGCGACGTTCGAGTCGGGTTGCCAACGCAGCGGTTACGGCGATGCGCTCGGCAAGCAGCTCTTCGACATCATCGAGAAGTTCGCCGACTACGCCTTCAACAAGAGCCATACGTTCGGCTATGGCCTGGTGACCTACCAAACGGGCTATCTCAAGGCCCACTATCCGGTGGAGTACTTCTCGTGTCTGCTCACGAGCGTGAAGAGTAACCTCGACAAAGCAGCGGTGTACCTCTCCGACGCGCGCACAATGGGCATCAAGGTGCTCACTCCCGATATCAACCGGTCGGTCACCGACTTCGTGGCACTGTCGTTGGCCGAGGTGCCTCCGGGTGTCGAGCTGGCCGTGGGTAGCCCGGGAGCCATCGCATTCGGCCTCTCAGCCGTGCGTAACGTGGGCGAGGGCCTCGTCGAGCATCTCGTCGGCGAGCGTGACGCTAACGGCCCGTACGAAACGTTCTACGACTTCGTCGAGCGCGTCCCCGAAACGGTGCTCAACAAACGCACCATAGAATCGCTGATCAAAGCCGGAGCGTTCGACGGCCTCGGACATCCGCGACGTGGCCTGCTGATGGTCTTCGAGACTCTTATCGACGCGGCCGTCGTGCGCCGCCGCGAACGTGATCAGGGTGTGATGAGCCTGTTCGGCGACATCGGCTCTGACGAACCCAACGGCTTCGACGAGCGGGTCGCCATCCCTAACACCGAATTCGACAAGGTCGATCGCCTGAAGTTCGAAAAGGAAATGCTCGGTCTGTATATCAGCGATCATCCGTTGCTGGGGATCGAGGCCGCGCTGCGCCGCAAGGTCGATTGCAGCATTGCCGAGGCCGTCGAACGCGACGACGGCTCGGTGCTCACCGTGGGCGGAGTCATCACGGGCTTGGCGCGCAAGTTCACCAAGAAGGGTGATCAGATGGCGGTGTTCACGCTCGAGGACCTCGACTCCTCGATTGAGGTCACCGTCTTTCCACGCATGCTGTCCGAGCAGGGGCACAAGCTCGTCGACGACGCGATTGTCACGGTGAAGGGCCGCCTCGATCGCAAGGACGAGACTCGGGTTGGGTTCATGGCGCAAGACATCGCCGTGCTCGAGGGCCTCGACACCGGCAATGCCGCGCCGCTGCGGCTGCGACTGCCAGCGAACATGCTCAACGAAACGAAGATCAACCAGCTCAAGCACATCTTGCGCGACCACCCTGGCGATTCTCAGGTGTTCGTACAGCTCGGTGCAGGCAAGACCTTGCGGCTCGCCGATGACTTCTGCGTCGACCTCGATCGCGCTGTGGGCGAGCTGCGCGTTGCGTTCGGCCACGACGCTGTCATCCTCTGACGGGCGCGGTCTTGCGAGCTGATTTCGGCTAGTTTCCGAAAACAGCGAGATTTGGTGGCAGAATAGAGGTCTGTTTTGAATCGCACTGCACCCTCGCAGTGCCACGACGACGGGGAGCATGTAGGGCAATGGCAATCCAGGTTGACACCAGGGACTGCGCGGCGCTCAGTGACGCCGACCTCGATGAGATGGCGTCGATGGGTGGCGCGTTCGATATCGGGAATGTCTCGAAGGCGAAAGAAGACTGGGTGCTGAGCACCTGTGCCCGCATCGATGGCACCCTGCATGGCATCATGTTTGCCACGTTGGAGCGCATTGGCGGCACACCGTGCGTGCTGCTTGGTCTGCTCAGCGTGAAGCGCACGTCCAAGCGCGATCAGGTGCTCAAGGGTCTCATGGGCGAGGCGTATCACCGGGCGCTGATGGCATTCCCCGACGAAGATGTCGTGGTGGGCACACGGTTCGTGCGTCCCGATGCGCTCGAGGCGTTCAAGTCACTCACCGAACTCATTCCACGTCCCGGTCACCGTGCTGTGGGCGAAGAGCGGGCCTGGGGCCGCCGTCTCGCCAAACGATTTGCGGTCGACAGTACCTACGACGAGCGGACATTCGTGGCCAAGGCCTACGGTCAGAGCGGGTTCCTCGATCACGAATCGCTCAAGCCCGAGAAGATCTCCGCCGACGTGGTCGCCCAGTTTGTCACCGTCAATGTGAAAAAGGGCGGTGTACTCATCGTGCACGGTTGGACCATGGCAGAAGACCTCGTGAAACTCGGGGCCCGCTGAGCCGTTCATTCGACGCCGTTGTCCGCTCACGCCGGATGACCCGGACATTCGATGGAAGGCCCATTCCGGTCGACGTGCTGCACGGGCTTGTTGCGCTGGCATCGCGCGCACCGAGCGCAGGCAAGACCCAGGGTTGGCATCTCGTCGTGCTCGAGGGTGCAGACACGGCTCGGTTTTGGGATGTTACGTTGCCGGCCGCGCGGCGAGCCGGCTTTCGTTGGCAGGGTCTGCTGCGCGCTCCTGTGATCGCGTTGGCTTTGGCCGACCCGCAGGCCTACGTCGATCGGTATAGCGAACCTGATAAGGCGGGCACCGGGCTCGGCGAGGGCGTCGGGGCCTGGACGACGCCGTACTGGACCATCGATGCCGCAATGTCAGTGAACACGCTGCTGTTAGCCGCCGAACACGTCGGCCTTGGCGCCCTGCTGTTTGGTGTGTTCAACGGTGAGGCAGAACTTCGCGAATCGCTCGGCATCCCGGAAGACCTTCAATTGTTGGGAGCGATAGCGCTCGGCTGGCCCGATCAGTCGGGCCAGCCTGAGCGTCCGGGTCGAAGTGCATACCGCGTCCGGCGCAGTGCAGCCGACATCATCCACAACGGGCGTTGGTGACCGGGTCGCTCACTTGTTGGGGCACTGCTTGTCCATATAGTCGCTCACGCGGGTGGATGCTTCGGTGAAGCCGGGGTCGCTGAACAACTTCGATGCCTCTGGGTCGGTGGCGATCTTGGTGAAGTCGTTGTTGTACTTCTTGTAGAGCGCAGCGAGCGCGGCGTAACCCTTGGCCATCGTCTTGAAGTAGGGCTGCAGCTCAGCGGGGGCCTTGGCCGCGATCTTGTCGAGCGCGGTGGGGAGTCCATCGAGGGAGCTCGCGGCTCCACCGGTGAATGCTCCGGCCATGGCCTGCACGAGTGCCATGCAGTCACCGGACAGCCCCGCGATGTTCGGGATGGTGCCGCCCGGGATCGTGCCGAGGCTGCGGGGCAGCGTGTCGCCCGAGCCGGCTGGTGTGGTGGCCGACGAACCGTCGGTGGTCTTGGGCAGGCTGACCTTGGCGGTGCTCCCACAGGCGCTGAGCCCGAGCAGCGCGACGACGCCAACCGTGAGGAGATACTTGGGTGTCATGATGATCCTTTGCGTTGCGGGTTGCACCGGTGTGGCGTGTGCGGCTGGTGATGAATCCCAGTCATGGCCCTACGAGCAATGATTGCAGATCAGCAACGTCGCAAACAGGCACGGCACAGGCAAAGTTTCGACAAACGTACGCAAAACCGTCTGGTCGGTTCACCCACAGTGGCGAGTCGTAGGGCTCGCCCCATGCCAGCACGGCATTTGGGAGCCATCGGCGCTGCACCGTGCTCACCAGATCGGGTCGGTCACCGGTGACCAACAATTCGGTGATGGTGGTGGTTCGCATGTCGGCTGCGGCCAGGGCGTTGGCGCAGGCACTCGGGGCCTGAGCCATCACGCTCGCTAGGAGTTGCAACGTCTGATCGGCATGATTCGTGAAGCGCGACTCACCGGTGAGCGCGCCCAGTCGATACAACGCGAGCGCGGTCACCGAGTTGGCAGAAGGGGTGGCATTGTCCATCAGATCCTTCTGACGCACGATGAGCGCTTCGGCATCGTCGGCGACGGTGAACACACCACCTGTGTCGGTATCCCAGAAGTGATCGAGCAACGTGTCGGCAACCTCGGTCGCGGCGGTGATCCAGCGTCGCTGTCCCGTGGCCTCAGCGAGGCGGGTGAAGGCGTCGACCAGGTTGGCGTGATCGGCAGCCAGCGCATCGTGACGGGCATGGGGCGTGCCATCGGCCTGCCATGAACGGTGCCAGCGGCCATCGGGACGGCGCAGCTCGCGTACAAGAAACTCGCCATTTCGCACAGCTGCCTCGAGCCAGTCGGGGCGACCCATTGCGGCGCCGGCCTCGGCCAGCGATGCGAGAAAGAGTGCGTTCCACTCAGTGAGAACCTTGTTGTCCAAACCCGGCCGGGCTCGCCGTGCGCGCGCCGCGAACAACAGTTGGCGCGCTCGCTCGATGTGCTCTGGACGGTGGAGTTGGCCGCGGTGATGCAATCGGCACAGGATGCTGCGGCCCTCGAAGTTGCCCTCGGGGGTGACCCCCCACCATTCACCGGCCTCTGCCGCCAGATCGACACCGAGTACTTCCACGAGCTCGCCCGGCGTCCACGTGTAGAACAAACCCTCATGACTGTGACCGTGAGCGTCGAGGGAGTCGGCATCCTCGGCCGAATACCACCCACCGTCGGGATGGCTCATCTCGGAGAGCACATAGCCAACGATCTCATCGATCACTTGCCTCCACCGATCGTGACCGAAGACCAGCCAGCCGTGTAGGTACACGCGCAGCAGCAGCGCCTGGTCGTAGAGCATCTTTTCGAAGTGCGGCACCAGCCACTCGCGGTCCACGCTGTAGCGCGCGAAGCCACCGCCGATGTGGTCGTACACGCCGCCACTAGCCATCGCGTCAAGCGAGGTGGAGACCACCGTCTCAGCGGCCTCGCTGGGGCGAAGCAAATGTGAGCGCAGCACGAGGTCGAGGTTCATCGTGGAAGGGAACTTCGGCGCACCACCAAACCCGCCCCACTCGGCGTCGAAGTTCTGACCGAGTTGTTGCAGGGCTGCGTTGAACCCGCCGGTGCCGGGCAGGTCGGTGGCGGGGGAGATGTTGGTGGTGCGATTCAACGCTTCCATGAGCGCGGCCACGTTCTGTTGAATGTCGTCAGGCTTGTTGTGCCAGACATCGTCGATGGTCGCCATCAGCTGGAGGAAATGCGGCTTCGCGAAGTAGGTGCCGCCGTAGAATGGCTTGCCCTGAGGAGTGAGGAACAGCGTCATCGGCCAACCGCCGCTGCCGGTGAGGGCCTGCACTGCGTCCATATAGATCGCGTCGACATCGGGGCGTTCTTCGCGGTCCACCTTCACGTTCACGAAGAGGCGGTTCATCTCGGTCGCGACCTCGATGTCCTCGAAGCAGTCGTGCGCCATCACATGACACCAGTGGCAGGCGCTATAGCCGACACTCAACAGGATCGGTACGTTGCGCTCGCGCGCAGCAGCAAACGCGTCGGGTCCCCACGCATACCAATCGACAGGATTGTCCTTGTGTTGGCGCAGATAGGGGCTGGTTTCTGCGGCGAGCCGATTGGTGTGTGCCATCAGGTCACCGTACCGCCGTGATAGCGGGGCTCGGGTCCTCAGATGCTGATCGGTGAACCGGGTCCGAGTGGAATGCCGAGCAGCCACCAGGCAATGAACAGCAGCAGCCACGCGCTGAGGATCGCAATCACGTACGGCACCATCAGCGAGATGATCGTGCCGAGACCAGCCTTTTTGTCGTAGCGCTGGGCCACGGTCACGATGAACGGTAGATACACCATCAGCGGTGTCACCGAGTTCATCGGCGAGTCACCTACGCGGTAGGCGGCGAGCACCGTCTGTGGCGCCACGTTGAGGCGTACGAAGATGGGGATGAACACCGGCGCAAAGATTGCCCATTTGGGTACGACTCCGGGAATGATGATGTCGAGCAGCAAGATCACGAAGATCAACCCGATCAACAGTGGTAGTGCGCCAAGACCTGCTCGTTCGAGGATGTGTGCCATTTCGACGGCAGCGACGCGCGGCAGGTTGGTGTAGTTGAAGAACGCAATGAACTGGCTGATCATCAACAACATGAAGATCAGCCCGGAGAGGCCGGCAAACGTTGCGGTGACTGCGTTGATCACATCGCCGCTACCGCTGATCGTCTTGGCGCCTTTGCCGTAACAGATGCCGCACGCCAGGAACGTGAGCGAGATGAGAAAGATCAGGCTGGCCATGAAGGGCGTCGTGCCAATGAGGTCGCCGGTCACGGGATCGCGCAATGGGGCTCCGGGTGGCAGCGTAAGCAGCAGGATGAGAGCCGTCATGCCCAAGAAGCCGTAGAGGGCAAAGCGCAGGCCACGCGCTTCGGCCGCTTGGGCCTCGGTATCGACGTCTTCGTCGGTTTTGCCATACGCGGTGTCGCCAATCGATGGGTCCCACTTGCCAAGGCGTGGCTCGACAATGCGCTGGGTCACGAAGACCGCGACGAGGGCCATCAGGATGGACGATGCGATACCGAAGTACAGGTTGGCCGTGATCTCGATGTGTTTGGCACCGGTGAGCCCGATCGCTTCGTTGGTGATCTCGGTCAACATGCTGTCGACCGGAGTGATCAAGATGTTGACCGCGAAGACTGAGGCCACACCTGCGAAGGCCGCGGCGAGACCCGCCAATGGATGTCTACCGAGCGTCACGAACGCCGCCGCTGCGAGCGGGATGAGGATCAGGTATCCGGCGTCAGACGCCACGCTCGACAGCACACCGACCATGATGATGAAAAAGGCGATCAAACGTGGCGGGGCCACCTTCACGAGTTTTCGGATGAGCGCGGCCATCATCCCGGCCTTTTCGGCGACGCCCACCCCCGCCATTGCGATGAAGGTGACGGCCACGACGGCGAACCCGGCGAAGTTGTTGACGAACGACGAGAAGACGAATCTCAGACCGTCGACCGAAAGCAGGCTCTTCACCTCGAACGTCTGCTGCTCGATGATGACCGGCGGGAGCGACACGATTTGTCCGGTGGAGGTGTCGTACGGCACGACGGATCCACCGAGCGCATCCTGCAAACGGTGAATCTCGGTCTTGTTCACCGGAACAGCGACCTCTTCGGAGACCTTGACATTGAATGCGGCAAGCACGGCTGAGAGGAGCGCGACGAAGGCAATCAGGTACAGGAACATGATCACCGGATGGGGGACCTTGTTACCCGCTTTCTCGATGCCATCGAGCATTCGTTCGCTGAGTTTGCGCTTGGGCTCCGCGCTCACAGTTGCAGTCATCAGTTCCCCCTTGCTCAGTTGCCGTAGTGACGAAGAAACTCGGTGACTAGGCGCACGCCCGACCCGGTGCCACCCTTGGAGTGGTATGGCTTCTTCGGGGCGTCGAGCCAGGCCGTGCCGGCGATGTCGAGGTGTGCGAATGCGTAGTCCCCGACGAACGCCGACAAGAACGCACCGGCGGTGATGCTGCCTGCGGCTCGTCCTGCGAGGTTCTTCAGATCGGCGATGTCGCTCTTAACCATCTCGTGGTACTCCTCCCACAGAGGCAGCTGCCAGGCGCGGTCGTTGCTCGAGACGGCAGCTGCGAGCAGTGCGTCGGCAAGAGCTTGGTCGGTCGCCATGACGGCGCTGGCGACGTTGCCAAGTGCGATGATCACCGCACCGGTGAGCGTGGAGAATTCGATGATCGCAGCGGGCTCGTAGCGCTGCGCGTAATGCAGCGCGTCCGACAGGATCACCCGACCCTCGGCGTCGGTGTTGAGGATCTCGATGGTCTTGCCGCTGAGCGAGGTGACGATGTCGCCGGGTCGGTACGAGCGACCGCTTGGCATGTTCTCAGCCGACGGCACGAGCCCTACGACGTGCAGGGGCAGGCCGAGACCAGCGACGGCATGCATCACCCCGAACACAGCGGCGGAACCGCCCATGTCGTTCTTCATCGTTTCCATACCCTCGGCCGTTTTGATATTGAGGCCGCCAGAATCGAACGTGAGCCCCTTACCAACCAGGCAAATCGTGGGAACGTCTTTGAGCTGGGCGCCGTATTCCATGATGATGAACCGCGGTGGGCTGTCGGAACCCTTGCCGACCGCGATGATGCCACCGAAACCCTCGGCGGCGAGACGGTTCTCGTCGAAGACGGTGACGCTGATGCTCGGCATCCGCTCGCCGAGCGCCACGGCCTCGTCGGCGAGCAACGGCGGTGTCTTGCGGTCGGGGGGGCAGTTCACCAAGTCGCGCGCCAAGCATGTGGCCCTGCCGATGACAGAGCCTGCCTCGACGCCTGCGGCGACGGCAGCGGCGTCGCCGCTGACCACGATGGTGACCGAAGCGACCTCGAACGTCTCATCGGTGGGCATTCCCGTGCGGTGCAGCAGGTAACGGTAGGCGCCGAGCAGCAGGCCCTCTGCGGTGGCCTGGCCGGCCGCTGCGCCATCGATCGCAATATCGTCAGGAAAGCCGACCGCAACGTCGGCGACCTGCAGCGTACGTATCTGGCGGATCGCCGTGGCGGTGGCCTGGCGCAAGCGCTCGGCATCGACAGATGCGCGTTCGCCGAGGCCCACGAGCAGCAGTCGCTTTGCTGCAAGGGCACCCTTGGGATACACGAGAGCGGTCTGGTTCGCCTTGCCGGTGAAATCGGCGCTTTCGATCAGGCCGGCAACCGGATCGGGGAGACTCTCATTCACGAAACCAAACACCACCGCCAATTCCCACGGGTCGTGCAGTGCATCTCCGGATTGAACGACGATATTCATGGTGTGGCTGATCTCCTCGTAGCGATGGCAACCTGACCAACATTATCGGGGTTACGAAACGCCGTACCACACCCTTGTCGGGTGAACTTGGTCGGGTGAACTTGGTCGGGTGTATTTGGTCGGGTGTATTTGGTCGGGTGAACCCGGTCGGGTGATACCGGTCTCATGCCATTAGGCGCCGATTGCGTGAAAGCCGCCATCGACGTGGATGATCTCACCGGTAGTTGCGGGGAACCAATCGCTGAGCAGCGCGACCGCTGCTTTGGCCACCGCAGATGAATCGAAAACGTCCCAGCCAAGCGGGGCGCGATCATCCCAAATGTCCTCGAACTTCTTGAAACCGGGGATGCTCTTGGCCGCCATCGTTTTCACCGGACCGGCAGCCACGAGATTACTGCGGATGCCCTTCGGACCCAGTTCCTTCGCCAGATAGCGGTTGACGGATTCGAGCGCCGACTTGGCGACTCCCATCCAGTTGTAGGCCGGCCACGCAACGGTGTTGTCGAAGTCGAGGCCGACGAAGGAACCGCCCGCCGTCATCAATGGCACGAATGCGTCGGCCAAGGTCTTGAGCGAATACGCCGAGATGTTCATCGCAATGGAGACGTCGTCCCAGGTGGCCGCCATAAAGTCGTCGCCCAGACATACCGCGGGCGCGAAGCCGATGGCGTGCAGCACGCCGTCGACGTGATCCCAGATCTCGCTCACGGAGTTGCGCACTGACACGAGGTGCTCGGGCACGGTGACATCGAGCTCGAATACGGGTGCCGGAGCCGGCAATTTGCGGGCGACGCGTTCGGTGAGGCTGAGTGCACGCCCTGCGCCGGTGAGCACCACGTTGGCGCCCTCCTCCTGTGCCAGCTTGGCCACACCGAACGCGAGCGATGCGTCGGTGAGCACCCCGGTGATCACGATGTTCTTGCCAGTGAGCAGACCCATGGATTCGACCCTAGCTTCGATCTAGTGGGGCGCAAGGCACTCGTTGTGGCAGGCTGAGCGGATGCGTATCGGAATCTTGGGTGGTACAGGTCCGGCGGGTAGTGCTCTGGCAGCGCGCCTCGCCTCGGTGGGTTACACGTGCATCATCGGATCACGGTCGAAGTACCGATCCATGGAGGTTCGTGACCAGCTCGTTGCGAAGTGGCCCGACCTCGCCGCGCGTCTCGAGTGCGCCGACAACCCTGGCGCTGCAGCGGGCGACCTCGTGGTCATCGCCACGCCATGGGACTCGGCGGCGACCACAGCGCAGGAATATGAAGAACTGCTCGCCGGCAAAGTGGTCATCAGCATGGCCAACGCGCTGGTGCGTGTCGGCCATGAATTCCAGCCGCTCGTGCCGCCGCGCGGCAGCGTGGCAGCGCACGTTCAGGCCGCGGTGCCACGTTGTCGTGTGGTCGCGGCGTTCCATCACCTCCCGGCCACCGAACTGGGCCATCTCGGATCGCCGATCGACTCTGATGTTCTGATCTGTAGCGACGATCCAAAGGCCATTCTCGAAGTGGCCGAGATCGTTGCGAAGATCCCCGGCTGCCGCCCGCTCGACGCCGGCGAACTGTCGAACGCCACCGCCATCGAGGCGTTCACCGCCGTATTGCTCCAGCTGAACGTGCGCTACAAGACCCGCGTCGCTCCCAAGCTGACGGGCATTCGTTCCGATCCTCGCGATGCGCAGAAGACCACCGCGAAGGCTGAAGGAACGCCGTCTTGACCATGCGTTTGTACGACACGGCCCGTCAAGCCGTGGTGCCATTCGAGCCCGGTCCCACGGTGTTGATGTACACCTGCGGCATCACGCCGTACGACGCCACGCATCTGGGCCACGCCGCCACGTTCGTCACCTACGACATCCTTCAGCGCCGTCTGATCGATCTCGGCCATCAGGTGAAGTGTGTGCGCAACGTGACCGATGTCGACGACCCGTTGTTCGCCAAGGCGCGTCAACTCGGTGTGCACTACCTCGATCTCGCTGCCGGCGAGGAAGCTCGTTTCGAACGCGACATGACGGCGCTCAACATGTTGCCGATGTACAGCACGCCACGCGCATCGTCGGCCATCAGCGATATTCGTGGGTTCATCGGCATCGTGCTTGAACGCGGCTTCGCGTATCAGGCGGGCGGCTCGGTGTACTTCGATGTGTCGAAGGTCCCCAGCTTCGGCTCTGTCTCGCACTACACGCGTGAGCAGATGATCGACTTTGCACGCGAACGCGGTGGGCATATCGACGACCCCAACAAGCGCGATCCGCTCGACTTCGTGCTGTGGCACCCGTCGCAGCCCGACGAACCATCGTGGGAGACGCTGTGGGGGCCGGGCCGGCCGGGTTGGCACATCGAGTGCAGCGCGCTTGCCTTGCGCGAACTCGGCGCCACCATCGACCTCCACGGCGGGGGGTCAGACCTCATCTTTCCGCATCATGAGTGCGAGCGTGCGCAGAGCGAAGCTGCCACGGGTGAGCAGTTCGTAAAGCACTGGCTGCACGGACCCATGGTGTACATGGAGGGCAAGAAGATGTCGAAGAGTCTGGGCAACCTGGTGTTCATCGACAAGCTCCGTGAGACTTGGGATCCCCGCTCGATCCGGCTTGCGATCGTCGAGCACCACTATCGCCACGATTGGAGTTGGGACGACGAACTCATGCCCCGCGCGCTCGCCCGGCTCGAGCGGTGGCAGGCGGGAGTCGGATCCTCGCCATCGCACGTCATCGATCAGGTGCGCGCATGCCTCGACAACGATCTCGATTCAGCCTCCGCGGTGCTCGCCATCGATGCCCAGGCGGCTGCCGGTCGCGATGTGAGCGCGGCGGCGGCGCTGCTCGGCGTGGTGCTCTGACGTCTACCGATCTCGTGTGAGCCGTCTCACACATCGTCGTCATCGAATGTTCGCACAATGGTCGAACGCCGTGTACGCCGAGCACGTGCCAAGTCGTTTACAGTGATGGCATGTGCCATGCAGGTGAGGGTAGGTGACGGCGATGGGTGACGCGCCCGTGCCCGCTAGCGCCGGCAAGACCCAGGAGCGAACGCGCAAGATGTTCGGTCCGCTTGCCAAGCATCTCTGGCATTTCGACCTCGATGGTTTCGAACGGCTACCCGCTGATGGTCCTGCCATTCTGTGTCCCAACCACATCAGCTTCCTCGACAGTGGGTTTCTGATGTTGCATGTAGGCCGCAATATCAGCTTCGTTGGCAAGGCCGAGTACATGAATTCGTGGAAGACAAAGTTCATTTTTCCTGCAATGGGCATGATCCCGATCGACCGCAGCGGGGGTGAAAAAAGCCGCGGTGCGCTCGATGCCGCCGAGGCGGTGTTACGTCGCGGTGAACTGTTCGGCATCTTCCCCGAGGGCACTCGCAGCCGCGATGGCTATCTGTACAAGGGTCACACCGGTGCGGCACGACTGGCGTTAAAGGTCGGTTGCCCCATTTTTCCGGTAGGTATCATCGGCACCGACGCGATCCAGCCTCCTGATGCCAAGCTGCCCAAGGTACGCAAGGCGTGCACCATCAAGATCGGTCGCGCTCTCAAGGTTGAGCGTTATCGTTCGCGAGAAGACGACCACTTGGTGCTGCGCCAGATCACCGACGAGTTGATGTTTGAAATTCGCGAGCTCACTGGTCAGGAGTACCGCAACACCTACGCCACCAAGAACGCAGAGAGCCTGCCGGCGGACAAGGCCGTGATCGCTCACGTTCACGAAGAAGCCGAGCGCGGTAGCGAACCTGCACTCAGCCTGGTCGGCGTCGAATAGCAGCTCAGTCGTTGTTAACTACATCATTGAGCGTCGGTAATTACTCTCGCTCGGCGTGGCGCGCCCGTAGAATGCCCCTTGCTATGGCTGAGATACTCATCACCCTTCCCGACGGTTCGCAACGCTCATTTTCCGAGGGCAGCACCGCCGGCGATGTGGCGGCGTCGATTGGCTCGCGGCTCGCGAAGGCTGCAGTCGCGGCGATTGTCGACGGCTACGAGGCCGACCTTGGTGCACCGCTGTCGCAGGGTGCGTCGGTTGCCATCATCACCGGCGACTCCGACGAGGGACGTCACGTGCTGCGCCACAGCACCTCACACGTGATGGCCCAAGCTGTCACGCAGCTGTTTCCGGGCGCGAAGTTCTCTATCGGCCCGGCCATCACTGATGGCTTCTACTACGATTTCGAATTGCCCGATGCCAAGACCTTCAGCGAGGACGACTTGGTCGCGGTCGAGGTGCGCATGCGCGAGATCATGGCGGCGAACCAACCCTTTGTGCGCAGCGAAATGAGTATCGACGATGCGCTTGTACTGTTCGCCGATCAGCCGTACAAATGCGAGATCATCGAACGCGTGCGTGCGCTCGTTGGCGAGCAGATCGACCCTGACGACGAAGATGTGAACGTCGACGCAGCCGAGGTCGACCCGAGTGGCACGGTGAGCGTGTATCGCAACACCGATGCGTTTGTCGATATGTGCCGCGGGCCCCACGTTGCATCGACCGGCAAACTCGGCCACTTCAAGCTGATGAAGGTGGCTGGTGCCTATTGGCGCGGCAATGAAAAAGGTCCGATGCTGCAACGCATCTACGGCACGGCATGGGACTCCAAGGCCGCGCTCGACGAACACTTGCATCGCCTCGAGGAAGCTGAGAAGCGGGATCATCGCAAGCTCGCCACCGAACTCGACCTGCTCAGCTTCCCGCACGAACTCGGTGGCGGCTTGGCCGTGTGGCATCCCAAGGGTGCCATCGTTCGTAAGCAGATGGAGGACTACAGCCGTCAGCGGCACGAGAGCGGCGGTTATCAGTTCGTGTTCACGCCGCACCTCGCAAACGCGAACCTGTTCCAGACCAGTGGACATCTCGACTTCTACAAAGACGGCATGTATCCGCCGATGGAGATGGACAACGGCACCTACTACATGAAGCCGATGAACTGCCCGATGCACTGTCTCATCTTTCGGTCGCGGCAGCGTTCGTATCGTGAGCTTCCGCTGCGGCTGTTTGAACTCGGCACCGTGTACCGCTACGAGCGCGCTGGCACGCTGCACGGGCTCATGCGCATTCGTGGATTCACCCAAGATGACAGTCACATCTATTGCACCGAGGATCAGCTGCTCGACGAGATCGCGTCGCTGCTCGACTTCGTACTCTCGGTGTTGCGTGCGTTTGGCTTCAATGACTTCACGGCAAACCTGAGTACACGCGATCCCAAGAAGTCGGTCGGTTCAGATGAGATTTGGGATAAGGCGACCGAGGCGCTCCGTGAGGCACTGCACCGTCACGAGCTGCCCTACAAGGTGAAGACCGGAGACGCAGCGTTCTACGGACCGAAGATCGACATCGATGTGCGCGATGCGATCGGGCGCACATGGCAGCTCAGCACGATCCAGCTCGACTTCAACCTGCCCGAGCGGTTCAACCTCGAGTACGTGGGGGCCGACAACAACCGCCACCAGCCGATCATGTTGCACCGTGCATTGTTCGGCTCGGTCGAACGGTTCTTCGGCGTGTTGCTCGAGCACTACGCGGGAGCCTTCCCCGCGTGGCTGGCGCCCGTACAGGTGCGCATCCTGCCGGTCGCCACAGCACACGAGGAATACGCGCATGCGACGGCGGCAACGTTGCGTGCTGCTGGGTTCCGCGTCGATGTGATTGAGGCCAATGATCAACTCGGTAAGCGCATTCGTGCTGCGAAGCTCGAAAAGCTGCCGTATGTCCTCGTCGTGGGCGACGACGACGTTGCAGCGATCACCTTCGGCGTGAACCCTCGCGGCGGCGATGTCGAGCGCGGTGTTCCTGTCGACGTCTTCATCGATCGTCTCACCGTCGAGGTGGCGCAGGCGGCGCCGCCTCATGCCACCCTGTCTGCTTCTCTGCTGGCTGTTCCTACGCTGCCTGCTCCTACCCGGTAGGACCGATGACACCGCTCGAACAACTCTGGAATGGCTGGCGTGCGACGTACGTGCAATCCATCGTCGAACCGGTTGATCGCGAGGCGGATGACAGGTCGAGTGTGTTCACACGCATCCTGCAGTCCGGCCTCAGCGACGACGACGCACACATCGTGTTTCGCGGCCCCCTCACGTTTGCGGTGATGAACGCGTTTCCGTACAGCGTGGGCCATGTGCTGGTCCTTCCGTATCGGCAGTTGCCCGATATGGAGGACCTTCGCCCAGCCGAGTTCGCGGAACTGTGGGATACGGTTGCGCGCGCGGTGCGCGCGGTGAAGATCGCGATGCGTCCGGGAGGCATCAACGTGGGTGTCAATCTGGGCGAACCAGCCGGTGGCAGCGTGCGCGAGCACCTGCACGTGCACGTGGTGCCCCGCTGGAGCGGTGACGCGAACTTCATGACTGTCACTGCCAACACCCGCACGCTGCCCGAAGCCCTGCCCGAGACCGCGGCGAAACTGCGCGCCGCGTGGCCGGGCGCCGTAGCCTGAACGCCGATGACCGAATCGTCCGCCTCCTCGAACAAGACCGATGACGTGAGCCGTGAGGAGATTCGCGACACGCTTCCCGACGACCTGAATGCCAGCGAATTCGTCGGCCCGTATCAATTTCCCGACAACAGCCGTCGTCGTATCCCCGGATTGATCTATCTCGCGCTCGCCGTATTCTGTTTCGTTCTCTGGATCACACACCGCGATGGTGAACCGGTGTTGGTCAACACGGGCTTTGCCGGCGCTGCGGTTCTGCTCGGTGCGTTTGGTCTCTACAGCATCACCTCAGGCTGGAAGATGCAGGTCGACGAGAAGCAGGCCCTTGTGGCCGCCACCGGCGCAGTGGGTTTCGCAGTGGGACATGCTTCCGCGCAACAGGTGTGGCGTGGCGTGCGAAGTCGGCCGACGTGGCGGGTCTTGTGCTATTCGAGTGAGAATCCGCCCCGCCAGCGTGGTCTGGTGCTTATCGACGCAGTCGACGCCAGCGTGATCGAACACATGGTGCAAGACAACCCTGAGACCGACTGGCGCGAACCCACCGACTGACACGCTGTTACGCGGCGTGTCTAGCGGGCGCGATCGGCGAGATCGTGCACGACGCGTATGGCAGTGCCCGCCTCACGCGCGTATGCCTGCAGCGACTCGATGTCGCCTGCGGTCCAATCGTCGAGACGACGTTCGTCGATCCTTGACGCGATCGCCTCGACGCTGGCACTGCAACCCAGCAGCCGCGCGGAGGCGACCACTGCAGAATCAATAGCCGATGTTGCCGTGGCGATCGCGTCGGGTGCGACGTCGAGTATCGACGCTTCGCGAAGTCGGCGGGGGAGCGAACGGAACGCAATCGCGAGATCTGCCGGTGTTGAACTGCTCATCTCGCGAGTGTGCCACGCCACGGGCCGCCGCCGATTGCAACGACCTCGGGTAGCCTAGAAACCGATGTTCGACGGCAAGTTCCGAGCCCCGGTGGATTCAGCAGTGCGTCCCATCGGCGCGCTGCTTCGCAAGACCGGACTCTCGCCTGATCACCTGACGATTCTCGGTGTGCTTGTCGCAATCGGCGCGGGTGTCGCCATTGGTGCCGGTGAGATGCTGCTCGGCTTCTTCCTGGTCATCCTCGCCGCGCTTCCCGATCTGCTCGACGGCGCGCTCGCCAAGGCATCGAACCAGGTCAGCCAGCGCGGTGCCTTCTTCGATTCGGTCATCGATCGCGTCACCGACGCAATCCTGTTCGCCGGATTGGCCTACTACTATGCGGCAGGTTCGTCCCCGAGACTCGCCATGGTGCCGTTCGGCATCATGGCTGTATCGGCCGTCATCTCCTACGAGCGAGCCAAGGCCGAATCGTTGGGCCTGGAGGCAAAGGGCGGGCTTATGGAGCGCGCCGAGCGCATCATCTTGCTGTTGCTTGGTTTGCTCGTCCCGCCGTTACTCGTACCGATTCTGTGGGTGATGCTTGCGCTATGCGTCCTGACCGCCGTGCAGCGGTTCATCAAAGTGTGGAAGCAGGCCGGTGTCACCCCTCGCACGGCGGCGAAGATGGAGATTCGTCGCACGCGTCGACAGTCGCGGCGCGGCGTTAGCTCTGAACGGCTCCGCACCCGCGTGCCCCGTCGCCGCCCGAATCCATAAGTCGTGTCGACCGACCGCGCGCCCCGCGACCGTTTGACCGACAGCGTCACGGTCAACAGTTACAAGTTCGGTTCGCTCGCCGCTCGGGCGATGCCCGGCCCGATCGCGAGTGTGGCCGCCACGATGGTCGGACTCACCTTCGCGGGCGGCATGCGCGACAAGCGATCAATGATCGAACGCCACCTGAAGCGCGCAAAGCCCACCTTGCGGGGACTCGCACTCCGCCAAGCGGTGCAGGCAGCGTTCGACTCCTACGCCACGTACTACGTCGAGAGCTTTCGCCTGCCTACGCTGTCGAAGCGGGCAGTCAATGCCGGCTTCACCGTCGAAGGCTTCGAACACATTCCCGAGGCACTGAAGTTGGGTAACGGGGTGATCCTTGCTCTGCCGCACCTTGGCGGGTGGGAGTGGGCCGGTCGATGGCTCACGGATCAGGGCTACAAGATGACCGTTGTCGTCGAGCCGATTGAACCGCCCGAGCTCTTCGAATGGTTCGCCGACCTCCGCAAGAAACTTGGTATGACTGTGGTGCCGCTCGGGCCGAAGGCTGCCACAGCGGTGATCAAGGCGCTACGCGACAACGAGGTGGTCTGCCTGTTGTGTGATCGTGACATCGACCGCGGTGGCGTGCCCGTGGAGTTCTTCGGCGAGACGACCACACTTCCTGCTGGGCCGGCGATGCTCGGTCTGCGAACAGGTGCCCCGGTCCTGCCCACTGGGTGCTACTTCACGCCGCGGTACAACGGGCATCACGCGATCGTTCGCCCGCCCCTGCAACTCGAGCGTCTCGGCGGATTGCGTGAGGACGTGGCCCGAGGTACACAGTTGCTCGCCCACGAACTGGAGTGGCTCATCCGCAAAGCGCCCGAACAGTGGCATTTGTTTCAGCCGAACTGGCCGAGCGATCCCGGATACGGTGACTAGCACGCTGTCCATCATTGCCGGTGTGTCGCGTTCGCCTGATGACTGTGTTGGGGTGGGTCACTCCGCTCCCACATCGCTGCCGGCTGCGCGACGTTCGAGGCACTCGATGACATGATCGTCGGTGGTTTGCGTGAAGTCGGCGTACCACTGTCCGACGGCGAAGAAGTTGGCCGGGGTGTGCAGGCAGATCAGTTCATCGGCCTCGTTGGCCAAGAGCTCTCGCCAACCGACCGGCGCCACTGGTACGGCCAATACGACGCGGCTCGCGCCGTGGGCGCGGGCGACCTGACAGGCGGCTCGGGTGGTGGAACCCGTGGCGATGCCGTCGTCGATGATCACTACTGTGCGGCCCTGCACCGGCACCCGCTGGCGATTGCCGCGGAACGTGAGGGCCCGCCGTTCCAGCTCGACCCGCTCGCGTGCTTCGACCGTGCTGATCTCGGCTTCGCCGACACCCGCGAGGTGGACAACGTCTGGATTGACGATGCGTACGCCGTCCTCGCCGATGGCCCCCATGCCCAGTTCGGGTTGGTAGGGCACCCCCAATTTGCGCACCACGATCACATCCAGAGGTGCATCGAGGGCCCGAGCCACTTCGTAGGCCACAGGCACGCCACCGCGCGGCAGGCCGAGCACCACGACGTCGGTCCCGCGGAAGCATTCGAGTCTGTTCGCCAGTTGCCGTCCTGCATCAACACGATCTGAGAACAGCATCGGTCATCTCCTCAGGCCGTCAGCACACTCTCAGGGTGTCCCCGCATGCGAGGGGCGCGCAAGGGCCCAAGGTCCTGCATCTGCGCGTCAGATGAGTGGCGTCGAATGACGTTTCGGCTCTCGGCCTCGCGTCATTTGGAGTAGCGGTGCGATGGTTCGCCCTACTTGCGATCGAATTGCAGGGTGATCGACGGTGACGAGAAGGTGAGCGCCAGATCCGGCGACCCTCCACAGGTGAAGTTCGCGCTGCCCGAGAACCCGAACGTGGCGGCGAGTCCGAGATCAGCGAGCGAGCCCGACCGGGTGATCGCCAGGCCGCCGACGCTGCCCGTGAACGTACCCGTACCGGTAAGGTGACCAGCGGTGAAGTCGATGGCCCCGGGGGACGTCTCTGTCCAAGAGCCGTCGGCGTGGACGGTGGCTCCAAGGTCGCCATCGAGCGTGCCGAACGGTGATTGTCCGCTCACACTCAAGTGTTGCGAACCGCTGAGGGTCCACGACGTGGAGGTGACATCAAGGGCGAGTTGATCACCCGCAAGCGTGGCCACATGAGCCTGACCAAATGGGGCGGGCAACGTGACGTCGAGCGTCTGAGTGCGCAGCGCATAGTGACCCTCGGGACACGGCGGCGGCGTTGCATTGTCGGCCGCTTGCAGCGGCAGTTGCGTGCACGACGCGAGCAACACGAGCGTGGCGAGCGCACCCACGCGTCGGGCAATGGTTGAAAGCGGTGTTGTCATGGCGATCTCCTCGACGTTGTCGACACGGCGGTGTGTCGCGGCGCAACGATTGGCATACGCACATGAGTCTGGCACATTCGAGTTACCGGGGCGAGCGTCACGGCTGAGGTCGTGTGCGGTTATGCGACGCCGTTTAGTGACGCCACCACGTCAGCGACAGCGCTCACGTTTGGCTGTTGCAGCATGGTGTAGTGATCACCGGGAACCTGCACCACTGCAACACGCTCGATGATCGACGCAGATCGCAGGACCGGATCGCCGAACTCGGACAGTACCAAAGTGACGGGAAACGCCGCCGGTGCAACCTCGTACCTCTTGGTTGCGCGGCTCAGAATGCTTCCGATTTCGGAGTAGTACTGCTGGGTGAGGTGGGAGCGGGTGATCCCGGGACTGGGGAACCACAGACGCGCCCTCATCAGGTACTTGCGTCCATACTTTGCGGTGAGTCGCGGGACATCGGCGACCAATTCTCGGGGCGGGCGCGCACGGAGTTTCTCGATGAGCGTCGGGCTCGCCGAACGAGGGCCGCCTGGAGCACCTTTGGCCGGCCCGTCGGCTGGTGCATTCCGTGGCCCGGGAGCCGCGTCGAGGAGTACGAGATGGACGGCCTGACCATCTGCGTGGAGTTGCTGGGCAAGCTCGTAGGCGACGGTGGCGCCAGCGGAATACCCGAGCAGCACGCACGGAACCCCGCGAGTCATGCGGCGTTCGATTTCCGGTCGGGCCCGTCGAGCCAACCCGGCGATGGTGCGATCGGGTCGTCCAGCTTGGTGCATACCTCGCGGCTCGAGTGCGACCAGAGGTTGCTCAACACCCAGCGACTGTGCCAAGGACCGAAACGTGAGTGCGGTACCACCTCGGCCTGGCACGGCAAAGACCGGCGGGTTGATACCGGCCGGGTTGAGCACAACGGCGAGGGAACGATTGTTGGGGTGCTTGTCACGAAGTCTCTCGGTGAGCGCGGCGGCGCTACGGACCGTGAGCAACGCAGTGGGATCGAGTTCGCCGAGACCGGCATTGGCGATGATCGCACACAACTCGACTGCGCCAAGGGAATCGAGGCCGAGGCGCCACATATCGTCCTCGGGGCCAACATCACCGAGATCGAGCAGGTCTGCCAACTGTGCTGTCAGCCAGAGTTCCAATTCGCTCGTGTGCACTCGTGGTGGGAGCGAACGCCAGCGCGTGAGGCCGGACCGTTGGAGCGCAGCGCGATCGAGCTTGTTGCGTTCGTTGTGGGGGAGCTCGTCGTGGCGCACCATCATCGCAGGGAGCAGATGTTTGGGTAGGTGCGACTCGAGCTGCGCGTGAACCGCCTCAGGGGTGAGGTCGGGGTCGTCGACACGAAGATGGGCAATGAGGCGCGTCTTGCCGGATGGTGTGTTGTGCGCCAGGACAGCGGCATTCCCGATTCCGGGAATCGCGCGCAATGCCTCCTCGGGTTCCCTCGGCTCGACCAGCATGCCGTTGATCTTCACCATGTCGTCGATACGGCCGCGATGGTGGTAGATGCCGTCGACATCGACCACCACGACGTCGCCGCTGGTCCACCAAAGAACGCCGTTCTCGTCGGTGCTGAATCTGCGTGCTGTCAGCTCGGGATCGTCGAGATAGCACAACGCGTCGGGGTCGCCGACAACGAGTTGCGTGACCGACTCGTCGCCATCGACGGGAACCAAACGTGCCCGCCAGGCCTCGTTCGGCTGGCCCATCGGAATGCGGCCTTGACCGATGGGATGATCGGGTCCGACCACGTGGTTGAACAGTCGACCACATTCACTCGCACCGTACCCGGTGACGATGCTGGCATCGGGCGCAATGAGTTCCCGGAGTGGCGCGACCAGCTCCCAGCTCGAAGCCTCGCTGCCGAGGCGCAGTTGGGTGAGCGTTGGCAGGCGCCGCTGCCCACCCGACCCGCGAAGGATCGTCGCAGCGAGGGTTGCCGAGAGATTGATTTCGTCGACGCTCTGCTCGTTGAGCCAATCCAGCATGGCATCGATGCTCATGTTCGCCGGATTTGCGATGCGCACCGACTGGCCGAGGCCGATGCTGCCGATGGTGCGTAGACCCGGTGAGAAACTGAACGGTTGCAAAACGGCGACGCGCCAGGGTGTCGCCTCGGTAAGCGATGCTGATGGCGCGTTCACGCCGGGTCGGCGACCGCACGACGACCACCGTCGTACGACAGCCTTCGGCCGACCGGTGGAGCCCGAAGTGAAGACGACAAAGCCGGCCTCCGATCCATCGACGGGTACCGGTGAGTCGGGTTCTGCCGCGGGTCCCGAGATCTCGATTGCATGCACCCCGCTCGGCAGGAGAGCGCTGTGCTCGGGTTTGCTGACCACGGCGTGGGTCGGCTCACCGAGCCGGGCGAAGAAGCTGGCCACTCGATCCCGGGGGGTCGTGGACTCGATCGGCACGAACCGGCGTCCGGCTCGGATCACGCCGTGGAGAGCCATCGCTGCATCGACGGAACGATCGACGATGACCGGTAGCCACTGCGTCGGCGCCAGTTCGGTCACTCGAGTCGCGAGGGATCCCGCCACGGCGTCGAGCTCCGCAAACGAGATGCTGCGGTCGAGATCGACGACGGCGACGCGATGCGGGTCTCGTTTCGCCCAGTCGACCACTCCCGTGGCCACGGGTGACGGTTGAAGCTCATCGCTCGGTGATCTAGGCATGGCAGCACCGGCGGCGTCGAGGGTCATGGCATGGCAGTGTAGGGACACGGCAGCGGGCGGGCAAGAACGGCGCGATGGTGCTACATTTGCCGAAACTTTCAGGGAGTACCGTTGTTCAAGTCGTCGATTTTTCGCTGGAAATGTATCGCTTCAGCAGTGCTTATGAGCGTCAGTCTCGTCGGGTGCGGGTCGGCCTCATCGTCGTCGCCAACGACGTCCTCGCCTCCACCAAGTGTCTCCTCGGTGGCCACGCCGCCTTCTCCGACGAGCACCACCATCGACCTCTCCAAGGTCACGCTGAAGGTGGGGTATTCGTCCAACCGTGGGCAGGCACCGCAGGCGCTTCGCCTGCAGTCCAAAGCCTTCAACGGAACGCCCTACACCATCAGCTGGGTTGAGTTCCCCTCGGGCGATCAGGGCCTGCAGGCCCTCAACGCCGGCGCTACCGACCTACAACTACAGATGCAGACACCCAACGCCGTCATCGCGCAGGCCAACGCCAAGACGCCATGGACCAGCGCCGACGCGCCCTTCTCGGTGATCGGTGCATTCCGCTACGCCAGCACGACCGGTATCGACATCATCGTCAGCGGAGGTTCGGGCATCAACTCCGTAGCGGACCTCAAAGGTAAAAAGGTGGCCTTCTCGAAGGGATCGAGTTCGAACTACTACTGGCTTGTCGCGGCTCGTGCTGGCGGTCTCAAGACCGGCGACGTGGAGATCGCACAGTTGACGCTTTCCGATGCGAAGGTCGCATTCAAGACCGGCGCGGTCGACGCGCTCGTGGCATTCGACTACAACCTGGCGCCGTTGGTGAGAACAACCGGCGCCAAGGTGATTGCCTCCTCCGGTAAGGAGCTGCCGCTGTACAGCTTGCTCGCGGCTCGGCAGGGGCTGCTTGCCGATGCGGCGGTCAAGGCAAGCGTTGCCGACTTTGCGGCCAGGCTTTCCAAGAGCGAACAGTGGCAGCAAGACAACGTGAATATCGTGCGAGGTGTCTACGAAACGATCGACAAGATCGACCCGTTGGACTCTGAGGCAATCGCGGTCGGCGGTATCGAAACGCCGGTGCCCGTTGACGACTCGGTGGTCGCAGCCGTGCAAGATCAGGCTGACGTGTTCTTCGCCGAGGGTGTGGTGGCCACGAAGGCAGACGTGCGCATCCTGTTTGACAGAACGTTCGCAACGCCTTGACCGTCACGGTCGGTCGCTCCGAGTCGGGTACGGCCGATACAACGTCGGCCTCCACCGAGCTGGCACACGGCGGCCTTCGGCGCCTGGTTACCGGACGCACTGAACGCAGCCGAACACGGGTACCGCGACCGCTGCGGCGATTGTGTGGACCATTGCTCCTCGTGTTGGTGTGGTGGTTACTGACTGCGAGCAACAGCGTCAGTCCAACGAGCTTCCCGAGAATCAGCGACGTGCTCGACATCGGCATCACCATGATCCGATCGGGAGAACTTCCTTCTGCTCTCTGGGCGTCTGCCTCGCGCGTGTTGATCGGACTGGGCCTTGGCGTGTGCATCGGGGTGATCCTCGCAGTGGCCGCTGGGTTCAGCCGTCGTGGTGAGGACCTCATCGACTCGACGATGCAGGTGTTGAAGGCAATTCCGAGTTTCTCGCTCGTGCCGTTGTTGATCATCTGGCTCGGTATCTACGAGGGTCCCAAGATCGTGCTGATCGCCTTGAGCGCTGGTATGCCGATCTACATCAACACGTACGGCGGCATCCGCAATGTCGACGCGCGGCTCGTCGAGGCAGGGCACACCTTGGGTCTCGGTCGTGCGGCTTTGGTGCGTCACATCGTGATGCCCGGTGCCGTTCCAGGATTCCTCGTCGGTCTCCGGGTGAGCCTGGCCAATGCATGGCTCGCACTCGTGGTTGCCGAACAAATCAACGCGAACAACGGTCTCGGAAAGCTGTTGTCCGATGCACGCAGTTCGTACCGTCTCGACGTCATCGTGTTGGTCGTAGTGGTTTACGCGATTCTGGGCCTGCTGTCGTATTCGTTCGTCCGCTTCCTCGAGCGATGGCTCTTGCAGTGGCGCAGGGGCTATCAGGGGGCATGAAGCGCCAGACGAGGGTGAACGGCGCGACTGGCCGCGGCCCCAACGCGCTGGTGCTCGGCGGGGTCTGGCGGGCGTTCGGTGATCGAAGGGTTCTCGACGGACTCGACCTCGTGGTGCCCCACGGACAGTTCGTGGCGCTCCTGGGCCACAGCGGCTGCGGCAAGAGCACTCTCATCCGTCTCCTCGCCGACCTCGACCGGGAAGCTCAGGGCGAGGTGTTCGTTCCCGAACGTGTTGCCACTGTGTTCCAGGACGCTCGGCTTGTGCCGTGGAAGCGTGTGTCGGACAACGTGTCGCTCGGAGTCGCTGGCAGCGACGTCGCAGCACGCGTTCGCGAAGTCCTGATCGATGTCGAGATGGCCGATCACGCGCGGGCGTGGCCGATCACGCTGTCCGGGGGCGAGGCGCAGCGTGTTGCGCTTGCCCGTGCCCTCATTCGTCGCCCTGATCTCTTGCTGCTCGATGAACCGTTCGGGTCGCTCGACGCTCTGACAACGATCAAGATGCACAGCCTTCTGGCGGCTATGTACGCAAAGTACCGACCCACCGTGCTCTTCGTGACCCACGATGTGGAAGAGGCGCTCCTGTGCGCAGATCGCATCCTCGTGCTCGAACAGGGCCGGTTCATCCTCGACGAAGCCGTGCTGCTCAACCGGCCGCGGCGGCGCACTTCGGTGGCGTTCCAGGCGATGCGGGAACGGGTGCTCGCCGCGCTCGGTGTGGTCGATGTCGTTGAATAGATGCGGCCTTGCAGCATTCGGGTCTTTGTAGGATTGGTCTCTTGAAGATCCCACCCACCATCCGCCGCTGGCTCAGGCGACCCGCAGCGTACGCGCGCGCGTTCGCTGCTCGTTTTCGCGGCCCTTCCGATTCTGCTGCTTCGAACCGTGCCTCCTACGAAGCGCTCTACGAAGCTCACGCGAGGTCAGCGGGCGACGATGGTGTGGGCAGTGGCGAGTACGACATCGTCGGCGAAATCGAACTCGACGTGCTCCGTGCGGAGGGTCTGGAGGCGACCTCGACGCTGCTCGATTTCGGTTGTGGCAACGGCCGTCTGGCCGTGCATGCGGTGCCCTATCTTGCCAACGGCACGTATCTGGGCATCGACATCGCGCCCACGTTTCTGGCACACGCGGCGCGCCGGCTCGAACCGCTGCGGGCAACGGGATCCTGCTCGGTTCGCCTTATCCACCAGACTGATGAGACCTTCGATGTCCCCGATCACTCTGTTGACATCGCCTGTGCGTACTCGGTGTTCACCCACATGGAGCACGAAGACATGTACCGCTATCTGGTGCAGTTCAAACGCATCATCCGACCCGGCGGCCGCCTCGTCATCTCGTGTCTACCGATGACCCTCGCTACAGCTCGGGACGTGTTTCTCGCCGAGGCAGCGTTCGACCCGGCGAACCGTTGGACACGAGTGCGGAATGTGACGACGTCAGTTGATCTTGTCAACGAGATCGCGGCCCTGTCCGGTTGGACGGTGCTGAGTTGGCAATCAGGCGATCAGCCCCAGGCTCGAAGCCGAACCGGCGAGATGCGCGCGCTCGGCCAATCGGTCGTGGTCCTCACGCACTGAGGGCCGCGTTTCTGGCGCGCCGATGGGCCAGACTGTCGCGATGCTCGGTCGAATGTCCCCATGGCGTCACGTCTTCGTTGCGGTAGTGATTCTCGGCTGTTCGCTGCTGGCCCTGATCGGCATCATCGGCGGTGGTCTGCGCCCCGAACGCTTCGACGCCAAGCAGGTCACCGTGCAGCCCGATGGCCCTGACGGGGTGCGCATTCGCGAGGTCGTCGATCAGGACTTCGGTACCTCGAAGCGCCACGGTCTCGAGCGCATCATCCCCAACGATTTCGGCGAACCCATCAACGTGACGGCATCGTCGCCAGACGCAAATGCCGACATCGATATCGCTCAGGTCGATACCGGCACCCGGATTCGTCTCGGTGATCCGAACTCCACCGTCAGCGGCCAGCATCGCTACGTGCTGACCTACACGCTGCCCAATGCGCGCATGTCCACCGGCAAACTCGCACTCGACATCATCGGCACCACCGAGAAGTTCGAGACCGGCCGCTTCGAGGTGGTCGTCACGGGGATGACGCTCGCAGACCCAACCTGTAACGTGGGCGCTGCGGGAGCTGTCGGCGGGTGCACGCTGACTCCGAGCGGCACCAACTACACCGTTGTGTTCGAGCCGCTCAAGCCGGGTCAGGGCATCACCATTGGTGGCACCGTGACCGACAACCCTGAGGTCGCGCTTGCTGAGCTTCCTGCGTTGCCGGCGCGGCACATCGATCACCGTGTTGCTCTGGCGCTCGCGCTGTTACCCGTGGGTTTTGCCGGTGCGGCCACGGTCTTTCTGATCGACCGACGTCGGGGACGCAATGAGGTGTTCAGCGGCGGTGCAGCTGAGGCGGCGTACGGCACACTGCCCGCTCCGAGCGCGGATGGAACACCTGCTGCCGTGCCCGTTTCTTTGGTGGCCGACAGCCGCATGGCATCGATGGCCACCATCGAGTTCGTGCCACCCAAGGGCGTGGAGCCGTGGCAGGGCGCCGTGCTGTTGAAAGAACGTATCGACAACGACACCGTGACGGCCTGGTTCTCAGCGCTTGCGGCGCGGGAGGTGATCACCCTCGACAAGGTCGACGACAAGCTCGTGATGGGGTCGGGTCCCAAGTACGCATCCGCACCCGCCGCTGACGCCGCACACCTCGCGCAGATCCTCGATGGAAAGCCGAGCTTCGAATTCGGCACGTACGACAAGAACTTCGCGGAGGTGTGGAAGTCGGTCAAAGCGGATCAGGACGAAATGATCAAAATGTCGGGGTGGTGGAAACGCCTGGCACCGAACTCTTCATCGGGGGGAGGATTGTCTTCTGCGTTGGTGGTGGCGATCTTCGCCTTGGTGTTCCTCGGCGGGGCCTCGGTGTTGTCGGCCCTGCTCGGCGTCTTCAAGCTGTGGCCTCTCGCGGTGCTCTTCGGTCTGGCTGTACCCACCTTGGCGGCACTCGTGGTCTACGGCGCAATGCTTCCGGCCTTGAGCGCCACAGGATCTGCACTGGCGTTGCGCACCGAGTCGTTCCGCCGCTTCCTCATGGCCAGCGAGGGCAAGCACGTCGAGTGGGCGTGGAAGCAGGGCCTCTTGCGCGAGTACAGCGCGTGGGCCGTGTCGCTGGGCGCCGCAGAGGCGTGGGGCAAAGCACTGGCGCACAGCAACGTACCGCCAACAGAGATCTCCTCGGGCAATCCCTTGCTCTTTTACACCATGGCGTCGGCGTTCTCGCACAGCTACACCGTGCCATCGAGCTCCGGGGCCGGTGGCAGTGGATTCTCCGGCGGGTTCTCTGGGGGCAGCGTCGGCGGCGGCGGGGGCGGCGGGAGTTCTGGCTCGTGGTAAGCGCGGTCCACGTTGGTCGCGGTGCCCATCGCGACGGTTGACACGGGGAACGAATATCGTTAAGTCGTGAATACCAGTGACGAACCCTCCGGCTTTGCCGAACTCGGACTCCGGCCAGAGCTGTTGGGTGCACTTGCATCGCTCGGTTACGAAGAGCCCACCCCCATCCAGCGCGAGACCATCCCGCCGCTGCTCAAAGGTCGCGACCTGGTGGGGCAGGCGGCAACAGGCACCGGCAAGACCGCAGCGTTCGCGCTGCCGATCCTGCAGCGCATCCCCCCGCGCGGTGAGCGTGCCGAACCGATTGCCCTCATCCTCGTGCCCACCCGCGAACTCGCGGTGCAGGTTTCCGAAGCGATCTACAAGTACGGTCGCGACCTCGGGGCGCGGGTTGTGCCGATCTACGGTGGCCAGCCCATCGGTCGTCAACTCCAGGCACTGAGTCAGGGCGTCCACGTGGTGGTGGCCACGCCGGGTCGGGCCATGGATCACATCGCGCGTGGCACACTTCCTCTGGCCAACATTCAGATCGTCGTGCTCGACGAAGCCGACGAGATGCTCGACATGGGTTTCGCTGAAGACATCGAGGAAATCCTCAAATCCACGCCCGACAGCCGCCAGACGGTGATGTTTTCGGCCACGCTCCCGCCTCGCATCAACGGCATAGCGAAACGTCACCTGCGCGATCCGCTGAAGATCCAGATCGGACTCGGCGATACCAAGCCGGGCAAGGCGCCACTCGTACGCCAGACCGCCTACATCGTGCAGCGCTCGCACAAGCCCGCTGCGCTCGGGCGCATTCTCGATATCGAGGCGCCGACCGCGGCGATCATCTTCTGCCGCACGCGTACTGAGGTCGATCAGCTCACCGAGACCATGAACGGCCGCGGTTACCGTGCCGAAGCATTGCACGGTGGGCTCACTCAGGAATCACGCGACCGGGTCATGGGTCGTCTTCGTGCCGGAACCACCGAGCTGCTCGTGGCCACAGATGTCGCCGCGCGTGGGCTCGATATCGATCAGCTCACCCATGTGGTGAACTACGACGTTCCGTCAGCGCCCGAGTCGTATGTGCACCGCATCGGTCGCGTCGGGCGCGCCGGTCGCGAGGGCACGGCCATCACCTTGGCCGAGCCACGCGAGCAGCGTCTCCTCGGCAACATCGAACGGCTCACCAAGCAGAAGATCGCAATCGAGAAGGTACCCACCGTGGCCGACCTGCGCGCTCGCCAGATCGAGCTGACGTTGGAAACCTTGCGCGAGTCGCTGCAATCGGACGATCTCGAGAATTATCACGGCGTCGTCGATGCCCTCGCTACCGAGTTCGACCTTCGTGACGTGGCCCTCGCCGCCATCAAGCTGGCCCACGCTGCGACCGGCGCAGTCATCGACGAGAGAGAAATCCCCGACGCGTCGCAGCGCATGGACCGCGACCGCGACAAGGGCCGTCCCGACAAGGGTCGCCCCGACAAGGGTCGCCCCGACAAGGGCCGACCCGAGCGCGGTGCAATGCGTGACTCCGGACGATTCGAGGGCGGCGAAACGGCGCGCCTGTACGTCGGTGCTGGCCGTAAGGACGGTGTGCGCCCCGGAGATCTCGTGGGTGCCATTGCCAACGAGACCAACCTCAGTGGACGCGAGATCGGCCCGATCAAGGTGTCCGAGCACTTCGCCATCGTCGGCGTTCCCGAGGGCGCGATCGACACCGTGATCGAGGCGCTCAAGCGCACCACGATCAAGGGCAAAAAGGCAACAATCCGCCGCTACACCGAGTAGGTCCCAACGCAAGTTGCCGAGACGCAACGCCGGTGTGTGAAGCCCGACGCGCAGCGCGCCCGACAGTCAACGACGATGCTTCACGGTTTGTTGGGCGCGAGCCGCGCCGGCTGTTGGCGCGCAGCGCGCCCATTGCGGGTGGTTCACGGTTTGTTGGGCGCGAGCCGCGCCGGCTGTTGGCGCGCAGCGCGCCCATTGCGGCTGGGTGAAGCTGGCGCGCGGGTGGGGTGGGGTGGGGGCGGCTAGCGGGTATCGACGCGGCGGTCTGGGTGCCTAGATCCGTTCGATGATCGTTGCTGTGCCCATACCGCCGCCGGTGCACATTGTGACCAGCCCAGTGGCCAGATCGCGTCGTTCGAGCTCGTCGAGCAACGTGCCGATGAGCATACCGCCGGTGGCGCCGATGGGGTGGCCCAGCGCCATCGCACCGCCGTTCACGTTGACCTTGTCCCAGCTGACACCGGTGTCGCGGAGAAACTTCAGCACCACGGCGGCGAAGGCTTCGTTCACCTCGAACAGATCAATGTCGGCAAAGGTCATGCCGGCGCGCTGCAGGCACTTCTCGGCAGCCGGCCCAGGAGCGGTAAGCATGATCACCGGTTCGGTACCAGCGACTGCGGTCATCACGATGCGGGCACGAGGCGTCAGGCCGTGCGCCCGCGCGTACTCGGGCGATGTGACCAGCACCGCCGAGGCGCCGTCGACCACGCCAGAGGAGTTACCGGCATGGTGCACGTGCGTGATCGTGCCGACGTGCGGGTACGCGAGCAACGCGGTCTGATCTAGTGACAGCTCCTGCCCTTTGGGCACGTAGCCGCCCATGCCCTCGAAGCTTGGGCTGAGCTTGGCGAGGTCGTCGAGCGTGGTGCCCGGCCGAGGAAACTCATCGTGGTCGAGCGCGAGCGTGCCATCATCGTGGACGATGGGCACGAGCGAACGCTCGAAGCGTCCCTCAGCAATTGCGGCCTGCGCGCGGATCTGGCTGTCAACACCGAGCTGATCGCACTCTCGACGGGTGAATCCCTCGACCGAGGCAATGAGGTCTGCCGAGATGCCTTGAGGCACCATGGCGTATTGGTCGCGAAGGTGAGCGTTGTTGGCGGTGAAGCCATCGACATGCATGGGGGAGGGGCGCGACATCGATTCCACACCACCGCCGACCACCATGTCTTGGAAGCCCGAGAGGATGCCCATCGCGGCGAAGTTCACAGCCTGTTGTCCGGAGCCACAGAAGCGATTCAACGTGACGCCCGGGGCCTCGAGCGACCATCCGGCATCGAGCGCCGCCATGCGTGCGATGTCCATCGCGTGGTCGCCGCTCCCGGCTCCGCAACCCATCACGACATCATCGACTTCAGCGGTATCGAAACCATTGCGGGACTGCAGGGCGTTGAGTACCTGCGCCAGAATCCGCTGCGGGTGAACGTTGTGCAGCGCGCCCGTTTCCTTGCCCTTGCCGCGCGGCGAGCGAACAGCGTCGATGATCCAGGCTTCGCGTTCCATGATGTTCCATTTCGTCAGTGCACGAGTGCTGCTCTTCGCGACGCTAGAGCACGGGGCTCTCCCCGCCGCCAACGGACGGCGGCGCAAGGAGGTCGGCGTATTCCGGATGCCGGTCGATGAACTCAGCGGCGTACGAGCACGACGGCACGACACAGCATCCCGCCGCGCGTGCATCGTCGAGCGCACGTTGGATCAGCAGCGCCGCCAACCCACGGCCACGCATCTGTGGGTCGACCAGTGTGTGCGGCAGCACGACGGTTGATCCCTCGCGGTGGTAATCAGCGATGCCCACCAGTGCGCCGTCGAAGGAGACTTCGTACCGTGATTGCCGGGTGTTGTCGATGACTTCGATTGCCATGACGGTCCTCCCAGTGATACATCTGCGTGACGAATCGAACATGCTGATTCGGAAGACGTCAATGTAACCGGAGGTCGGCTTGAGATTCGGGGTGTTCTACGAGCATCAGTTGCCGCGGCCGTGGGCCGAGGGCGACGAGGAACGGTTGTTCCACGACGCCCTCGAGCAGGTGGCTCTTGCCGATCGTCTTGGCTTCGACAATGCATGGGTGGTCGAGCATCACTTCCTCGAGGAGTACTCGCACTCGTCGGCCCCCGAGGTCTTTCTTGCTGCCGCCGCAGCGCGCACCGAGCGCATCCGGCTCGGGCACGGCATCCGCCACACACCAGCTGGTTACAACCATCCGGCCCGCACCGCGGAGGTTGTCTCCACACTCGATCTTATCTCGCATGGCCGCATGGAGTTCGGTATCGGCGAAGGCGCCACGCGGCTAGAACTCGGCGGATTCGCAGTACCTGCGAGGGAGAAGCGGGCCATGAGTTTGGAGGCGGGTGAGCAGATCGCCAACATGATGTCGATGTCTCCGTACCCCGGATACGAGGGCGCATCGTTCTCGATGCCCTGCCGCAACGTGGTGCCCAAGCCCGTACAGAAGCCGCACCCGCCGATGTGGATGGCGTGCACCAATCGGTCCACGATTGAGGTTGCTGCTCGGGCCGGGCTCGGCGCACTGGCCTTTTCGTTCGTCGACGCAGGCGAGGCTGAGTACTGGGTGAACACCTACTACGACATCATCAAGAGCGAGGAGTGCGTTCCCATCGGCCACACCGTGAACGCAAACATCGCCCTGGTGACGAGCTTTTCGATCGACCACGATCGCGGCGAGGCCATTCGTAAGGGGCTCGAGGGTTTCGAGTTCTTCCGCTATGCCATCAACGCCTTGGTCGCCCACGATGCCGTGCCCGGGCGCAGCACACTGTGGGCCGACTTCCAACAGCAACGCGGCGATGTCACCGAGGGATTCGTCGCGGCCGCGCTTGCCAAAGGCGACCGCTACGCAAGCGCTATCGGCACACCGGAGGACGCACGTCGCCATCTGCGCACGATGCAGTCCGCGGGTGTGGATCAGGTGATCTTCATCCAGCAGGCCGGCGAGAACAAACATGCCGACATCTGCGCTTCGCTCGAACTGTTCGCCGCCGAGGTGATGGACGAGTTCCACGCCGGTGAGGCCGAGCGCGAGCGGGCCAAAGAAGCGGAACTGCGTCCGTTCGTCGAGGCCGCGTTGGCACGCAAGGTGCGCATGCGGGCACTTGCCGACCACGAGATCCCGGTGGTTCGCGCCTCGGTTGCCAAGGCAGTGGTTCCCTCCGACGGCGTGTGAACCCGAGCCCGAGTTCAGCCGTGTTCACGCAATGTTGGCAGGTTTCACGTACAGCATGAGCCGAACGTCGACGTCGACGGTGAGCGGCGTCGCCGCGATGATGTCTCTACGCTCGGGTACCGTGCTCCACCAGAAGGGAGTCATCTCGAGCAGGCTGAGACGCAACGCCGGGTCGTCGAGGTACAGATCGAACGTCAGCATCTCGATGTGATCAGGAGTAGGCACGTCATTGGGAAGGTCGCCCACCGAGGGTTCCAAATGCTCGTGCGGATCGTCGTAGATGATGGCCTTGAGTTGGTTGAGATGCCGGGGTCCGGGGGTGACCACCGCCGCAACGCCTCCACTGTGCAGCACGCGCTGCATCTCGGAAAAGTCACGTGGCGAGAACACGTTGATGAGCGCATCGAAGGTGTCGTCTGCGAAGGGGAGCGCGTAGCTCGACGCCACTGCGTACTGGTGATCGCGGTGGCGTTTAGCCGCAAGGCGAATGGCCCACTTGGATATGTCGATACCCCACCCCTGCGCGCCGGCGAGCGCCGTCGCGCGCTGGAGATATGTTCCCTCACCGCAGCCAGCATCAACCACGCAGGTGGGGTGAACCTGCGCAACTGCGGCCGCAACGGCATCGATGACAGGATCGTAGAGACCTGCGTCGAACACGATGCGACGTGCTCGAACCATCGACTCGTCGTCGCCGGCGGGCCCGCCCTTGAAGCGACCGCCGGGCAGCAGGTTCACATAACCCTCCTTGGCGCGATCGAAATGGTGCCCCGAAGCGCATCGAAATGCGTTGGCATCCGCGACCAGCGGCTGATGGCAGTGCGGGCAACGCAAGACCGGGCTCACCGGGTGTTCACTTGGATCGCAGCCATCGCCGACTGACCCTAATCGTCGCCATGGCGAGTGAGCGTGCCCTCGTGAGCACGCACTCCACGGTCACGGCCTCAGCGGGTGGTATGGACTACTCTCGGCGCATGCGAGGGGGCGTGCTGTGTATCTGTGTATCTGCACTCATCATTGGCGCGTGCGGAAATACTGCCCCCGCAACAGTGGTGCGGTCCGCCGACGACGTGCAGGTGATGACGCCCGCCCAGGTTGCCAAGGTTCGTAGCGAGATGGCCCCGCTGACGACGACGGGCCCATCGCTCGCACCGGGTGAGTCCGTTCCGGCCGCAGCGACGGGCGACACCGTCCCGCAGAACAAGGACAACCGGCCGCCCGAATTGCGCCTGTTCGACGCGTACGCAAAGTTCAAGACCTGCATCGAAGATGCTGGCTACAAGATTCAGGGCAACCTGCAGGACCCGAACAACCCTGCCTACAAAGACGCCGCGTACCTCAAGGTGGTGACCACCTGCGCAGCGCGAACTGACATTGTCGAGATCCTCAAAGAGATGCAGACCACTCGAGCCGACCTCGCACCGGCCGACGTCGAAATTCGCAACAAGGCCTTCAAGCTGCTCGAGACGTGCCTGAAGGGGCGCGGCTGGAAGATCGAGACCACCACCGACAAGATCGGCCTCATCAATCCGTCGGTGTTCCAGAGTCCCGATGGCACCCTCAACGAGCGCGACCTCAACCAGTGTCTGTCGGAAACAGGGATCAACAAAGCAATCCAGGGAAACGGCGGGTAATTTCGCAATGGGGCTCACAAAAAAGGTGGGTCTCGGCGTTGGCGTCGTGGCCCTGCTTGCAGGGGTGTTTTTCATCGGACGCTCAACGATCGATCAGGCGCCTCAGCGTGGATTGGTGATCAAGCCGCAGCCCGTGACGCGTCGCACACTCAGCGATGTCCTCACCGTGAATGGTGTGGTGCAGCGCAAGGAGACGCAACGCATCAACTCCTCGGTCGACGGCAAGGTCAGTTCGCTGCCGGTCAAAGATGGCGACACCATCAACGTGGGAGATCCCGTTTTCTCGCTGGATGGTCGGATGGCCTACGCGGTCAAGGGTGACTTCGCGTTCTATCGCAGACTCGATGTCGGCAGCGTCGGGCCCGATGTGTTGCAGCTCGAGCGCGAACTCGCGAGCGAGGGCTACGCAATCTCCCAGGTCGACAGCCTCTACACAGAAGAGACCCGCGCGGCCCTAGCCAAGTGGCAGGCCGATCGTGGCTACCCGGGCGCGACGCCAGGACCCGACCAGACCGTGACGGTGAGCCTCGGCCAGAACAGCGCGGGCTACAAGGTAGGCAAAGCCAACACTGTCGCGTACACGATCCTGCCCAAGGCGCCGCCGCTTGCCGCCGCGCCGGGCATGGCCCGACCCAACCACGCGCCTCGGGTGGTGACCAAACCCACGATCAACGTTTCGGCTACTCCCACCACAGTGAACGAAGGCGACAGTTTCAACATCACCTTCACCGCCGATGTAGCGCCCACCCAGGACCTCAGCGTGGGGCTGACAATTGGCGGCAGCGCGACGGCCGGTAGCGACCCGACCAACGGTGATGACTATTCCACCATCAAGGGCAGCTTCATCTTTCCCGCCGGGAAGACCTCGGTCACAATTCCGGCGGTGAACGTGTTCAAGGATCAGATCATCGAAGACGCCGAGGACATCACCGTCACGCTCACGGTGCAGTTCGGCAACGACCCCAATTACATCGTCGGTCCCACGAGTGTGGCAACGGTAACCATCGCCGCGAATGGCAGCGATCTCGTCCCGGTATTCACCATTGTTGCCGACACATCGCTGGTGAATCAGGGCCAAACGGTCACGCTCACGGTCAAGTCGTCGGTCGAATCGAACAAGGACATGAAGTTCAGCCTCGTGTTCAACGGTGACGCCCAGGCGGGACCTGACTACGTGGAGTTGGACAAGAAGAACTTCAAAATCACCGCCGGCAATACCTCGACCACGCTCCAAATTCAGATACGCAATGTAAACGTCGTTGAACCCGACAAGACGCTCGGCGTCGCGTTGATTCCCGATCCCACTGGCGACCCAGTGCATCCCCCATACGTCGTTGGCGATCCCGCGGGTGTCATCGTGACTATCAAGAGCAGCGTCCTGCCCGAAATGCGACTCGTGGGTGGCGGTTCGATCCGCCGCGGCGGTGCCGGCGGATTTCAAATCATTTCCGACGCCCCGGTCACCGCTGATACCTCGATCAACTATCAAGTCGGCGGTACGGCCACCAACGGTCGCGACTACGAGGTGCTCAGCGGCACGGTGGTCATGCGGGCCGGCAACTCGAGTGTGACGGTGCCGCTCAAGGCAATCAACGTCGATGTGGTCTTTTTTCCCAACGACATGCTCGTGGCCAAATGGCCGGCACGAGTGGGCAAGGTCGAAGTCGACGAAGGCGAGTTCGTGCTGCAGGGAGCACCCGTGATCAGCCTCACCGAGCCGGTGTTCACCGTCACGATGAAGGTCAGCCCGTCGGATCGCGCCCAGTTGAAGGTGGGCCAAATCGCCAAGGTCACCTTGAAAGCCGGTGATCAGACGCTCAAGGGTGTGATTAGTTCGCTCGACGACTCCGCCAAGGTGGGTGATGCCGGCGCGGAGATCTACGAGGGAGTCGTCACCGTGAACGGAGAACTTGCAGCCGTCGACGGCGCGTCGGTCTCCATCGAGGTCACGCTCGCAGAGAAGACCAACGTATTGTCTGTGCCGGTAGCGGCGGTGCTGCGCACGGGCGGCGGCGATGAGGTCCGCGTCGTCAACGACAAGGGCACCATCACCAGGGTGCCGGTCACGATTGGTCTGATCGACAACGAATACGTCGAGATCGTCACAGGGCTCAAGGGTGACGAATTGGTCGTGGTCGATGTCGACGCGGCCGGTACTCCCACGTCCACAAAATGACCGTCGTCGACGAGGTCACGCGCGTCGGCGTCGAGCCCCTCCTCGAGCTCGACACGGTGTCGCGTGTGTACGGCACCGGAGAGGCGGCCGTCTATGCGCTGCGCGATGTCTCGCTGCGCATCATGCCGGGCGACTTTGTGTCCATCGTGGGTCCGTCCGGTTCCGGCAAATCGACGATGCTTGGGCTCTTGGGTTGCCTCGATATTCCGACGTCGGGCCGCATCATCGTCGGCGGCAAGACAGTGACCGGTCTCGACGACGCCGAACGCACCGAAGTGCGTGGACGAACAATCGGTTTCGTGTTCCAGCAATTCCATCTCATCCCGCATCTCGACGCGACTGGCAACGTCGAAACAGCATTGCTCTATCGCGGACTCAGTCGCGCAGAGCGTCGGCTTCGAGCGATGTCGGCGTTGAACCAGGTCGGTCTCGGCCGTCGGCATGACCACCGGCCCGTGCAATTGTCAGGCGGCGAGCAGCAGCGAGTTGCCTTGGCACGAGCACTGGTGACCGAACCGAAGATCCTCTTGGCCGACGAGCCCACGGGCGCTCTCGATTCGCAGAACGCCGAGAACGTGATGGAGTTGCTCACCAATCTGCAGTCACCCGAGCGGGCGGTGGTCATTGTCACCCATGCGACCGAGGTCGCGGATGCCGCATACCGTAAAGTGTCGATGCGCGACGGCCGCATCGTCAACGATGTGACGAGAGTGCGATGAAAACCTTTCGCGACCTGCTGCGCGTCGCGCTCACGGGCCTGTACGCGCGCAAGGTCCGCACGTTGTTGCTCCTCCTCGGCCCGATGATCGGCGTCGCCGCGATCATTGCCGCGGTCGGCCTCACCGACAGCGCGAAGGGCGACCTGAAGGAGAAGGTGAACAAGCTCGGCACGAACCTCATCGGAGTCGCCGCGTCGAGCAGCTTCGGCAGTAAGGATCCGACGCTTCCCCAAGATGTCATCGCCCGGTCCCAGAGTGTGTACACGGTCACGAGCGTCGCCGAGATCCGCGAACTGTCGAACATCATCGTCACGCCCTACAAGGAAGCCAAAGACAAGTACGAGGCGGTGCCGATCCCGGTGGTCGCCAGCGACATACAACTCCCATCGGTGCTCAAGGTACAGCTCATCAGCGGGCGATGGTTGAACGAATTCGACGATCAGGTGGTCAGCAGGTCAGCGGTGATCGGCATCGGGCTCGCCAGACAGTTCAGCTACCTGCCCGGCGAGGTGCGCACGATCGAGCTCAATGGCATCCGTTATGGCGTGGTCGGCATTCTCAGCGAGGTGGAACTCGAGCCCTCGTTCGACAACGCAGTGTTCATCGGGTTCCCATCGGCCAAGGCCGACTTCGTCGACACCAAAGACGACAGAATCCTCTCGAACAAACTCTACGTCCGCTCGAAAGAAGGATCTGAGAAGGTCACCGCCGATGCGCTTCGCGTGGCGATCAACCTTGGCGGACCCAACCAGGTGACCACCGACATCAAGTCCGAGGCGTTGCAGCTCGCTGCGCAGAGCGACCAGCAGATCAAGTTGATCGTGGTCTCGATGGGCATCCTCGCATCGATCGTGGGTGGAGTCGGTATCGCCAATGTGATGTCCATCTCGGTGATCCAGCGCTCGGCCGAGATCGGCATCCGCCGCGCTCTCGGCCATACCCGATCGATCATCGCGTCGCAGTTCCTGCTGGAGGCACTCTTCATCGGCCTACTCGGTGGGATCTGTGGGGTCATGCTCGGAATACTGTCGATTTTCATCGGGGCGACGATTGCTGGATGGGTGTTCGTACTCGCGCCGTGGTTGATTCCCGCCGGCATCGCGCTTGCGATGGTGATCTCGGTGGTGGCGGGGCTGTACCCATCGGTGCGCGCCGCACGCCTCGAACCACTCGAGACGCTTCGTTTGGGCTGAGCCCATTGTTCGCGACCGTCAGATCGCGAAGATTACAGCGAGGCGAGCGCGTCGCGTATGAGCTCGGCGGCGTTGTTGACGATCTCTCTGTCCACCGACTGGGCGGCGTTGGCGAACGACAGTTGGCCCATGTTCGACGTCGGTATCAGATGGATATGGGCGTGGGGCACCTCGTAGCCGGCGATGATCAATCCGACCCGCTCGCATGCAAACGCGAACTGCTGTGCCCGTGCGATGCGGTGGCTCACAGCGAAGAGATGAGCCGACAGCTCCGCAGAACAGTCGGTCCAGACGTCGACTTCCTCGATGGGGACAACGAGCGCGTGACCAAGGGCCATTGGATTAATTGACATGAACGCCACGCAGCGGTCATCTCGATATACGAACGTTCCTGGGATCTCGCCGTTGATGATTCGGGTGAAGATGGTGGTCATCCGACGTATCCGCCCGACATCGTGAACACATCGCCGGTGGCATAGCTGCTCTCGGGACCACTGAGGAACCGCACCAACTCGGCCAACTCCTGCGCAGTGCCCATTCGACCCATACCGAGGCGCGTGGTGATGGCCATACGCATCATGTCGCTGAGGCCGTCCAACAGGGGAGTGTCGATGTAGCCGGGGCAGACGGCATTGACCCGGATGCCCAGATGGGCGGTTTCGGCTGCGGCACTCTTGGTGAGCGCGATGATGGCTGCTTTGGCCGCCGAGTAGTGCACGGGTCCGCCAGCGGGCAGTTGACCCAGGATCGACGAGATGTTCACGATGACACCACCGCGCCTCGGTTGCATGTGCCGGAGCGCAGCGCGAACGCCATAGAAACTCCCGTACAGGTGCACCTTGATCATTCGGTCCCACTCATCGTCGGAAAGCGAGGTGATCGCATTCGTCGGCTGCATGTCGCTGATGCGGCCCTCCATGCGCAACATCGCGTTGGCCATCGCAACGTCGAACCGGGCCAACGACACGTCGGTGACGGGCGGGGCAATGCCGGCATTGTTGATCATGATGTCGAGTGAGCCATGGCGCTGCACCGCCGCGTCGATCCCGGCATCGAAAGCGGTCGAGTCGCAGACATCGAACACGGCCGTAGACCCGCCGACCTCGGTGGCGATTGCGCGAGCGGCAATCTCGCTGAGATCGTTCACGACGATGGTGGCACCGTCGGCCGCGAGCCGACGCGCAAAGGCGGCGCCGAGTCCCGAACCGCCGCCGGTGATGAAGGCAACTTTCCCCTGGAGCGTGCTTGTGGGCATGCAGCGACTGTAGGCCGTTGTACGCTTCGGTCGTGACGTCGGAACCGGCCCCGGAAACTGCACCCGGTATTAAACCGGATGCCAAACCCGAAACGAATCGTGGCGCTCATCTGATCAACCGGCCGTCGGACCCGCAGTCGGTGGTGAACACCGATCGCATCCTCACGATCCCGAACATCATGTCAATCGTTCGGTTGCTGTGTATTCCGTTGTTCCTGTACCTGTTGTTTGGTCGCGACAACTATGCAGGTGCGGCATGGCTGATCGGCATTCTCGGTGCCACCGACTGGATCGATGGTTACATCGCCCGACGCTTCAATCAGGTGAGTTCGCTCGGCAAGATCCTCGATCCGACAGCCGATCGGCTGATGTTCATCGTCGCGCTCATCGGCATGATCGTTGCGGGTATCAGCCCGTTGTGGTTCTTCTGGCTCGTACTCATCCGTGAATCGGTGTTCGGTGGTGTCGTTGCCATTGCAACATTGTGTGGCATGAAGCCGTTCGATGTCACGTGGTGGGGCAAGATGGCCACCTTCTTGCTGATGTTCGCGCTGCCTGGCCTGCTCCTCGGCCAGTCCGATTTTCGGTTCAAGCTGCCGTTCCAGATTGGTGGTTGGCTGTTGGGAATTCCGGGGTTGATCATCAGCTATTGGACCGCGATCACCTACATCCCAGTCATTCGCAAGAATCTGCGCGACGGACGCGCCGAACGAGCCGGCCGGGTCGCGCCCGGCGTGAAGGAGCAAACAGCATGAAGGCCGTCATCATGGCCGGCGGTGAGGGCACCCGCCTTCGTCCGCTCACGTCGAATGCACCCAAGCCGATGTTGCCCATCGCGAATGTTCCGATGATGGAACACGTGATCAACCTGCTTCGTACGCATGGTTTCGATGAGATTGTCGTGACCGTGGCGTTCTTGGCCAACGCCATTAAGACCTATTTCGGCGATGGCAGCGAGTTCGGTGTAACGATGCACTACGCCCATGAGGCAGTCCCGCTGGGCACCGCCGGCAGCGTCGGCAATGCCCGCGATCTGCTTGACGAGCGGTTCCTGGTGATCTCCGGCGACGTCATGACCGACATCGACCTGGGTGCCATCTTGAGGTTTCACGACGAGCACAAGGCCATCGCCACCATTGCGCTCACGCCCGTCGAGAATCCACTCGACTTCGGCATCGTCATCGCTCGCGAGGACGGCACCATCGAGCGATTCCTCGAGAAGCCCACCTGGGGTCAGGTGTTCAGCGACACGATCAACACCGGCATCTACGTGCTCGAACCTTCAATATTCGACTACATCCCCGAGGGTCGGTCCGTCGACTTCAGTAGCGAGGTGTTTCCGCAACTGCTCGCTGCAGGCCTTCCGCTCTACGGCGCAGTTGCCGAGGGCTATTGGGAGGACGTCGGCACCCTCGATGCCTACCTTCGTGCGCACAAAGACGTTCTCGACCAGAAGGTGCAACTCGAGATACCCGGGTTTCGGGTCAGCGATGGCATCTGGCTCGGTGAGGGCGCCGAGGTGTCGCCCGAAGCAATGGTCACCGGTCCAGCAGTGATTGGACCCGGATGCAAGGTCGAGGCGGGGTGCCGACTCGGGGAATACACAGTGCTCGGTTCGAACGTGCGCTTGCTCGGCGACGTACACGTAGAACGATCCGTGCTGCACGACAATGTGTACGTCGGCTCAGGGGCGCGCCTTCGGGGTGCAGTTATCGGACGCAGTTGCAGTATTCGCTCGAACGTACGCATCGACGAGGGCGTGGTGCTCGGCGACTCGGTGTTCGTGGGCAGCGGAGCGGTTCTCAATGGTGACGTGAAGGTGTACCCGTTCAAAACGATCGAGGATGGTGCGGTCGTCAACACGAGCATCGTCTGGGAGAGTAAAGGTTCGAGGAGCCTGTTCGGGCGTGATGGTGTCACGGGTCTTGCAAATGTCGATGTCACACCCGAACTGGCAGTGAAGCTTGCAATGGCGCACGGCACCTCGCTGAAGAAGGGCACTACTGTCGTCACCTCACGCGACTCCAGTCGCGCCGCGCGCATGCTCAAGCGGGCACTCATGGCGGGCCTCAACGCAGCCGGGGTCGACGTGCTCGACCTCGAAGTGGCGAGCGTGCCCGTCACGAGGTTCCTCACACGTTCGCCGCGAGCGTTTGCCGGTCTGACGGTGCGCCTACATCACGACGACCCCTCGCGTGTGATGGTGCGCTTCTTCGAGACCACCGGCACCGACATCAGCGAAGACGGTCAACGCAAGATCGAGCGCCTCTTCCAACGTGAGGACTTTCGGCGTGTGCTCGCCGAGGAGATCGGCGACATCCAGTACCCGCCGCGAGCGCTCGAGGAATACACCGTGGCGCTGGAGGCCACCGTCGAGGCAGATGCGATCAGAGCCCACAAGTTCAAGCTGGTCGTCGACTACAGCTTTGGCGCCACGTCGCTGGTGATGCCCACCCTGCTCGGCAAGCTGGGCGCCGATGTGCTTGCGGTGAATCCCTACGTGTCCACATCGGATCGCGTCGCGTTCGATGTGGAGGCCGCGGCCGAGCGTGTGGCGGGTCTGGTTCGGGCCTCGGGTGCCCACCTCGGTGCCATCATCGACGCCGATGGCGAGCGTCTGACTCTCATCGACAACGAGGGTCGCGTGCTCAGTCACACCGACGCGCTCTTGGTGTTCGTCGAACTCGTTTGCGATCACTTGCTCGGCGACACGATCGCGCTGCCTGTGAACATCACCCAGCAGGCTGCGCACATCGCCGCAGCACACGACGTCGAGGTGGTGCCCACCAAGATCTCGATCGCTGCACTCATGGCGGCGGCGATGAATCCTGCTGTGGGCTTTGCATCCGACGGAGCCGGCGGTTACATCCTGCCCGGGTTCCTGCCGGCATTCGATGCCGCGGGCGCCCTCCTCAAGATGCTCGATCTGCTGGCTCGCCACGATCGTTCGTTGGCCGAAGTGGTGGCCGAGCTTCCCAAGGTGCACCTCACGCACGAGAGCGTGGTCACCCCGTGGGAGCAAAAGGGTTTGGTCATGCGCAGCCTAGTCGAGATGGCAGGCCGAGATATCGTTCTAGTCGACGGTGTGAAGGTGTCCCACGCCGACGGATGGGTACTCGCCCTGCCAGACCCTGAAGAGCCCGTGACCCATGTGTGGGCCGAAGGCAACAGTGATGCAGATGCGCGCCGACTGGCGCAGGAATACGCCCGTCGCATTCGCCAATTGCTCCGCTGACATAAGCTGGGCAGCCTCTCAGCCTCAACAACACGGTAAATCTTCACGCGTGTCGCGGCAGGGGCGTGGAGTTGGCTACCGTGGTGGTTATGAACGTGCCCGATGACCTGCTGTACTCCTCTGATCACGAGTGGATACAGATCTCGGCAACACATGCGCGTATCGGTATCACCGACTACGCGCAAGATGCCCTCGGCGATGTTGTGTACGTGCAAGTGCCCACGGTCGGCGTCGCCGTCGTGGTGGGTGAGAGCTTCAGCGAGGTCGAGAGCACCAAGTCGGTGTCCGACATCTATGCACCGGTGTCCGGCGTGGTAATCGAGGTCAACGAAGCACTGGGGTCGGACCCCGCTGCCGTGAACTCGGACCCATATGGTGCTGGTTGGCTCTGCGTGATCGAGATGTCGGCAACCAACGAGATCGACGCATTGCTTGCCGCTGACGCATACCGCGCGCTGACCGAAGGCTGAGGACGACCCCGTGGCTCCTGTGTTTTGTAACGATTGTGGGCACCGAAATCGCCCGGACTCCACGTTTTGTTCTGCGTGTGGTTCGCTGCTCGACGTTGCCGCCGATCGCACCATCACGCTGTCCAAGGTGGATCCGTTGCTCGATGCGGCAGGTCCAGACGACGATGTGCATGTCGATCTCGGCACGCTCCCCGGCGACTGTGGCTGGTTGATCGTGCGCAGTGGGTCGCAGGCAGGCGAACGTTTCCCGCTGACGTCCACGCTCACACGTCTTGGTCGACACCCAGACAGCGAGATCATGCTCGACGACATCACTGTGTCGCGTCGTCACGCCGATGTCGAACGAACCTCGGCGGGCTATGTCGCTCGGGACGCGGGTTCGCTCAACGGTACATACGTGAACCAAAATCGCATCGACGAAGTGCTCCTTGCCCAAGGTGACGAACTGCAGGTCGGCAAGTTTCGACTGATCTTCTTCGAACAGGTGTCGTGACAACAGTGCCCGACAACCAATACCTGTCCATCGGCGAGGTGCTCGGCCTGCTGCTCGAGGATTTCCCCGATGTGACCATCTCCAAGATTCGGTTTCTCGAGAGTCAAGGCCTCATCGAACCCGAGCGCACGCCGTCGGGCTACCGCAAGTTCTACGAGCACGATGTCGATCTGCTGCGTGCCATCCTGCATGAGCAGAAGGAGAACTTCCTGCCGCTGAAGGTCATTCGCGACCGCATCGAGTCGGGCACCATTGAAACCGATCCGACGGGCGGCCGTACACCTCCACGAGGTATCCGAAACGTCGAGCTGCCCGAGCCGGCGCCACACGAGGCCTCGCCACGCGACAGCGTTTTCCGCCGCACAGATGGCGGTCCCGAGTGGGCCGACGGACGCGCGCTCATCCCCGGCGACGTGCCGACGCAGACGAGTCATCATCCGTCGGCAGGTGGTTCCACCGGGGCAGTGCCCGTGACGCCGCTGGTCACCGTCGCGCCCGCTCTGTCATCGGAGCCGAGCCAGCCCGCCCCTGGCGAAGTCGAACCGAGCGCACCGAATCTTGCCGTGGTGGCAGCGCTCATCGAGCCGCTCCGTGCACCCCGCCGCAAGTCGCCGCCTGTGAATCCACAAACCGTCACTTCGGCGGCAGCGACTCCTTCGACGAAATCGATCGGCTTGCCCTATAGCCGGGATGAACTCCTGTTCGCCGCCGGCATCGACGAGGCGCAACTGCGTCAACTCGACGAATTCGGCATTGTGCCATCGCGTGGCTCGGGCGTAGAGGCCACCTACCAGACAGATGCTGTCGAGATCGCGCGCGTTGCCGGCCGGTTCTTGGTGCAGGGCATCGATGCGCGTCACCTTCGTTCGTGGCGACAGGGCGCCGAACGTGAGTCGGCATTGTTCGAACAACGCATCATGCCGTTGTTACGTCAGCGCAATCCTCAGTCTCGCCAGCAGGCGCTCGACACGCTCGGTGAGCTGGCAGATCTGGGCAGCCAGCTCCGCGCAGCGCTGATCGATTCGATGCTGCGCCACCATTTCGACGGAACCTGAGCAGTGTGCGGATTGGTTCTTTTCAATCCCCGTTACGGCTCTCCTGGAGGGGCGGGTTACGATCGCGGTGTGGACATCGCGTTGGAGCTGGTTGGCGTTCGGATCGATGTACCCGACAACACGCCGCTGCTCGTGCTGCGAGAGCAAGCCGGGCGCCAGCGTGTTCTTCCGATCATGATCGGCCTGGCCGAGGCGACAGCGATTCACTTCGCTATCGAGGGCGTGGTTGCTCCTCGGCCGATGACACATGATCTGTTCATCGACGTCCTGCAGGCGTTGCACGCCACACTCGAGCGTGTAGTGGTCACCGAGATCCGCGATCACACCTACTTCGCTACGTTGCATCTGAGCACTGCTGACGGTGTGCGACTGGTGTCGAGCCGCCCGAGCGATGCCATCGCGTTGGCCTTGCGTTCCGGATCGCCGATCTTTGCGTCGGAGGCCCTGCTCGACGAGGTCGGCCAGGATCCGGCTGCAGCCGAACTCGACGTCGAGGGCGAAGAGGAATCCATCCTCGACGAGTTTCGCGACTTCATCGAAAACATCAACCCAGACGATTTCAGTAGCTGAGACCCGCCCAGGTGTGTCAACCAGTGCTCCGCGCTGAACCCTTGACGGCGCGCGCGGAGGTGTCCTAGGTTGTCAAGCCTTACACGGGCGTAACTACGACTGTGTCATACCGGTGGTTCACGGACCACGGAGGCAGCAATGACCGAGCAGGGTTTCAGTGGTACCAAGGCGGCGAGCATCGTCGGTATCTCGTATCGCCAACTTGACTATTGGGCGCGTACCGAGTTGGTGCGGCCCTCGATGATCGATGCCGCTGGCAGCGGCTCACGACGCGAGTACTCGTATCGCGACCTGCTCGAGCTACGCGTCATCAAGAATTTGCTTGATGCGGGCATTCGCTTGGAATCCGTGCGCGAGGTATTCAGTTACCTGCGCGAACACGTTGGTTCCGATATCGCGTCCGCGCACATCGTCATCAGCGGCTCCAACGTTGTGTTGTGCGATGGCGACGAGCTGATCGATCTGTTGAAAAAGGGTCAGGGTGTGCTGAACATCTTGCCGCTCGCCGGTGTGAAGCACGAGGTCGATACATCCCTCGTCAACATCGTCGGCGCTCATGCGCTGCCTGCGGCGCATGTCGCGATCTGATCTCGATGGACGACCTGCAGTACTCGCCGCTTGATGCGGCCCATCGGGCCCTTGGCGCAAAGATGGTTCCTTTCGGCGGGTGGGACATGCCGCTGTCATATCCCTCGGGAACCATCGACGAACATATGGCGTGCCGAACTGCAGCAGTGGCGTTCGACGTGTCGCACCTCGGCACGGTGCGAGTTGGCGGTAGCGACGCCTTCGAACGACTGCAGTGGGCCTTCACGAACGACCTCGGAAAGATCGGTAGTGGTCGCGCCCAGTACACCCATCTGCTCGACGAGTCCGATGGTTCCGTGCTCGACGACATCATCATCTGGTGGGTCGACGACGACACCTTCGACGTGATGCCGAACGCGTCGAACACTGACCGCGTCCGAAATGCGATCGGAGGCCAGGAAACCACACACAGTCGAGCCATCATCGCAGTACAGGGACCGCAGGCACGCGCCCGTTTGATGACGGTGTTTGCCGAGGCCAGTGCAGTGAAGCGGTTCCACGTGGTTCACGCCGTATGGGACGACGTACCGTGCATCGTGGCTGGCACCGGCTACACCGGTGAGGATGGCGTCGAGATTTCGATCCCAGCGGATATGGCGCCGCGTCTGTGGGCGAAGCTGCTCGAGGCAGACATCACGCCAGCTGGCCTGGGCGCGCGCGATACGCTTCGTCTCGAAGCCGCCTTACCGCTGCATGGGCATGAGCTGGGTGCTGGCATCACGCCGCTACAGGCCGGTCTGGGCTGGGTAGTCGCTTGGACCAAGGGCGACTTTCGCGGACGCGCCGCACTCGAGGTGCAGCAGGCACAAGGTGTGAGCCGACGGTTGCGCGGCATCGTCACCGAGGGTCGCCGACCGCCACGCGAGGGTTGCGCTGTGCTCGTCGATGATCAGGTCGTCGGCGCGCTTACCAGTGGCAACTTCTCGCCGATACTCGGTCATGGGATTGCCCTAGCGTTCTTACCCACCGAGATGGTCGATGGCACACCTGTGGTCATCGACATTCGCGGCAGTGCGCTCGGCGGAACCGTGGTGGCAACGCCGTTCGTCGCCAAGCAGAAATAGCGCTCGATTACCGCGTGCGGCTCGCGCGCTTGGCCGGTGCTTTCGGGGGCGCGGCCTTCTTCGCTGCGGCTTTCTTGGCTGGCGCTTTCTTGGCTGGCGCTTTCTTGGCTGGCGCTTTCTTGGCTGGCGCTTTCTTTGCGGGCGCTTTCTTTGCGGGCGCCTTCTTCGCAGCCGACTTCTGGGCAGTTGTCGTCTTCGGCGCGGGTGGGGGAGTCGGCGCAGGTGTGGGTGTCGTGGGCTGCTGACGACCCGACCCGCCGCGCAGGGCGTTGAGCGAGCGGAGGCCGAACATGCTGCCGGCCGTCTCGGCCATCTGGGTGAGGGGCTGCAGGCGCTTGGCGAGATCACCCAGCGTGTCGAGAAAACCAGCAAGTTCGTTCGGCAGATTCGCGAACACTGGCGAGCTCAGCGTGTCGGCCAGGCGGGCCATCCCCGGAACGAGCTTCTCGACAGGCCCGCTGAGCTGAGTGATCACGGTGTCGGCCGTTTTGATACTGCGCGTCACCTGGGGCATCATGGCCATCACAGGGCCTTCCACCTCGTCGAGGAGCCGATTGACGCGAACCGTGACGCCGTTGAGCGACTCCATGGTTTTGTTGAATTGTTCGACTCCCTCGAGGAAATCGTTCACCCCCCGTTTGAACTGATCGATCGTCTTGGTGATCGACCCGAATGGGTTCGAGTTCCCGAAGAGCGCCATCAGATCACCGAGACCGGGTGCAGAAGATTCAGCCATGTGGTCACGGTAACCGATGGGGGCCGGGCGACACGGCGATGAGCCAGTCGATGAATTACGACACGGCGTCGGCGTACGCCTCGAGTGGTTCACACGAGCACACGAGATGACGATCGCCGTAGGCGGCATCGATGCGCGATACAGGTGGGAAGAACTTCGTCGCACGCAGAGCGATGAGCGGGTATGCGCCGAGATCGCGCGTATACGGGCGGTCCCACTCGCCGAGCAAGTCCTCGGCAGTGTGGGGTGCATGGCGCAGCGGGTTGTTGTCCGGCGACCATTCGCCACTCGTCACTCGGTCGATCTCGGCGCGGATGGCGAGCATCGCGTCACAGAAACGATCCAGTTCGCGCAGCGTCTCGCTTTCGGTGGGCTCGACCATCAACGTTCCGGTGACTGGAAAGCTCATGGTCGGAGCGTGGAATCCATAGTCCATCAGCCGCTTGGCAACATCATCCACCGTGACGCCAGTGGTCTTGGTGATGTCGCGTAGGTCAAGTATGCATTCGTGGCCCACGAAACCCCGCGCGCCGCGGTAGAGCACACCAAAGGCAGCGTCAAGGCGGTGGGCCACGTAGTTGGCGTTGAGGATGGCCATCGCTGTGGCGTGTCGGAGCCCGCTAGGCCCCATGAGGCGGATGTACATCCACGAGATCGGCAGAATGCTGGCCGAACCGAAACGTGTTGCGGCAACCGGCCCACAGATCTGATCGGCCGGACCCAGCGGGTCGCCGGGCAGGAACGGCGCGAGATGGGCCCGCACTGCTACCGGGCCGACGCCAGGGCCCCCGCCGCCATGGGGGATGCAGAAGGTTTTGTGAAGGTTGAGGTGGCTCACGTCGGCACCGAATCGGCCCGGTTGGGCCAGTCCGACGAGTGCGTTCAGGTTGGCGCCGTCGACGTATACCTGGCCGCCAAGATCGTGCACCTGTGCGCAGATGTCGCGGATGGCTTCTTCGAACACGCCGTGGGTCGACGGATACGTGACCATGATGGCGGCGAGACGGTCGCCCGCTGTTTCAGCCTTGTGTCGCAGGTCTGCCAGGTCGACATTGCCGCCATCGTCGCACGCAACGACCACAACCTGCATGCCGGCCATGACCGCACTAGCGGCGTTGGTTCCATGCGCACTCGAGGGAATGAGGCAGACCGTGCGCTGTTGCTCGCCACGGCTCGCGTGGTACGCGCGGATCGAAAGCAAGCCCGCGTACTCGCCCTGGCTGCCCGCGTTGGGTTGCAGACTGACGGCGTCGTAACCGGTAATTGCGACGAGCATCTGCTCGAGCTGAGCGATCATGATGCGGTATCCGGCGGTGTCAGTGTCGTCTGCATAGGGGTGCATGTCGGCGAACTCGGGCCAGGTGATGGGGATCATCTCGGCCGTGGCATTGAGCTTCATCGTGCACGAACCCAGCGGGATCATCGTGCGGTCGAGCGCAAGATCCTTGTCGGACAGCCTGCGCAGGTAGCGCAGCATCTCGTGCTCGCTGTGAAAGCGGTGGAACACCGACTGCGTCAGGATCTCGTCGGTGCGCCGAAGGGCTATGGCGATGCCGTCGATGGCGTCGAGGTGCTGCTCGACTGTTGCCTCCACGCCGAGCGCTCGCCATAGGGCAGCCACAGTGGCCGGCGTCGATGTTTCGTCGAAGCTGACACCGATGGTTTGCTCGTTGAGTACGCGTAGCGAGAGCCCGAGCGCCGCTGCAGCCACAGATGCGTCTGCGGCGGATTCCACCCGGATCTGCACCGTGTCGAACCACGAATCGTTGAGCACCGTCGCGCCGCTGGCCCGGAGCCCGGCGACAGCAATGCTAGTGAGCCGATGGGTGCGCTCAGCGATGCGACGCAGACCATCCGGGCCGTGCCATGCGGCGTACAACCCTGCGATGTTGGCCAACAGCACCTGGGCTGTGCAGATGTTCGAGGTTGCCTTCTCACGGCGGATGTGCTGCTCGCGGGTCTGCAGCGCAAGGCGCAGTGCGGGTCGCCCCGCAGTGTCGGTGCTGACGCCGACGAGTCGTCCGGGTAGGGCGCGAGCGTGAGCGTTGTGCGTGGCAATGAACGCAGCATGAGGCCCTCCGTATCCCATCGGCACACCGAACCGTTGCGCCGATCCAATCGCAATATCCACCCCGAACTGCGCTGGTGGGGTCAGCAACACACACGCCAACAGGTCGGTGGCCGCGGCCACGAGGGCCCCGCAACCGTGCGCTGCTGCGATGAGGTCGGCGTGGTCACGCAGGTTGCCGCTCGAACCCGGCCACGAGATGAGCGCGCCGAAGCAACTCGACGGGTCGAACTCCGGTGCTGCACCCACGATGAGTTCGATACCGATCGGCCGAGCGCGCGTGGCCAGAACAGAGATGGTCTGTGGATGGGTGTCCTCGTCGACGAAGAACGTGTGACCCGTGTGCCTGCTGAGGCGCCTAATCATCGACATCGCCTCTGCGGCGGCGGTGGCTTCATCGAGCAGCGACGCGTTGGCCAGCGAGAACCCGGTGAGGTCGGCCACCATGGTCTGGAAATTCAACAGTGCCTCGAGACGACCTTGGCTGATCTCGGGTTGATACGGCGTATACGCCGTATACCACGCAGGGTTTTCGAGCACATTGCGCAGAATGACCGGTGGTGTGATCGTGCCGTAGTAACCCATGCCGATCAGGCTGGTGCGGATCACGTTCTGGTGAGAGATGTCGCGAAGTTCGCCGAGTGCATCGGTGACGCTGACCCCTTCGGGTAACTGCAGCGACTCGATCATGCGGATGGCCGTCGGGACGGTGGCATCGAGGAGTTCTGCGAGTGAGGCGACGCCGAGGGTCTGCAACATGTGTTGGGTGTCGGCGACATCGGGTCCGATGTGTCGCCGCGCAAATTCCTGTGCGTCGATGAGAGCGGCCAACGTAGGGCGAGGTTGCATGTGAGTCTCCAGACGCTAGGGGGTCCAACCGACCCCCGCTGTCACGGAACCTGAGAGCTTCACCGGCGAACCGGCTTTCCCCGTCGGCGAGGTGCACGCACCTACTTTCCAGCGTTGCCTGCCCACACGGTCCTGGTGCCTGAGAGGTTCCGGGGCGGTTGCTCCTTCGGCGCCCGGCCGACTGGCTGTCGGTCGGAGCTCTCCCGCGTGGTCGTAGCGGCAACCCGCACGCTAGCTCACAACCGCGCCGTGAGGTGGGGTCCTTGGGCCCTAGGAATACTGGCCGCCGATGGTGCATCATTTTGGCATGACGAACGTGCCAGATCCTCATATCGATGTGCTCACCACCAATGAGTGCTGGGAACTCCTGCGAACTCAGGTGGTCGGTCGGCTCGGCGTGGCGATCATGAATCGTCCCGACATCTTTCCCGTGAACTACGTGGTCGACCACGGGTCCATCGTGTTCCGCACCGACGAGGGCACCAAGATGGCGGCCGCTCTGCTCGGTACAGCGGTGGCATTCGAGACGGACCACTACGATTCCGACGCGGGTGTGGCCTGGAGTGTCGTCGCGAAGGGCGAAGCCGTCGAGATTGAGGGTCCGCAGGAACTGTTCGAGGCAACGGAGTTGCCGCTGTTCCCATGGCAGCTGGCACCGCGACATCGCTACGTGCGAATCGCGCCTGAGGAAGTGAGCGGTCGGCGTTTCCACGTGAACCCGGAGTCGCTCGCGCCAGACACGACCCATCGCTGACAACATGACGTTGGTCCCTAGCAATTGCACTATCCGTCGGCCATGCTTTGCCCATGAGCTTTCGACATGTTGCTGTTCCGGTTGACTTCTCCCTGCCATCGATTGCCGCAATCTCAGTCGCCAAACTCTTGGCCACGAGAGCGGGGGCAGATCTGCAACTCCTGAGCATTGCCGCCACCCACGGTGTGGTCGAGGCTGAAGCCGAACTGCGCTCGCTGTGTGCCGATGCCGGTGAGGGCACCACATGGCGCATCATCAGAAGTGACGACGACCCGGAAACTCCGTTGGTACTCGAGATTCTCGAAAGTGGAGACGACACACTGTGGTGTCTCGGCTCGCATGGGCGCACAGCGTTTGGCGAAATGCTCTTCGGAAGCGTCAGTGCTGATGTGGTGCGCGAAACCGAGACTCGCATCGTGCTGGTCGGGCCGCAGGCCGATGCCCGTCCCGACGCCGACGTGATGCTCGTACCGCTTGACGACAGCGAAAACAGCGAGCAGATCCTTGCGGTCGCGGTCGACGTCGCGAACACGTTGAAGATGCGCCTTCGTCTCGTGCAGGTCGGAGCCAACAACGTTCCTTCAGACAGCAGCGAGACGTCGTACATTCGCCATGAGGCCGCAAAGCTTTCCGCACCGCACGATCGCGACTTCGATGTGCTGCATGGCGATGTCGAATCTGCGATTGCCGACTACATCGAACAGACCGCTGACGTCGGCATGGTTGCGATGGCCACCAGGGGAGTGCCTGCGGGAGCACGAATGACGGTGGGCAGTACGGCACTCAACGTCTTGCGCCACTGCGTCGTTCCCGTGCTGATGCTGCACCCTTCGACGGCGGAGTAGCGGCCCGAACCCACGGCGAGTCAGCGGTCGGCGCGCTCTTCTTCGTAGTTGGCGATCGCGGTGAGCTGCGCGCCCAAGGTGGCATCGACCCACCGTGTGCCTGCTCCGCACACCAAGTCGTAGCTGGCCTGAACCGGCGCGAGTTGACCCGTGAAATGGGGCATCACCTGCTCGGCGAACAGTTCGTAGCTGCGCTTGGTGGCGCCGAAGTCGGCGAGATCTGCGCCCAGCATCAGGTAGGCGCCAAAGCCGCCGGTCTTGTCCTGAATTCGCTGGATCTGCTCGATCGCCATCTCGGGCGTGCCGATCACCATGCGCCCTGACTCGTTGGCGAAGTCGACGAAGTCGTCGTAGTCGCTCGGTGGCGGGGGAGCGCTCGGGTCGCCCATCGGGATGATGTGCGACAGATACTCAAACACCCATTGCAGGCCATAGCGACAGTTCGCCTTGGCCTGCTCGACAGTCTCGGCGATGTGCATCGGCCCCATCAGGCGCCACTTCTCGCGCGGCGCGGCGTGCCCGTGCCGCTGCGCTTGCTCTTGCCACACCTGATAGTTGTAATCGAGAACCTGGAACGCGGCAGGTTCGGTGGCGGCCACCGACAGCAGGCCGGTGCCATATCGGCCGGCGAGCTTCGAGCCTGATGGCGAAATCGACGATGCAACGGCAACGTCGAAGTTGCTGTACGGCCTCATCTGCAACACGGCCTCATGGCAGGTGAACCAGTCTGTGCGCTCGGTCACGGTTTCACCCTTGAACAGACGCATCATGACATCGAAGGACTGTTCCATTCTCGGGCGCTGATCCATCGGGTCGATGCCGAGCATTGCCGCGTCGCTGGTCAGCTGACCCGGTCCGGCACCGAACATCATTCGGCCCTTGGTGAGGTGATCGAGCATCACGATGCGGTCGGCGAGGATGAAGGGGTGGTGATAGGGCAGCGAGTTCACGCCCGTGCCGAGTTTGATGTGGCGGGTGCGCTCGGCCGCGGCGGCGATAAACACCTCGGGACTGGCGATCAACTCTGAGCCTGCCGAATGATGTTCGCCGATCCATGCCTCGTGATACCCGAGCTTGTCGAGGTGCTCGATCAGCTCGAGATCGCGGTGCAACGCCAGCGTGGGGTTGACACCGGTGCGGTGCATGGGCGGGAGGAAGATGCCGAAGCGGAGCGGTTCCATTCCCTTGGTGTAGCACACCAGGGGCGACTGCCAACCCACTGTGATGCTGCGCGAAGCCGCTCGATGTTCAGCGCAGGGCGAACACGTTGTAGGTCACGTTGCCCTCGCCGACACTGCCGTGGGCCACGGCCTGCACGCTGTTGAGCCAGGCGTAGCGTTCGTCGCCGGTCTCGAACAGGGGAGCGGTGCGGATGTTCTCGCCGCCGTCTACGCCGATGCCTTTGTACTGCATGAGAATCGCTGCTCCGTCATCGGTCTCCAACAGGATGCGCACATCGAGTTGCATCACGCCATCGGGCCTCACGACGACCCAGTCGCCACCGGGAGGCTTGATGATGCCCTTCATCTTCGGGCCCTCGAACGTACCTCCGCTTGCCTCCACGATCACCCGTGTGCCCGACGGCCCATTGGCGATGATTCCGGCGAGATTGGTGTCGGCGGTGATGGCGAACAGGAACTCAACCGGGAGCGAGACGATGTGATGCATGAATAATCCTCGCAGCTACAACGACGCCCAGTCGAGGATGACCTTTCCCGATTGACCCGACCCCATGGTGTGAAACGCCTCGAGGAAGTCGTGGACACCGAAGTGATGGGTGATCACCGGTGCCAGCGACAGCCCGCTCTGCAGCAGTGCCGACATCTTGTACCAGGTCTCGAACATCTCGCGCCCGTAAATGCCCTTCATGGTGAGGCCCTTGAAGATCACCTGCGTCCAGTCGATGGCTGTCTCGCCGGGGGCGATGCCGAGCAATGCGACGCTTCCGCCATGGTGCATCGTGCGGAGCATTTCGCGCAGCGCCACCGGCGCGCCCGACATCTCCAGACCGACGTCGAAGCCTTCTTGCATGCCGAGGTCGTGCATCACATCATCGATGGATTCCGCCGACACGTTGACGGCACGAGTGGCGCCCATTTGCCGGGCCAGGTCGAGGCGATAGCCGTTCACGTCGGTGATGACCACATTGCGTGCGCCAACGAATCGTGCCACCGCCACGGCCATCACACCGATGGGTCCAGCCCCCGCGATGAGCACGTCTTCGCCCACCATGTTGAACGCAAGCGCTGTGTGGACTGCGTTGCCAAAGGGATCGAGAATCGATGCCACGTCGTCGCTGATCGAGTCGGGCAGCTTGAAAGCATTGCCGGCGGGCAGACTGAGGTACTCAGCAAAGCAGCCCTGGCGGTTCACGCCGACGCCAACGGTGTTGCGACACAGGTGTCGGCGGCCGGCGCGGCAGTTGCGGCAATGGCCGCACGTGATGTGGCCTTCGCCGGAGACGCGGTCGCCCAGGGCAAAGCCACGCACTTCGCTGCCCATCTCGACGATGCTGCCGCTGTATTCATGGCCCACAGCCATCGGCACGGTGATAGTGCGCTGCGCCCAGTCGTCCCAGTGGAAGATGTGCATGTCGGTACCGCAGATAGCGGTTTTGACGATCTTGATCAGCAGGTCATTCGGGCCAATGGTGGGCACCGGCAGATCGCCCATCCAGATGCCTTTCTCGGCCCGTTGTTTGATGAGTGCCTTCATGCCGTGTCTCCGGTTGCCGTGTCTCTGGTTGCCGTGTCTCTGGTTGCCGTGTCTCTGGTTGCCGTGTCTCTGGTTGCCGTGTTGCCGGTTGCAGCTGGCGCGAGTTGCAGTTTGAGAGCGACCTCGGCAAAAGCGGCAATCGCAATGTCGAGGTCGGCCGTGGTATGCGCTGCCGACATCTGCGTGCGAATGCGTGCCTTGCCCATCGGTACTACGGGATATGAAAAGCCGATCACGTACACGCCGTGCGTGAGCAGCTGATCGGCCATCGTCGTGGCCAACGCGGCGTCGCCGAGCATCACCGGAATGATCGGGTGCTCGCCAGGTGCGAGTGTCAGACCTGCCGCCGTGAGCCCGGCGCGGAAGTGGCGGGCGTTGTCGTGCACCTTGGTGCGCAGAGTCGGGTCATGGTCGAGCAGGTCGAGCACTCGCAGCGTCACTGCAGCGACCACCGGCGGAACGCTGTTCGAGAAGAGGTACGGCCTGGCCCGTTGCCGCAGCCAACTCACGACACTGGCGCGGCCCGATACGTAGCCGCCGCTCGCTCCGCCCAAGGCCTTGCCGAGCGTGCCGGTGAGGATGTCGACGCGGTCCATCACCCCGTAGTGCTCGGGGGTGCCGCGACCGTTCGCGCCCATGAAGCCGGTGGCGTGTGAGTCGTCGACCATCACCATCGCGCCATACCGATCAGCGAGATCGCAGATACCGGCGAGGTGCGCGAGCGTGCCGTCCATCGAGAACACGCCGTCGGTGACGATCAATCGGGTGCGGGTGCTACTCGACTTTCGCAGGCAGCGCTCGAGGTCGTCGAGATCGTTGTTCTCGTAACGGAATCTCTGGGCCTTGCAGAGCCGGATGCCATCGATGATGCTCGCGTGGTTCAAGGAGTCGGAGATCACGGCATCCTGCTCGTCGAGCAGTGCCTCAAACACGCCGCCGTTCGCGTCGAAGCACGACGGGAACAGGATCGTGTCCTCGGTGCCGAGGAACTCACTGAGGCGGTACTCGAGTTCGCGGTGCGGCGTCTGGGTGCCGCAGATGAAGCGCACGGAGGCCATGCCGTACCCGTAACGCTCGATGGCCGCAAGCGCCGCCTCGCGAATGGCGGGGTGATTCGCCAAACCGAGGTAGTTGTTGGCGCACAGGTTGACGAGATCAGATCCGGCAGTGGTGACGTGGGCGCCTTGGGGACCTTGCAGGACGCGTTCGGTCTTGAAAAGGCCGTTGCTGCGCAACTCCGCCAACGAGGTGTCGAGCCGTTCGATGAACTGGTTGTCCATGGCTGATTTCACTTCCCGATTTCCGTAACGATTGTGCTGACTATATCCCGGGCCCGTTGGTCGGGTGAGTGCTACTCGATGGTGCCGTACGCGCCCTGCACGCCGGAGGCCGATGCATTGACCACATCGTCGATTGCAGCATCGAGGTCGGCGAGGAATGCGGGGATCTTGCCCTCGTGGACGGCGTTCACCGTGCAATGCAGCGATGGCGGGGGACCCTGGCGGTCGAGGTACCAGCCCCGCTTCCAGAGTGCATCGGCCACCGCAAAGATGTCGAGCGACTCGGGTTCGCCTGCGCCGAAGGACACCAGTGTGGAGTCCGGCTCAGCGCGCAGTCGCAGCGTCGGACGGGCCGTGATGCCGGCCACCAACTCTTCTGCTGCATGTCGGGCAGCAGCCGTGACTCGCATGTAGCCCTCGTCGCCGAGGAAATTCATCACGGCCCACGCGGCCGCCATGGACCCGCCACCCTTGGTGCCCATGATCCCCGAGGATCCGTACATCCCGCCGAGCCAGTTGTCGGTGAGGTAGGTCTGATAGCTGCGCAGCTGCTTGTTGCGGTACGCGATGACTGACGCCCCCTTGGAGGTGTAGCCGTATTTGTGGAGGTCCACCGAGATGCTCGTGACGCCGTCGACCGTGAAGTTCCACGGAGGAATGTGGTGTCCGAGCCGGGCCAGATAGGTGAGCGTGACGCCTCCCATACAGCCATCGACATGGCAGTTGATGCCGCGCTCGGCCGCCATCGCCGCGATCACCGGAATCGGGTCGATCACGCCTTGCGGATACTGCGGGGCCGACCCGACGATGAGCACGGTGTTGTCGTCGACTGCGTCGGCCATCGCGTGAGGATTGGCGCGCCAATCGTCGTTCACGGCAATGCGGCGGCTCTCGAGCCCGAAGTAGTAGCAGGCCTTTTCGAATGCTGCGTGCGCGCTGGTGGGCAGGACCACATTGGGTGCGCTGATGCCGCGTTCGCGTCGACCGCGTTCGCGCGAACCCTTGACGGCGAGCAGGATACTCTCGGTGCCGCCGGTGGTCATGAAGCCCGCCGCATCGGTGCCGCCCTGCAACCAATCGGTGACGATGGTGACCACGTCGGCCTGGATGGTGCGCAGACTCGGGAACGCATCGGTGTTCAAGGCGTTCTCGGTGCTGAACGTGCGGTACGCCTCTTCGGCAACGGCCAATACATCAGGCCCTGCGCTATATGTCAGCGTGAAGGCGCGCCCCTCGCGCCAACGAACGTCGTTGGCCTTCAGTGCGTGCAGCGCCGAGAAGATCTCATCGTGGGACAAACCGGTCGAGCGAAGTGCCATGCGCAGAGACTACGCACAGCCATCACGGCCCGGTTAGCGTGCTCGACCATGAGTGATCTCACCAAACCCGAAGTGACCATCCCCGAGGGCGATGCGCCCACCGATTTGCTGATCGAGGACATCATCGTGGGCGACGGCCACGAGGCGCGGAGTGGCATGGCGGTCGACGTGCACTACGTCGGAGTGTCGTGGAGCACCGGCAAGCAGTTCGACGCCAGCTGGGATCGCCGCGACACCTTCCAGTTCCGCCTCGGCGCGGGTCAGGTCATCAGCGGTTGGGACAAAGGTGTTGCCGGCATGAAGCTCGGCGGCCGCCGTCGGCTCACCATCCCGCCACACATGGGCTACGGCTCCCAAGGTGCCGGTGGCGTGATCAAGCCCAACGAGACCCTCGTGTTCGTCGTCGACCTCCTCGGCGCGCGCTGACGCCTCACGGCACGTTGGCAGAAGATGTGAGCCCGACAGGGCACGGAACGACGCCCAGAGCGGAATCCGTCACGCGACGGGCGAGATCAAGCTCAGGTCGGCCGGGTCGAAGTGCACAACGATCAGCCGGTCGATCTCGAGGCGTTGGTAGAGCCGACGCTGCGGTGAATCGGCGTCCATCAGCGATTCGCTCCACGGTTCCCAGGTGGTGACGAGCAGCGGCTGCATGCCGGCCGGACGTGCCGCACGGGCGGCATCGATGATCGCCTCGAAGCGCGGATGATTCCAGCGGATGTTGATGCCGTCGGTCTCGGTAGCCGCGACGGTTGCAAGGGCAACGCTGTTCACGCCGACGATGATCGGGGGAGTGGTGGCTGGAACCGGAAAGCCCGTGACGCCGTTGACGACTCCGTCGGTCCACATGTCGCGGGCGACGGCCAAGAAGTCGCGGACGCGTTGATGGCGTGCCGCGATGTCGGGGTCGAGGGTGATACCGACGGCCGCGTGTTCGGCCCCGAATGTGGAGTTGGGTGAGGCACCAGCCCCGATACCCAACCACAACCTGCCGCCCGAGATCAGCTGTGCACTTGCGGCCGCGGCAGCGAGTACTCCAACGGGCCGGTTCCACACGTTGGCGACGAGTGTGCCAATTCCGATGGATGTAGTTGTCGCTGCGAGTGCTCCGGTGAGTGTGAAGCACTCGAGCATCCGATCGCCGCGCATCACCTGCCCGGAGAGATGATCGACCACCCAGGCAACCCCGTAGCCGTGGTGCTCTGCGGCGAGCACGGCATCGAGCATGTGCGGCCATGGCGTGGTGCCGGAGTTGAACTGCACGTCGAGCTTCACGGCACGGTGCCCTTCAGGGCCCGGCGTGCGGCCAGAGCAATAGCGGTCGCGTCGTCGACCGTGGCGCCGAGTGCGGTGAGGTGACCCATTTTGCGCCCGGATCTCGCCTCCCGTTTTCCGTACAGGTGGAGGTTTGCCCCAGCGCCGAGCGCCTCCAGCCAGTTCGGTTCGGCAGTGGGGTCATCGGTCCACAGATCGCCGAGCACATTGGCCATCGCTCCGGGGGAGAGGGGTGACACGTCGCCGAGCGGAAGGCCGCACACCGCGCGGATGGCCTGCGCGAATTGAGACGTTCGTGCAGCTTCGATGGTGACATGACCCGAGTTGTGCGGCCGCGGTGCGAGCTCGTTCACAATCACCCGCGTGGCACCTGCGCCTGTGCTTTGCACCACGAACATCTCGACCGTGAGCAGCCCAATGGCATCGATGTCACGAGCGATAGCGAGTGCCGTTTCGATCGCGAGTGCGGCGACGTCGGCCGAGATGCGGGCAGGCCAAGAGGTGAGATCGAGAATGCTGTTGCAGTGCTCGTTCTCGAAGGGTGCGAAGGCGCACTGTTCGCCGCTGGGCGAGCGCGCAACGATCACCGAAATCTCGAGCGTGAAGTCGACCAGAGATTCGATGACGGCCGGGTCTCTACCCAATCGCTGCCACGCGGCTGTCGTCTCATCGGCGTTGGCGACACGAAACTGCCCCTTGCCGTCGTAACCCAGCCTGGAGGTCTTGATGATGGCGGGAAAGGCGACAGTGCTGACCGCGGCCGCAAGTTCGCCCTCGGTTTCGATCGCCGCCCACGGCGCAGTCTCGATGCCGATGGAGTTGAGGAAGGTCTTTTCCAAGATGCGGTCGCGGGCGATCTCTAGAACGTGTCGGCCGGGACGAACGGGCACCACGCTTTCCAGCGCAGCCAGGGCGTTGCTGGGCACGTTCTCGAACTCGAGTGTCACCACATCGGCCATCGCAGCCAGACGCGCGAGTCCCTCGGCATCGTCGTAGGAGGTAGCAACGACGGAATCGGATACGCCCGCCGCCGGACAGTGCGGGTCCGGGTCTAGGACCACGATGTGGTACCCCATTGGACGCGCCGCCAATGCGAGCATTCGCGCCAGTTGGCCGCCGCCCAGAATGCCGATGGTCGAACCGGGCAGAATGGGTTTAACCACGATGTTCACGGGGGGTCATGGGCCACCCTCGATCCAGGAATCGTCCAACACGGTCTCGGTCTGCGATGCGCGAAATGCGGCGAGGCGTTCGGCAATGTCGGGGCGCGACAGCGCGACGATGCTGGTCGCAAGCAAAGCCGCGTTGATGGCCCCGGCCCGCCCGATGGCCAATGTCCCGACGGGAACGCCGGCGGGCATCTGCACAATCGAGAGCAACGAGTCGACTCCCAAGAGCATCTTCGATTGCACGGGAACGCCGAGCACGGGCAGGGTGGTCTTGGCGGCACACATGCCGGGCAGGTGCGCCGCGCCGCCGGCACCGGCAATGATCACCTCAATACCTCGTGCTCTCGCGCCGGATGCGTACTCGAAAAGCAGATCGGGGGTGCGGTGAGCACTGACCACTCGCGCCTCGAACGGTACGCTCAGGGCGTTCAGTGTGTCGAGCGCATGTTGCATCGTCTCGAGGTCGGACCGCGAGCCCATGATGATGCCCACCAGCAGAGTCACGGGCACTGTCATGGCGCCGAGTGTAGACGCCTGCGCTATTACGCGTAGGCTCCACCCGACTCCAGGGGGTACTGACATGACGATCAATCAGGCGGCCGTACAGAAGCTGCTCGACCGAGCCCGACGCGAGGTCGATGCCGGCCTACTGCCATCGGCTCAGGTCGCGCTCGCGTACCAAGGTGAACTTGTTGCATTCGAAACATTCGGTGATGCCACACGCGAAACTCGTTATGTTGTCTACTCAGCCACGAAGGCATTTGTCGCCGGAGCGATGTGGGCATTGATCGGCGATGGTCTGGTCGACCCGGCACAGCTGGTCATCGAGCTTGTTCCCGAGTTCGGGACCAACGGCAAAGATGTGATCACCATCGAGCAGGTGATGCTGCACACCTCGGGCTTTCCGGCTGCGCCGCTGCCGGTCACGCAGGGAGACACGAGCGCGGGTCGCACTGCGGCGTTCGCAAAGTGGCGACTGAACTGGAAGCCGGGAACGCGTTTCGAGTACCACCCATCGTCGGCTCACTGGGTACTGGCCGAGATCATTGAACGACTCACCGGTAGTGACTATCGCGATGTGGTGCAGGACCGGGTCACCACGCCTGCGGGACTCGGGCGCGTGCTGGGCGATGTGCCGCATCCCGCTGCGGAGCTGATGTTGGTCGGCGAACAAGCCTCTGCTGCGGAACTGATGGCGGCCTTCGGGGTGAGTGAACTCCCCGTCACCGAGGTCACATCCGCGGCGCTGATGGGTTTCAATGATCCCGCAGCGCAACGCGTGGGTATGCCCGGTGGGGGCGGAGTGATGCGGGCCGCCGATCTGGCGCTGTACTACCAGGCTGTGCTGCACAACCCGGGCGGCATGTGGGACGCGGCGGTGCTCCACGACGTCACGACCAACGTTCGCAACAATTTCCCCGATCTGATGACGGGCGTTCCAGCGAACCGCACCCTCGGACTGGTGCAAGCCGGCGCCGACGACAAGAGCAACTTCCGGGGCATGGGCCGCACTGTGTCGCCGCTGACTGTCGGCCACAACGGCGCCAAGGGCCAAATTGCGTGGGGCGATCCTGTGACGGGCCTTAGCTTCGGGTACTGCACCAACGGACTCGACGAGAACATCCTGCGTGAATCGCGTCGCACTACGGCCATCGCCAGCCTCGCCGCGCTCTGCACCGCCGACTGAATCCCTGCACCGAGCCCCTTTCGAGTCACCCGGACTTCAACACCAGCCCCAACAACAAACCATGTTGGCCGTAGTCGGCGAGGGTGCTGAAACCAAGGTGGTCGTAGAAGCGCACGGCTCGTGTGTTGCGCGGGCTCACGCCGAGGTGCACTCCGAGCGACCCCTTGGCGCGGAGTGCACCGAACATCGCATCCATCAATTCTCGTCCACGGCCGGTTCCCTGGGCGCGGGGGAGAAGGTCGATGTGCAGGTGCGATGGAAACGTTGCGATTGGCTCGACGGGGGTGCGCATCGGGCGATGAATTGCTCGATGGAGTTGCTGGTCCCGGCTGCGCTCGTGACGGAGGACATCGACTGGATTGGGGTACTGACGCTGAAGTGGTGGCCACCAATGGCGCTCGCAAAGGTCCTCAAACCCGACGGTGTCGTACGCCCCGATGACGTAGCCAGCCACACCGACCCCATCCTCGTAGACGAACGCGAGATCGGGTTGGAGCGCGAGATAGCTGCCGACCCACATCTGCCCCGGCAGCTCGGGATCGTGGTAGAGGTGTGTGCCGTCGGCCCCTGCGTCGGCGGTGCGTAAGCAGATCTCATAGAGGGCGTCCCGGTCGTCAATTCGTGCACGTCGAATGACCATTGCCGAAGGATAGATGCACTGCGGACGCGCGGTGCGGGCTCGGCGTGCGAACATGGAACACCGCAACGGGAGGAGGTGAGCACATGTTGTTGTCATGGCAGACGGCGTTCAAGATCGCTGCTGCGTTGATCGTCATCGCGTTTTCCCTCCGGCTGATCTCGCGGCCGTGGATCAGCCCGACTGTGTCGGCGATGCGCGAACTGTCGTTGGTGCTCGCGCTGTACGCCCTGTGGCAGTACGCGCACGACCTGGCCATCGACAAGACGGCAGGAGCCATCGACCACGCGTACTGGCTGTGGCATCTCGAACAGCACCTGCACCTGCCGAGCGAGGTGGCGCTGCAACAAGCGCTCATCAACCACAAGCTGGTGATGCAGTTCCTCAACATCTACTACGGCGGGGTACACGTACCGGCTGTGGCCATCCTGCTGATCTGGCTGTTCATCCGCCATAGGGATCGCTACTCGCGGGTGCGTACGAGCCTGGCGCTGATGATCGCTGGCTGCCTCACGATCCAGATGATCCCCATGGCCCCGCCGAGGTTCCTGCCAGAACTTGGTTTCGTCGACGCCGGTCTGCTCTACGGACAGTCGGTGTACGGCAGGGGAGGAAGCGGCCTGTCGAACCAACTGGCGGCCATGCCGTCGCAGCATGTGGGGTGGTCGCTGGTCGTTGGCTTCGCCGTCGTCATCATCAGCACCAGCAGATGGCGTTGGCTCGTGCTCCTGCACCCGATCCTCACCATCTTGGCGGTCACTGCGACGGCGAATCACTGGTGGCTCGATGGTGTTGTCGCCGGCCTCGTTCTCGCAATTGCGTACGGCCTGCAATCGGCCGTTGTGGCGGTCACCGAGCGCGTGCGCGGGGCTCGCGTGGCCGTGGGTGCCTCCGTCGACGATTCGGGTAACGCGGATCATCCCGCCGAGGAGCGACCGCTCGCAAGTGTGCTCTAAAATGAACACGTGCACGACAACGAGGACGCCGCGTCGTCGGTAGCGGCCCAGCGTTGGGATGGGGCGGTCTTGGTCGTGGAACCGCTCGCTCATCTCCTCTCTGGCCACTTCCCGAAGCGCTTCGCAGAGCTTGCCGATGGCTTCGCCGAAGCGGGCGCACATGTCGAGGTACTCACCTCGCAGGGCTGGGCGTTGCGATCAACCGTTGCGGCGCCTTGGCCGACGCGGCAATTCGGCGCGCTCGCTGGTTGGATGTTCACGCAAGCCGCAACGATACGAAGCATCCGAGGGCGTGAGGTTCGAGTCCTGCGTCGCAGCGGCACTCTGATCCGGACCGCCATTCTCGCTCTGGAGACCCGTCGAGCGGCGGGGAAGAGTTCGGTACAGCCCGTCGCGATTGTCGTCGTCACGGGCGAGGCGAACCCCGCGGTATTCGCGCTGGTTGCGGGGAAACGGCCAGTCATTCTGCACCACGCTGCGCCGGGCGCCGGCTCGTTCAACACCGAGGTCGCTCGAGCTGCGCATCGGTTCCGGATGATCACGGGGCGACCGCAGCCGAGGGTGACGCTGGCGGTACCCGATGCGTCGTTGATCGCAACCGTCGAAGCGGAATTGCCGGGCCTTGCTGGGCAGCAGCTCCTCCTCGCTGGCTGCCGGGCTGTGAGCGAGACGCGAGCGGCTGCACGTCGCGCCCTCGGCATCGACCAAGCGCAATCCGTGGCATTGCTGTTCGGCGGTGGTCACTCCAGCCACGATCCGACGACGGTGTTCACAGCCTTTCGTGATCGTCCCGACTGGCTGCTCATTGTTTCCGGAAAGGTCGCACGCCACGCCGATGAACACGCAGTCGAGAGCTGGGTGACCCGACCCTTGGTGTTCGGTGGATTCGTGGACCCCGCCTTTCGCGAACGCGTCTACGCCGCAGCGGATGTATCGCTGCTCTCCTTCCATCCGGGTTATCGCCGCAACTCTGGCACGCTCATGGACGCGATATCCCACGGGCGCGGAGTCATCGCATCCGATCACTCCTTCGCCGCAGACCTCGTCAAGATCTGGGGGATGGGTACGGTGTTTCCCGCCGGCTCAGCCGAGGGGCTCTCGCTGGCGCTCGACAGCTTCGACGCCGAAGCGAGCCGTCTTGGCGCCCTTGCGGCGCAGGTCCACCTCAGCAACAAAGCCGTCGCAGTCCGCCACCTCGAGACATTCGCCCGACTCGGCTTCTGAAAATCTGCTTCGGTTCACCCCGAACAATTACGCTCGTCGAGATGCGCATCATCGTGGTCGGAGCCGGCGTAGTGGGGGAGGCCTGCGGGCGTGCGCTACTGAGCATGTCGAGGCGTGTCTCGTTCGTCGACTCATCCGCTGATCGGTGCGCGTCGCTCGCTACTGCGGGGCTTGACTGCTCGACTCAACTCGTGATTCCCGACGAGCCGTGCATGGTCTTGGTGTGTGTCCCGACTCCTGCGGATGCAAGCGGCTATGCGCTGATCGAACTCGAAGCGTGCATTCGTTCGATAGGCCGCTCCATCGTGTTGGCCACACATCACGTTCTCATCGTGGTGCGCTCAACGGTTCCGCCTGGCACATGCTCCGGACCGGTTACCTCATGGCTTGAGGCAGAGATAGGAAACGATGCAGCTGCGCCGTTCTCGCTCGTGCACGTGCCCGAATTCCTTCGGGCGGCCTCAGCCCTCGACGATGCGTTGCGTCCGCGGATCACCGTGATCGGTTCGTCCGACGAGGAGTCGGCGTCTCTGGTGATGGCTCTGGTGGGCCCGCTCGCTGGTGAGCACGTCGTGCTGTGTTCGTTGACTGAAGCAGAGTTGGCCAAGTGCGCCCACAACGCCTACAACGCCACCAAGATCAGCTTCTGGAACGAAATGCATGCCATTGCGGTGGCGCAGGGAGCAAACCCCGACGTCGTTGGTGACATCGTGAGCCGGTCTGCGGAAGCGTCTTGGAATCCTGAGTACGGCATCCGTGGCGGCCGCCCCTACGACGGTGCATGCCTGCCCAAGGACGTGCTCGGTCTCGCGCAGCACGCTGTTGCGAGGGGAGTTGATCCGGTGATGCTGCGCGCAGTGCACGAGCGGAACCTACTCGCCGCCGACGCCGCCGATTAGGCGTTCGGAGCTGAGCTCGCGAGCGCGACGCGCTACGAGTTGCGGAAGCTGTAGACGAGAATCACGGCGCGGCCCGGCGCGGGTATGCATCCGGCTGGCGCTCATTGCGCGGTGCCGCGTGGCGGCGACCTCGGTCGGTAGGACATGAGTCAATTGGTCGGACGCACCCCGCAGGTCTGCGCGACCGAAGTAGCGCTCCACGGCGCCAAGAGGGGCCGCCACAGCGCTACTTCGCGATCAGGGCGACGAGGGCGCGCCGTCGCTCCGCCCCAGGGGAGCGCCCTTCGCCCAGCACCGCACAGCCCCCATAACGTAGAGTTGACATAACGAGCATTATGGGCGTTGGCGACAACGAGTCGTGAGTCCGGCGTCGACCCTTCGGTGACGTAGGTCGCTCCTTCATCGGGCAAGACGGTCCGGGGTTTTGGTCCTCGCCGGCCAATGCGCCACGCGCGACCCCGTCAGAACTCCACGTCGCCGTGTCCGTCGGCAATCATCTGTGCATACGGGCCAAGCCGTGAGTGCATCGTGCGAACACCCTCCCACAACTGTTGTATCGGGGTTGTTTCGTCATCCTGACGAAACACCCCCGATACTGGCACCCCCCGGTGCAGATTCGCTCAGTCGATGTCGCCGGCCATCTGATCGACTCCTTTGAAGAAACGGCGCGCATATGCAAGCAGCTCTCCGACTGATGGATGATCGAGCGTCTCGACGCCGACAACGCGCTTGGCGAGCGACGGCTGGTACTTGTCGATGTGCTTCTTGAGCGTCAACTTTGCGTTGCCGGGTCCGGTGATCAGCACTTTGTGCGCGTCGTCCATCGCCGTGACGATGTCGTTGTAGAAGCTGCGATCCTCGAGGACCTTTCCGGAACCGATCGTGTTCACCTTGTGGTGCAGTTTCCGATCGCCGCCTTCATGGTGTACGTGGAGCACATGTTTGTCGTCAAAGGAGAAATCGATGATCTCGGCGTTGTGGTGATCGAGCCAGACGATCGTGTGACTGAGGGACATGAGATGCTCTCGCTTTGAGTCGTTCGGCCGGACGGTTTCTTGCCGACCTGTGATTTCAGGGTATGGCACGGCTCGCACGCCCGATAGGGCCAAAGGTCATCGACACAGGTCGCGCACAGGCCGCGCCGCCTCGAGCAGCCAGACGAGCATCTCGCGCAGTTCAGCCTTGGTTGCGTTGGCCGCGCCGAGCAGGTCTCTCTCGGAGTCGTCCACGGCGTAGGCGAGTACGTGGGCGGCGTCACGAAGTTCGTCGAACTGCCAGCGGACCACGACCAATTCGTTGTCCCCCAGGCTGAGTTCGCTCGACCGCAGGCGTGCCTCGTAGTCCTGCTGCCGACAACTCTGGCGGCAGTAGATCCGCGGCCGACCTGTTGTGGCGGGGTCCGGCAGCGGCCGTCGACACCACAGACACTTCCGCTCCCCTGCCTCCCGGTCGACCGTGCGTTTTGTCATCCTGACAAAACTAATCGCTGTGGCGTGAACCGTAACGGATCACTGGGTTGCTCAGCGGTCGATCAGTTGAGAGCGGGCACTCCACGCTGCTTCGGCTCGGTCCAGGCGTTCGGTCGCGGTATCCCGCAGCTGTTCAGCAGCGGCCGCGACGAGAACGTTGAGCAGCGAGAGCGTACCGACGTGACTATCGAAGGGGCCGATACCACCGGCGGTGAGCACCATCGATGCGTCGGCAATCCCCGCCAACGGAGACAAGGCGCTGTCGGTGAGCGCCAACAGCCAGGCGCCGCGACGCTTGGCCTCGGTGGCCGCTTCGACAACCCACCGGTCGTAGCGGCGCAGGTCGACCGCAACCACCGTGTCGCCCTTTTGGATCTGCGAGAGCCGCCTGCTAACTGCAACTTCGTTGCCCTTCAACAGCTCGGCTCCGGGTCGCAACGACGCAAGATCGCCCACGAACTGGGTGCAAATACCGGTCGACGCGTCACCGGTGAGGACCACGACGGCACGAGAGAGATCGGCGAGATGCGCCGTGGCAGCGGCGATGGTGTCCTCGTCAACGCCGAGCAAGGTGTTCTGCACATTGTCGAGTTCGCGTTGCAAATGTCGGCGCACCCCCACCCCGCCCACGGCCTCTCTGATTCGAACAGCAGCGGGGCGGAGTTGGTTCGACAGCTCATTTTGCACCGCGGCCTGCAGTGCTGTAAAACCGTCGTAGCCTAATTTGGCCGCGAGTCTGACGACAGTTGCGGCACCGACCGTTGCGGCGTCGGCAAGTTCGGCAACAGTGCCGAAAGCGACGAGCTGAGGGGTACTGAGCACCACCTCTGCGACGCGCCGTTCGGCAGTCGTCAGCGCCGACCCGGCATCGGTGATACGCCCTGCGACCTGCATGGCGGCCATCGTAGCTGCGCATCACGACACCGAGCGGCTGCGCAGCGGCAGGAATATTCCGAGAGATGCTAGACTTGGAATATGTATTCCGATCTCTTCACCGACGATGAGGCGCTCGTTCGGTTCGCCACCGATCAGTCGGCACGTCTGCCGAGCGGTATTCGAGATCGGGTCGCGCAGTTCCGCGCCGATGCGCACCCCTCTGGCTGCCTGCTGCTGCGCGGTCTACCGATCGGAAAACTTCCGCGAACGCCGTCGGCGCCCACCGAGCCCACCAACAAGTCGAACGCGACGGAGCTCCTGCTGCTGTCGGTCGCCGCGCTGCTCGGCGACGCTGTTGGCTATCAACCCGAACACGGCGGCGACGTGGTGCAGAACATCGTTCCGGTGAAAGAGTCGTCAGGTCGTCAAACCTCGACATCGTCGAAGGTCAACCTGATGTTCCACACCGAGGCAGCATTTCATCCACATCGACCGAAGTACCTGCTCCTGCTGTGTCTTCGCGGCGATCCGCAGGCGCGCACGACTGTGGCCTCCGTGCAGGCTGCTCTTGCGCATCTCGATCCCTCGGTGATCGAGGTGTTGTTCGAACCCCGCTTTCGTTGCGCAGTCGACGAGAGCTATCTGCACGGCCGCTCGAACACGCTCGGCGCGCCCATCGCCGTGCTGTCGGGAACGTTCGCCAACCCGTCAATGGTTTTCGACGAGGACCTCATGGTCGGCATCGACGAAGAGGCCGAGCGGGTATTGCATCTCCTCGGGCAGGCACTCTCGGCCCACCACGACGGCGTTGTGCTCGAGTCAGGCGATCTGGTGATCATCGATAACGACATGGTGGTACACGGCCGGAGCCCGTTCACTCCCCGATTCAACGGTCTCGACCGATGGCTGCAGCGGGCTTTCGTGGTGACCGATCTCGCTATGAGCGCCGGCGAACGAACGGGTCGGATGATCACTACCGTGTTTGGTGTGTGATGTTTTGTGCCTGCTGGCGCGTGTCTGACGCCAGCGCCACCAGAACCGCCATACTGAAGGAATGATCAGCCTTCCTCCACCGCTGCGCGCCTTCGCCAGCGACAACGCCGCCGGAGTCCATCCGACGGTGATGAGTGCGCTGCACGCTGCAAATGACGGCCATGCCCTTGCATACGGATCCGATCGGTGGACGGCTGAGCTGAACGAGCGCATGCGCGATCTGTTCGGCGTACAGGCGCAGGCGTTTCTGGTCTGGGGCGGAACTGGCGGGAACGTGATGGCGTTGGCCACCATGCTGGCGCCGGCCCAAGCGGTGCTGTGCACCAACTGGTCGCACATCAACGTCGACGAGACCGGCGCGCCCGAGCGCATTCTCGGGGCCAAGCTGATCGACCTTGACTGTCCCGATGGCAAGCTCGTGCCCGCGCAAATCGAGCAGCAGGCCCACGTGCTCGGCAACATGCATCACGCCCAACCCGGTGTCGTCAGCCTGACTCAGAGCACCGAACTGGGTACCGCCTACAGTCCGGCCGAGATCGCCGCACTGTGTGACACAGCACACCGTTTGGGGATGTCGGTTCACATGGACGGCGCTCGGTTGGCAAATGCGGTCGCCGCTGCCGGTGGCACGCAGGCGGCGCTACGTGCGATGACCGTCGACGCAGGCGTCGACGTGCTCACCTTTGGTGCGACGAAGAATGGGATGATGTATGGCGAGGCCGTCGTGTATCTCACCGCACGATTCGCCGACGTCGCGCCCTACGTCCGCAAACAAGTTACGCAGTTGCCATCAAAGATGCGTTTCGTCGCAGCTCAGTTCAACGCGTTGTTGAGCGACGACTTGTGGTTGTCGCTTGCGGGTCATGCCAACTCGATGGCGACTCGGCTCTACGAACGCACCAGGCACATTCCGGGTGTGGACTACGACGCTCCCCCGGCGGTGAATGCTGTGTTCCCTCACCTTCCGGCAGGAACGATCGACGAACTTCGTGACTGGTGTTTCTTCTGGGACTGGGACGTGCCGAGTTGTCAGGTCAGGTGGATGACTGCGTGGGACACCACCGACGACGACGTGGACAGATTCGCCGACGGTGTTCGCCAACTGCTCGGCCCATGACCGGACAGGTGATGCGAACCTGGGATGCGAACCCGGGATGCGAACCTGGGATGCGAACCTGGGATGGGAACAGTGTGGGAACGGTGTGGGAACGGTGCGGGATGCCCAGCAGCAGGCACGGGCCGGAACGAATATTTCGTTGCAGGGTGCAATTGACTCCACAATTAGTTCTGCCTAAGATCGGTCCGACGACTTCGGGGGTCGTGCAGAAAGAAGCACTCGTGTCCTACGAGCGCCGAACACAACTTGGTCCAGGGGGATCCATGGCTGCAGTCGAGATCATGTTTCATCGTGAGGCCACCGATGATCGGTGGATGCGAGAGGCCGCATGCAAGGGTTTGACAAATCTGTTCTTCCCCGCACCTGCCGAACGGCCCCAGTCCCGCGATCGGCGCGAGGCGATGGCCAAATCGGTCTGCGCCAGCTGCAACGTGAACTCAACCTGTCGCATGTATGCACGCGACAACCATGAGTACGGCTTCTGGGGTGGCGAGTCAGAGGACGAACGCCACACGGCTGGCTATCGCCTGATCGCCCCCATCGGCGTGCGCGCCCGCGGCGTGGGCTGAACGCACAACGCTCACAGCCGTCGGCTTGCGACGGCCACGCGTTCTACAGTGCGGCTGTGGAATACAGCCAAATCACCTACAGCGTCGAGGGCCCCATCGCGATCATCACGCTGAACCGTCCCGACCGATTGAACGCGTGGACGCCACGCATGGCCGAGGAACAGGCTCACGCCATCAACACAGCCAACGCCGAGTCAGCGGTTGGCGCCATCGTGATGACAGGTGCAGGCCGAGGGTTTTGCGCCGGTGCAGACATGCAGGCCACGTTCCAAACACGCATCGACGGTGACGATCCCGGCAACAACACCGCCGACGGGGTGGGCGGAATGCCAGCTGGCCTCGATTGGGTTGCGTTGGTGCGCCGCTCGAAGCCCATGGTTGTTGCGGTGAACGGTGCCGCCGTCGGCATAGGCGTGACGATGATCCTTCCCGTCGACCGCATCGTTGCGTCGAGCACCGCCAAGTTCGGGATGGGCTTCATCACGATGGGACTTGTGCCCGAACTCGCAAGCACACGCCTGCTCGCAGCGCGCGTCGGGTTCGGCAACGCCAGCGATTTGTTCCTGTCGGGCCGGGTGATCCCCGCTGCCGAAGCGGCACGTATCGGCCTGGCCGACGTACTTGTCGAACCCGACGAGCTCCTGACCACCGCGATGGCGATCGCGAATTCGTACGCCAAGAACCCCGATCCTCAACTCCGTATGACCAAGCAATTGCTGACCGAGAACCTGGTCGAGACCGACCTCACTGTGATCCAACAGCGTGAACAGGCCCTGCTCGCCGAGTGTTGGAAGTCGCCGGAACACGCCGAGGCGGTCTCGGCGTTTCTCGGCAAACGCCCGCCGGTGTTCCGCCCTGCCAGCCATGTAGTCGATCAGCCGGGATCATGACTACTCCCCTGTTCGATGTGTGCGTGGTGGGAAGCGCAAACGTTGATCTCGTTGCGACAACCGATCGGCTTCCGGGCCCTGGCGAGACAGTGTTGGGATTCACCTACGCCGAGCACGCGGGCGGCAAGGGTTTGAATCAGGTGGTCGCTGCGTCGCGGGCGGGCGCTCGATGCGCGTTCGTCGGTGCGGTCGGTGACGACGATGCTGGGAGACAACTCGTCGCGACGTTGAGTGCGGAATCGATCGATCAATCGGCACTACGAACGCTTGAGAACATACCGACGGGACGAGCCCTCATCGGTGTGTCGGCACAAGCGGAGAACTCGATCATCGTCGTGCCCGGGGCGAATGGCGCATTGACCGCCAACGATGTGCGTGCGATGGCGGACTCGGCGCGCGTGTTGCTCGTACAACTCGAAGTGCCGGTGCCGGCGGTGCACGCAGCGTTGCTCGCGGCGCGAGCCGCAGGTGCCATCACGATCTTGAATCCTGCGCCCGCGGCGGTATTGAGGGGCGACATGCTTGCACTTTGCGATGTGGTGATACCCAATGAGCACGAGGCCGAGATTCTGGGTGGGAGCGATCACTTGTTGGCGCTCGGTGCACGCGCCGTCGTGATCACAATGGGTGCTCGTGGCGCGCGCCTGTGCACTCCAGGCGGCCCCGACATCACGGTGCCCGCCTTCGCCGTCGATGCGGTGGATTCCACCGCCGCGGGCGATGCGTTTTGTGGGGCGTTTGCTGCGGCGTTGTCGCGTGGCAGCGATCTCACCAATGCCCTGCGGTTCGCTTCGGCTGCAGGAGCATTGGCGACTACCCACGCCGGTGCGGTGCCCTCGTTGCCCGGGTTGGAAGACATTGAGGCGTTGATCGCAAGCCAAGGGTGATTACCGGGCAAGCGTAATCGCCGTCCAGCCGTCGAGGTCGGCCCGGTCAACAACACGCAATGGCGCTAGCGCATCGAGCACATGTTGGTGGCGCTCGGCGAGGATGCCGCTGATCACGAGTGAACCGCTCGGCGACAACGCCCGTGTGAGGTCGTCGGCGAGATCGATCAATGCCGGGGCAAGGATATTCGCGACCACCACGTCGAAGTGCTCGTCGACTTCCGCCAGTGGCGTGGTTGAGACGGTGATGCGTTCGGACACATTGTTCCGCTCAGCGTTGTCGACGGTGGTCGGCACGGCCGCTGGCGAGATGTCGATGGCGCGAACATGCGTAGCGCCGAACAGGCACGCAGCGATGGCCAAGATGCCACTGCCGCATCCGACATCGAGCACAGTTGCCCCGGGAGACATCACTGCGCGCAGCGCCCGTAACGACAGCACCGTCGTGGGATGGTCGCCCATCCCGAACGTCGCGCCGGGCTCGATGCTGATCGCCTGGACGCCGTCGACATCGGGTGCTGCGCCCTTGAGCCACGCCGGACGCACAAACAGATCGTCACTGATCCATGTGACGGTCGCGTGGTCGCGCCACGTTTCGCTCACGCGTTCGTCGACGGTCTCGAACCGCCACGACCACAGATGGCCCAGACCCTCGAGCGACGAAGTCACCGACGAAACATCGTCGCCCAATGATGTCCACAGTTCGACCGAGCCAGGGGCGACGCCGGAACGTTCCTCGACAGCCACGACCCCGAGCGTCCAGAGTTCGTCAGAAGCAACTTCGACGTCACCGAGACCTACTGTAAGCACCAGAGCCAGCATCGAAGCAACTAGTCGATGCGCCGCAGCGAGTTGCGGTAGCGGCGCGAGCGAATGACGTAGCTCTGCGCCGCCTCGTCGATGTATTCGATCTTGGCTCTGCCCGGTTTGATCACTGCTGGCACACCCGCAGCGAGCGCGCCCGACGGAACGATGGTGCCATTGAGCAGCACCGAGTTGGCGGCAACGACTGCACCCGTGTGAACCCTCACCTTGTGCATCACGATCGAGCCGTTGCCCACCAGACACTGATTCTCGATGACGCAACCCTCGAGGTGAACAATGTGGCCAATCACACAGTCATCGCCCACCGTGGTTGGCCATTCGGGAGTGGTGTGCAACACGCTGCCATCTTGGATCGAGGTGCGCGCTCCCACGAAGATCTCGCCGTCATCGCCGCGCAGCACTGCGCAGGGCCAAACGCTGGAGTCGGCGCCGACGAACACTGAGCCGATGATGACCGCGTCAGGATGGATGAACGCGTCCGGGTGAATCTCGGGAACCTGGTTGCCCAGTGCGTATATCGGCACCTATCAACGGTACAGACCAGCGGCCGTCGAACAACAACCCTGGCGTTGTGAGAGTGCTGGGTGCAGAGTGTGTGACTCGACCGGATAGCGTGCTGTCCATATGTCCCGCAGGATTGAGATCGAACTAACGAGCACGCGCCCCGACGGCACCTGGACGTGGCGCGCAGCTGGGGCTCGCGAGCCAAAGGGCATGCTCGACTCGGCCGTCCTTCCTGATGCCTCCAAAGTCGGCGACGTGTTGCGCGCCGATGTCGAGGTCGAGCTCGATGGTTCACGAGTACTCAGCGTTGCGCCGATCAAGGCCAAGGCCGACAAGAGTGGGCTACTGGAAATTCTGCCTAGCTCGCGCGACTTCGAGCCGGTCACCCAACAGCTCGCCAAGCACGACCGGAATGATCGCGGCAATCGGAGTGATCGCGGCGATCGTCGTGACCGTCCGCCTCGTCGTCCCGATGGCGATCGGCCGCCTAGAAGTGACGCCGACCGTGCGCCGCGCTCCGATGCTGATCGTCGTCCGCGGCGCGATGACAACCGACCAGCGCGTGCTCCGGGAGACACCACAGGCGCCGACCGCAGCCGTAGAATCCGTCCCAACTTCACACCACCCCCAGAACTCGAGCAGCGCCCGAAGCCCAAGCGCCTCAAGCCGGGCCGCGCCCACCGCAGCGCCGTGTTGGCCGACCTGCCCGAGGCGCAGCGACCCGTCGCCGAACGAGCGCTGCAGGGTGGTATCCCTGCTGTACGTCAAGCGGTGCAAGAACAGAACGCTCGCCTGAAGGCCGAGGGCAAGGAAGAGATTCCCGCCGCAGGCCTCATTCAGATGGCCGAGCAGCTGCTCCCAAAGCTGCGCGTCGCTGAATGGCTGGATCGTGCCGAGGCTGCCAAGTCAGACCTGGCCGAACTGGCACTGCCCGATTTGCGATCTGTCGTCGCGTCGTCGGAAGACCCCGTGATTGCCCGCGACGAGAGTACGCGTGCTCTCGCTGCCGAGCTCAAGGCTGCGCTGATCGCCAAGCAGGAAAGCGAGTTGCTGTTGTGGCTCGACGACATCACCGCTGCCATCGGTGTTGGCCGAGTGGTTCGTGCGCTCAAGCTGTCGTCGCAACCTCCCAAGGCAGGCGTGCGTTTTCCGGCCGAATTGGCAACGCTGCTCGCCGACGCCGCTACGGCGTCGCTCACAGCCGATGCGATGCCCGACCGCTGGTCAGCTGTACTCGAAGCTGCCGCGTTCGCGCCTTGTCGTGCGTTGATCAAGCCAGTCGCACCACCCACGCAACTCAGCGACGAACTGACCGCAACGGTGAAACGTCTCGCACCGGCACTCCCGCACATTGCAGCGTTGTTCGGCTTCGAGGTTACCGCCGGTTCCACGATGCCCAAGCCAATGCGCCCCACGCGCCCGGGTGCGCCGGTTCGTAAGGCAGGGGCTCCGAAGACGTCTACCGGTGGCTCACCCAAAGCACCCAAGCAGACGGTGCCTGTTGCGCCTGTGGAGGCCGCTGTCGAGCTCATACCGGTCGCAGAAGTAGCAGTTGAAGTAGTCGTCGCCGGAACTGTGACGGCCGAAACTGTTGCGGCTGAAGCGGTCACCGCCGACGCACCACCGGTTGCGGACACAGACCCGTCCATCGTGGAGACCACCTCCGAAACGGTGTGAGTCTCGGATCGGTTCGCACCCGAGCCACGCTCGCCTCTACCATCGATGTCATGTCAGACATCGTCGAGTACGAAACACAGGGCCGCATCGCGGTCATCACCCTCAATCGTCCAGAGGCGCGCAATGCCATCAACGGCGACGTCGCCACTGCGATGGAGGCAGCCATCGACGCGCTCGAGGCTGACCCCGAGGTATGGGTCGGTGTGCTGCGTGCCAACACCGCCGGCCAGGAGCGGCCCGTGTTCTGCGCTGGTGCAGATCTGAAGGCAATCAACAGCGGTCAGGCCGGGGGGTTAAATACCCGCCGGGGCGGGTTTGCTGGATTCGTGTATCGCGAGCGCACCAAACCGATCGTTGTTGCCGTCGATGGTCTCGCAACTGCGGGTGGCTGCGAGATCGTGCTCGCCGCAGATCTCGTGGTCGCAAGCACGCGTTCATCGTTCGGTCTGGCTGAGGTGAAGCGCAATCTCATTGCTGGCGCTGGCGGGCTGTTCCGACTCCCCCGCGCAATCGGTCAGGCCGCGGCGATGGAGGCCATCCTCACCGGCGAGCCCTTCACTGCGCAGCGTGCATACGAGCTCGGTCTCGTCTCTCGTCTGGCCGAGCCCGGCGAAGCCTTCGACGAAGCCATGACGTTGGCCACCCAAATCACGGCAGCTGCGCCGTTGGCCGTGTACGCCAGCCGCAAGGTCGTCCTAGCCGCCGCCTATAGCGACGACGAGACGCTCAAGAACCTGACCAACAGTGAGTTCGCACAGGTGATGCAGAGCGAAGACACCAAAGAGGGCCTCACCGCGTTCATCGAGAAGCGACTTCCGAACTGGCAGGGCAAGTAGCCCAATCAGCTCAGCGGTGTCGCTGCTAGCGACGCATACACCGTGAGCTTGCGCGCGGTCAGCCCGGCACGTTCGTAGAGGTTCTTGGTCTCGCGATCTCCTGGCAGGGCAACAGCTTCGATGCCGGCCAGACCCGCCGCGCGCACTGCTGCGATCGCTACCTCGACGAGGGTGTCACCGAGTCCGAGTTCGCGAGCCTCTGCCTCGACGTAGGCATGCCTGATGATGCCGCGATCTTTCGACGATGACAGGTGCATCACCATGTAGCTGACGACCGCATCGTCGAGGGTGCCCACGAGCACAACAGCGGCCTGATCGCTCATCAGGGCCAACCAATCGGTGATCCGCTCGCATTCGGCCAGGCGGAGCGCGCCGCCACGGACGTTGACCATACCGGCACGGACAATTGCTTGCATGCGGGTGAGATCTGCGGCGTCCGTGGGCTCTGCCCGCCGCACGATGGGATCCATGGATCAGCGCGCCTGCAGCTGGGCGATCTTGCCCAGGATGGTGCGGCGGGAACGGTTTCGCTCCTCGTAGCGGCGCACGGACTCGAGCTCTTTGGTATTCAGCGAGCCCAAGCGCAGCACCACCTGAGAGGCGGCGAGGCTGTCGTATCCGTCGATGGGCAGCGTGTCCTCTGGGCCAGCGCCTGCGCGTAGCGAGGGGGCCGTGCGCGCCGACCGTTTCGGCATGTGGTCGATTGCGGCAGCGGTGACGACTGTGAGCGCCAGGGGCTCTGGCTGCGGCGCGAGTGGGGGCTCGCGACGTGCCTGCTCGGCGGCCTGCATCCGACGTTTGAACTCGTTGCCGCCCTGTCGCACCACCATCTTGCCGATGAATCGCGCCAGCGTGAGTTGATTGTCGACGCGCGTCCTGCCGGTTGCAATCAGTCCGGGAAGCTCCTGTTGGGCAAGCGTGAGCAACCCGACCGGAGCGTAGAGCGCGAGGTCGATCAGACGACCAACCGGATCGTTGGCATCGGCCATTGAGTCACTTCTTCTTGCTCGGACGAGGGGTCTTGCTCAGAAGCGGACAGTCGTCGTCGCCGATCGGGCATGTAGGCGCTCCATTACGCACGAGCAGAAAGCAGCTCGGGCAGAGTCGCTCATCGGAACGCTTCGGCTGCAGACGATCGGATGCCTCGGCTCGATCTTCGGGTTCGTCGTCATCATCGTCGCCGTCGTCGGTGGCGACGAGGCGGTCCTTGAGGATCGTGTCAAGGTCGGCTTCGACATCGTCGGGCGCGAGCATGTCGTCGTCATCGTCGTCTTCGGTGGCGACGGCGCGCCGCACCGGGCCGTCGGTGTCCTCGTCCGCGTCCTCCTCGGGCTCGGCCTCGACGAACTCGTCGTCGATGACGCCGAACTCGTCGTCGGCCTCGAGCTCTTCCTCGTCGAGTTCGTCGGGGTCGAGTTCCGGATCGACATCTTCGGGCTCTTCGGCCTCAGGGTCGGGGATCTCGTCCTCGGGGTCGATCATCTCGTCGTCATCAGCCATGTGATCTCCTCATCGAAACGCCCGGCGCGGGCGGGGATCATACGTGGGGAATCGACCGGACTTCTTCGGGAAGTCAAGTGACAACCGTCACCTCATCGAAAACCCGACCGATTTCGCGGAAACGACCCGGTCAGGTCTGATGTCAGGTCTGCTGCCGGCGCTGCTCGGCGCGGCGCTCCGATTCAAGTCGCTCCAGTTCGGGCACCTCGTCGGTCATATGCGACATCGCCTGGGCGATCGCGTGATGCCCGGCCTTGACCGCAATGAGGCGGTGCATCTCGAGCGCGACCCGTCGGTACGCAGGGTGACCCTGGGGCGAGGATCGTAACTCGAGCATGTGCATTGCCTCGCGGGCGTTGAACTGCATCGAGTACCGAATTCGATACGCCATCGACACCGCATAGCTGGCTTGATGCGGGAAGTCGTGGCGAAGCGCGTCGTAGAGCGCAGCAGAGCGGGCCATCGCGTCGTCGAACACGTCGCCCATGCCCGCGCCGTCGACCAGATCTGGCCGCACATAGCCGTGGTTGGGCGTGAGCGGCTGCCATTCGATGGTGAGCATGCGGTGCCGCTGCATGTCACGGAACGCGCCGTAATCGCTCACCACGTCGAAGCGGTAGTCGACGCGTTCGAAGGCACGTCCAGGGCGATGTCGGCGATTCTCGCGATCGCCGACATAGGCACGGATGAGCGCAATACGCTCATCGGTGCCCAGTGTGCGCACCCTGGTAAGGATCTGCGACTCAGGAAGATTTGTGTGCGAGTAGCAGATGGCGGCGAGCAACTTGTCCTCGGCCTCGGGATCCCAGTCGAGCAGGTCCACCGTGGGTGCAGGCTCCACCGGCGTGCCGCCGAAGATTCCGTCGACAAGCTCAGCCGTGCGATCGCGGGTGGTGGCCATGTAGGTGCTCCATTGGCCGCCTCGCTCGGGCAGATCAACACGCCGCAGGAAGCTGGGAATCACTTTGCGGAGCTCGTGCAGCATGAGTTCTGCGTAATGCTGCGCTTCGGGGAGAGGGTGTGACCGCATGCGCAGCAACAGCATCTCGAACGCTTGTCCCGTGCCGTAGATGCCGACGTTGCTGAGTGCAGCCGCGGGAAGCACACCGCGAACAGCGTCGAGGCCCTTGGCGCGGGTGGCCTGACGATAAATGAAATCGCTGTCGTTGGGACCACGTGGAACGGTGGCGCGCACGTGCTCGGTGACTTTGTTGATGAGCAGGCTGTACGCGTCGAACATTCGGTCCATGTCACCCACATAGCGCGTACCGAACGCACTGTTCAGCACTGCGGGATCGCGATAGAAGCGATAGCGCCCACCGAGACGGGCGTCGTAGGCGATATAGCGCGTGCTCTGCTCGAGGTAGCTCATCAGCCGACCCCATTCGAGCACTTTGGTCAAGATGTTCGAGGCCTGCTCGCAGGCGAGGTGCACGCCGCCGAGTTGCGCGACCGAATCGTCTCCGTACTCGAAGAAGACCTTCTCGTAGAGCTCCTCGGCGCGCTCGAGACCGACGGTGGCGTCGACGCTCTGATCGCCGCTGATGTCGAGGTCGCCGACGAATTCGTCGAGGAACAGACGACGCAGGCTCTTGGGACTGCGGCTGTAGCGCGCAAAGAGGGCGCCCTTGACGACCTCGGGCAGGTTGACCAATGCGAACACGGGGCCGTCGAGGTTCGAGAAGTATCGACGCAGTACGTCGCTCTCTTCAGTTGTGAATTCTTCGGGGACGTAGACCGTCACGACAGACGAGCTTACGGGTGCCGGAGCCCGCGCGATGGTATTGCGCGTGAGCCGTGAGCAGGGGCTAGAGAACTTCGACGCCGCTGGGTCGTTGGTCAAAGGCCGCGCGCACGGACTCCATCAGGCCGGACTGACGCCACAGATCGATCACCGTCATCGCCATGGCCTTGGCGCCGTCGATGACGGCTCGGTCACCGTCTGCGCTTGCGGCCCACGTTGCGAACTCGATGGTGTGGATGGCGACTCCCGCAGGTGCCACCTGGATCATCGGGTGGATCGAGGGCACGAGATAACTGACGTTACCCATGTCTGTGGAGCCAACGACCTGCCGGCCGAGCGCTCGCGGATCGGTCACGACACGACCGAGCTGGCTGGCGTTGGCGACATAGGCCGCAACCATTGGCGCATTGTCGATCATGTCAGCGTACGTGACGTCTTTCCAGTTGGTTGACAGGGTGCAACCGCACGCACTCGCGCTCCCATCGAGGCAGTCCATCACTCGCTGCTTGAGCGGTTGCAGACTGGCGATCGTCGGCGATCGTACGATCCAATTCATCTCGGTTTCGGCAGGAACGATGTTGGCCTTGTCGCCGCCCTTGGTGAAGATGCCATGCACCCGTTCGGTCGGCAGAATGTGCTGACGCAAGGCCGCCACATTCATGTATCCGAGCACGGCCGCGTCGAGGGCGTTACGTCCTTCATGGGGCGCCGCCGCAGCATGGGCCGCCCTACCGTGGAATTGCACGTCGAGTGACTGCAGGGCAATCGCGTCCATGCGGATGAGATCGGCGTCGGCTGGATGCACCATCATCGCGGCGTCGAGTCCGGCAAAGGCGCCGTTGCGCGCCATCGCGATCTTGCCACCGCCACCCTCTTCTGCGGGTGTGCCCACGATGCGCAGCCGACCGCCAGCGCGCTCGGCAACCGTTGCTGCAGCAAGCCCGGCACCGAGGCCTGCGGTCGCAATGATGTTGTGTCCGCAGGCGTGCCCGATCGCCGGTAGTGCGTCGTACTCGCACAGCACGGCGACGTCGTGGCCGCGCTCGCCAATGCGTGCCTCGAACGCAGTTTCGACGCCGTAGGCATGCCGCGTGGGAGACAGGCCCGCCCGATCGAGCAACTCGGTGAGGAGGTCGTGCGCGAAGTGCTCCTCGAAGTTCAGTTCGGGGTGCGCGTGGATCTCGTGGCTGGCGTGAAGCAGCGCTGGGGTAAGCCGATCGACCTCGAGGCATACAGCCTGTTTGAGGTCATCAATGTCTAGCGTGGTTGCAGAACTCATCTCGGGTCTCCGTGTCATTGTGCAGCTCTATCTCTGCAGTCTCGACGGTAGCCGACGTCGTTGATGAGCGTGGCCAGAGCGCGACCAGACCCTGCCACGAAGATTCCAAACGAATGTACGGTTTGGGGTTGTGGTCGTACGTATGGTCTATTTTGGGGCCGGTACTGATCTTCCCCGATCGTTCTCGACGGATTCGTTCTTCGATGACGAATCTGCCCGTTTCGATCTGTCCGAGGCCGACGAGGCGTTCCGGTTTCCGTGGCCTTGGTTGATGACGCGCATCACAACGTCACCTCATGGCTGCAAGCGGTCACGAATTCCGCCCGGTTCACCGCGTTGCACCTCACGCAGGTGGCGAAACTTCTGGCCGATCTGCCGGTGATCGCGAAGGCTGTCGCGGCCAGTGAGATCGGCATCGATCAGTTGCGCCCGCTCGTCGGGTTACACAGCAACCCGCGCAGCGGACATCCGCTCGCCGACTCCGAGGAGTTGCTGCTGAGCCATGCAAGGGGTTTGCGACTCCGCGAGTTCCGACCCGTGTGTCAACTCAACGAGTTCATTGACCGGCACGCCGCAATCGAACTGGAGCACGACATCGACTGGCGTTCGAACCAATACGGTGACTGCGCGAATGAGTACCCGCTCCCACGTACGAACAAGCAACGCCGCTACGACGCATTCATCGCCATCATGAACAACAACGCCGGCACCGGTAGCGGCAGCGGCAGTGATACGCCGTTGGTCAACATCTTCACCAACGAAACCACACTCCGGTACGCGATCCGCAACCAGTTCGGTCACGTCACCGACGACCTCGGTGACCGTGGGATGTCCGAACGGCTGTGGATGTGTCACACCGCATCCGGTGCACCCGTCGACCCGCATGACCTCGTGATCGCCGCCCTCCTCGGCAACATCCGCAAAGTGGTCAGCGATACCACCGGTCGTGTCATCGATCTCGGCCGCAAATCTCGTCTGTTCACCGGAGCCGTCCGCGAAGCCGTCCTGTTATCCGCCAACCGATGTCGCTCGAAAGCACACCGACAACGTCACCGTCACACGTACCGAAACCGGCTGGCACCACCGACCAAACGGCACCGAAATCGCACCACGACTGTAAGAAAGCGCGACGTCACACGCAGACGATGAGGGCGTCGGGTTCAACGTGCAGGTGCAGCACGCGACCACTCCCCCAGCGTTCGCCGTCGATCCACAGCGGCGTCGTCCGGGCAAGCTCGATCGTGATCTCAGATCGTTGCGTCGTGGCGATGAGCGGATGAGGAACGTGGGTGCCGAGAGCAACCCGCGACCGCGCCATCCAGCGCTGCTGCATGGTCATGTTCGATGACACCTCGACGACGTCAACGCGGCCGTCGTTGGGGTGACCGCGAGGCGCCACGTCCCACGTGCCGATGAATTGCGCGTTCATCGCGGCGGTGATGGTGCCGCGCCACCACGACTTCCGGGCAACGAGGTGGGCAACGAACCATGCTTCGCGGGATTCGTCGGCGACGAGGTGCACGACATCGATGGGTAGGTGTGGCACCGGTTCGCCGGAATGGAACCGGGACACATCAGCAGAACCGCCGACGGTGCGCATGAGGTCGCCGCCGAGCAGGCCAACGGTAGGCACCTCGGCCCCGGTTCGCCGTGAGCTCTCGATGAGGGCACGGAGTGCAGCGTCGGAGGTCACGGTGAGCAGCGAGTCCGGCGCCACGGCAACGCTGCCCCACTCGTGTCCCTTACGGATCGTCACCGCTGCGGTTCCTCGATCTCGACGGCGCTCGACGCTGCCACGACTCCACGGAACAAAGCATCGGCAGCGTCCTCGGCTGACCGGCGCGTCGCCGCGATCGGGGCGACGATGGCAAGCTGGCGGAGGAGGTCGATGAGTTGCTTGACGGTGCGAACGAAGTCGCCGCCAGAAAGCTCCTCGGACTCGACCACCTCGGCGAATCCCTCGCCCGCCGCCCAGGCGAACGCGATCGCCAGGAATGTGGGATCGGGGGCGCGGTGCACAATGAGGCCGTCCTCCTCCTCGATCTCGCGCAGGTCGGAGCTGAGTGCGGCGATCTGCAACCAGCGTTTGCGGACGGCGTTATTCGGAAACCATGGCAAGGGCGCCTCATCGGCGCTGCGGTGTTCGTAGACGAATACCGACACGAGGCCCGCCATCGTCGCAGGATCCAAGTCATCAAGCATGCCCTGACGAACGGCCTCGACGATCAACAGATCGCTCTCGTGGAACGTGCGCGCGAGCATGTTGCCTGCTTCGGTGAGCGTCCAGCCATCGACGTAGCCCCACGCGGACAGAATGCCGAGCACGCGGTCGAAGTCGCGGGCGATCGATTGGCTGCGGCCTTTCACTCGGGTGCGGATGTCTTCGACTTCGCGCCCGAGCCGCTCGGCCTGCGCTGCAACCTTCAAGCGGCTTTTCAGATCGGGATCGTCTTCCACAGGGTGATATCCATCGATGCTGGCTGCTGGTAGACGTCGGCCCGGCGGGCGTGCCGCGAGTTTGACCGCATCGAGTCGATGTGCGACCTCACGCTGGTAGTCGAGGCGATTGGGTGCGAACTCCACCGGCAGACCGATGTGGCCCAGTGCCACCGGTGGTTCGGCAAAGTCGGCACCCGAGAGCATCAGCAGATCTCGACGCGTGGTCACCACGTTCACGCGAGTGCCGCCCTTGCGGTTCGCCGTGGAGATGACGGCGGCCCGTCCAGAATATTTGCCTTTGCGTACGTAGATCACGTCTCCGGGGCGCAGTTTCATGATCGCGATATCGATGGGGTCGTCGCGGCTCGCGATGTGCGCCGACGGTTGCTCGGCGTCGCGCAGACGTCGTCGGTAGTCGTCGATGTCGCCGTATGGACTGCGCGCCTGTTCGATCAGGTCTGCGAGCTGGGCCTGACGGCGCGACAGCCGTGCCTCGAGCCGAACGACATCACCGTCTGCCTGGTACTGGGCGAACGACAGGTTGAGGAGATGATGGGCTTGTTCGCTGGTGTAGGTGCGCACGAGGTTTGCGGCCATGTTGTAGGTGGGCCGGAACGCCGAGTTGAGGTGAAACCATCGGCTGGCCGCAAGACCCGCTACTTGATCGAACGATGTGAACGGGTTCCAGAGCACGATTGCCTGGCCGAGTTCGTCGATGCCTCGTCGGCCGGCGCGGCCGGTGAGTTGGGTGTACTCGCCCGCGGTGAGCATCGCGTGGTGTTCACCCGTGAATTTGGTGAGCTTGTCGATCACAACGGTGCGTGCCGGCATGTTGATACCGACAGCGAGCGTCTCCGTTGCGAAAACGATCTTGGCTAGGCCCTGACTGAAACACGCCTCGACCACTTCCTTGAAGGGTGGCACCATCCCCGCGTGATGCGCAGCGATGCCCGCTTCGAGTTGGGCCACGAACTGTCCGTAACCGAGTACGGCGAGGTCGGTCGCGTCGATGCCCGCCAAGCGAGCGTCGACGATTTCGCGGATCCGCTCGCGCTCGTCGCCCGTAGTCAGGTGCAACCCGGCGGCCAAGCACGTCTTGGCGGCCTCGTCACATTGATTGCGACTGAAGATGAAGTAGATCGCGGGCAGCATGTGCTCGTGCTCAAGTCGTTCCACCACCTCAATGCGCGATGGCGCGTACAGCCGGCGCTTTGCGTGCCCACTTTGTCGACCGCGACCGCCGCGCCATTGCTGGCCGCCTTCGTCGGTGAGTCGCATTGCCACCGAGTTGGGACGATCGTTCACGAGCGTCGGTAGCAGATGGACCTTGTCACTGCTCTTGTCGCCCACCAGGAACAGGTTCTCCAAACGAACCGGACGCTTGTCCTCGACGACAGCGGTCGTTGGCCCGCGTACCGTGCTGATCCAGTCGGTGAGCTCGGTGGCGTTGCTCACGGTTGCAGATAGGCACACCAGCTGTACATAGTCGGGCAAGTGGATGATGACCTCTTCCCACACCGGACCGCGATAGGTGTCCTGCAAGAAGTGCACTTCGTCGAGCACGACCACAGCAAGATCACTCAGCGCGCGAGATCGTCCGTAGATCATGTTGCGAAGCACCTCGGTAGTCATCACCACGATGGGCGCATCACCGTTGATCGTGTTGTCACCCGTGAGGAGGCCGACGCGATCGGCACCGTAGATGGCGACGAGATCGTGGAACTTCTGATTCGACAGCGCCTTGATCGGCGCGGTGTAGAAGGCACGCCTGCCCGCCCGGACAGCGGTATCGATGCCGTATTCGGCGACCACGGTCTTGCCCGAACCCGTGGGCGCCGCGACGAGCACCGACTGGCCGTCGTCGAGCGCGTCCATCGCCAGTAGCTGGAAACGATCGAGCGGAAAGGTGTAGTGGGCGATCAGTTCAGCCCGGTCGGCACGCACCTGCACAGTGTGGCGCGTCGTCGCGCCGATTATGCGGACGCAACAGCGACAGATTCGTCGTCATCTTCGTCGGCGCTGTCGCCGCGCTTGCGCTTGCGTCGCTGAATGATCAGCCCAATCACGATGGAAACGAGGTAGAAGATGCTCATCGGCACCGCCAGCGCCAGCATCGAAATGGGGTCACCGGAGGGCGTGATGACTGCGGCGATCACGAAGATTGCCATGATCGCGTAGCGCCATCCCTTGAGCAATGTCTGCGGTGTGAGGACGCCGACGAGCTGCAGGAACACCAGCAACACGGGAAACTCGAAACCGATACCGAAGGCAAATACCATCAGCCCCACGAGGCTGATGTACTTGCTGACCTGAAAGACTTGGCCGACGCCTTCGCCTGACCATGAGATGAGAAATTCGAGAGCCTTGTCGAGGGTCCAAAAGGCGATGTAGCCGCCGAGAGCGAATAGGCCGATCGTCGACGCGATGAACGGAATGGCGTACTTCTTTTCCTTGGCGTGCAGACCCGGTACCACGAAGCGCCAGATCTGCCAGAGCACCACGGGGAGAGCCAGGATCAGGCCCCCGTACATCGACACCGAGATGCGTGTGGAGAAGCCGTCGAGGGGTCCGAGACCGTAGACCTTGCCATCGCAGAATGTCGGCCCACGTCGGTTGCACAGGTCGCGATAGGGCCCGAGCAGGAAGCGCAGCACCTGATCGTAGAACGACAACATGAGAATGACGCCGAGCGCTATGGCCAACACGCTACGAACGATTCGGATGCGCAGCTCGGCCAAATGGTCGCGCAGGGTCATGCGATCGTCGGGGCTTTTGACCACCGGCCGATCGGCTGACGTGAATGGCACCTTCATGCCGAGGGTGCCTCGTCGACGGTGACGTCGAGGGCCGAAGCGTCGCCGGGCGAATAGTACGAAACCACCCCGGCTGTACTTTCGGCGGCAACGTCGGTATGACTGTCGGCGTTGTCCTCGGCGTTGTCCTCGGCATGGTGCTCGGACGCGACGGCTACGGGCGTCACCGTTACCGACTCGACGTCGGGAGCGACAGCGTCGGTGGACTCGCCACCGGAGATGACTACCGACTCAAAGGGAACCATTGGGTGGGTTGGTCGGGGTGCCGCGCTCGCGAAGTTGGGGCCGGGCGAACGCTCGATCTCCGGTGGTGCATTGTCGCCGAGGGGATCCTTCGGACGGATCTCATCAGCGGGGTTCAGAGCCGGGGTGGGAGCGACCACGTTGGGGTCGAACATCGCTGCGCCCTTGACCATGTCGGCTGTCTCGCGGAACTCACGCAGGGGCTCTTCGAGCACGTTGCGCATCTCGTCTTGAAAACCGCCGGTCATCTTCTTGAAATCGTTGTAGAGCTTGCCGGCCTTGCGCATGGCCTCGGGCAGTTTGTCGGGGCCGAGCACCACGAGCGCGATGATCACGAGGAAGATCAGCTCACTACCCGACAAGTTGAACACGTTGGCGAGTCTACGACCAGATTGGTCGCAAGCGAGGGCAGTCAGAGCGCAGACGCGTGTCGCCGTTACGCCTGCCACAATAGGACCCGATGCAACAGCGACTGCCCTCTCTGCTTGACCATCCGATTGCATTCGCCCATCGCGGCGGACGAGCACACGCGCCCGAGAACACCCTCGACGCCTTCGCGCTCGGGCTCAGACTGGGCGCCACCGGTCTGGAGAGCGATGTGTGGCTCACCGCTGACGGCATTCCCGTGCTCGAGCACGACGGGTTCGTTCGCCGGCGCTTCGGCAAGCGTCCAATCGGCGAATTGCGACGATCGCAGCTCCCATCCTTCATCCCCGCCCTCACGGAGTTGATCGACCAATGCGGTACGGGCTACCACTTGTCGCTCGACCTCAAAGACCCGAACGCCGGTCTGGCGGTGCTCCGCGTGGTGCGCGAAGTCGCTCCCGAGCTCATGGCTCGTCTGTGGCTCTGCGATCCCGTTTGGCAGAATCTGCTCTCGCTGCGCGCCCACCTCGACGGCGCAAAACTCGTTGACTCGACGCGCCTCGTGCGAATCAAAGAAGGACCGGAGCGCCGTGCCGCAACCTTGGCGAGTGAGGGTATCCACGCCGTGAACATGCATTACAGCGACTGGAACGGTGGCCTCGTCTCGTTGGTGCACCGCTTCGGTCTGTGCGCCATTGCGTGGGATCTCCAATACGAGCACGTACTGCGCCCAGTCCTACGCATGGGTATCGATGGCGTCCACAGCGATTGGGTCGATCGGATGATGGAGTCCTATCGGGCTGAGCTCGGTGCACCGATGCTGTAATCGGAGCTGGGGATCGAAGCGGAGAGTCAACCACCTCGTGTCGGTAGGCCTACAGCCACTTCCAGTCCGACTTCGGCCAGATGACCACGAATGCGCGACCGACGATTTGGTTGTAATCGACCTGCCCAAGCGGTCCACGGCTGTCGCCAGACCCGGGGCGATTGTCACCCATGACGAACACGTGATGAGGCGTGACGGTGACCGGATCGAGGTCTCCGCCACAGTTGTTCGGGGTGACCACACGGGGATCGAGGTAGGGCTCGCTGAGTACCTTGTCGTTGATGGTCACGACGCAGCTTCGGATCGCGATGGTTTCTCCGGGCAGGCCAATGACACGCTTGATCAGGTCGCGTTGGGTGAGCCCCTGGGCCTCTTCAAGCACGACGATGTCGCCGCGACGAGGGTCGTGCAGGCGATAGGAGAGTTTGTTGACGAGCACGCGATCAAAATCGTGCAGCGTGGTGTCCATCGAGTGTCCGGATACGTAGAACTGCTGAACGACGTAGACCTTCATCAGGATCGCTGCAGTGATAGCGATGACGATGACGAGCAACCACTCGCGAGCCGCCTTTGAGAAGCTCTTCTTCGATGCTGGGGCGACGACGGTATTGTCGGTGTCGGTGTCGGTGCCGGTGTCGGTGCCGGTGGCAGTTGCCTCGTCGAAAACCAGCGTGCTGGACTCTGACGAGGCGTTCCCGGTGTTCACGAAGCGCGCGTCAGCAGCGGTCGATTCGGCGATGCCGGTGTACTCGCTGGCGCCTACGGGGGACTCGTCAGTGGTCATGGAGGCCCTACGGTATCCGTTGATGACCCCAGAGTGGCGGCACGTCAGAGTGACGCAATCAGTTTCTCGACTCGCTCGTCACGGCTCTTGAACGGGTCCTTGCACAGCACGGTGCGCTGTGCCTGATCGTTCAGTTTGAGGTGCACCCAATCGACGGTGTAGTCGCGTTTGCGCTCCTTGGCCCGCTTGATGAACTCGCCGCGCAGGCGCGCCCGGGTGGTCTGGGGAGGTTGATCCACCGCAGTCTCGATGTCTTCGTCGCTGCACATGCGCTCGATCATGCCGTGGTCCTGCATCTTGTAGAACACGCCGCGGGTGCGGCTGACGTCGTGGTATTGCAGATCGAGCAGCTGCACCTGTGCATGTCCGAGCGAGAGGTCGTGCTTGGCGCGATAGGCCTCGATGAGCTTGTGTTTGATCACCCAATCAACCTCGCGATCAAGTTTCAGCGGATCGTTCTCGATGGTGCTGACACAGTGCTCCCACATCTCGAGGGCGCGTTGTTCGAGCGGGGGGAAGCCCTTCGTGTCGGCATAGCGCAACGCTCGGTCGAGGTATTCGCGTTGGATGTCGAGTGCGCTGACTTCGCGCCCGTTTGCGAGTTTCACTTTGCGCCGACACGTGATGTCGTGGCTGATCTCGCGGATGGCCCGGATCGGATTCTCCAGGGTCATATCGCGCAGTACCACTTGCGGGTCCTCGACCATTCGCAACATGCACGCCGCCGCACCGACTTTGACGAAGGTGGTGTATTCGCTCATATTGCTGTCGCCCACGATCACGTGCAGACGACGGTACTTCTCGGCATCGGCGTGTGGCTCGTCGCGCGTGTTGATGATCGGCCGGCTGCGCGTCGTCGCCGAGGAAACGCCCTCCCAGATGTGTTCGGCACGTTGCGCAATCGAGTACACCGGTCCGCGCGCGGTTTGCAATACCTTGCCGGCACCCGTGTAAATCTGCCGGCTCACCAAGAACGGGATGAGCACCTCGGCATAGTGGCCAAGGTCGTCACGCCGACTGGTGAGGTAGTTCTCGTGGCACCCGTAGCTGTTGCCCGCAGAGTCGGTGTTGTTCTTGAACAGATAGATGGTGCCGCGGATGCCCTCTTCTCGGAGGCGCTGCTCAGCCGAATCGACCAAGCTCTCGAGGATGCGCTCCCCCGCTTTGTCGTGCACGACCAGGTCGTAGAGCGAGTCGCACTCGGGCGTGGCGTACTCGGGGTGCGAACCAACGTCGAGATACAACCGTGCGCCGTTCTGGAGAAACACGTTGCTGCTGCGACCCCAGCTGACGACACGCCGGAACAGGTACCGGGCGACCTCGTCGGGGCTGAGACGGCGCTGGCCACGCAAGGTGCACGTGACGCCGTACTCGTTCTCGAGTCCGTAGATGCGTCGCTCCATGGCGCCAACCTAGCGAACGAGCTTCGGCTGGCGCGGTTGGAGGAAGAGATTGTGCCGGAATCGTGCCTCAGACCACGAATGGCACAAGTGCGATACCGGCACCGGCAAGCCCATCGCGGACCGCGCCGGCAATCGCAACGGCCTCGGCGGTGTCGCCGTGTACGCACAGCGATTCGAAGCCGAGATGAATCTCGGTGCCCTCGATCGCGATCACCTTGCGCTCGGTGACCATGCGAATGGTGCGCGCGACGATGGCGCTCACGTCGTGGAGTACCGCACCGGGCACGCGACGAGAGACCAACGTGCCGTCAGGGTTGTATGCGCGATCGACAAATGCTTCGGTCACGGTGCGCAGCCCGGCCGAGGTCGCGAGGCGCAGCACGGCGGAGCCACCCAGGCCCATGAGCGGCAAGCCGCCACATGCGACAACACCCTGCACAACAGCCGCGGCCTGAGCTTCGTGATGAACGATCGTGTTATAGAGCGCCCCGTGTGGCTTCACATACGACACCCGAGTGCCAACGGACCGGGCGATCGCCTCGAGCGCGCCGATCTGATACGTGACGGCATCGCGTAATTCGGCGGGATCGATGTCGATGAAGCGCCTGCCGAAGCCCGCCAGATCGGGGTACGCGACATGGGCTCCGACCATGACTGCCGAACTCGTCGCGAGTTCACAGATTCGACGCATCGTGCTCGGGTCGCCGGCGTGAAAGCCACATGCGACGTTGGCGCTGCTGACGATGCCGAGGAGCGCAGCGTCATCGCCCATCAGCCATTGACCAAGTCCCTCGCCGAGGTCGCTGTTGAGGTCGATGGACCGATTGGCGGTGCTCACGGAAAACGTCTCATCTACGCGCCGAGGTGCGCGCCGACCTCGGCATCGTCGAGGCGTTTGAAGCAACGCCGACCGTTGGTACGTGACAGCACGGCCACCTCGAGGTCGTCGGCCGTGAGCTCACGATCTTCGCCAGCGAGCGCGGCAACGGCCGCGTGCAATGCCGCTTGTAATGAGAGTCCTTCTGTCCATGACCCGTTGAGCCGTGCCGAGATCGCGTCGGCATCGCCTCCGAGCACACTGAAACGGCGCTCGTCCATGACCGTACCGTCGTAGAGGATGTGGAAGAGCTGATCGGACACATCGTCATGGGCGACCTCGGCAACGAGTATCTCCACCTCCATCGGCTTCATCTCGTGGGTGAAAATCTGTCCGAGCATCTGCGCATAGCCATTGGCGAGGCTGCGCGCGTCGACATCGTCACGACTGTATTGGAAGCCCTTCAGATCGGCGGCGCGAACTCCCGCGACGCGAAGTTGGTCGAATTCGTTGTATTTGCCGACACCGGCAAAAGCAATACGGTCGTAGATCTCGCTGATCTTGCGCAGCGTGTTCGACGGATTCTCCGCAACGAGCGCGATGCCATTGTCGTACCGAAGTGCGACCATCGCCCGGCCACGGGCGATGCCCTTGCGTGCGTAATCGGCGCGATCTTTCATGATCTGTTCCGGTGCCACGTAGTACGGCATGCTCATGTGCGTGACCTCATTTCGGCGGCGATAGTGGTGTAGCGGGCAGCGAGGTCGTCGTCGGCCACGCGCTGCCAACCCTGGGCGGTAATGGTGGCCACCACGGGATAGATGCCGCGCAAGATGTCCGGCCCGCCCGTGGCGGAGTCGGCATCAGCAGCCTCCCACAACGCTCGACAGGCGAGGTTCAGCGCATCGTCGCGGGTCATTTGTGGGCGGTGTGCGATCTTGATCACGGTTCCGGCGTGCAAGCTGCCAGATCCGGTGGCCACGAATTCCTGCTCCTCGTAGCGCCCGCCCGTGACGTCGTAATTCCACAACCGCCCGGAGACTCGCAGCAAATCGAATCCGCCGAAGATCGGAACGACCACCATGCCCTGCATCGCTGCGGGCAGGTTGCTGCGCACCATCGTCGACAACTGATTCGCCTTGCCCTCGAGGCTGAGGAATGTGCCCTCGACCTTTTCGTAGTGTTCGAGTTGCAACTGGAACAACTTGATCATCTCCATCGCTGGTCCGGCCGCACCGGCGATGGCCACACCGCTGAACTTGTCGGCCTGCACCACTTTTTCCATGCTGCGGTGGCTGATGAGATTGCCGCTCGTCGCGCGGCGGTCGCCCGCCATGATCACTCCATCGGCGTAGCGCAAAGCGACGCATGTGGTCGCGTGTGGAACCCCGAGATCGATGGTGCCGGAAGTTGGCAGAGTTGTGTTCAATCCGACCCGCCGCAGCAGTTCGGGAAAGCTCGATCCCGGGTCGTCGCCCGGCGTGAAAAACGGCATCGACATCCGACTACTCGCCGCCCTTTTGCACGTAACTCTTCACAAAATCCTCGGCGTTCGTCTCGAGCACCTCATCGATCTCATCAAGGAGGTCGTCGAGTTCTGCTTTGAGCTTCTCGCCCTGGGGCGCGCTTGCGGGTGCTTGCTCCACCGTCTCGTCGGTACGAGATGGGGTGGGCTTCTGCTTTTGTGTGCGCTCGGTCATGCGGTGGTTCCTACCCTCGTCGTGGGATCATCATGCCAGTAACTGTGCGCTCAGCCTACGAGTCCAAACGCATCAACAACTCTGCCGCCGTGGTGCACTCGTCCAACAGTTGGCCAACGTGTTCTGCGGTGCCACGAAGAGGTTCCATCATCGGAACCCGTCGCAGCGGATCTCGACCCACGTCGAACACCATCGAGTCCCAGTTGGCAGCAACGATGTCGTCGGGCCAGCGCTGCAGGCACTTGCCGCGAAAGTAGGCTCTCGTAGTGACGGGCGGTTCGGTCATTGCCATCCGCACCTCGTCGCTGCTGACGAGCGTCTCGAGTCCTAGTTTGGTGGCGAGGCAGCGATCAGCGCGCATGTCGTGGTATTGCAGATCGAGCGCTTTGAGTTTGGCGTCGCCCTGCCGGAGGTTGTGACGTTCAGCAAATGCGTCGATCAGCCGCTTCTTGGCCACCCAATCGACCCAATGTGCAACGGATTGGTGGTCACCTTCGAGTCCGGTGAGCACGGCTTCCCACCGCACGAGCACATCTGCGCCGACCGGCTCGCCCACGCAGGCAAGACCATGCGATCGCTCGTATTTCTTGGCACGCTCGAGCAGCGACCATTGCAGTTCGAGCGCTGTCACCCGGCGCCCATCGCGCAACAGCACGGTTCGGTTGAGCGAAGGGTCGTGACTGATCTGGCGTATGGCCGACACCGGGTTCGCAAGAGTGAGATCGGTGCCGACCTCATCGTCTTCGATCATCGCAAGCACGATGGCCGAGGTTCCCACCTTGAGATACGTCGCCACCTCGCTCATGTTGGCGTCGCCCACGATCACATGCAGTCGGCGATACTTCTGCGCGTCGCAATGCGGTTCGTCGCGCGTGTTGACGATGGGTCGCTTGAGCGTGGTCTCGAGACCCACTTCCTCTTCGAAGAAGTCGGCCCGTTGGCTGAGCTGGTAGGGCACCGTCTTCGACGACGTTCCCGAGAATTCGGTACCGACCTTGCCCGCCCCGCAATACACCTGGCGCGACACGAAATGTGGGGTGATCTGACTGACGATGCGGCCGAATGGGGTGGCGCGGTCGACGAGATAGTTCTCGTGGCAGCCGTAGCTATTGCCCTTGCCGTCGGAGTTGTTCTTGTAAGTGACGATCTCGCTGCCATCGTTCAGCAGCCGCCGTGCGGCATGCATGCTGGCTCTGACGATCTCCTCGCCAGCTCGATCGAAACGCACGACCTCGAGCGCGTTTACACATTCGGGGGTCGAGATCTCGGGGTGGGCGTGATCGACGTAGTAGCGCGCACCATTCGTGAGCACAGTGTTGACGAGTTGAGAGTCGACCTCAGGGGCGAAGACGTCCTCGAGGTTGAATCCCCTGGCGTCGTGGCCGGGATGCTCATCGTGAAAGTCCCAACCCACCGTGCGCAGCACGCCGCTGACGTACGCGTTAATCAGCACACTTGATGCTGCCACCGGGTTCGACTCCGCGCCTCGAACCTGAATGCCGTACTCGGTCTCGATGCCGCATACCTTGGCGATGGCCATGATCCGACCATAGCGCCCGGGGGCTACAGGTACTGCCCTGTGCCCACACGTTCTATCGCTCGCCCACCGGCGAGATCGGCGGCGGCGCGGCCCTCGTTGACCAGGGTGCGAATGAACACAATGCGCTCGCCCTTTTTGCCACTGATCTTGGCCCAGTCGTCGGGGTTGGTGGTGTTCGGCAGGTCCTCGTGCTCTTTGTATTCCTGCTTGATCGAGTCGAGCAGATCCTGAGTGCTCACACCCTTGGCCCCGCCGGCGATGAGCCGCTTGATCGCAAGCTTCTTGGCTCGTCGGACGATGTTTTCGATCATCGCTCCCGACGCAAAGTCTTTGTAGTACAGGATTTCCTTATCACCGTTTTGGTACGTGACTTCGAGGAAGCGATTGGCCTCGTCGTCGCGGTACATCTCGTCGACTGTGCGCTCGATCATGGCGGGCACCTGCTCGCCGGCGGCGATAGGGATCTCATCGTTGAGGTACTGCGCAAAGATCTGCTGTGCAGCGACCTCGTTCGGGCGCTCGATCTTGATCTTCACGTCGAGGCGTCCGGGTCGCAGAATGGCCGGATCGATCAAATCCTCGCGGTTCGTTGCGCCGATGACGATCACGTTGCGGAGACCTTCGACGCCATCTATCTCGGCGAGCAATTGGGGCACGATCGTGCTTTCCATGTCGGAGCTGATGCCCGATCCACGGGTTCGGAACATGCTGTCCATCTCGTCGAAGAACACGATGACGGGCCAGCCCTCCTCGCTCTTTTCGCGGGCTCGCTGGAACACCAGTCGAATCTGGCGCTCAGTCTCGCCCACGTACTTGTTGAGCAGCTCTGGGCCCTTAATGTTGATGAAGTAGCTGCGACCCTTCTCGCCCCCGGTTGAGGCAGCCACTTTTTTGGCCAGGCTGTTGGCAACTGCCTTCGCAATGAGCGTTTTGCCGCAGCCAGGAGGCCCATAGAGCAGGATGCCCTTGGGCGCGGGTAAGCGGTGCTCGGCGAAGAGTTCTTGATACAGATAGGGCAATTCGACAGCGTCGGCGATCTGTTCGATCTGGGTGTCGAGTCCACCGATGTCGGCGTAGGAGATATCGGGAACCTCTTCGAGGAGGAGATCCTCGACCTCGGGCCGGGCGAGCTTCTCGAGCAGCAAATTGGTGCGCGGGTCCATCCGCAGCGAGTCGCCCGGTCGAAGGTGCGTCCCCCGAATCGCGTCAGCGAGCTCGCAAATGCGTTCCTCATCGGCGCGTCCGACCACGAGGGCTCGAACGCCGTCTTCGAGGATCTCCTTGATCGTCACAACTTCGCCCGTGCTGTCTGATTGGCGGGCCATGATGACGTTGAAGCTTTCGTTGAGCACGACTTCGGATCCACGTTCGAGTGCGTCGTGGTCGATCTCGGGATGCAAGGTGACGCGCATTTTGCGCCCGCTGGACTGAACGTCGACAGTGCCATCGCCGTTTTTGCCGACGACGACTCCGTACGCCGATGGCGGCTGGGTGAGTTTGTCGACCTCCTCGCGCAGCGATGCAATGTGCTCACGTGCCTCGCGCAGTGTGTAGCTCAGCTTTTCGTTCTGCGATGTCAGATGGGCCAGCTGACCCTTTGTTTCGAGCAGCCGATCCTCGAGCGCGCGCATGCGTTTTGGAGAGTCGGCAAGTTTGTGACGGAGATGGGTGATCTCCTCCTCGAGCACGATGACCTCGGCCCGAAGCACATCGGCGGTCTCGTCGTCTGCTGCGGTCACGTACGCACCTCCTAATCCCTTGAAGCTACACGCAATGGTGACTCGTGGTCAGGCTTGTACAAACATGATTATTTGGGGTGGCCGCGTGTACAGTAGCCACTGCTTTTGAAGCCTTCTTTCTCAGCCTCCGAAGGAGACACATACATCATGAAGGTCTGGATCGATCAAGATCTGTGCACCGGCGACGGACTCTGCGAAGAGATCGCCCCCGACGTCTTTACGTTGCTCGATGATGGCCTGGCGTATGTGCGCGAAGGTGCCACGATCTACGCAACAGCCAAAGGCAATGCGCAGGGCGCAGACGGCATGGCCAACATTCCCGACGGCCAACTCGACGCCGTCATCGAGTCCGCCGAGGAATGCCCCGGCGAGTGCATTTTCATCGAGCCGTAAATCTTGACCGATACATGTCGAGCCGGACGCTCGGGTGTATGCGCTGACTGACGCAGGTCACTCGTCGGCGTCGTCGGGAATCTCTTCGATGGGGCGCTCCGGCGCCCTGTCGCCGTTTTCGACGTTCTCGTGGCGGGGGCCGAGATATCGAGCTGTCGTCAAAAATCCGGTGTGGGCCACCATCCGGTGGTCTGGTCGCACGGCCTGACCCTCGATATGCCAGCCACGATGCAGCACTTCGAGGGTGCGCGCGCCGTTCCATGCTCTGCTGTGCGCGAAGGCCTCGCGTACCTGTGCAGCCTGGGTGATCGACGGCGTGTAGGCAACAAGAATGCCGCCACGACGTAGCGCCTTCTCGGCATGGGGCACCACGTTCCATGGCTCGGGAAGATCGAGAACGACTCGATCGAAGTCGGCCTCGTCGATACCGTCGTAGGCATCACGGATCTGCACGTGGTACCTGCTCAACGCGTCCTCGCCGAGGAACGAGCGAACGTTGGTGGTGGCACGGTTGGCGAAGTCTTCGCGCAGTTCGTAGCCCACGATCTCGGCGCCGTAGCGCAGCATCGTCATCGAGAGTGCGCCGCTACCGACACCGCTCTCGAAGACGCGTATGCCGGGACCGATGTCTGCCAGCATGCAGATCGGTGCGAGATCCTTCGGGTAGATGACCTGTGCGCCGCGTGGCATTTCGACGACGAAGTCTTCGAGCGTCGGCCGCAATGCGGTGTAGGGCGATGCCTTGGTCGACTTCACATACAGGCCCTCGGGCTGATCGACGATCTGCGAGTGCGCCACAAAGCCATTGTGGCTGTGAAACTCGCCGCCCTCTTTCAGAGTGATGAGGTAGCGGCGCTGCTTGCTGTCGAGTAGGAGCACCCGATCTCCATATTGAAAGGTCCTGTTCATCGACGTCGCGCTCCTCTTCCGGTGACCAACTCGACGGGGACCGGTTCATGTGCGCTCGCCGTTTCGACCAGATGGCAGAATGCACAGATCTCGCCAGTGGTCGGAGCGCCGCACCGCGCACAGGGTGCCAGCACGACGTCGTCGCCCAGCGCGAACGCGCTGAGCAGCGGCGCCACCTTGTCGACGAAGTTGAGGTAGAACGCTGTCTTGGTGCCCGGCGATTGGGTCTCGATGGTATTCAGCGCCTCTTTGAAGCCAAGATGGCGATTACCTGCAGCCATGGGGCATTCGTCGACGAGGTAGTCGATGCCGCGCACGATGCACCACGCAGCTGTCTCGCGCTCGGAGAGACGCACCAAGGGCTTCACCTTCTTCGGGAAGCCGTTGCGCGCGGGCAGCGTGGGCAGTTGTCGGGCCAGATATGGCAACTCCCACCGTAGCGTGTTGCCGTACAGCACCGCTGCTTCGTCGTCGAGGTTGTGTCCGGTGACGAGCACGGTGTATCCGCCGTCGATCGCGGCCTTGTCGAACAGGTGGCGCTTGCTCATCCCACACGCCGAACACGGCACACGCCGAGTTGCTCGCGTGGCAGTGGGCACGTCGTAGCCGTAGTCATCGCGCAACGAAATCTCGACCAAGTGCAGACCACGTTCGTTCGCAAACGAGCGGGCATACTCCCCCGAGACGTCGCTGTACTCGCCAATACCGAGACCGATGTAGAGACCGTCAGCGGAGTAGCCGAGATCGATGAGCATGTCCCAGATCGCCAAGCTGTCCTTGCCGCCCGATACCGCGACAAGAATTCGGTCATCGGACTGCAGCATCTCAAAGTCATCGATTGCCTTGCGGACCTGCTTGCGGCACATGTCGAGAAAGTGCGGCGCGCAGAAGTTGGCGTTGTGACGTGGCACGTCGATGATCGCCGGCTCGCGACAGACGCGACACTTCACTGTGCGCCACCACTGATGACCGGGCGGATCTCGACAACGTCATCGGCGCTGAGTTCCTCGTCGCTCGCGACGAGTGTGCCATTGCGGATCACCAGATGGGATTCGCGATTCAATTGCAGATCGTTGAGGAGCGCGTGGACGCGGCGAGGACCTGCGATGTCGAGTTCGCGACGCGGGTTTCTGAGCAGCACCTTCATGTCTGGTCCTTGGGCATGTGTGAATCCTGCTGCAGCGGCGCCACGGCTGCTCCATTGTGGCGTGTGCACGGCCAGATCCGGCCACGCAGTGTTTTGGCGCTCCGGCGGAAGCGCTCAGCGAGCGGCTTTGTACGCCTTGCGCTCTGCCCGTGTGGGCGCTGGAATGGATTCGAGGCGGATCGCCTGACCGGGCCTGAGCACTTCGACGGCGACCACACGCGAACGGCGTCCGAGCGCCACGCGCACGATGCGTATGCTCCAGAAGATGCCGCCGACCACGAGCCACCGGCGGTCGCCGCCGAGTACGCCGTTGGTGAGGGCCTTTCGTCGAATCCTTACGAATGGTGACAGCGGAATGGCAGCGCGCGAGAGCAGTCGGTTCATAGCCATACTTGCGTCAGACCCTGCGGATCTCGACGAGTGTGGTCTTGCTCTTGCCACTTTTGCGACCCAATAGGAACAGCGTGATCAGCAAAAGGACTCCGCCGATGGCGAGTGCTGACATCAGCATCGACTTGCGGTCCTCGACTTGGGCCTGCACGTCACCCTGCAGAGCACGGAATTTTGCCTCGAGGTCGTCGCGCGAGACCCGTTGTTGGGGCTGTGCCATCAGTTCAGTTCCTTTTCGAGCTTGGAGATTCGTGAGAGCGCAAATGCCGTCACGAGGGTGCAGAACGCGAAGATCATGACGTACGGCACCCACGACCACGCCCCGTGGGAGATCCGCGGGATCTTTACCTGGACTAGACGAAGCAGACCGAGCGAGAGGAAGAACAATCCCATGCTCAACGCGAGCGCTCCGGCAAGACCCCAGCCGATCCTGCGGCCGATGCCCTTGAGCGGGCCGACGGTCTCCTGCGTCGCATATGCCTTGACGAGGTCGATGATTTCTTCAACCTGACCGATATCGGACTTCTTCGCCGAGGAAAAAGTAGTGCGTTCCCTGTCTGCCACGTCTCCATGTGTAGCACGTTGAACCAGCGCGAACCTACGGCTCGTCGATATCGCCCGGCATTTCGCCGTGCGTGTCGCCGTCAAAGTCGCCAGCAGAATCGCACGCGAGCCGAAAGCGAAGACCCGCTTCGACGTCGTCGATCGCTTCGGTGAGTAGCCGCAGACGCTCCGATGGACCTGATGCTGCAAGCAGACGCTGCTGGTCGGCGGGGCCAACAGGCGCAAGCACACTCAGGTGGTAGCTGCCGAGCAAGGGATCGTCACTGATATCGCTCGTTGCGTCGGCACTGACCTCGCCGAGCTCGGTCGCGAGTGCATTGACCCGTCTCACGCGGCCAAGGCTCGTGGCCAGGGCCTGTTCGATCTCGGAGCCGTAGTCCTCACTGTCGGGCCAGTCGCTCACCTCTGCCCGCGGATAAGGGTCGTCGGGCAGCCAATAGTCGACCCGGATACGACGGACACCGACCGCAATCAGCGCATACCGGCCGTCGTCCGTTTCGGCGACTTGCATGATGCGCGCCACAGTGCCGACCATGCTGCGGATGTCGCCGCCACCCACCTCTGAACCGCGGTCGATCAGTGCTACGCCGAATTCGGGCTCGTCGCTGGCGAGGCAATCCTGCACCATCTGGCGATAGCGCGGCTCGAACACGTGCAACGGCAAGACGGCCCCCGGAAAGAGCACCGACCCGAGCGGGAACATCGCCATTGTCGCCATGAACTGACACTAGGACCAGGCCGAAATCATTGCGTTGCTAGAGCGGCTGGAGCTGTGCAGGCGTCGGTCCGGCGGGATACGTACTCAAGGCAGTCGCGAGGGCTGACCATACGGGCTCGTACTTCGCGGCATCGCTGGCATTCGCCACGCTGAGGATCAGCGAGAACGTGATCGTGCCACCGGGCGAGGTGACGTAGCCCGATAGGGCTTTGGCATTGCGCAGTGTGCCTGTCTTGGCATGCATGCGCCCGACCATGTCGGTATCCAGAAACTGCGTGGACAATGTGCCGGTCTTCCCGGCGATCGGCAGACCTGCGCCGATTGGGTTCGTCACTGACTCGTGCTCGAGGATCTGCATGACGACGTTGCACGTGAGCAGATTTGCCGAATCGAGACCCGAACCGTCGACGAGTGACAGGGCGCTAGTGTCGATGCCGCGTGCCGCGAGCGTGGCGAGTACCACCGCGTTGCCGGCCTGTCGGGTACCACCCGTGCCGGCATGTACGCCGAGTTCCTTCAGCAACAACTCGGCCGTGTTGTCGTCGCTGGTGGTCAACATTTCGCCCAGTACTGCGGTCAGCGGTACCGACTGCGCGGATGCCAACACAGCAGCATCGGGCGGCGCCGCTGCCGTCTTGGCGATGCCGCCGACGCTGATGCCTGCCTTCTGCAGCAACCGGATTAGATCCTTGGCAGCGCCCTGCGCAGGGTTGCTGTAGCGCGCCGTGGAACCTGGCACAACCGAACTCGTAGCATCATTCACCATCAACGCTCCGAGGGGCCCTGCTTCGACTCCTGAGATCGATGGCCCCCACGTGGGCACGAAACGCTCGGCGTCATAGCGTGAATCATCGCCGACTACGTTGCCCGCGATCCTTGTGACGCCAGCGGCGGAAAGCGTGGCAACGAGGGACTCGACGGATGTCGGATTGGAAGTCGGATACTTCTGTGTCGGCGGATACTCCGCAGTCGACAACAACGGATCTCCACCGCCGACGAAGTACAGGTCGCCAGTGACCACGCCGTCAGCGAGTATGCCCTTGAGTTGAGTGGTGAAGGTGTAGGCCGGCCCAAGCGTCTCGAGCGCGACTGATCCGACCAACAGTTTCAGATTGCTCGCCGGGGTGACCTGCCTGACTCCGCCGTCGTCGAGAACCGAACGCCCATCGACCGCGACGGTGAGACACGATGTATCGCCGACCAGAGCGGCCACGGGCGCAAGTGCCGTCACCAGCAGGTTGTCACTGTTGGACGATGCGAGAGCCTGAGGAGCGCGTCGCATTGAGAGGACGGGGGTGATCAGTGGTTCGGCCCGTGGACCCTCGACCACGACCGCATCGCGCACCGTAGGAATCCGCCGACCGTCGGCCCATTTCCACAACCCGGCGAGCAGCAGCGCCGGCACGATGGCGCAGACAATGAGCAGCGCCATTGCGTTCGAGCGCCTGCCAACGTTCAACGGTCGGCTCAATCGAGCCCACGCGTTCTGCGGAACTCGGCATAGCGATACAGGTGGCCGAGCGCGGTGACCGCACGGTTGCCCGATGCATAACAGAGCCGACCACTGGCGCGAACTGCTGCCGGGCCTGGGTTGTCGGTGTCGGCGACAGCGAGTTCTGTGGCGGTGAGGATGGGCTTGTTGTACCGCCGCGAGAGTTCGTCGGCGGCTTCGGCGAACCGCTCGTCCTGACGGCGGTGGTACGCAACGATGCGCTCGAGGCCGTGATCGGGGTAGAACCGGCCCTCGGCCATCAGGCGGGCCTGATTGCTCTGGATGCCGAGCCCGAGATAGATCACAGCATGCACATCGGGGTGTGCTGCGATCATTTCCATGACTTCGGGAATTGTGTCCCGAACTTCGCCACCTGCGCAGTCGACAGGATTGTTGCGGCTCCAGCGCGGCGGCAGCTTGGTGTCGATCTGTGCTTCCAGATCGACGGGCAAAGCCATCAGCTGTAGGTCGCCGTCGCGGAAGATGGCGTCGCTGGTGACCACACCCCAACCACCCGCCGTGGTGAGCACGATCACGTTCGGGCCTGCGGGGAGCGGCTGTGTTGCAAAAGTAGCGGCGGCCTCGAATGCTTCTTCCACGGTGACAGCGCGGGTCACGCCCGCAGCGCGGCAGGCGCCATCGAACACCTTGTCGTTTGCTGCGAGCGCGCCGGTATGACTGGCGGCAGCGGCGGCGCCCCCAGCGGTGGATCCACCCTTGACGATCACCAGCGGCTTTCGTGCCGCCACCGCAGCGAAGCGTTGCAGCAGGCTGCGACCGTCGGTGATGCCCTCGACGTAGGCGAGGCCCACTGACGTCACGGGATCGTTCGCGAAGAATTCGAGATAGTCGGCCACGTTCACCGCTGCCGCATTTCCTGCAGACACCGCTCGGCTGATGCCTACACCAGACGAGCGCGAGTAGTTGAGAAAGCTCGACACGAAGTTTCCACTCTGGCTGGCGACTCCGATGTGGCCGGCCGGCGGGTACGGCGCGACGATCTGCGCGCAGAGGTGGGCTGGAGTACTCACCACGCCCTGTCCGTTGGGCCCTGCGAGGAGAATGCCGAGTTCGTGGGCTAACGCGACCAGTTCGGCTTCGGCCCGACGACCCGTATCGCCCGCTTCGCCGTAGCCGGCACTGGTGAGGAAGGCCGCCGTCACACCCTTGGCGGCGCAGGCCCGCAGCAACGCAGGGTTCGCCGACGCAGGCGTGCAGACGAAGACGAGATCGATCGCACCCTCGGGGAGCTCGTCGATGTCGGCGACAGTGCGAATGCCGAGCACCTCCTCGCCGTGCAGGTTTGTTCCGTAGACACCCCCGGTGTAACCGCCGGCGAGGATGTTGTGGAGCGACACGAAGCCAAACTTGCCCGGATGCGTGGACGCCCCGGTGACGAGCACACCGCGAGGGTTGAACAGCGCCGCGAACTGCTCGGCGGTGGGCGGCGTGTGCACCTCCGTCTCCGCGGACACTGGCTCGCCGATCTCGCCGATCTCGACGAGCGCGTCGACCGCAATCGGACTGCCATCGGAGCGGATGATGAGCGGGTTCACATCGATGCTGCGCACGTCGGGTCGGGCCTCGCCTACAGCGCCGAGGCCGACGAGGACGTCGATGAGTTCGTCCCGCGAGACAGCGGCTTCACCGCGGAACTCGCCCAGCAGTTTTTGGGTGGCCAAGCTGTCGATCATCTCGCCCGCTTCGAGACGGCTGAGCGGCGCAGGGCGAAAGACAACATCGGCGATGGCCTCGGCGAGCACTCCCCCGACGCCGAGCATCACGGTGGCGCCGAACTGGACGTCGCGCAACAAGCCAGCGATGAGTTCGCGATTTCCCGAGATCATTGGCGCGACGAGTAGCGATACCTCGCCGTCAGCGGGAGTGGCCTTGGACAGTAACTCTGCGCTGACGGTCTCGACTTCTGCAGCATCGCCGAGGCGGAGCTTCACGAGGCCGCGTTCGGTCTTGTGAGCAATGGCGTCTCCGCAGAGTTTGACGACGACCGGAAAACCCAACGAGCTGGCCGCTGCCGCCGCCTCGCTCGCCGTGGAGACCTCTCTCTCGGCCGCAATGGGCACTCCGAATTCGCGCAGTAGGGCTTTTGAGGCGGATTCGGAAAGAGTTCGACCGTCGTGTGACACGCCGCTACCGTAGCGATTCAGGGCGTGAGGTTGTATGTCAGCAGGCTGCGCGCCGCAACCTTGCCGGTGACGGCGTCGACAGCCTCGGATTCGCAGAACACCACAGTTCGGCCGCGCCGTACCACCCACCCTTCGGCGACGATGTCGTGACCGGTGACTGCGGTGAGAAATTGCACGTGCATATCGACCGTTGAATAGCGGGCTTCACGGCCGTACGCGGCACCTACCGCGGGAACCACCACAGCATCAAGCAACGATGCGATCGCTCCGCCGTGCACCAAGCCGGCGGGCTGATCAAGTTCTGGTTTGTACGGCATCACCATCCGGCAGTAATCGGCGCGAACATCCTGCACGGTCATACCGAGAAGCGATGGAAAGAACACGCGATCCCAATTGCCGAACTTGCTCCAGCGCGCGGTCACCTCCGGTGAGAGCGGCTCGAACTGCTCGGCGCGGCTCATGGCACAAGCGCGCTGCGGAAGAATCCGAGCACGTGTTGCAAGCGAATTTCGAGCATGCGTGGGTCGAGTGGCTCGTCGTCGAGTAGGCCGCCCAGAAACGGCGCATCAGAGAAGTAGCTCAAGAGCGCGCCGTATCCGGTGAGCAGGAGCTGCTCTGGATCGTGTTGACGAAAGTTGCCGTTGTCCATCTCGCGCTGAAAATAGCCCGCGGCGCTGTCGAACGCGGGGCGCAGGACTCCCGACAGATCGATGCCGAGATGGGCCCCATTGTCGAGCGCCTCGCGTCGCATGAGGCGCACGTAGTCGGGATTCTCGCTGAAGAATCGGAAACCAGCAATCAGCACTGACTCGACCTTGGTCCAGCCCCGCTCGGTGCTGGCAATAGCATCGGCAAGACGATCGAACCAGTCCGACAACAAGCGCTCGAATACTTCGCCATACAGCACCTCTTTCGAGGCGAAGTGATGCAGCAGGCTTGGGCGGCGGATGCCGACCGCCGCCGCGATGTCGTTCAGCGATGTGCCGTCGTATCCGGTCTCGGCGAAGCAGTGCAATGCTTCCACAACGATCAGATCCCGCGTGGAAAGCTGCTCGGGTGGGTCCGCCATTGCGCGTACTGTACAGCACGTGCTGACGATCCCTGCCCGGACAGTCCTGACTCCGTCGGGTTGGAGCGGCCCGTGCGACGTGATGGTCGACGACGCTCCCGGTGGCGATGGCACGATCGTCGCAGTGTGCGATGCCGCCGGAGGCACCCCCGACGTGGCGCTGGTGCCGGGCTTCATCGACGTGCAGGTGAACGGTATCGATGACGTCGACGTGTCCCGTGCCGCGGGCGATGATTGGGATCGCCTCGCCGAGCTGCTCCTCGATCAAGGAGTCACGTCGTGGTGTCCCACTGTGATCACAGCCGCGCTTGACCGTTACGAGCGTCCACTTGCGCGCATCGCCGAGGCGCAGCGCGTCGGTGGGTCGAGCATCATCGGCGTTCACTTGGAGGGGCCCTTCCTCGGTGGTGCTCCGGGGGCACACCCGCGTGACCTACTCGCGACGATCGATCTGGCCTGGCTCTCGGATCTTCCTCCGATCGTGCGTCTCGTCACGCTGGCACCCGAGCTCGCCCACGCAACCGAGGCGATTCGGGCACTCGTGGCACGCGGCATCGTGGTGTCACTCGGACACAGCACCCCATCGCTCGACCAGGTGTCTGCAGCCGTCGGGGCCGGTGCCACCATGGCGACTCACCTCTTCAACGGCATGTCCGGCGTGCACCACCGCGAGCCGGGTCTAGCGGCGGCAGCGCTCGCTGACGATTGCCTTTTCGTCGGACTCATTGCGGATCTCATCCATGTGCATCCTCTGGCGTTGGAGTTGGCGTTCCGGATCAAGCCACACGATCGAACGGTGCTCGTCACCGACTCGGTTGCATGGCGTGCGGGTACGGCCGGCGCGGTGGGCATGCAGGTGCGCGATGGCGCCCCGCGACTGGCCGACGGCACTCTGGCCGGAAGTGCTCTCACGATGGACGCCGCAATTCGCAACGTGGTGGGTCACTGCGGCGTATCGCTCGACCACGCTGTTCGTTCGGCTTCCACGAATCCGGCCAGCCTGATGGGCTGCACGGATCGGGGCAGCATCGCCGTGGGCCAACGCGCGGATCTGGTCGCGTTGGATGACGGGCTCCGCATCGCCGGTGTGTGGCTCGCCGGCGTGCGCCTGCGTTGATCGGCCGGATACCCTCGCAGCATGCAGATCGTGTCCGCACTCTTCGTCGAGAACTTCGAACTCCGACAGGCTCCCGGGCCCTCGACGCGCATCGATCTCACTGGGGCGATGTTCTCGATGGCCTCACCGTTACCGGTGCCGGTAACGGTGTCGCCCCACCTTGTCGCGCTCATCTCGTGCGCTTCCGACGAGCCAGGTAGCGGTGTGTTCGAGGTCGTGTTCCGCTCCGGACGTGGCGAAGACGACGAGCAGATCGCGCGCAATGTGAGTCCGTTCACGGTTGAGCCGGGCAAGTTCACCTATCGATTGGTTCGGGGCGAGTTGGAGTTCGATTCGTATCGACAGATCTTCGCCCACTGCCGCGTCGATCATGGTCCGTGGCATCTCGTGCCGTTTACCCTGCTCGCCCCGGTGAACTGACGACACAGACGGCGTGAGCCGTTGGTGTAGCGGTTACAGTCGCACCGTGCCCTCATCGTTGACGCCCGAACAGGATTCCGCCGCCATCAGCCTCATCCGCGGCCTTGCCATGGATGCGCCGCTTTACGCGAAGAGCGGTCATCAGGGTACGGCGATGGCGCTTGCTCCCCTGGCGCACGTGCTCTACAGCAGGGTCATGCGCCACGATCCCGCAGAGCCGCACTGGTCCGATCGCGACCGGTTCATCCTGAGCAACGGCCACGCCAGTATTTTGCAGTATTCGATGCTCTTCCTTAATGGTTACGGCCTCGAACTCGACGACATCCGTCAGTTTCGCCAGTGGGGTTCGGCAACGCCTGGCCATCCTGAGGTCGGACACACCGCCGGTGTGGAAGTGACGACAGGTCCACTCGGTCAGGGGTTTGCAAATGCCGTTGGTATGGCCATTGCCGAACGGATCATGGCCGATCGGTTCGGTGCCGATGTACAAAATCACCACACCTTCGTACTCGCCGGCGACGGTTGTTTCATGGAGGGCGTCAGCCACGAGGCGGCGTCACTCGCCGGTCATCTGGGTCTGGGTGGGTTGGTGTGTGTCTACGACAACAACCACATCACTATCGATGGCAACACCAACCTCTCCTACAACGACGATGTCGCCGGACGTTTTCGGGCGTACAACTGGCATGTCGAGGACCTCGGCGAGATTGCCGACGATTGCGATGCGCTCGAGGCAGCGCTCCGCCGTGCGATGGCGGTCAACGATCGGCCGAGCCTGCTCATCCTGCGCAGCCACATTGGATCTCCTTCGCCGGATCTCACCGACAACCACGAGGCCCACGGCAATCCGTTCACGCCCGAACAGGTCAGCCGCACCAAAGCCGTGATGGGTATCCCCGACGAGCCGTTCTGGGCTCCAGCCGAACTGGTCGCGCTGTACCGCGGGCACGCAGCCAGCCGTGGAGCGGCGGCGCGCAGTGCCTGGCAAGAGCGATTCGACGCGTCGTCGCTGAGCAGGATCGAATGGGATGCATGCTGGGCTGCCGGTGGAGTGACCGGCTGGACCGATTCGCTTCCGGTCTTCGCACAGGGTGAAAGCATCGCGACTCGTCAAGCCATCCAGAAAGCTTTTGACGCAACGCTCGTTGGCGTGCCGGCTCTCGTGGCCGGCGCAGCCGATCTCACCGGAAATACCGGCACCAAGCTCGCCGGTCAGGTGGCGCAGTCGCTTGCGACGCCAGGCGGCCGTCAGGTCTACTACGGCATTCGCGAGCACGCGATGGGCTCGGCCATGGTGGGCATGGCGCTGCACGGCGGGGTGCTGCCTGCGGGTGGCACGTTCTTTGTGTTTCTCGACTACATGCGCCCAGCCGTGCGTCTGGCCGCGCTGTCGGGCGCGAAGGTGTTGTTCGTGTTCACTCACGACTCGGTCGGCGTTGGCGAGGACGGTCCGACCCACCAGCCTGTCGAGCACGTCGCCACGCTGCGGGCCATCCCCGATCTACAGGTCATCAGGCCGGCCGATGCCAACGAAACCGCCCACGCATGGCGCGTCGCGGTGGAGCATCACGGTCCCACCGCATTGGTGCTCAGCCGACAGGCGCTGCCGGTGTGCACCGACGGGTCAGCCGTCGAGGCTGGTGCGGCCACGCTGCGCACAGTCGACGGCGCACAGGTCATCTTGGTCGGTACCGGTAGCGAGCTACATCTGTGCCTTGCCGCCGCCGAACAACTTGGCACCAATGGCGTGCGCGCCAACGTCGTGTCGATGCCGTCGTGGGATCGCTTCGAAACGCAGACGGACAACTACCGCTCCTCGGTGTTCCCCGCAGGTATACCAGTACTCTCAGTCGAGGCCGCGACCACCTTTGGGTGGGCGCGATATGCCGACGATTGCATCGGCATCGACCGCTTCGGTGCCAGCGCGCCCGGCGCGTTGGTGCTCGACGAGCTTGGCATCAACGTGGAACACATCATCGCTCGGGCAACCGCCCTCGCACTCACGGCCTAGGGAGGCTTCTCGTGGACCGTCTCGTTCACCTCGCTCAAGATTTTCAGCAGAGCCCTTGGCTCGACAACCTGAAGCGCAGTTACATCACCTCTGGCCAGTTGCAGGGTCTCGTGGATCGCGGCGTGCGTGGGCTGACCTCGAACCCGACGATCTTCCAGAAGGCCATCCAGGGCTCCCCCGACTACGACGAACAATTCAGCGTTCTCGCCGCCGCTGCGCAACATCCGATCATCGACGACTACTGGGCGATGGTGCTGCAGGACATCAACAGTGCCCTCGACATTTTCGAGCCGGTGTACGCCGCCACGCACGGCCTCGACGGGTACGTCAGCGTCGAGGTGGACCCCGGTCTTGCCCACGACGGCCCGGGCACCGAGGTTGCCGCCCGCGCCCTACATCTGCGCGTAAACCGCCACAACGTGATGGTCAAGATCCCCGCTACGGTCGAGGGACTTGCGGCCATCGAGCAGATGATCGCCGAAGGGCGCAGCATCAACGTGACACTCATCTTCAGCCTCGAACGACATGCGAAGGTGATGGAGGCCTACATCGCCGGGCTCGAACGGTTGGCGCGCGATCCCGAGGCCGACCTGTCGAAAGTGGCCAGCGTCGCCAGTTTCTTCATCAGTCGCGTGGACTCCGAGATCGACAAGCGCCTCGACGCAATCGGAACTCCCGGGGCGTTGTCACTTCGGGGCAAAGCCGCTGTCGCACAGGGCAAGCTCGCCTATCGCCTCTTCGAGCAGACCTTCAGCGGTCCACGCTGGCAGGCGCTCGCCGATCGCGGTGCGCAGGTGCAGCGTCCGCTGTGGGCATCGACGAGTACCAAGAACCCGGCGTACCCGGACACGTTGTATGTCGATGAACTCATCGGTCCACACACGGTGAACACCCTGCCCGACGCCACGCTCGAGGCGTTCGCTGATCACGGCCGTCTGGTGCGTCGCGTCGATGCCGATGTCGACGATGCCGTGGCGGTATGGAAGGCGCTGACGGACGCGGGCATCGATCTCGACGATGTCGCAGACGTGCTCGAGCGAGAGGGCGTCTCGTCGTTCCAGAAGAGCTTCGACGAGCTGCTCGAAGCGCTGGAACAGAAGTCCGCAGCGCTGCGCGACTGACGGCATATGGCTCCAGTGACTGGGCATGTCGGTCCGCTCACTTGACTTGAGTCACGTTGACTCAGCATTGTGTTGGTTTTATCACGCAACTCTGTAGCGTCACGCACATGACAACACAGTCGACCAGCACTCAGGTTCTTCCCGTTCTCACCCTTGCCAATGCCGTTGCCTTTCCAGGCATCGTGGTCACCATCACCCTCGACTCCGACGACGCAGCCATTGCCGCCGCCGCCGCGCAAGACACCGAGGGTCGTCTCGTCCTACTTCCGGCCATCGAGGGTCGCACCAGCACTGTCGGTGTCATCGGCGTCATCGAACAGGTGGGCGAGATGCCCACCGGCGGTCGCGTCATCGTCGTGCGGACCCTGCAGCGCGCATTTGTGGTCGAGGAAATCGCCAGCGAACGTGTCGGTCGGTGGCTGACCGTGCAGCCACTCGACGAACCTCGGGCCACTCCTCGGGTCGAGGCGCTCGGTCGCGAACTACGCGCTGTGGCCGAAGGCATCGCCGAAACACGGCGCTCGCGCCGGCTTCCCGAATTGCTACGCACCACCACCCACCCGGGCGCACTCGCCGACGCCATCACGGCGTGGTCCGACGGGGATGCCGATCAGCGCCTCACCGTGCTCGAGCTCACCGAGTTGGGCGCCCGACTCGATTTCGTGCTGCGGTGGGCCAAGGAATACCTCGCCGAACTCAGCGTCGGCGCCAAGATCCGCGACGACGTCACCGAGGGCATGGAGAAGCAACAGCGCGACTATCTGCTGCGCCAGCAGATGGCCGCCATCCGCAAAGAACTCGGCGAAGAAGATGCCGGTATCGACGACTATCGCACAAAGCTCGACGAGTTGGGTAACCGCGTGCCAGAACCCGTGCGAGCTTCAATCGTGCGCGAGCTCGAACGCCTCGAGCGCACCAACGGTCAGTCGCCCGAGCACAGCTGGATCCGAACCTGGCTCGATCGGGTCTTCGACATCCCGTGGGCCGTGCGCACCAGTGAACAACTCGACATCGTCGATGCGCGTCGCATCCTCGACGCAGATCACGCCGGACTCGACGACGTAAAGGACCGCATTGTCGAATTTCTTGCGGTGCGCAAGCTGCGCACCGAACGCGCCGCAATCGCGGCGGCGGCATCGGCTGATGCGACAGCGACCAAGACAACGCGCAACGACGGCGCGATCATCCTGCTGTCGGGTCCTCCCGGAGTTGGGAAGACATCGTTGGGCGAGTCCGTCGCACGAGCGATGGGCCGCAACTTCGTGCGCGTGTCGCTAGGTGGCGTACGCGACGAGGCCGAGATCCGTGGCCACCGGCGCACCTACGTAGGAGCGCAGCCGGGGCGCATCGTGCGGGCCATCACCGAATCGAAGTCGATGAACCCGGTCGTGTTGCTCGACGAGGTCGACAAGCTCTCCTCGGGTGGATGGTCTGGCGACCCCACCGCTGCCTTGCTCGAGGTACTCGACCCCGCCCAGAACCACACCTTTCGCGATCACTATCTCGAGGTCGAACTGGACCTCAGCGACGTTGTCTTCCTGGCCACGGCCAACACCCTCGACACGATTCCCGCTCCCCTGCTCGACCGTCTGGAGGTGGTGCGTCTCGACGGCTACACCGAGGACGAGAAAGTGACTATCGCCCGTGATCATCTCCTTCCCCGACAACTCGAACGCAGTGGCCTGCTTGCCGACGAGATCGACCTCACTGAGACTGCGCTGCGGGCGATCATCAGCGGCTACACCCGCGAGGCCGGTGTTCGCTCGCTCGAGCGTGAAATGGGCGCGTTGCTGCGCAAGGTCGCGGCGCGCATCGCAGGTGGCGCGCCAACACCGATCTCCGTTGACGACAACGATCTGGTGGGGTTCCTTCGCCGACCGAAGGTGCATCACGAGGTGGCCGACCGTGTCCGCGACACGCCCGGTGTTGCTACCGGTCTGGCCGTCACCGGTGCTGGAGGCGACGTGCTCTTCATCGAGGTCTCCACAAGCCCTGGCGAGCCGGTGCTCACACTCACCGGTCAACTCGGCGATGTGATGAAAGAGTCGGCGCAAATCGCGCTTTCATGGGTTCGTGCCCACATGACAGAGCTGGGTATAGATCCAGCTCTGCTGCAACAGAAGGTGCATGTGCATGTGCCCGCTGGTGCCATTCCCAAAGATGGTCCGTCGGCGGGCGTGACCATGACCACGGCGCTGGTGTCAGCGCTCACCGGCCGGGCCGTGCGCCCGGAGATCGGTATGACGGGCGAAGTTACGCTGCAGGGCAAGGTGCTCCCGATCGGAGGCGTGAAGCAAAAAGTGCTCGCGGCACACCGCGCCGGACTCACCGAGGTGATCCTGCCTCGACGCAATGAGGACGACATCGACGATGTGCCCCAGCGGGTGCGCGATGCGATGACCTTCCATATCGCCGACACCGTGGATCAAGTGCTCGGTTGGGCCCTCGTGGGCTGATGTTCGTTGCTGTGTGCCCGGCGCAACGAACGCCGGGCGTACAGTGCACTCCGTGACCCCGACGCTGCCCCCGCACGTGATGGAAGCGATCCAGCACCTCATCGAGGAGTTGGCGCCGACCCACAATCGGCGCCTTGCCGAGGAATTGATCACGTCAGCTGCAGCAATGATCGCCGACGAACCAGCAACTCTCGATCTCAAGATCGCGGCCTCAGCGGTGTACGAGATGCGTGACGCGTACGCGATGTTCGCTCCGTATCGCGGTCGCCGCAAGGCCACCATCTTCGGGAGCGCGCGCACCAAACACGACGATCCGCTGTATCTGCAAGCGCGGCGAGTCGCGAACCATCTGGCTGAGCACGGATGGATGGTGATCACCGGCGCAGGACCGGGCATCATGCAGGCTGCGATGGAGGGTGCCGGTCGCGAAATGAGTATCGGGGTGTCGATCCGACTGCCCTTTGAGCAGGGGGCCAACCCCATCATCGCCGGCGACACCAAGTACGTCAGCATGAAGTACTTCTTCACGCGCAAACTGATGTTGATCAAAGAGAGCAGCGCCTTTGTATGCCTGCCTGGCGGCTTCGGGACACTCGATGAGATGTTCGAGTTGCTCACGCTCACCCAGACGGGTAAGGGCGTGCCGGTTCCGATCGTGTTCCTCGACACCCCAGGCGACCCATATTGGGAACGGGTGAGCGAGCTGATCGACACTCAGTTGGTGGCACGCGGCTTGGTGGCCGAGGCCGACACCAACCTCTATCTCATCACCGACAACTGCGAAACGGCCGCGGCAGAGATCGGTCGGTTCTACGCCAACTACGACAGCCTGCGCTATGTCGGAGATCTACTCGTGCTGCGGATGCACCAATCGCCATCCGATGAACAACTTGAACAGCTGAACGAGCGCTTTGGGTACCTGTGCACCACGGGCGTGATCTCGCGCACAGGGCCCCTGCCAATCGAGGTGAAGGAGGGCGATACGGTTAGTCGCGCGCGTGTGGCATTCACGTTTGCCAAGCACGGTTTCGGCGACCTTCGCCGGATGATCAACATGATCAACTCGTTTGTGGACTAGGAACATTTCAACCGTCCGAGGGGGCACTATGCGACTCGACCAGATTTGGCAGTACCCGGTGAAGTCGATGCTCGGCGCACGCGTGCAACACGCGACGCTTGCACTAAATGGCATTGGGAACGATCGTTTGTGGGCGCTGCGCGACGAGGTCCGTGGCGCGATTGCGAGCGGACGCAAGGTCGTCGGTTTGCCTCGTCTCGCTGCGTCGTACACCGGAGGTGATCACACAGTGACGATCACGCTGCCCGATGGCCAGCTCGTACTCAGCAGCGACGCTGACGCGAACGAGCGACTCAGTGCAGGCGTCGGACACCCGGTGTCGCTGTGGCCGAGCCAGCCCACATCGAACGCCGACTTTTATCGACGCGGCACGCCTGATAGCAGCGACATGATGGTCGAGCTGCGCACCATCTTCGGGCGTCTCGATGACGAGCCACTCCCCGATCTCTCGGTGTTTCCACCGGAGATGATGGAGTTCGAGTATCCACCCGGCAACTTCTTCGATTGCTATCCATTGATGATCATGTCCAGCTCGGCCGTGCGAACCATGCGCGAGGCCCTGCCCAATTCGGCGATCGATGAGCGTCGGTTTCGCCCATCGTTGGTGATCGATACGGGTGACCTCGCCGGTCACCCCGAGTTCGAGTGGGTTGGGCGACGGCTACGCATCGGGAGCACCGAGGTTCAGATCGGCAGCGCGTGCCCGCGATGCGGACTCGTCACGCGCGAGTTTGCTGCCGACCTACCCGCGGATACCGCCGTGTTGCGCCACATCGTGCGCGATCTTGACCAGAACGTGGGCGTGTACGCAACGGTCACGAGCGTCGGGTCCATCGCCGTGGGCGACTCAGTCGAACTGGTCTGAGTTGTCGCTCGCGCCGCCAGTGTTCACCGAGTCGATTCCGCGCAGCAGGTGCGTTGCCTTCTCGATGGCGCGGCGTGCCTGCGTCAGCGAGCGCTCGGCGGCTGGTCGCTTTTGATCGCCGCGCCGAATAGCCGAAGACAACTCGGTGAGCGCGGTGTCAGCTAGTTCGTCGGCGATGGCGTCGAGCCGGTCAGCAATGTCATCGAAGCGCCCGCTCATGGCAATAGCTCGGCCACAACGTCGAGAGGATGCATGACGGTGGCTCCCCCAGCGATGAGATGCATGGAACACCCGGGATTTGCGCTTGCCACCATGATGGCTCCACTGGCAACAGTGGCCCGATCGATGGCTGCGAGCTTGCGGTCGCGAATCTCTCCCGCCAGTGCCGGCTGCAACGCGGAATAGGCTCCACCTGCGCCACAGCAAAGCCCCTCGTCGTCGAGTTCGACGACGAGTGCATAGCGACTGAGCACGGTTCGTACGGTCATGTGCGCCTTCTGCACGTGCCGCAGATGACACGGATCCTGCACGATGATCGACGGCCGCGCGCGGGTGGGATCGGGCATTGGCAGGTCGTCGACATGCTCAGCGAGCCACTCATGGACGTCGAGCACGCGTGCAGAGAACTGCTGCGCAGCGTCAGTACCGAGGAGATGGCCGTAGTCCTTCATTGCGGCTCCGCATCCGGCCGAGTTGACCAGTATCGGCGCCTCGCCGGGCATGCTCGCGATAGTTCGTTGCGCCAACCTTTTGGCCTGATCGGTGAGGCCGGCGTGGGTATGCAGCGCTCCACAGCAATCGCCGCCACGTGCGGCAATCGCGCACGTGGCGCCGGTGGATTCAATGACGCGTTGCGTAGCGCGATGTGTTGGTCGCTGCCACGCGTCCATGACGCAACCGGCGAAGACGAACACATCGCTGCCGGTGGCTTTGAGAGCCGGGCCGCGACGGAGTGGAAGACGGCTGAGTCCGAGACGCTTGGGAACGAGCCGCATCCGCTGCGCTCCGGCAAGAAGAGTCGAGCCGATAAGGAGCGCGCGATGATGCCCGAGCACGCGGAAACCGGCGCGTTGCCAGCGTGGCGTGCTGCGATGGGCCTCGGCCAGGCTGTGTCGTGTGCCTTCGATCAAACGGCCATAGGGCACACCCGACGGGCACGCCGGTTCGCAGTTGCGGCATTGGACACACGTTTCCATGAAACTCACGAACGCATCGTCGATGGGCGCGCCCTCCCACGCCACGGTGCGCATTGATGCGATTCGTCCCCGCGGGGAGAGCGCTTCTTCGCCCGTGACGCGGTATGTGGGGCAATGCGGTAGGCACAGACCGCAGCCCACACAGCTGGCCAGTTCGACATCGTTGAGCTGTAACTTCATGACGAAGCCACCGTAGTGGCTTCGCCGCCCAACGAGAGTGACACATCCAGATGCCCGAAGGACATACGGTTCACCGAATCGCGCGAGACCACGGACGACTCCTCGTGGGCCATCCCCTCAGGGTTTCGTCGCCTCAGGGGCGTTTCACTGCCGAGGCCGCACATGTCGATGGGCATGTGTTGACCGATCTCGAAGCCGTGGGCAAGCACCTTTTCTACTGGTGGGATACCGGCGAGATTGGTCACGTTCATCTCGGGCTGTTCGGCAAGTTCCGCATTTCAAAGGGCCCCGTCGCTGCCGAGCCTGTCGGGATGGTGCGCATGCGTCTGCAATCGCCATTGGCCACCATCGACCTCGCCGGACCCACCGATTGTGCCATCGGCACCGCCGACGATCGCCAGCGCGTGTTACAGCGTCTCGGTCCTGATCCGCTGAACCCGAAAGCCGACGCGGCCGAGGCAATCGCACGTATGCAGCGCTCGAAGCAGGCCATCGGCACCATCCTGCTCGACCAGCGCGTGCTCTGCGGAGTAGGCAACGTATATCGGGCTGAGGCACTGTTCGTGACCGGTATTCATCCGGCGCGGCTGGGATGCGAACTCGATCCGGTCGAGCTGCAGTCGTTGTGGAGCACTGTTGTGGCGATGCTGCGCCAGGGTGTGAAGGACAATCGAATCATCACCGTCGACAGCAGCGAACGCAGTACGCCGCGTGGCGCCCGAGTGCGTCGTGGCGAGGCCACCTACGTGTACCACCGCGACCGTTGCCTGCGCTGCGCGACCCCCATCCAGACCGTCGAGTTAGGTGGCCGACCATGCTATTTCTGCCCGACCTGCCAGCCTCGTTGAACAAGCGGTTCGTCTTCCTCAGGTTCTTGCGTAGCCTGTGATCATGACCGACACCTCTGCGTCCATTCCCGCCATCGTCGCCGGGTTGCGAGACTCGTACAACAACGGCGCCATGCGCGACATAGAGGCTCGCCGCACGCAGCTTCAGCAGCTCCGTCGGATGCTCGTCGAGCAAGAGGGTCCGATCCTCGCTGCTTTGGCCACCGACCTACGCAAGCCACCGATGGAGGCGTACACCGCCGAGGTCGGCGTCGCACTGAGCGAGATCGATCATGCGCTCAAGAACCTCGACAAGTGGTGTGCACCTGAGAAGGCCAAGGTGGCGCTCACTTTCAAGCCCGGTTCAGCGGAGATCATCTCCGAACCGCTCGGCGTCGTGCTCATCATTGCGCCGTGGAACTATCCGATGCAGCTGCTGTTGGCGCCGTTGGTGCCCGCGCTCGCCGCCGGCAACACGGTGGTGCTCAAGCCGTCGGAGGTCGCCCCAGCAACGGCCGCCGTGATGGCGCGCTACATCCCTCACTATCTCGACGAACGAGTCGTACAGGTGGTCACGGGGGGCGTCGTCGAGACAACGGCGCTGCTCGACGAGAAGTTCGACCACATCTTTTATACGGGCAATGGCGCTGTTGGTCGCATCGTGATGACTGCCGCCGCCCAGCACCTGACGCCCGTTACTCTCGAGCTGGGCGGAAAAAGTCCGGTCATTGTCGCCGCCGATGCGGATATCGATGTAGCCGCCCGCCGAATTGCGTGGGGCAAGTTTATCAACGCCGGTCAGACGTGTGTTGCGCCCGACTATGTCCTCGTCGATGCCTCGGTCGAGGACAAGCTGATGGGTGCGCTGCTGCGCGCCGTGCACGACTTCTACGGCGATGACCCGAAGAGCTCGCCCGACTATGCGCGCATCGTGAACGAGCGACACTGGGACCGCCTCACTGCGCTGCTCGATGCCGGTGGATTCGATGCCACTGTGTGCGGTGGCCACGGCGATCGCGCCAACAGATATTTGCCTCCTACGGTGCTCGCCGGTGTAGAGCCTGACGCCGCGGTCATGCAGGAAGAAATCTTCGGCCCGATCCTGCCCGTGATCGCTGTGGGCGATGTCGACGAAGCAATTCGCATCGTGAACGATGGCGATAAGCCGTTGGCTCTGTACGTGTTCAGCAGTAGCGATGCCATCGTCGACCGCGTGTTGTCTCGAACGACCGCGGGTGGCGTGCTGGTGAACCACACTGTTTTGCATGTTGGCGTCACCGAGCTTCCCTTCGGAGGCGTGGGTGCCAGCGGCATGGGTGCCTATCACGCCAAGGCCGGTTTCGATACTTTCAGCCACCGCAAGTCGGTTCTGCGCAAGCCGACCAAGCCAGACCCGTCGATCCTGTACCCGCCCTACAAGGGATGGAAGTACAAGCTCGTCCGCCGCTTCATGTAAGGGTCAGGATCTGACTGGCAGTAGATCCGTGCCCTGAGGTGCTCACACGAACACCCAGACCGGCCCCGTCCGCTACTGGGCCTGCCACATCGGCGCGTCGGGTTCGCTGCGCCAGTAAGCGAGGCGACGCATCGCCTCGGGGCGCTGCGCAGGGTCGAGCCGGGCGCGTTGGAGCCGCATCAGCGTGGCCGCAAGCAGGCGCATCTCGGCCAACGCACGGGCGAGATCATCGTCGGGGCGTTCGCCGTATCCGGCGCTGAACGCCTCGTAGATACCTGGCTCGCCACCCCATCGGCGCGTCCACGTCATCAGCGGAGCGTGGTCCCACGCCGCCGGGCCGAGACACAGCAGGTCCCAATCGATGAGGATCGGCCCTTCACGGTCGACGAGTACGTTGCCGGGGTGCACGTCACCGTGGCACAACACCATCGCGCGGTCGAGCGCAGCGTGAGCCCACCAGCCATACCGAACGCGGGCCGCTTCCAGCGCGCCAACAGTCACCGGATCGAGTCCGTCGGCCTCGGCCATCATCGTGTCGAAGTCCCACCAGGGAAAGCTGCCGCAGAACGGCAGCGGATGGCCGATGCCCGCGTGCCCGACACGTGCGGGATCGATGGCATGCACCCGCGCAACCATGGCACCGACGCGTTCCCAGTCGAGGGGCAACGTAGGGTCATGCTCGATCCGTTGCCATGCAGTGACCGCGAGCCCGTTGTCGAACGTGATGGCATGGGGTTGGGCAGGCAAGGCAGCGCGGATGCCCTCCCCCAGCAGCAGATCAGCAAAATCCACTGCGACGCGTATGGGCGCGGTCGGACGGCTGACACGCAGAATCACATCGCCACTGCCGAACACGCCATTGGCCCCCAGACGGATCAACTCGGGCGAAGCGAGACTCCAACGCGATGCAGCAGTCTCCGCAGCTGCTCGTACTGATGTGGCATCGCCAGGTGGTTGCACCACGAGCGGCGCAGGATCAAATATCAAAGAGATCGACGCCCGGGTTCAGACGCGCTGTCGGATCGAACTGCTCCTTGAGCCGTTGATGCAAGGCAAGCACTGCCGGATCCAACGTGCGCGCCGGCTGCAGGATCGAGTGGTGCACCACCCCAACACCTATCTCCGCAACGAAGCCCGTGTCTGTGGACAACATGTGCAGCTGCGCAGGAGGCAACGACCATCGCGCCGTGGAGGGCAGCGCCGGAGGGCCACCGGTCTCGACCAAGCCCGCGCCGGCGGCTTGCTCGCGCACATCGTTGGCGTGGCCCTCGAGCAGCGCCCATGTCGTCTCACCATCCCACAGCACACTCACCGGTCGATACAGCGCCGCGAACGTGGCAAAGGGGTCGGCGGTGGTGCTGAACCACTGCGATACGGCTGGCAGCGGTCGGGTGCGCAGGATCACATCGCCGAGGAAGCCAAGCGTGCCACGAGACCCGACCAGCAGCCGGCAGAGATCGAAACCCGACACGTTCTTCACCGTTGGACCACCTGCTTTCACTACGTCGCCAGCGGCTGAGATGTAGTGAGCCTGCAGCAACACGTCGCGCAACGGGCCGTAGCCGAGGCGGCGAATGCCGCTTTGGCCCACCGATAGTGCGCCGCCCACAGTGCCAGTCGGCGCAAGCGCGATGCTCTGGCCGATTTCAGCAAGCGCTGCATCAAGCTCCGCGACGAGCGTGCCCGCTCCGCACGACACAATCATCTCGTCTGCCTGGATCCATTCGATCCCGGCAGGTGCAGTCACCGTTCGCACGCCCGGCACACTGCCGCCACGGCTCGAGGAGCCGGCAATCGAGACAGGCCCCTGCGCAGTGTCACCGACGCCAGCAGCGAAGCCATTCAGATCCATGCGCCCTCGGGCACGTGATGGACATCACCACAGGCGGCAGGGCTAGGCAACACCTTGGTGGGATTGGCAAGGCCGGTGGGGTCGAACGCGGCTCGCATCGCGGCCTGCGCGGCAAGATCGACCGGGCTGAACATCAGCGGCATGAAGTCGCGCTTTTCCAATCCGATGCCGTGCTCACCACTCAGCACGCCGCCAGCGGCCACTGAGACCCGCACGATCTCCTCACCCGCCGCGTGCACCCTCTCCATGACCCCCGGTTCGCGCTTGTCGAAGACGAGCAGTGGGTGCAGGTTGCCGTCGCCAGCGTGGAACACGTTCATCACCAACAAGTCGTGGCGCTTGGCGATCTCGTACACCTGGTTGAGCACCTCGGGCAGCTTGCGCCGCGGCACGACCGTGTCGTGGAGGTAGTAGTTCGGCTTGATCCGAGCGATCGCCCCGAAGGCTGTCTTGCGGCCCTTCCACAGCAACGCCCGTTCGGCTTCATCCTGAGCGACTCGCACCGTACGCGCGCCGTGGGCCTTTCCGATGGAGATGATGCGCGCGACCTGATCCTCGAGCCCATGCGACAGCCCGGCGACCTCGACGAGCAGGATTGCGGCGGCGTCTGTGGGCAGGCCAGCGTGGATGTACTCCTCGACAGCGCGGGTGCACAGCGCGTCCATCATTTCGAGCGCTGCGGGTACCATGCCGGCGGCGATGATCGCGCTCACTGTTTCGGCGCCATCTTCGACACGATCGAAATCGAGCAGCATTGTGCGAACCGCTGGGGCATTCTGCGTGAGACGCACACAGATCTTGGTGGCGATTCCGAACATGCCCTCACTGCCGACGAAGGCACCGCGGAGATCGAGACCGTCCGGGTCCGGATCCTCGCCGCCGATGATGACGATGTCCCCTTCGGGGAGCACCACCTCGAGCGCGACGATGTGTGCGGCCGTTACACCGTCGGCGAGGCAATGTGGTCCGCCCGAGTTATTGGCGACGTTGCCACCGATCGTGCAACTCTGCTGGCTACTCGGGTCAGGGGCGAAGTGCAGGCCGAGATGGGCCACTGCTTTGCTGAGGTCGAGGTTCAATACCCCTGGCTCGACCCAGGCTTGGCGTGCCTGTGCGTCGATGGAGATGATCCGATCCATTTTCGCAAGCGATACCACGACGGCTCCATCGAGCGGGGTCGCCCCACCAGCGAGTCCGGTGCCGGAACCTCGCGCAACGTATGGCGTTGCATGAGCAACGCACACGCGCACCACGGCTTGCACCTCTGCGGTCGTCATCGGAAAGCACACCACCGACGCACTGCCATCGAAGTTCGACGCATCGCGTCGATACAGACTCAACTCGGCGTGCCCGGCACGAACCCGGTCCGGCGACACCGCCACACCGAGGTCGTCGATCAAGCAGCTCATGCGTTGCGGCGTGTGCGACGACTGCTGCGCCGCGGACCGGAATGGTCGTTCGTGCGCACCTGCCGGAGCACGATGACCTGGCCTGGTTCCACCGGCTGACCATCAACGAGCACCTGATCATCGGGTTCGAGTTCATCGGCGAGTGACGCCGCCGTGCCATCGCGACGAGCGCGCAGCTCGGCTTCTTTGTCGTGCATCGCGCGACGACCTTCGCTGATGGCTTCGGAGACATCGTGGCCACGGCCACGCAAGCGAACCATCGCGGAACGAGCGATATGCGTCGGCGCCATCAACGATGCGGTCTCTTTCATCTTCTTCTTGGCGAAGCCCACGCCCGCCACACCAGCAACGGCACCGCCCATGAACCAGGTCAATCGCTTCATCATGATTGCCGCCCCTGGCTGATCCGCGTGATACGACGCTCGCCCTTGGCCAGCGCCTTGGCGTCCTTACGCCGCAGTCGTCGCCAGGCCCGTCCGGTGCCCGTGGCGATGCCGGCTGCCTTGATCACTGGAACCGACAGCGCCGCTCGTGCAACGCGTCCGCTGCCGGACACGGCATCACTGATCGCCTCCGCAGAGCCGAGAACCTTGTCGAAACGATCGAGATCGTTGCGTGCCGCCGCCATGGTGATGCGGGCTTCGTCGGTCGAGAGTTGTAACTCGGCGAGCAGCGGACGAGTCTCGCTCCGCAATGACTCAACCTCTCCACGCAACGATTTGAGAGTGTCGAGCACTCGCATCAGTACCACGATCAACGCCGCGAAACCAAGGGAGCACAACACGGTGGCGAGGAGGATGGCCAGTTCACCAGCGGTCATGGTGCATCCTCGGTCTGGGGGATCGCGTCAGTGGCATTGATCGGATGACTCAGATGTCGTTCCATGCGGGTGGTCACTTCCTGCTCGAAACCATGTGTTGTGGGCTCGTAGAGCGTGACGCCGACCATTTCGTCGGGCCGGTACTGCTGAGGCACCCAACCACGGGGATCATCATGAGGGTACACGTAGCCGGTGCCATGGCCCAGCGATGCAGCGCCCTGGTAATGGGCATCGCGAAGATGCGCAGGTACCTCGCCGACTGCACCATCGCGCACCATGCTTCGGGCATTCCAGACGCCGAGCGCCGACCGGTTGCTCTTCGGCGCCGTCGCGAGGTGCACCACGGCTTGGGCAAGGTTCAGCTGCGCCTCGGGTAGGCCGACGTGCTCAACGGCCTGCGCTGCGGCAACCGCGACAAGCAGCGACATCGGGTCGGCCATGCCGATGTCCTCGCTGGCGAGCACGATGAGACGGCGAACGATGAAGCGGGCATCCTCACCCGCTTCGAGCATGCGCGCCAACCAGTACAGCCCAGCATCGGCGTCGCTGCCACGAATACTCTTGATGAAGGCGCTGATCACGTCGTAGTGATCATCGCGGCCATAACGCAGCGCACTGGTGCCGAGCGCTGACTCCACGTGTTGCACCGTGATGGTGCCTGGAAATGCGAGCGCACACGCGACCTCGAGCGCGGTGAGCACCTGGCGTCCGTCGCCTCCAGATCGGTCGGCAAGCAGTGCGATTGCGTCGGCGTCGGCTCGGGCAGATTCGGACACGAGACCCCGCCCGATGAGCAACACGATCGCCTCGCGGTCAAGTGGCTCCAGACGAAACAGCGTGCTCCGGCTACGCAGGGGCGCATTCACTTCGAAGAAGGGGTTCTCGGTGGTGGCTCCGATCAGCGTGAGCGTGCCGTCTTCGACAGCAGCAAGCAGGGCGTCTTGTTGAGCCTTGGAGAACCGGTGGATCTCGTCGAGAAACAGGATCGTTCCGCGCCCGTGCTCGCCAAGACGTTGACGAGCGCGCTCGATGACCTCACGCACGTCCTTGACGCCGGCTGTCACCGCTGACAGTTGCTCGAAGGCGCGTTGGGTGGTTCCGGCCACCGCGAGAGCAAGGGTGGTCTTGCCGGTGCCCGGTGGACCCCAAAAGATCGCTGAGCTGAGTCGATCCTGCTCGACCAGCCTGCGCAGCGGACGCCCCGGGCCGACGAGATGCTTCTGTCCGACCACTTCGTCGAGGGTCTGCGGCCGAAGCCGCGCGGCCAATGGGGCTTGCTGGCGCAGGCGGTCGGCCGCGACCGAGCTGAACAGGTCGTTGCTCACAGCGAGCTCAGCACCAACTCGTAGCCCGGTCGGCGGAACGCAACGACGTTCTCGATCAGCCACTCGCGGGTCACCCACTGCCATGCCACGAACTCTCGATTGTCGACCGTGGGGGTGATGTCGGCGCTGTGGGCATCGAACAGGAACCAACGATGTGCCTGCCCGAGACGTCCCTTAGCGGTCTTCAGATCGTCGGGGTATTCATAGACCACCCAGTCCGGATATTCGGCAACCGCGTGCACGTCATCGGGCCCCAGCCCTGCCTCCTCGTGGAGTTCTCGCCACGCCGCGTCGAGCGGTGTCTCGTGCGTCTCGAGTCCACCTTGCGCGAACTGCCACTGCCCGGGCACATCGCCGCGCTCGAAGGCCAACAGCCGATCGTCGAGACCTCGCACGATCATGACAACACCGGCACGAAAGTTCGGATTGGCCATAGACCTGAGACGATACTGGCTTGCCGTTGCGACGCTCGATCAGACTTTGGGCGGCAGCGTGCGAATGCCGAGTTCGACGAGCTGCTTCGGGTCGGCCGGCGTTGGCGAATTCGTCATCGGGTCCGAACCGCTCTGCGTCTTCGGAAAGGCGATCACTTCGCGAATGTTCTCTTCGCCAGCAAGTACGGCCACCAATCGGTCGATACCCATACCAAACCCACCGTGGGGCGGTGCGCCATACTCGAACGGACGCAGGAAAAAGCCGAACTTCTTTTCGGCGTCCTCGTCGCTGATACCCAACGCGGCAAACACGCGTCTCTGCAGATCGCTCTCGTGGATGCGAATGGAGCCGGAGCCCAGTTCCCAGCCATTGAGGACGAGGTCGTAGGCCATCGCTCGAACCGACATCGGGTCTGCATCGAGCTTGTCGAGATCGTCGGGATGGGGTTGGCAGAAGGGATGGTGTCCCGGCTTGGGCGAACCGGTGACCTTGTCGATTCCCACGAACAGGGGGAACTCGGTGATCCAGACATAGCGATACGGGCCCTGCCACACAGGCGGCCGGCCGAGATCGTTGCGCAGCTGGCCGAGCACCTCGCAGGTGGTGGCCCATTCGTCGGCCACGATGAGAATGAGGTCACCCGGCTGGGCGTCGAGGCGGCGGCTCACCTCGGCCTGCTCGTCGGCGCTGAGGAACTTTGCAACGGGCGACTCCAACGACCCATCTTCTGCGACCTTGAGCCACACGAGGCCCTTGGCGCCCATCTGTTTGGCGCGGTCGGTCAGCGCATCGAGTTTGTTTCGGCCGAGCTCGTCGGCCTTACCGGCCACGTTGATGCCCTTGATCGTGGGCGCGCTCGCGAACGCCTTGAACTCTGTCGACGCAAACACATCGGTGAGCTCGATCAACTCGATACCGAAGCGAAGATCAGGCTTGTCCACGCCAAAACGGTTCATCGCGTCGATCCATGTCATCTGCTCGATGGTCGGGGGGCGCTCCCCCGTGACGGCCTCGGCGGCACTCATCACTGCCTCACTGATTGCGGCGAGCACGTCGTCCTGGCTCACGAAGCTCATCTCCGCATCGAGTTGCATGAACTCGTACTGCCGGTCGGCGCGCAAATCCTCGTCTCGCAGGCATCGGGCGATCTGGTAGTAGCGGTCGATGCCGGCCACCATCAGGAGCTGCTTGAACAACTGCGGGCTCTGCGGTAGCGCATAAAACGAACCGGGCTCCTTACGACTTGGCACCAAGAACTCGCGAGCGCCTTCGGGTGTGGACGGCACGAGCATTGGCGTCTCGACCTCGACAAAACTCTGTGCTTCCATCGCGCCGCGTAGCGCCGAGTTCACCCTGGCACGCACGCGCAGGTTGCGCTGCATGCGCTCGCGGCGGATGTCGAGATAGCGAAACTGCAAACGAGTGGTTTCCTCGACCTTGTCAGCGCGCGAATCGATGGGGAAGGGCGGCGGTTCGGCTGTGCGGAGCACCTCGACCTGACACTCTCCCAGCTCGATTTCGCCGGTTGGAAGGTTCGTGTTCACGGTGCCCTGCAGTCGAGCGCGCACCACACCAGTGATGCGCAGGACGAACTCGCTGCGTACATCGACATCGTTGTCGACCACACACTGCACCACGCCAGTGTGATCACGCAGATCCACGAAGGCCAACTGCGTGCCATGCTCGCGGCGACTGGCAACCCAGCCACACACGCTGACGGTCTGGCCGATGTGTTCGGTGCGAAGTTCGCCGCACATGTTGGTGCGCATGCTGGTAGCACTCATGCTGTTGCCTCTTTCGCAGCCTGTTCAAGGCTTTGGGTGACTTCGGAGATCAGTTCGCCACGGGGGACGAGACGTTGCAAGTCTTCGCCACGCAGGGGACGCAGGGTGACGACACCCGCTTCGACTTCGTTGGACCCGACGATGATGGCGATGGGCGCGCCGCTGCGGTCGGCGCCCTTCATCTGGCTCTTCATACTGCGGTTCTCGAAGGCGCGGTCAGCCGAGATGCCCGCGGAGCGGAGTTCAGCAGTGATGAGTAATGCCTCGCGTCCACCGGTGGTGTCGACCACGAAAACATCGACCACAGCCTGAGGAGCGGCAAAGACACCCTCGTCGTCGCACGCCAAGAGTGTGCGATCGAGGCCGAGTGCAAATCCAATGCCGTGGGTAGGAGGACCGCCGAGTGACTCGACGAGACCGTCGTAGCGACCACCACCGCCGAGCGCGTTTTGCGCGGAGTCGAGCGTGCCGCCCTGGAACTCGAACGTGGTGCGCCGGTAGTAATCGAGGCCACGCACCAACGAGGTGTCGATGGTGAAGGGGATGCCGAGATCGTTGAGTCCCTGTTGCACGGCCTCGAAGTGCGCCGCTGCGTCTGCGCTATAGAACTTCGAGATGTGCGGAGCGCCCGCAAGCACCGCCGCGTCGACGGCACGCTTCGAGTCGAGCACCCGCAACGGGTTCTTCGCGAGGGTGATGCGGCTCTCCGGCGAAAGTGCTTCGAGGTGCTGTTCGAAGTAGTCCTGCAGCGCTGCGGTGTAGTCGGCCCGGTCCTGCGGTTCGCCGAGGGAGTTGAGCAACAGGGTCACCTGCTGCAGACCGAGCCGCTTGTAGAACTCCCACGCAATGGCAATGACTTCCACGTCGAGATATGGATCGTCGGCTCCGAGCACCTCGATACCCACCTGATCGAACTGTCGATAGCGCCCGCGCTGGGGCTTTTCGTAGCGGAAGTTCGGTCCCGCGTAGTACACCTTCCAGGGCGTAAGCGGCCGGTGCTGGGCGAACGCACGACACACACTCGCAGTCTGCTCGGGACGCAGCGCAATGTGGCGCTCGCCCTTGTCGACGAAGTCGTACATTTCTTTGGTGACAACATCGGTGTGCTCGCCGACGCGCTGAAACACGCCGATGTCTTCCATGAGCGGCGGCATCACCTCGCCGTAGCCTGCTGCCTCGGCGACCTCGGCGAACACGGCCTGGAACCGACGCCACCGACCCGACTCGGGCGGCAGGATGTCGCGCATCCCTGGGCTGTGCTGGAACTCGGGCATAGAGGTCTAGGTTAGAGCGTCAGGCGCGTGAACACTCTGGCGGTTTGCCTGCGTACCTCAGCTGTGTTTGCCGGGAACGAGGCGGTAGGCGTCGTAGACACCGTCGACGGTCTTGATCGTGCGAAGAACAGCATCGAGGTGGCCGGGGTCGGCAAGTTCGAATTCGAAGCGCATCTTGGCTACCTTGTCGTTTCCAGTGTGGGTGCTGCAGGCCACGATGTTCACGTGCTGCTCGCTGAGTGAGTTGGCCACGTCGCGCAACAACCGCGATCGATCGAGCGCAACAACTTCCACGCCCGCCCGGAACACGGTCTTGCGGTTATCGCCATCCCACTCAACCTCAATCAGGCGCGAGGCTTGATCGCTCATCAACGACACTGCGTTCGCGCAGTCCGAGCGGTGGACGCTGACACCGCGCCCGCGGGTGACGAAGCCCATGATCTCGTCGCCCGGCACCGGCGTACAGCACTTCGACAGTCGCACGAGCACATCGTCGAGACCCTCAACATGAATACCTGCGTTAGAACGCGCACGGCGGAAGCCGCGTGGGTTGAGCACCTGTGACGTCGACAGTTGCTCTTCTTGGTCGCCGGTGCGGAATTCGCGCGCCACCTTCTGCACCAGCGAGCGGGGTGACAAGTGGCGCTCGCCGATTGCGGCCAAAGCCGTCTCCAAATCGGAATAGCCATGCGCCTCGAGTTCTTTCAAAAGCACTTCGGACGCCCACATGCCGTGAACAGGCAAGCCCTCGCGACGGAACTCCTTGGCGAGTTCCTCACGCCCGGACTCGATGGCGTCACCGCGGCGCTCACGACTGAACCATTGACGAATCTTGTTGCGCGCCCGCGGCGACTCGACGAAGGTGAGCCAGTCGCGCGAAGGCGCTGCAGTCTCGAGCTTCGACGTGAAGATCTCGCAGGTATCGCCACTACGGAGTTGATGATCGAGCGGTGTCAATCGGCCGTTTACCTTGGCTCCAATGCACTTGTGGCCGACCTCGGTGTGCACTGCGTAGGCGAAATCGACCGTGGTGGAATGGATCGGCAGGGTGACCACGCGCCCCTTGGGGGTGAACACGAAGACCTCCTCCTGCTCGAGGTCGGTCTTGAGACTCTCCATGAACTGGTTCGGGTCACTGACCTCGGCCTGCCAGTCGATGATTCGGTTCAACCAATCGATGTCCTGTGTGGGCGCATCCTCTTTGTAGGCCCAATGCGCAGCCACGCCCCACTCGGCGCGTTGGTGCATTTCGCGTGTGCGGATCTGCACCTCGATGGGCTTGCCATCGGGACCAATGACCGTGGTGTGCAGGCTCTGGTAGAGGTTGAATTTCGGCATCGCAATGTAGTCCTTGAACCGACCCACCACAGGCTTCCATCGACCATGGATGCAGCCCAGCGCCGCATAGCAATCCTTGATCGAATCGACGGTGACGCGAATGGCAACCAGATCGAAGATCTCGTCGAAGTCACGGTTCTTCTGGATCATCTTTTCGTAGATGCTCCACATGTGCTTGCCGCGACCGGTGACCTCGGCCTTAATGTTCAGCTCGGCAAGACGACCCCGCACCTCGGCCAAGGCCCGCGCGAGATACACATCACGTTCTGGGCTGCGGGTTGCGACGAGATGATCAAGCTCCGCGAATCGCTTGGGGTACAGCGACGCGAAGCTGAGATCCTCGAGTTGCTGGCGGAGTTCTTGCATGCCGAGCCGGTGAGCCAGCGGCGCATAAATGTCGAGCGTCTCCTGCGCTATGCGGCGCTGCTTGTCGGCGGGCATGCCAGCGATGGTGCGCATGTTGTGCAGACGGTCCGCGAGCTTGATGATGAGCACACGGAGATCGCGAGCCATCGCCACCAGCATCTTGCGCATCGTGGCTGCCTGTTGCGCCTCCTTCGAGTCGAACTGCAATCGCTCGAGTTTGGTGACGCCGTCGACGATGGCCGCGACGTCGGCGCCGAATTGCTTCTCCACCTCGGCAATGGTGATTTCGGTGTCCTCGACTGCGTCGTGCAGCAGCGCCGCTGCCAACGAGGTGTCATCGAGGCCGATATCGGCGACGATGCGTGCGACCGCAAGGGGATGATTGATATAGCCCTCACCGCTACTGCGGGTCTGATGTCGATGTGCCTCGTTCGCCATGGCGTAGGCGCGGGTGATCATCGCAGTGCTTGCCTTGGGATGACGGCGACGATACGCGATCAGCACAGGCGCAAGCGCGTCGTTGGTGGGCTGGTGTTGTCGGCGCCACGGCAGCACTCGGTCAACTGTGCCCATCGGTTAGTAGACCGCCAGACTCTCGACCCGATGAGAGCCGAGCTTGGAGCGGCCGTTCAGACCGCCGATCTCGATGAGGAACCCGAGACCCACAACAACGCCGCCCAGTTCTTCAACGAGGCGACACGTCGCCGACGCCGTCCCGCCCGTGGCCAAGACGTCGTCAATGACCAGGATCCGCTCGCCAGGATGGATGGCGTCTCGATGCATCTCGAGTTTGTCGGTGCCGTATTCGAGGCTGTATTCCTCGCGCACGACGGCCCATGGCAACTTGCCAGACTTGCGAACCGGCACAAAACCCGCCCCGATGCTGAACGCCACGGGCGCTGCGAGGATGAATCCTCTCGCTTCCATGCCCAAGACGCGGTCGACGGGTACGGCGTCGAATCGGTCAACGAGTTCGATGATGGCCCGATGAAAGCCGACGCTGTCTCCGAGCAACGGAGTGATATCGCGAAAGACAACGCCCGGTTGGGGGTAATCTGCGATGTCGCGAACGAGGGCGCGAAGCCAAGTTGAATCGCTGCGCTGTTGATCGGCTGGCATGCTTGCAGGTTAGCGACCGATAAGCCGGTCTCGCTCGGATGCGCTAGCGGCGATTCTTCTTACGCGGCCGCGGCGGATGGGTGAGCACTGCGTGTGCGGTCGGTGCCACGACAGCCGCAGCGTGAGTCTCGTCACCGTGGCCGACGGCGCGAAGACGCTGCGCCTCGCGGCGGGCGGCGGGCGATCCGCCCAACACCAGGCGCTGCAGGTCGATGCCGACCGCGCGCGGCGCGCGCAGGTTGCGATACTTCGGTGAGCGACCCTTCAGCCACGCCAAGAGCGGCGATGCGATGAAGATGGAGGAGTACGAGCCGGTGATCAGGCCGACGAAGAGCGCAAGTGCGAACTCTCGCAGCGAGATCGCACCCAGCAGCCCCGCGCCGACCACCAACAACGACAGCACCGGCAAGATAGCGGCGAGGCTGGTGTTGAGCGAGCGCATCAGCACCTGATTCATCGACACGTTGATCACGTCGTCATACGGCAACCGTGCCCCGGCGAACCGCACTGTATTCTCATTTACCTTGTCGAATACCACGATGGTGTCATAGAGCGAGAAACCCAGAATCGTCAAGAAAGCAATGACCGTCGCAGGGGTGACCTCGAGTTGCAGCACCGAATACACACCGACGCTGATCAGCACGTCGTGCAACATCGCGACAATGGCGCTCACGGCCATCGACCATTCGAAGCGCCAGGAGATGAACAGCGCAACGAGAATGATGAACACCACAAGTGCCCGGATGGCCTTTTTGGTGATCTCCGAACCCCACGACGACGTCACCGAGTTACTGCTGATCTCTTTTTCGTCGACCTGGGCGGCCTTGGCAAGATCGTTGGTCACTTTCTGACGCACGGCCGCCGGCTGCTCGGAGGTCTGGATTCGAAGGCGTTCGACGCCGCTTGCCGAGACCGTCACGATCTTTGCGTCGGCCGCGTTGATGCCATTGGCGGTGAGTACGTCACGAGCCTGTGCTTCGGTGAGCTTTGCCGAGGGAACCTCCCACTGCACGCCTCCTTTGAAGTCGAGGCCGAGATTGAGGCCCTGCGCCACAAGCGAAATTATGGTGACCACGATGAGGAGGGCGGATACACCGATGCCCCACCACTTGCGACCCATGAAATCGATGCTGGTCTCGCCGTGATAAAGCCGGCCCCAGACACTTCGCCCGAGCGGAGCGTCGCCGCCGATGATCGCACTCGCTGACGGGGACATTGACGTGTCGACATCGGTCATGACGTAGCTCCCAACAGTCTCGGCGCCTCGACAGAGGTTTCGATACCCATGATCCTTCGACCCGACAAGAATCGGCTCCGTGCGAGCAGGATGACAGCAGGCCTGGTGAAGAAGTAGGCCACGAACACGTCGATCAGCGTGGACAACCCGAGGTAGAAGGCGAAGCCGCGTACTGCGCCCACCGACAAGTACCAGAGCACTGTCGCGCCGATGAGCGAGACAGCATCGGCCACCAAGATCGTGTGGAACGCCGCTTTGAAGCCGCGAGTTGCAGAGTTTCGCATCGACCGTCCGGCGCGCAATTCGTCCTTGAGACGCTCAAAATAGACCACGTACGAGTCGATGGTGACGCCAATCGACACGATGAGTCCCGCAACGCCGGCCAGCGAGAGCACACCGTTGTAGAAGCGGGAAATCAACGCTGTCACGCTGTAGATCAGTGCGCCAGAGATGCAGAGCCCGACGAGCACCACGACGGCGAGACGGCCGTAGTACAAGAACATGAACAACAGAACGAGGGCGACGCCAATCGCGCCGGCAATCAGCGCGGCGCGCAGCGAGTCCTTACCGAGGGTGGCCGATACGTTCTGCACGGCCTCGGCCTGCAGCGTGATCGGCAGCGCGCCTGAGTTCATCACCTGCGCCAGCTTCGACGCCTCTGCCTTGGTGAAGCTTCCGGTGATTTGCACGCTGCCGGTGAAGCTCGGCGCATTCACCGTTGGCGCCGACTGGATTTGACCGTCGAGTTCGATGGCCAACTGATGTGACGGGCAGATAGCAGTGCCGTTGTAACACTCCTTGGCGAGTGCGTTCCATTTACCCTCGCCATCTGCGCCGCTCTTGAGGTCGACAGTGACACCCCAGCCGCCGCCGATGATGCGGGCCTGGGCGGAGTCACGAACGAACACCTCGCCAGTGATGATCTGGGCATTGGGGCTCGTATCGCCCGTAGCATTCGCCGGGCCGACCTGACAGCGCCCACCGTCGCGGGTCGGCAGAATCTGCGTGGCCCGCGGATCCGAGAACGGCAGATTGGTGGTGACAGGGGCGCCGCCGGCCACCGTTGTGCTCGACGCACCGCTCGGCGCCGAGATAGGCGTGACCGCAATTGTCGTGGCGGTCGTGGCGGTCGTGGCACCGGTAACCACGGTGCCCGTGACGGCAGCCCCAACAGTGGTAGGTGGCGAGGTGGGCGGAGTGGTGTCCACTCGACGCGACGGACCAGGCTTGGACGTCGTGGCCGGCGATGTTGTCACCGGCGATACGGCGGGCCCCGACACTGATGTGGAGCCGGGCACTGTCGTTGCGCCTGCCACTGTGGTTCCTGTGCTGGGGACTGTGGTCGACGGAGTTATGCTCGGCGCCGCTTGGCACGCGATAACCGGGCGCAAGTACACCTTGCCAGTCACGTTGACCAGATCGAGTGCCTGCTGCTGATCGTTGACGCCAGGGAGGTTCACGACGATCGCGTCGTCCTGGCGCAGGATCTCAGGCTCACCCACGCCGAAGCTGTCGACTCGCTCGCGGATGCGTTCGACCGCCAGGTCGAGGCTCGCCTTGTCGTACTCCTGCCCCGGTACGGGTCGCAGCGTGACCGAGATGCCGCCGCGTAGGTCGAGGCCAAGGGCCGGTTTGAATCCGGCAGCAACGTTCAGCGTCAGCAGGCCGACAGCCAGGACGATGATCCCGACCAACGAATACACAAGTTTACGATGCATTACTTCTCGGACTTGTCGTCGTCAGCATCTGAGTCGTTGCCCCGACTGTTCGAGCGGGACGAAGAAGTGTCGGCGCCAGCTGTTGCGCTGGTGTCGACCTTGCGCTGGATCGCGGCACGAGCCACGCGAATCTGAATGTTGTCGTCGATCTCGAGCCAGACGACGTCGCCGTCGAAGCCGGTGATGAAGCCGTACATGCCCGACGTGGTGACGATCTCGTCACCCTCACCGAGGCTGGTCTGCATCGAAGCCTGCTGCTTCATACGACGGCGCTGCGGACGGATCAGCAAGAAGTACATACCGACCATCATCAACGGCAAGATGAGCAGGCTGATTGCGCTGCCGCCGGAGGAATTGGTGGCTTCAAGAATGACAGGAGTAGGCATCACAACATCCAAATTGATTCGTGCTCCGACAGGGGGTCGGGCCAGCGGGAAAGCCTAGTCATCTCGGTGACCTATTTCCCCGTCACGGCGATGAACGTGAGATGTACGAAGGCCTTGGTGATCGGACGTGATGAGCGTCAACCCCAGACGGCGAGGATCTCGCGCCGCAGCGAAGCGAACGTCCCCGCAGCGATCGCCGCACGCATGTGATCCATCAACTGCAGGGTCCACGCCAGATTGTGCAGGCTCACGAGTCTCGGGCCCGTCGGCTCGCCGACCTGGAAGAGGTGTCGGATGTAGCCGAGGGAATGTTGTGCGCAGACCTCGCACGAGCACGTTGCGTCGATCGGTTCCTGCGACAGCGCGTGGCGAGCGTTCTTGACGTGTATCTTTCCGCTCGACGTGAGCGCTGTGCCGTGGCGACCGATCCGCGTTTGCATCACGCAGTCGAACTGGTCGACTCCGAGCGCCACGGCCTCGACGAGCGACGCAGGATCGCCGACACCCATCAGGTATCGCGGCCGATCGGATGGAAGGTGCTCGATCGCAGCCGCGAGCGCAGGCAGCATCTCGGCGCGGGTCTCGCCGACGCTCAAACCGCCAATACCGTACCCGTCGAAGTCCAACGACACGGTTCGCCGCGCCGACTCAGCGCGAAGCACCGGGTCGAGGCCACCTTGGACGATACCGAACAGCGCTTGGTCGGTACGTCGGTGTGCTGCGCGGGCCCTCGCGGCCCACGCGCTGGTGCGATCAAGCGCAACACGAATGACGTCGGAACTCGATGGGAGTGGCGCACAGACATCGAGCACCATCTGGATATCGGCACCGAGGAGTTCCTGGGTGGCGACGGCGGCCTCGGGTGTGAAGCGATGGATCGATCCGTCGTAGGTGCTGCGAAAGGTGGCGCCGTCGTCGTCGACTTTGGGTTCCAGCGAGAAGATCTGAAAGCCACCAGAGTCCGTGAGGGTGAGACCGTGCCAACCCGCGAAGGCGCCCAGCCCGCCCAAGGATGCAACCGTCTCTGCTCCTGGGCGCAGCATCAGGTGATACGTGTTACCCAGCACGATCTCTGCACCGAGGCGTGCGTAGTCGACAGCAGAAAGATACTTGATCGCGCCCCTGGTGCCCACTGGCATGAAGCAGGGGGTGCGGTACTGCCCGTTGGCGGTAGAGCCGATACCGGTGCGCGCCGCGCCGTCGGTGGCAAGCAACTCGATCCGAACGGGGTGCATCAGAGACTCCGGTCGAGCAGCATCGCATCGCCGAACGACAAGAAGCGATAGCCATTGGCAAGCGCTTCTTCATACAACCGCCTCCAGCGGGACCCGACGAACGCGTCGATCATGAGCAACAGCGTGGTGCGTGGCTGATGGAAATTGGTCATCAACAGGTCCACCAACTGCCACTGGTAACCCCGATGGATGAACAGCCGGGTTCGGCCCTCCAATTCGCCGAACGTCGCCGCTGACTCGAGTGCGCGAGTGGCTGTAGTGCCGACCGCTATGACCCGCTTCGCGCTTCGACATCGCTCGAGCACCTCCGCGGTGACGCAGTACCGCTCGCTGTGGATGAGATGATCACGGGGATCGGCGGTGCTCATCGGCTGAAACGTGTCGAGACCGACGACGAGTTCGACGCGAGCGAGGCCGACGTCCAACGAGTGCAGGGAATCGAGAAGTTCTGGCGTGAAGTGCAGGCCGGCGGTGGGTGCGGCCGCAGACCCAGGCGCGCTGGCATACACGGTTTGGTAACGACTGGTCTGCGCGAGTGGTGTGGTGATGTAAGGGGGCAACGGCATGTCGCCGTGCCCGGCGAGCAGGTCAAGCGGATCACCGTCACCCAACAGCGTGACCGCAAACGTGTCGCCTGACTCGCAACGGGCACCGATCTCGACCAGTGCCTCGCCTGCGTTGGTGAACAATTGCTCTCCGATGCGCAGCTTCTTTCCCGGCCGCACCAGTGCCTCCCACGTTCGATGCACACCGTCGTTCGCCTGCCCCGACATGGGTTCCAGCAGCAGTACCTCTGCCGCTCCCCCGCTGGCTCGATGCAGACGCAGCCGGGCGGGGATGACTTTGGAGTCGTTCACGACGAGCAGGTCGCCGGGCCTCAGGTACTCACCGAGATCGCGAACGTGGCGGTGCAGTGGTGCGTGCAGGCCCTCATCGACGAGAAGCCGCGCAGCGTCGCGTGGCTCAACGGGGGTCTGCGCGATGCGCCCGTTCGGCAGGTGGTAGTCGAAATCAGAGAGGCGCACGGGCACCAAGGCTACGGGATGTGCGCCCATGTGGAACCGAGAGTACGGCGGTGTGCCACGATGATCAGCATGAGCACTTCCCCAACATTTCGCACTGACACTGTCCCCTGTGGTGATGCAGGCAGCATGGACCTGCATGTCTGGACACCCACTGGTGGGGCCTCGGTCTCGGTGTTGCTGATTCAGGAGATCTTCGGGGTCGGTCCGTACATCCGATCTGTAGCCGAGCGCCTCGCGGCGGTCGGCTACATCGTGGGTGCGCCCGACGTGTTCTGGCGCTTCGCTCCGAATTGGCAATCGGATCACACCGAGGCGGGCCTCGGCGCATCGATGGAAAAGGTGCAACAACTCGACGTTCCTACGGCGATCGGTGATTGCGTCGCCGCCCTTCATCATCTCACCACGCTCACCACGGCCGACCGGGCTCCGGGCGTCCTCGGCTACTGCCTCGGCGGTACACTGGCGTGGGCGGTTGCTGCGTCGGCAGAACCAAGCTGCTGTGTGAGCTACTACGGATCGGGCGTTCCGGCGATGCTGGGCATGATCGATCAGGTGTCGTGTCCCACGTTGTTCCATTTCGGCAATGCCGACGCGTTCATCCCCAACGAGGGCGTCGACGCCATCAGCGCTGCCATCGCTGGGCGTGAAGGGTTCGTGCTGAACGTGGAAAACGCCGGGCACGCCTTCGACAACCACGAGTCGGAGATGTTCTACAACGAGACGGCGGCAAAGGCTGCCTGGGCGAAGACGATGGCATTCTTAGGGTTGTACTTGCCCGTCATCTGAACAGGTTCGGACTGCTCTCGTTCCCCAGCGGCGGTGGCTCGAGGCCCAGATGCAACCACGCAGACGGCATCGCAATGCGACCACGCGGCGTGCGAGCCAACAGCCCCTGCTGAATCAAGAAAGGCTCATACACGTCCTCGACCGTTTCGGTTTGCTCGCCGACGCTGATCGCAACCGTCGACAAACCCACCGGCCCACCCCGGAACTGAACACAGATCGCAGTGAGAATCGCGCGGTCCACCTTGTCGAGGCCGCGCTGATCGACGCCGAACACGGCAAGGCCGTGGCGTGCGGTGTTCGTGTCGATGGTGCCGTCGCCACGCACCTCGGCATAATCACGCACCCGGCGCAGCAAGCGGTTGGCGATACGCGGGGTGCCCCGACTGCGTCGGGCGATCTCCCACGCGCCTTCGTTGCTGACGGTGACGTCGAGAATGCCAGCGGCCCGGCGCACGATTGCCTCGAGTTCGTCGACCTCGTAGAAATCCAGGCGGGCCACCAGACCGAACCGGTCACGGAGCGGGCCTGTGATCATGCCGGTGCGCGTGGTGGCACCCACCAGCGTGAACGGTGGAAGCGGTAGCCGGATCGACGATGCGGCGGGTCCTTTGCCCACGACGATGTCGAGTTGGAAATCCTCCATTGCGGGATACAGAATTTCCTCGACTGCTCGAGACAGCCGATGGATCTCGTCGATGAACAACACGTCGCCTTCACCAAGCTTGGTGAGGATGGCCGCGAGGTCGCCGGCACGTTCGAGCGTAGGACCCGAGGTGATGTGCAGGTGCACGCCCATCTCGGCAGCCACGATGCCCGCCATGGTGGTCTTGCCCAGGCCGGGTGGGCCGGCGAGCAGGAGATGATCAATGGGTTGGTTGCGTCGGCGCGCGGCCTCGATGACGATGGTGAGGTGTTCTTTGAGTTCACGCTGACCAACGAAATCGGATAGTCGACGCGGACGCAGACCGATTTCGTCGGTCTCCTCGACCTCGTTGTTCACGCCTGGATCGAGGAATTCCTCACGCACGTCGAGCCCCCAACAACTGCAACGCCTCGCGCAACACGCGAGAAGCGTCGTCGCCACCGGACACATCGCGGAGCGCATCGCGCACTTCCTCGGGCGCATAGCCGAGTCCGTACAACGCCTCGCGCACATCGCCGAGCACCGCGTTGCCACCCGCCGCGACTCCAGCGGCAATCGGATCGAGCATCGGCAGGTTGAGCCGATTCTTCAATTCGATGAGTAATCGCTCGGCGGTCTTTTTGCCGACACCGGGCACCAGACACAACGACGCGTTGTCGGCGCTGGTGACGATGTCGACCAGAGCCGCCGGCGTGTGCGTTGCGAGGATGGCCATCGCGAGCGCCGGGCCGACACCGTGGGTGGCGATCAGCACTTGGAACGTGGCGCGATCCTCGCGTCGAAGAAAGCCGAACAGGGTCTGGGTGTCCTCGCGAATGTGATGGTGCACATAGACAAAGACGTTGGCGCTCGGTTCGAGTTCGGCGAGGGTGCGGGGTGTCACCGTGATGAGGTACCCCACTCCACCCACTTCGATCAGCACCTCGGTGTCGACCCCACGCTCGAGTACCACGCCGCGTAATGAGCCGATCATGTGGCGCCCCCGGTTGCAAGACGCACGCGTTGACGCAGCGGAGCCATCGCAAGGTGACACAGCGCGAGAGCTGCAGCGTCGGCGGCATCAGCGGGTTTGGGGACGCCAGACAATCCAAGCCGCGCCTGCACCATCTTTTGTACCTGGATCTTGTCGGCAGCACCCCAGCCGGCAACGGCGCCTTTGACCTGATTCGGGGTGTACTGCACCACCTCGCAACCGCAGGCCCACGCCTCGGCCAGGGCGAGACCGCTGGCCTGTCCGACGCTCATCGCGGTGCGTACGTTGTTCTGGAAGAACACCTGCTCGACAGCCACCACGTGCGGGCGGAACTCGGCGATCAGGGTTGCGAACTCGGCGCGCAGTTCCGCGAGGCGTTTCGGAAGCGGATCGGTGGCAGGCGTTCGGATGACACCAAGACTGAGCGCCACCGCCGCACCGGGGCCGTTGGCCTGCACGGCCGCATAGCCGCAGCGAGTGAGGCCAGGGTCGATGCCCAACACGACGAGGGGCTCGTTGGGTGAGCGCATCACGAACACAGGTTCGTATCGTAACCCAGACAACGCAAGATCACGCGGATAGGTCGAGACCCACGCAATCAGGCGGTCTGGGCGTTTCGAACTGCATCGACGAGTTCGTTGACCGGACGATAGGTGAGGCCGGCAATCGCGCGGTGTGCGTAGCGGATGATGCCATTGGCATCGATCACGAACACGCTGCGTCGGGGAAAGCCCAACGGCCCAAGCGTGCCGTACAGGCCTGCGATTGCCTTGTCGGTGTCGGCCAGCAGTGGGAATTTGAAGCCGTGCTTGCCGCTGAATTTGTCGTGGCTGGCCAGATCCTGCGCCGAGATGGCCAACACCTGCGCTCCCACCTGGTCGAACTGCGCCAGATCGTTGTTGTATGTGTTCAGCTGCTTAGTACACACGGGTGTGTCATCGCCCGGATAGAACACGAGAACAACAGCTTGACCGCGGTACGACTCGAGTGAATATGTGCTGCCGCCGGTACCAGTGAGGGTGAAATCGGGGGCCTTGTCACCGATGCCGACACTCATGTGCTCGCCTCCTCCATCAGCTCATCGGAGATATCGAAGTTGCTGAATACGTCCTGCACGTCGTCGTTGTCCTCAAATGCGTCCAACATCCGCAGAATCTTACGCGCATCGGCGGCGTCGGTCACCTCGATGATCACCGAGGACACCATCGTGCTCTCGGCTGACTTCACGATGAGTGCTGCCGCCTCGAGTGCGGCCTGCAGGTCGTAGACATGATTTGGGGTACAAGTCACCCGCCAGTCGCCGTCGCCGTCGGCGGCTACGTCGTCGGCGCCCGCGTCGAGCGCAGCCATCATGACGTCGTCTTCCCCGGCGGCACCATCGACGATGATGACTCCTTTGCGACTGAACTGCCAACCAACTGCGCCCGGCTCGGCCAGACTGCCACCCAGCTTCGAGAAGATGTTGCGCACGTCAGAGCCCGTGCGATTGCGGTTGTCGGTGAGGGTGTCGACCAAGATCGCGACCCCCCCGGGTGCGTAACCCTCGTACATGATGGCCTCGTACGTGCCACCATCATCGGCCCCCGTGCCGCGCTTGATCGCCCTGTCGATCGCGTCGTTCGTCATCTGTCCGGCCTTGGCCTTTTGGATGGCCGTTCGTAGCGACGAGTTGCTCGACGGGTCGCCACCGCCCTCTCGGGCCGCGACTTCGAGTTGGCGGGCGATCTTGTTGAACAGTTTGCCGCGTGCTTTGTCCTTGGCACCTTTTTGGTGCTTGATCGTGGCCCACTTTGAGTGACCTGACATTGCTTAGACCTCCTGAAGGAACAACGAATGAAGACGTGGATCGGGTGTGAGTTCGGGGTGAAACGACGCCACGAAGACCCGTCCCTGTCGCGCCAGCACCGGCACGCCGTCGTGGCAGGCAAGCACGGTGATATCGGGGCCGATCCGCTCGACCTTGGGAGCGCGAATGAAAACGGCATGAAACGGACTGTTGAGCGAGGGCACATCGATGTCTGCTTCGAAGCTGTCGACCTGTCGGCCATACCCATTGCGCCGCACGGTAATGTCGATTGCATCGAAGCTGCGCTGGTCGGGGCGCCCATCGAGTACGTCGCGGGCGAGCAGGATCATGCCGGCACACGTGCCGAACACGGCGAGATCGTCTCGAATGCGCTCCGCGAGTGGATCGAACAGCCCTGACGTGGAGAGCAGACGCGACATCGTCGTACTCTCGCCGCCGGGCATCACCAGCGCGTCGAGGCCGTCGAGGTCACCAGCGACGCGTACCTGACGGGTGCTCGCCCCGCAGTCAGCGAGAGCCGACTGATGCGCCGAGAAGGCGCCCTGCAGAGCAAGAACGCCGACCAGCACCTGGGGGCTCCGAACTGGATGTGAACACTCGAGTTGTTTCGCTTCGCCGACGACGCTCTACCAGCCACGCTCTGCGTAGCGCTGATTGATCTCGTCCATGCCGATGCCGGTCATCGGGGCGCCGAGACTGCGACTGACCTTGGCCAAGATGTGCGGGTCGCTGAAATGCGTTGTTGCCTCGACGATGGCCTTGGCCCGGGGTGTTGGGTCGTCGCTTTTGAAGATGCCCGATCCAACGAACACCGCTTCGGCGCCCAACTGCATCGCAAGGGCAGCGTCGGCCGGCGTGGCGATACCGCCCGCACAGAACATCGGCACCGGCAGCCAGCCTGTCTCTGCAATCTCTTGCACGAGGGGTAGCGGAGCCTGCAGGTGCTTGGCCCACTCGAATAGTTCGGCTGAGTCGGCCTGGGTGATCTTGCGTATGTCGCCGATGATGGATCGAAGATGGCGGACGGCTTCGACGATGTTGCCTGTTCCGGCCTCGCCCTTTGATCGGATCATGCACGCGCCCTCGGAGATACGCCGCAGCGCCTCGCCCAAATTGGTGGCACCACACACGAACGGAACCGAGAATTTGTATTTGTCGATGTGGTGGGCCTCGTCGGCCGGCGTGAGCACCTCGCTCTCATCGATGAAGTCCACGCCCAACGCCTCGAGGATCTGTGCCTCGACAAAGTGGCCGATGCGCACCTTGGCCATCACCGGGATCGAGACAGCTGCCTTGATCGCATCGATCATGTCGGGATCGCTCATGCGCGCAACTCCGCCATCGCGACGAATGTCGGCGGGCACACGCTCGAGCGCCATGACGGCGCATGCGCCGGCGTCCTCGGCGATCTTGGCCTGCTCGGAGTTGACCACGTCCATGATCACCCCGCCTTTCAACATCTCGGCCAAACCCCGCTTGACGGGGTAAGTGCCAGTTGCACGCGTTGTGGAGGATTCGTCGAAACTCATCGCGCTATCGTACCCATCGCTGCATGAATCACGACGACTGGAATCTGGCTGAGTGCCACGTGTCTCATTCCGTCACGGGTTACGGAAAGGCAACCGAATTCGGATCGGTTCCAGCCGGGACAGGGGCTGCCGATCCCGACCGTGCGAGCTCGACGAAGGTGCGCCCAGGGGTGAGTGCAAGAACAGTTCCGACAGCATCTTTCACGGTGAAGGGCTGAAGCCGATCGCTGCGAGTCCACGTGCCCGGTTGGTACTTCCCAGCAGAGAACACCACGGCGTCGCCGGTGCCGAGCGTTTGTGCTTCGGGGCTCTGCGCATCGGCCGGACTCGGCAGGTACACCACGGAAAGCACAACGACGTTGTTGGTGGAGACCTGTGTCTTGGAGATCGCATCGACCTGCGGCTTGCCGTCGCTGAAGCGCAGGAACGTTCCGCTGCCGGAGTCCCAGTGCCAGCTCACCTTGACCCCGTCCATCGACACGTTGACGCCGGCGATGTCGTCGCCGACCGCGGCCGTGGTCGCCGAGCGATAGCTGAACTGTGCAGGTGGGGGTCCAGCGTCGGCTGGGGCGAGCGAAAACAGGGCGTCTGTCCTCGAGTAGAGGTTGTGCGGTGCCGGGCGATCGTTCGAGCGGAAGAAGCCACTCTGCTGTTGTGCGCTCAACTGACGGAGATCGCTGCCCTGGATGGCGTCGGTGACCCGACGATTCCCACCGCTCCACGCAAATAGCGGGCGATTGAACGAGCCAAGGAGAGCGACGTCCTGCGTGCGTCCGGAGCGGATCGGGCCGACCGGGTTCGATGCCTGACTCTGGAACACGGCTGCAAACCGTGTGAGCTGTTCAACGTTTTCCTCGAACACGATGTCGGCCTCGTTCAGGCCGCTCTGAGGCCGCGCCAAGGGATGATTGTCGATCTTCACGACGAGCGCCGGGCGAGTGGCGATGCTGGGGTCGATCAGAGCGAGACCCGTGAGCGGTGACGTGGGTCCAAAGGGCTCGGTCGTGGTCGGCGCTGCCGACGAAGTCGTCGGTGCCAACGTGGTCGATGGCACGTCCGAGGCCGGGGGCGACGAAGCGGTTGTGCTTGCGGTCTTGTGGCTGGAACTGCACGCGCTCAACGTGAGACCAACGACTGCAATGACGGCGCATCCACGGCGCGCACGGCGCGCCGTGGATGGGTTGCTCACAATTCCCTCAGCAGTTCGATGCGCTCCTCGAGCGGTGGGTGGGTGTCGAACATGCGGTGGAGCCGGCTCATCTTGCCCTCGTCGGCGACGCCAGACATCGGCTGTTCAATCCACATGTGCGCGGTCGCAGTGGTTGCAGAATGCGTGACGGTGGAATCGTCGCGCAGCTTTTCGAGCGCAGAGATAAGACCCGGTGGATAGCGGGTCATCTGGCACGCTGAGACATCGGCGAGTGTCTCGCGTTTGCGACTTACGGCGGCCTGCATCGCCTTGGCGATCAGCGGCGAGAAGATGAGAAAGACGAATCCGACGATCGCGACCGGATTGCCCGTGTCGTTCTGATCGCCCGAGCGGCGCACGCGCCCACCATTCCACCACATCATTCGAATCGCCATGTCCGACAACAGCGCAATCGAGCCCACCAGCGTGACGGCCAGGGTCGATACCAAGATGTCATAGTTGCGAACGTGTGACAGTTCGTGTGCGAGCACGCCTTCGAGTTCGACGCGATTCATCTTCTCGAGCAAGCCGGTGGTGACGGCGATCGCAGCATGTTTGGGATTTCGCCCGGTGGCAAAGGCGTTCGGGGCCGGATCGTTGACGATGTAGACGGCTGGTTTGGGTATTCCGCTCGCAATGCAAAGCCCCTCAACAAGGTTGTGGAGCCGTCGGTACTCCTCTGGATCGGCCGGTACCGCACGGCTGATACTCAGCGCGATGGAATCAGCCTTCCAGTACGACACCGCTGCCATCGCCCCTGAGAACACGAGCGCCGCGATCGTGCCCTGCACGCCGTAGCCGACGAGCACACCGACCGCTGCGCCGACCGCCACGAGCAGCAGAACAAAGCACGCGATCATCGCGATGCTCTTGCGTTTGTTGGACCGAATCATTTCGAACATGGTGATCGCAGGCTAGAGGCCTGATGCCCCGAATGTCCGACAGCTCAGAACTGCACCTTGGGAACCGCTCGGTCGGCACTGTCTGCTTCGAAGTACTCACGCTTGTCGAAGTTGAACATCGAGGCGAAGACCACGGTGGGAAAGGTCTGCAGCTTGTTGTTGTAGCCCAGCACGCTGTCGTTATAGAACTGCCGGGCGTATGCAACACGACCTTCGGTGGCGGTGAGTTCTTCCTGAAGGGCGAGGAAGTTTTGGTTGGCTTTAAGGTCTGGGTAGGCCTCGCTGAGCGCAAACACTTGGCGCAGCGCACCGGTGAGCGCGTTGTCTGCCTGCGCCTGAGCGCCCGGAGTCGGGGCCGCCGACATCGCTGCGTTCCGTGCCGTGATCACGGCGTCAAGGGTGGTCTTTTCGTGCGCTGCGTACCCCTTGACGGTCTCGATCAGGTTGGGAATGAGGTCGATACGTCGCTTGAGTTGCACGTCGATCTGGGACCAGGCGTTGTCGACCTGATTGCGGCGTCGGACGAGGCCGTTGTACGCGGCTACGACGAACAGCCCCAGCACAACCGCGATCCCGATCACGATGAGTAGAACAACCATGACTCTCCTTGTGGATTCGTCGCCGGCAATTCGGCGTGAGCGAAACGCAACACGTTGGGCAAGAGGTCCCGACGCCGGGTCTTACCGCATCGTGTTGTCATGAAGCATACGTTGCACAGCGGTCTTCAGGACCCGCACCCGCGAGACCTGTGCAGCGACGGTCGCTCGGTGTTCCCGGGCAAGACGCTCGTAAATGTCGGCATACAACGACGCCAACCGCGCCATGCTGAAGTCGTTCGCTCGGATCGTTCCTGCAGCGCGCATTCGAGCAGCAAGATCGGCGTCATCGAGCACTCGCCGAATCGCCGCTGTGAGACCGGCGACATCGCCGGGATCACACAAGAGTGCGTCCACTTCGTGGGTCGCAACGTTGCGGTAGCCGTCGAGCGCGCTGGCCACCACCGGCGTACCTGCCGCCATTGCCTCGATGAGTACCACGCCAAACGACTCACCGCGCAACGAGGGCGCACAAAAGACCGAGGCGCCCTTGAGGTATTGCATCTTGTCCTCGTCGCTGATCCGACCCAGCCACTCGATGCGGGTATCCCCGGCGTACTGCTGCTGGAGCCGCTCGGTGTCGGGGCCGCTGCCGGCAACGAAAAGACGCACGGTGGGGGGCAAGTCGGCAAAGGCAGCAAGCAACACGCCCAGACCCTTGCGTTCCTCGTGCCGTCCGCAGAAGAAGATCGTCTGTCCCTCTAATGGCCATGGGGTTGCATCGTGGAAGCGCTCCAATTCGACTCCGTTGAAAAGCACTTCATAATCCCCGCCCATGTAGCCCTGAATGAGCGAAAGTGCATCCTTGGAGACCACGACCCGATGGGCGATGTTGTCGGCGAGACGACGCAGCGGACCGGTGAGTAGGCGATACGACGACGACTCCCCGGCCGCGTGGAACGTACCAACGATCGGCGCTGGATGGAGGAAAAGGGTGGTCTCCGAGGCCCCGGGGGCGAGTGGCTCGTGCACGTGCAGAATGTCGAATGCCTCGTCGTTGAGCAACTGGATGATTCGAAACTGAGCACTCGGATCCGGCGCGATAGGAACCACCGACCCGTTCGAGGCGGTGGGCAGGCTGTTGCCGAGCGGACTCACGAAGCTCGCCGGCGGCGGCCCGTCGCACGGACCCAGCACGCGTGTCTCATAGCCCATCGCTCGCAATTCACGCGCCAAACCCATCGCCTGGGCCTGCACGCCGCCCGGAATACTCAGGCTGTACGGGCAGACGATACCGATGCGCAGCGCTCGTCGAGGGCGCTCTGATGGCCGATCGATCTGCTGCAGCACCGGCCAGACCCTACCCCAACGCCCTACGAGTGATTTCAACCAAACGAGCCTCCCCCGACCCGCGCGAGTACCGTCGCGTGTATGACCCTGATGCCTGCACTATCCGTGATCGGTTCGCCGAACAAGCGCCTCGCGATCCTCGAACTCGCCGCCGAGGCCGAGGCGCGCGGCTTCGCCGGACTTGCGTGTCCTGGGGTCGGCGGCAACCTGGCGCTGTGCGTGTCGTTGGCGCATACCACCAACACCATCTCGTTCTGGTCGTCGATTCAGCCGATCTATCTCGCTCACCCCCTAGAGACTGCAGCAAACGCGGCCCACATCGCCGAAGTCAGTGGCGGGCGATTCAGCCTTGGGCTCGGCGTGAGTCATTCACCCATGCTCGATCGAATGGGACTCGCCACCGGCAAACCTTTGTCCGACATGCGCGAGTACCTCGCATCCCTGCGCAAGTCGGAACGAAGTGCGGGAGCCCTTCCCTCGATCTTGCTCGCCGCCTTACGCGACCGCATGCTCGACCTCGCGCTCGAGATCGCGGACGGCGCTTTGTGGGCAAACGCATCGCTCTCGCACACTCCGACGCAAGTACAACGCATCCCGGCAATCAGGCGGGAGTCGTTCCGACTGGCGAACATGGTGCCGACCGTGATCGACGCCGACCTCGACGCGGCGCGCGCGATTCATCGGCGCACCTTGGGCGGCTACATCAGCCTGCCGAACTACCGCAACTACTGGCGTACTGCTGGCTACGGCGACGAAATGGACTCCATCGAACTGGCGCTGGCAGCCGGCGATCGCGATGCTGCTTCGGCCGCAATGAGCAATCGCTGGATCGACGACTGCACAATCAGCGGCAGTGCTACGCGCGTGCGCGATCGCCTCGCCGAGTGGCATGCCACCGGCGTCACGCCGATCGCCGTGATGAGCAGCACGTCAGGTGGCCAGGCCAAGGCGATACGCGAGTTGTTCGACCTCTACAGCTGAGCGCCGGCGTTCGGATCTGCGCCTGGCTCAATGGGTACAACCAACTCAGCGCCCTTGTTGCGCACGTTGTTCACCTGAGTGGACACGGGGTGCATCGTCAAGATGTCGCTGCCAGCGGGAAGCAAGAGTGCGGTGAGCGCACCGACGTCGCTCTCGTCGGGGGTGAGCCACTGCGCCCAGTCGCTACGACTCAGGATCACTGGCATGCGGTCGTGCACAGGCGACATCGTCGTGTTCGCCGCCGTGGTGATGATGGTGCAACTGTGCAACCACGGGCCGTCTGCGGGGCCCGACTTGTCGTGCCAGGCCGTCCACAGGCCAGCGATCGCAAGCGGATCACCGTCGGCACGGTGGATGAACATCGGCTGCTTGACCGGCTTTGCTCTCGGCCCGAGCGGAGCGCTCGCTGCGGCTGCCCGCCACTCGTAGAAACCGTCCATCGGGATGATGCAACGGCGCTTGCGCAGCAGCCCCTTGAAGGTCGGCTTCTCAGCCAGCGTCTCGGCTCGCGCGTTGATCATCGAGGAGCCGATCTTGGTGTCCTTGGCCCACACCGGCACCAGCCCCCAATGAAATGCGTGCACGGTCTGGCCGTGGTCGACATCGTGCACCACTGCGTACACATCGTTCGTCGGAGCAACGTTGTAGCTGGGCGCGAGCGGATCACCCTCGAACGATGCACCGAAGAACGATGCGATCTGCTCGGGTGTTTGAGTGGAAACGAAACGGCCGCACACGCTTCGTACGGTATCTCGTCACGACCGTCGACTAGGTTTCTGACGCTGCGTCAGATTCGAGACGTGATGATTCAAGAAAAGGGTATGCGTCATGACCGAACTCGGTTTCAAGTCGTTCGATGCCGACAATCACTACTACGAGGCAAGAGATGCCTTCACTCGCCACATCGAACCATCGATGGCAAAGCGGTGCATGCAATGGGTCGAACTCGACGGCCGTCAGCGACTGCTCGTGGGCGGCAAGGTGAACCGGTTCATCCCGAACCCCACGTTCGATCCCGTCTCCAAGCCGGGCGCCCTCGACCTCTACTTTCGGGGCAAGGTGGCTGGCTCCGATCTCAAGTCGATGTTCGGAGAACTCGATCCGATTCCGGCCGAGTACCGCGACCGCGACGCCCGACTCGAATTGATGCAGCAACAGGGTCTCGACGCAGCGTTGTTCTTCCCCACCCTCGGCGTCGGGATGGAGGAGTCCCTCAGGCACGACCTGCCGGCGCTCACGGCGGCGTTCAGCGCGTTCAACCGCTGGCTCGACGACGACTGGGGTTTTTCGTACAAGAACACCATCTACGGCGCTCCGTACATCACGCTCGCTGATCCGCAATGGGCACTCGATGAGCTGAATTGGGCGATTGGTCGCGGTGTGCGCGTCATCGTGATGCGTACCGCTCCAGCACTGGCTCCAGGGGGTCAGACCCGCTCCCCCGGCGACGCCCTCTTCGACCCGTTCTGGGCGCGGGCGGCCGAGGCGGGTGTTGTCGTCGCGTTCCACTCGGGCGACGCGGGATACGGCAAGTACGTCGACGACTGGGAGCCCGGCGGAGACTTCGAAGCGTTCAAGTTCTCGGCGCTGCGCACGATTACAGGCGACCGCGCCCCGTTCGACATGTTCGCCGTGCTCGTGTGCCACGGCGTGTTCACCCGACACCCCGATCTGCGCTGCGCGAGTATTGAGGCCGGCAGCGAGTGGGTACAGCCGTTGCTCAAGAAGTTCAAGAAGGCCTTTGCGCAGAACCCATTCGCATTCGGCGCGGACCCCATTCAGCAGTTCCGCGATCACGTGTGGGTCGCCCCGTTCTACGAAGACGACATCCGCGGTCTCGCCAACGCGATCGGTTCTGATCGGGTGCTGTTCGGCAGCGACTATCCCCATGCAGAAGGGCTTGCCGTGCCCACCTCATTCGTGAACGACCTGCATGGCTTCAGCGATGCCGAGGTTCGCGTGATCATGCGTGACAACGCCTACGAACTGATCGGGGCCTGAGCATGACCATGCCCATTGTGGGCCCAGGTGGCCTGGGCATCATCGAAACGATGATGGGATTCCCCGACGCAGATCCACGTCGGCTCTACGAATTCTTCCGCCCGAACATCAAAGACGTTGCGAGCAAGGAGACGATGTTTCCTGTCGAGTACCTGTTCAAGGGCAACGTGCCCGGCGCGATGCCCGACACACTCGATCCAATCGAGGTCGCGATCAACACAATGGATCACTTCGGCATCGAGCGGTCGCTCATCGGTATCGAGGGCGAGGTCGGGCGGAATGCAATGCGCCAGCATCCCGATCGATTCATCCCATCGATCTCGGCCGATGGCAACAACGGCGTCGAAGAGGTACGCAAGATCCGACGAGCTCACGAGGAATTCGGCCTTCGCGCCGTCGGCACGTTTCCTGCCGGATGCCATCCGCAGATCCCCATCGACCACGCGCGTTGGTATCCCATCTACTCGGTGTGCGCCGAACTCGGCATCCCCATCTTCATCTGCGCCGGAATTCCCGGGCCGCGCTTGCCGAGTATGTGTCAGCACGTCGAGCTCCTCGACATCGTTTGCTACGACTTCCCCGAACTCACCATCGTCACCCGCCACGGGTGCGAACCATGGACCGAGCTCGCCGTGAAGCTGATGCTCAAATGGCCGAACCTGCATTACAGCACCAGCGCCTTCGCCCCGCAGCACTACAACCAACGCATCATCGACTACGCCAACACGCGCGGCAGCGACAAGATCATCTACGCCGGATACTGGCCGATGGGGCTCACCTACGAGCGCATCATGGGCGACATGCCGCACGTGCCGTTCAAAGACCACGTGTGGCCCAAGTTCCTGCGCGATAACGCACTCCGGGTACTCGGTCTCAGCTGAGCGCGGTGCCCTGTTGGGCAGCGCAGAGACGCTATTGCACGCCCCAGGAGTTGATTGCGTAGGCGCCATTCTGGTTCACCTGCACGATGGCCGTCGAGACAATGTTCGGAGGAGTTCCTGTCGTCGTGCTGACGATCTTGAAGACCTTTTGGATGACGGGGTTCAGCAAGCCGATCACGAACGTAGACGGTCGGATCGCCGACACCGTGTACGAGGCGGCCAGGGCCCCGCCGAGGAGTTGGATGTCCTTGTTTGCGGCGGCGGCCGCAGTGGACACATTGACGTTCACCAAACCCTGCGGCACGTACACATAGCCGGGAACGTTTACTTTCACAGTTGAGGTGTTGCTGAGGTTGATATCGACGATGGGTAATGGGTTCGTCGGCACCACCGCTGGAGCCACCGGCGAAACGGGCACGAGCGTGGATGGCAGGTATTGCTGCGCGGTTGCCAGCGTGACCGTTGCGCCGCCGACACTCGACTGCGGTACCGACAGGTAGCCGGGCAGACTCAGGTCGATGGCGTCCGAACCCGACGCGACGCCGTTGACCGACTCGATCGACACCCCCGCCGAGGGCGCCGAGCTGATATCGGTGGGTGCCACGTATCGCTGATTGAAGATGAGGCTGAGCGATGTCCCGCTCGTCACGTTGTCGACGACGAGCCGACCGGCGTCGCCGAACACGAAGGTTGCGCCGAGGCCGGTGACGTTGTGGGTGGCCGGCGCGTTGGTCGCGTAGAACGCAGCCTGCTGATCCGTTGTGCATCCCTGTGTGGCGCCATCGCCAACCACGACGTTGGCGTTGCCGCTGATACGCACGGGGTCCTCGAAGTAATAGATGCCCGAGGTGAAGAACACCGGCGTGGATCCGGTGATCGTCACGGGATCCTTGTACGTGCCGGGGAAGTAGACCGAGCATGTCGGGAAGCCGCTCGGCATCGAGTAGGGGGTTGCAGAGCGCTGGTTGAGACCGTGAACCGGCAGATACGGCGCCCAGATGGTGTTGAACGTCGATGTCAGCGAATCGGCGTTCTGCCACGCGTTCTCTGGCGTTCCTCCCGAGCCCGGATAGGCCAACCCGCTATAACCGGTCGGCAGCGTAGCGCCCACCTGTGTGGCCGCTATGGCGTAACGCAGGCTGGTGGGGTCCTGCGCCTGGACATCGCTCATCTTGTAGCACTTGTTCGTGACCGGCGTAGTGAGCCCCGGCGAGGCAAGCGAGACCGAGACGGTGAGCCCGGCCAGGTCGCACGTCTTGTACAGCGATATCGGATCCGCGAGTGTGGTCCGCAGCCCACCCTTTGCCGCCTCGACCGACACCGACTTCGATTGCAGGACGCGGGTCGACCGCGTGACCGCAATTGCGTACGTGAGTACCGGTAGAACCACCAAGGAACACACGAGCACCATGACCAAGGCAAGGACCAGTGCGGACCCGTCGTCGGTTCGCCCTGCCCGGGCCCGTGGTGCGCCGCGACGAATCATGGCGTCACACGGGTGACGGTTTGGATACACGAGACCGCCTCGTTCGCCGCGACCTGCACCCGGATACCTGTCCACGTGGTCCCGGCGATCGGAATCGTCGTGAAGGTACGCGTATTCGGGCCGGCTTTGCACGACCAACTCGACGGGTTGTAGCCGGTGAGCACCGAAAGATTCTGTGGCTGGATGTCGACGGTGAGGTACTGACCGCTCGGGATCGAGAAGTCCAACGTGCCGCTCGTGAACTGCGCCGACGTCGTCACCGCGTTCTGACCCATGTTGATTGCAGTACCGTTCGAGTCCTTCGTCGCCGTGTTCTGGTAGGTGAACGGGTCCGCGGCTGCGCTGGTGCCAACCTTGGTCTGCAGCGTGATCGTGCCGCCGCACTGCGAGAGGGCCACCGCCTGCAACGCGGCGGGCAGCGCCGTGTAGTCCGGCATGACGTACATGTTTGCCTGCGCTGCGTTGGTGTATGCACCAGCCGACAATATGGCCGACACGCCATAGTCGTTACCTGCGATCAACCGAGTCAGAATCGTGCTGTTGTTGGTGGTCACGCTGTTGGTGGTAAAGCTGTCGAACGGCAACGAGTAGTCCTGAATGACCTGCCAGCCATCGGTCGAGTCGGCTGTTGTGTTGTTCGCGTTGTACAACGTCAGGGTGGTGTTCTCCCAGGCTACGTACGGTGCCGCGTACAGCCTGTCTCGCCAACCATCGGTCTCGTCGCTCGTCGTGTTCCCCACGTTGAACAGCGCTTGCGTGGTGTCTTCCCAGTAGTCATTTGTCCCAGTGGGCACGCCATATGCAATACGCCTGCCGCCTGACACGGCCGCGTTGTACAACGCCAGAGTGGTGCTGGCCTCCCAGTTGTCGTTCGAGCCGGTGGACGCCTCGTACGTGATGCGGCGACCCGTGGACACAGCGGCGTTGTAGAGCGCGAGCGTCGTGTCGGTCTCCCAGAAGTCGTTGGTTCCCGACGTCGCCTCGTAGGTGATGCGGCGACCGGTGGACACCGCAGCGTTGTAGAGCGCCAAGGTGGTGTTGGCCTCCCAGAAGTCGTTGCTTCCCGACGCTGCTTCGAATGTGATGCGCCGCCCGTTTGTGACTGCTGCGTTGTAGTTGGCCAGCGTCGTGTCGGCATCCCAGAAGTCGAAGCTGTTGTTGAGCGCTGCCTCGTAGACCGTGCGCTTGTTGCCATTGCTGGAGCTCGTATACCTCGGGTCGGTCGGCAGCATGGTTGTCCAGGTGCCACTCACCTTGGCCTGGTAGTGGTAACTGCGCTGATAGTGAAAGCTCCGCTGATAATGGAAACTGCGCTGATAATGGAAACTGCGCTGATAATGGAAACTGCGCTGATAATGGAAACTGCGCTGGTAGTGAAAGCTCCGCTGGTAGTGAAAGCTCCGCTGATAATGGAAGTTCCGCTGATAATGGAAACTGCGCTGGAGAACTGGTTGGTAGCCCCTCTGGTAGGTGTAGTGCCAACCCAACACGCTGTTGATCCACGATGACGTGCCTGCGATCTCGGTGCCAACGCCCACACCGATGAACTTCACGGTTGACCGGAACAGGCGAGCAATTTCGTTGGCGCGATAGAAGGCCTCCTGGTTGTATGCGCTGCCGTTTGCAGCCGGGTACCCAACCAGGGCCGCAGGCGGCAACGTGGGTCCAGTCGCGTTCGTGGCGTTCAGACGGCTGTAGTTGGGGATACCGTCGGTGAACATCACGACCAGGTCGGGGATGATGCTCTGAGTCGTACCGTCGGTATTGAAGAACGTGCGATACCAGGCGTCTTCGTAGTTCGTGGAACCGCTCGACACCAGCGAAGACAAGGCGCTGCGCAGCGTCGCAACGTCGGCGGCGTTCAACATGTCGAAGTAGCGGGTCCAACCGGACGTGCCGAGCACGGTTGCCTTCGTGCTGAACGTGACCAGCTCGAGCTTCACAGGGGTGCCCTCGAACTTGTCAATGAAGCTGCTGATTGCGTTTCTGATGGAGGTCATCGACGAGGCGCCGATCGACCCGGAGGTATCGACGATGAGAACGATATTGCCGCCGCAGCGGGACTGCGTTTGACTGAATGTCGGAGTTCCATTCAGGCTCGCAGCATCGATCGTCTTGCGGTTCGTGCCGCCCGCGCTGAGGCTGATCTGGTTCTGACCACCGCCCGCGCCGGCCGCATTGCCGCCACCATTGATGGTTACAAGCACACGCTGCGCGTTCTTCGACGTGGCCGGGTTCGCCAGAATCGTTGTGCCTGTAGTACCTGGGTCCGCAGGATCGAGGGGTTGGCTCACCTGGATAACCCAACTCGGAACGGTGGTGCCTGGTATCCAGGTCTGACCATCCGGTGGCGCATCGAGATTGTGCAACACAACGGCGGACGAACACGTTGGAGCGCCTCCAGCGATGCTGACGCACTTGACACGGATGATCTGCCACTCGGTGCCGACCTGCACGTAGCGATAGGACACGGTGGTGGTGGTGGTGACCGCTGACGTTGAGCCCGCATCTTGGGTGGTCCATGTAAGCATGAGCGCGTTCGAACCACCGACATTCAGGCCAACGGGGCAGTTCGGGCTGCACGGCGATGCGCCGGGCAGCACGCTCACCGTTTGTGCCGATGAAAGATCTGCGGGCATCCAGAGTCCAACGCCCTCCTCAGATCGGGCGTTGTTCAGTCGACCCGTGGTGTTCGGGTTCTGGCGGGCGATGGTAATGATCGCGAAGGCCAACGACGACATGATCATTCCGAAGATCGCCACTCCGATCACGATCTCGACGAGGCTGATCCCGTCGTCACGACGCGAATGTGTTTGGTCAGATATCACTCTTCACCACCTGTACGGAACTTTTGGTTGAACCATCGGGACTTGTCACCGTCACGGTGACCACTTGCACGAGCAATGCGTCGGGAACGAGACCCGAGCACGCGCCGCTGACCCAGCTACCTGCGGCCGCCGGTGTCGATCCAGGCACATAGCGCGACTGAACGATGGTGGCTTGGCCAGCAGCCCAGCCCTGAGACTGGGCTGCTGCTTGTGCATACACGGTGTAGTCGCAACCCTTCGGGGCACGGTTCACGCGGTCGGCTGCGTTCTGCAAGACCGTCTGCACCTGGGCCAGATTCCGAGTCGACGACGACGCTCGAATTGATGCAATCGCGGCCGACATCAGCGGGGCAATCAACACGCCCAGGATCCCAATTGTCACCACGAGCTCCACAATGCTGAAGCCCTGATCGCGCTGAGCGCGACCTGGCACCTCGTCTCTGTGCACGCTCGTTGCGATGGTCATACCCGATCCGTCTTGGTGCCGAACCCCATGGCTGATCCAGGGGTGTCACACAGGTATCGGTCAGCTGCAGGCCCGAGTTGAGCCGAAAGACGGCAATATTTGGCCGGTTAAGCCCACACAGCGTGGCGTCACACGTGTGCCAGCTTGCCGTGCAACGAAACAGAGCCGGCCCTTACGGACCGGCTCTGACCTGCTCTCTTCTTGGTCGGGCTGGCGGGATTTGAACCCACGACCCCTTGTCCCCCAGACAAGTGCGCTACCAAGCTGCGCTACAGCCCGTTGACCACGGAACCCGATTTCAATCGGCCGACAGATGGTAACGGCGTCCGACTCCCCGCGACAACACTCGTGCCCGACAACAGCGCGGCATAGCGTTTTGTACCTTTACGATGACGACACATGCACGAAACACAACAGGGGTACACACAAGGCGTGCAATTTGTCGATGAGCTCCTCGATGGCGAAACCCCTCGAGTCGGTATCGAACAGCTGTGGGATACCTTGCAATCGATAGGGCGCGATGGCTTGGTCAAGCGAGGCCTCCAACGCGACGCGTATCTATCGATGCAGGGCATCACCTTTACGTTGTCAGGCCGAGAGCGGCCGCTGCCGGTGGACTTGGTCCCCCGAGTCATCGGCGCAGGGGAATGGACGGGCATCGAGGCTGGAATCATCCAACGGGTGAAGGCTCTCGAGATGTTCCTCGACGATGTGTACGGGCGACAGAAGATCATTGCCGACCGGATTGTGCCCAAGGCGCTGGTCACCAGTTCGGAGCACTACCACCGTTGCGCTCACGAACTTCGCCCGCCGAACGGCGTACGGGTGCACGTCGCCGGCATCGACCTCGTGCGCGATGGCGCGGGCGTCTTCCGCGTCCTCGAAGACAATCTGCGTTGCCCGTCTGGCGTGAGTTACGTGATGGAAAACCGGCGCACCCTCGGGCACGTGGTGCCTGAGTTGTTCTCGGCCTACTCGGTGCGATCGATTCAGGAGTATCCCGAACAGTTGCTGACCGCGCTGAAGGCATCGGCTCCATCGGGGGTGCGCTACCCAACCGTTGCGGTGTTGACACCTGGCGTACACAACTCGGCACATTTCGAGCACGCCTTCCTCGCTCGACGGATGGGCGTCGAGTTGGTCGAGGGACGTGACCTGTTCTGCAAAGGGAATGCGCTGTTCATGCGCACGACGCGTAGCGCAGAACCGGTGCATGTGATCTATCGCCGCATCGACGACGACTTCCTCGATCCCGTGCACTTCCTCCCCGACAGTGTGCTTGGTGTGCCCGGCCTCGTGAACGCAGCGCGAGCCGGCAACGTGACCATCGCCAACGGCATCGGCAACGGTGTGGCCGACGACAAGGGTCTGTATCCGTATGTGCCCACCATGATCCGCTACTACCTCAACGAGGAGCCGATCCTGCCGAACGTGCAAACCTACGATCTGCAAGATCCCGAGGCCATGCATCATGTGCTCGACAACATCAACGAGATGGTGGTCAAGCCGGTAGCCGGCTCAGGTGGATACGGCATCGTCATCGGACCGCGCGCGACCGACGAGGAACTCGTCACGGTGATGCACGAGATCAAGGCAGATCCCCGGGGGTGGATTGCACAACCAGTTGTTGGCCTGTCGACATGCCCAACGGTGCTCGACGATGGCACGCTCGCTGGTCGACACGTCGACCTTCGACCATTTGCGGTCAATCAGGGCGATGGCATCTGGGTGTTGCCGGGCGGGTTGACGCGCGTCGCTCTCGTGGAGGGCAGCCTCGTCGTTAACTCCAGTCAGGGCGGTGGCACCAAGGACACATGGGTGCTCACCGAGATCGGTGATGGCGATGCTGAGATCGACGACACATCATCAATCATTCGGTCCGCTGCCGTCGAAAGCGTCGATGAGATCGAGGACATCCCACGCGAGCACGGCCCCGACGTACTGCCCTTCAACCGGCTACGCCAGCAGGAGGAGCAGCAGCAACAGCAGCAACAGCAGCAACAGCAGCAACAGCAACAGCAACAACGTGAAGCGTCCACGGAGGTGCCGCCATGCTGAGTCGGCTGGCCGAGTCGTACTTCTGGATGGGTCGGTATCTCGAGCGCGCCGAGGGCACGACACGACTCTTGATCGAACACCACCAGCTGATCGTGCAGGAACACCGCAATGACCCGGCTCGCGGATGTGACCTGCTCACCGAGCGGTTCGGCCTCACCGAGAAGGCAACCACGCCGGCAGAGCTGGTGCTTGTCGTCTACGGATCGGCAGAGTCACCCAGCACCATCGTTGGGGCCCTCACTGCTGCGCGCAACAACGCTCGATCCATTCGCGACTCGATACCCGCCGACTTTTTCGAGACGCTCAACAAGGCATACCTTCGAACCGCGAGCGAGCGGCCTGATCCACGCTCACCCGGCGGCACGCTCCGCGGCTTTCTGGAAAGCCTTGCCGGTGTGCAGGGCGTGTTCGACTGGATAGCCCCGCGCGACGAGGCGAGATCATTCTTCAACCTCGGAATGTCGCTTGAGCGACTCGACATCGTCAGCCGAATGCTCAATATGCATGTCGAGCGGATGTGGCCCGATCAGGGTCCGGCAACGATGTTGCGCGCCGTCGGAGGACTCAGCACTTTCCTGCGAGGGCACGTGCCCCTCACCGCCGACAGGGTGCGGGCATTCCTGGTGACCGACTCGGTCTTTCCTCGCTCGCTGCTGCACAGCGCGGTACGCAGCGAGGAGGCCATCAAGGAAATCGCGATGGCGACGTCCACACGCGTCGATGAGTTGGTGCAGTCGATCGGACTGCTGCGCAGTGAGTTGACGTACTCGTCGGCCACCATCGATGACGCGCGGGTCGAGCATCTGGTCGGTCAATCCATCCGCGCCGTTGCGAACACCAGCGTCGGAACGCGCAATCAGTTCTTTCGGCCCGTTGGCTCGATCGTCTGGAGCCACTGATGGCGTGGCGGCTCGAGGTGGTTCACCACACCACCTACGTCTATGAATCCGAGGTGCACGCGTCGTTCAACGAACTACGTATGACGCCCTTGACCGACGAACATCAGATCCTCATTCAGCACCGCACGAGCGTTGGCCCAACCGCGCCCATTTTCACGTACCGCGACTACTGGGGGACGACGGTGCAGTCGTTCGATCTGCAGACGCCGCACATGAGCCTGAGCGTGATCGTCGAAAGCCTCGTTGACTCGTACTCCACCAGCACTCCCCAGGAGTCGGCCGCATGGGGCGACCTTGCGTCGGCGCAGGTGCTCGACGACTATTGTGAGTATCTGCCGCTCACAAAGCTCATCGATGCCGTCCCACACGGCTACGACATGCGCGCGTATGCCACGCCGCGCGACGCCGTCGAGGGCCTCGCCGTACTCATCGGCCAGCGGGTCGAGTATTGGCCCGGCGCTACACATGTCTTCACCCCGGCGAGTCAGGCGTGGGAGAGCGGGCGCGGGGTCTGTCAGGACTACACGAACATCATGCTCTCGATTCTTCGCTCGGCCGGCATTCCGGCGCGTTACGTCTCGGGGTATCTCTACTCCGGAAGCGGCGAGATCGGCGAGACGATCATTGGTGAATCACACTCGTGGGTCGAGGCATGGGTTGGCTACTGGCACCCGATCGATCCCACGAACGGTCGTGAGGTCGGCGAGCAACACATCGTCGTGGCACGCGGCCGCGACTACCACGACGTGAGTCCGATGAGCGGGATCTTCACCGGCGGCCGCGGACGCGAGATCCACGTTTCGGTGTCCCTCACCCGCTTGCCACGCTGAACACTGGTCGGTCGGACCCGCGGGCGTTTCTGTCAGCGAAACAGCTGCACGATGCGATACACGAAATAGAGCACCAGCATCACCATCATCAGCTTGAAGTGCCATGGCGCCTTAACGTCCTCGTCGACGCCATTTTCGCCGGAAGCAAGCTTGCGCAGATCAAGATTCTTCGCAGTGATCGGAGTGCTGGTTCGCGGTGCCTCGAGTACTCGACCACACGTGGGGCATTCACCCGATTCGGTCATCGCTGATGGAGCGAAGTATTTGGCGCAATCCTCACACCAGGGCATGGAGCCGTCAACCTACTCCGTGCGTCGCCGAACGCGCAGCTTCAGCGGCGTGGAACCGAAGTCGAACGCCTCGCGGATGCTGCGCTCGAGATATCGCAGATATGTGTGCGGCAACTCGCGATTCACGAACAGCGTGAACGTGGGTGGGTCGGTGGCGCCCTGCATTGCGTACAGCACCTTCGTACCGCCGGGAGCCGGCTGCTTCTGCTGCGCAGCAGCAATGACTTTGTTCACGTCGCGCGTCGGCACGCGACGGTGGTACTGCAGAATGGCTTCCTGGAGGACAGGGCGGAGCTTGTTCACGCCCTTGCCGCTCAGCGCGGAGATCTTCAGGATCGGTGCGTCGCCGATAAAGCCGAGCTTGCGCTTCACGTCGGCCACGATGTCGAGGCGCTGTTCGGCATCTTCGATCAGCTCCCACTTGTTGAGCAGCAACACGATGGGACATCCGGCCGCATCGACGCGCTCAGCGAGGCGCTGATCCTGGCCGGTGACACCCTCGGTTGCGTCGATGACGAACAACGCGATGTCAGCATCGTCGATGGCTCGCAGCGCACGGACGAATGAGTAGTACTCGGCAGAGTCATCGATCTTCGCGCGTCGGCGCATACCGGCCGTGTCGACGAACACGATCGGTCCGTCCTCGGTTTCGACCAGGGTGTCGATCGCGTCGCGTGTGGTGCCGGGCATGTCGTGCACCACCGAACGGTTCTCGCCGACAAGCCGGTTGAACAGCGTGCTCTTGCCCACGTTGGGACGACCGACAACGGCGACGCGTGGCGGCGCCTGCTCGGGCGGGGTCCAGTCCTCATCTGCCTCGATGTGTGCCTCGACGATGCCGGCGGCGCTCACATCGGGAATACGGGCGATGACCTCGTCGAGCAAGTCGCCGGCGCGGCGGCCGTGGAGAGCGCTCACGGGCACGGGATCACCGAGCCCGAGCGAGAGGAACTCCCATCGGTCGCCTTCGCGCCGGTCGTTGTCAGCCTTGTTCACCACAAGCAATACCGGTGGCTTGATGCGGCGAAGCCAGATCGCGATCTGCTCGTCGTCGTCGGTGACACCCACCGAACCGTCGACCATGAACAACACGAGGTCTGCTCTCTTGACAGCGGCCTCCACCTGACGGCTCACCTTGTCGTCGAGTTCACTGCCGCTCGGCAACCAGCCGCCGGTGTCCACGAGGGTGAATGGCCGGCCGAGCCATTCGGCCTCCACCTCTTTGCGGTCGCGAGTGACGCCAGGGCGGTCCTCCACGATGGCAACCTGTTCACCGACAATGCGATTGAACAGCGTGCTCTTGCCCACGTTCGGCCGACCGACGATCACAACGGTCGGGAGTACGGGTGTTTCATCGATATCAGTCATCGCCCCACCTCCAAGGCTTGCCGCAACGCAATGCCGTTGGTGGGAACCACTTCAACGGAGCGGGGCAGAGAATCAACCGTGGTGCCGTCGAGGAAACGTCCCTCGCTGAGGCACACGTCGGGCAGCAGGTACCGATGCGTCAGCGGCTCGCGGGCGAGCACGCGGGCGATGTCGGCACCCACCATCAGGCCGGTGACAGCGGTATTGCCGCCGAAGAACTCGTTCGGTACCGGGATGACGCGCACGTCGTCGCGGTGCAAACCGGCAACGAGCGGCTGCAGCACCTGCGCTCCGAACTCACCGGTGAGAATGCCGATAGGAGCCGCTGCTCGTGGCCGCAGCATCACCGAACCAACATCGCCGCCGACGGTCGCGCAACCGCGCAGACCGGTGTCGCCGGCCGGGTTGCGTGGCGCACGATAGCCCGCCCCGGGCGCGCCGTCGACCGATGCGAAGAAGCCACTTTGCGGGCCGACCGGCGCATCGACCAGTCCGGTGAACTCCATCGCGAACGTACGCGCCATTCCGATGCCGTCCTCGTGCATGTCGAAGCCCGCGTATGTTTCGGCCTCGGGGAACGGGCGGCCGGTCATCAGGTAGTACTCGTCGGCGGCGAAGACCATGCGGGTGCCGAGCACGGTCTGGAAGATCTGTTGCCAGTCGTGCACGGTGTCGACGACAGCATTGGCCTCGTCGATGGTGTGCATCCGCATCGCAGATTCGGCGTTGAAGCGGCTGAGACCCAACGGGACACAGGCAATCGACGCCAGTTCTGGATACTGATCGAGCACACCGGCGAGCGTGTCGTCGAGCACCGCACCGTCGTTCACGCCGGGGCACACCACGATCTGGCCGTGCACCGTGATGCCGTTGTCGAGCAGGGCTCGCAGCCAGCGCAGACTCATCCCGCCGCGAGGATTGCGGAGCATTCGACTACGGATGTCGGGATCGGTGGCATGAATGCTCACGTGAAGCGGCGAGAGCCGCTCGGTGATCACGCGTTCGAGGTCGGCCTCGGTGAATCGGGTGAGCGTGGTGAAATTGCCGTAGAGAAAGCTGAGTCGATAATCGTCGTCTTTGAGGTACAGGCTCTTGCGCAGCCCCTTGGGCAATTGGTAGATGAAGCAGAACTCACAGTGGTTGTCGCAGGTGCGAACGCGATCGAACAACGCGCTCTGCACCTCGGCACCGAGTGGCTCGCCCTCGCGTTTGGCAATCTCGATCGACAACTCCACGTTGCCGCGGCGCAGATCGATGTCGAGCGCGGCCTCGTCGACCAGAAATCGCCATTCGATGATGTCGCGAGGGACCTGTCCGTTGAGGCGTAGTACCTCGTCGCCGGCCACAAGACCAGCCTGCTCGGCGGGTGAGCCGGGCGCAACGAGGGTGACAATGGGCAGGGACATAGCCCGCCAAGGCTACCGTGTGCCATCGGTGAGTGGTCCGGGACCAGGCGTGACGGGCGGCGCAGACCGTCATCGCGAAGTCCCGACGGGCCACACCGGTAGCGTGTGCCCGTGGATGTCGATCGCGTGCTGCTCGCCGAACCGCGTGGCTTTTGTGCTGGCGTCGAGATGGCCATCAAGGCCCTTGCCTTCATGGTGCGCAGCTTTCCCGCTCCGGTGTACTGCTATCACGAGATCGTGCACAACAAGCTCATCGTCGAAAAGTTCGAGGCGCAGGGCGTGGTGTTCGTCGACGATATCGCCGACGTCCCGGTCGGTCGGCCGATCATGCTGTCAGCTCACGGCTCAGCCCCCGAGGTCGTGGCTGCTGCACGCGATCGGAGCAGCTACGTGGTCGATTCGGTGTGCCCCCTGGTGACCAAGGTGCATCACGAGGTCAAGGTTCGCGCCGGCAAGGGTTACCGCGTCGTGTACGTCGGCCACGAGGGTCACGAGGAAGCGGTTGGCACGATGGCGGTAGCGCCTGACGCGATCAGCCGCGTCGAGTCGGTCACCGAAGTGCTCGCACTCCCCCAGTTCGACGAGCCGGTTGCCCTGCTTGCGCAGACGACATTGTCGCATCGCGATTGGGAGGGTGTCGCCGTCGCAGTGCGAGAGCGTTATCCCGATGTGTGGTCGCCGGGCCGCAGTGATCTCTGCTTCGCAACGACGAACCGGCAGTCGGCACTGATGAGCATCGCCCCGAGGGTGAACGCGCTGATCGTCATCGGCTCGGCGAACTCCTCGAACACTCGGGCGTTGGAAAAACTGGCCATCGAGGCAGGCTGTCCGCGCGTGTTTCGTATCAACCACGTCGACGAACTGCCCAACGACCTCACCGGTATCGTCGGCGTCACTGCGGGCGCTTCAGCTCCTGAGGATCTGGTGCAGGCAGTCCTTACCCACCTCGCACCTCGCGAGGGCGTCGAGACGGTCAAGGCCACCGAGGAGGATGAGTACTTTCCTCCCCCGCGCAACATCCGCGATCTTCAGGCCGCGATCAGCCGTGCCGCAGCGGTACTGCTCGGCGCATCATCCGACGCAGCCGCCATCGACGATCGTGCGGTACCGGCCAGCGAGGTGCTCGCCGCACTCTGCTCGTAGCGGTTTGCTCGCCGCCCGGCCCAAGGTGCCAAGCTAACGACGATGATGACTCCAACCGCTGCAACGATCCGCATCACCCTGCACGTGCTGGCAGCAACGATCTGGGTGGGCGGCCAGTTCACACTCGCCGGGTTGCTACCCGTGTTGCGCAAGTTCGAAGGTTCCGCCAAGCTCGCCGCCCGGGCCTTCAACCGCATCGCCTGGCCCGCGTTCGGCATCTTGGTCGTGACCGGCATGTGGAACCTGGTGGCCATCGACGTGACCGCGCAATCGAACAGTTACCAGGTCACCGTGTTCATCAAGATCGCCGTCGCCATTACGGCAGGCGTCGCGACCGCGGCCCACATCTCCGCAACCTCGAAGCTGGCCTTGGCCCTCGGCGGCGCAATCGGCGCGATGTCGTCGGTCGCCGCTGTGTTTCTGGGCGTCCTGCTGCACACTGGCGCCTGACCCGCCCAAGCCACCAACCCGATCTGGCAGTACGTGTGAGTTCGACAGGGCACGGATCTCCTGCCAGTCCGGTCGATGAGCCAGACCGGATGATCAAGCAGTCCGGCCTGTCAGCTTAGTTGCGCGGAACTTCACTCCAGGGACGGTCACGGTCGACGCGAACGTCGCCGGGAAGGCCGAGCACGCGCTCGCCGAGGATGTTCTTCATGACCTCGGTGGTGCCGCCCTCGATGGAGTTCGCCCGTGTGCGCAGGAATGCCTTTTGTAAGGTGTCGAAGCCCATCGCGTGGTCGGGCTGCACCATTGCGTAGCTGCCGTAGAGCATGCCCTCGGCGCCCATCAGGTTCACGACTTCGGCGTAGATGTCCTTGTTGAGATCTGCCGAGGCACATTTACCGATGGAACCCTCGGGACCCGGATCGCCCATCTTGCGCATCTGGTTGGCACGAATGTTGGTGAGACGCAGCAATTCGGCGCGGATCCACAACTTCATGACGTCGTCGCGTGAGGCGGGATCCTTACGGTCCTCCGGAAGCGCTTGCCACGTTTTGACGAGATCGCGAATGGTGCCCGAGCCCTTGGTGGGAATCGCGCCACCGATAGAGACACGCTCATTCATAAGGGTGGTGAGCGCAACGCGCCAGCCATCGCCGGGGCCACCGAGCATCTCACTGTTCGGAATACGAGTGTCGGTGAAATAGACCTCGTTGAACTCGGCCTCGCCAGTCATTTGGCGCAGCGGGCGAACGTCGACGGTGGGGGCATGCATATCGACCACGAATGCGGTGAGGCCGGCGTGCTTCACGGCCTCGGTGTCGGTGCGCACGACCAGCAGGCCCCAGCGCGAGAGGTGCGCCAGCGTGGTCCACACCTTCTGACCGTTGCAGATCCACTCGTCTCCGTCTTTGACACCGCGTGACGACAACCCGGCGAAATCGGAGCCAGCACCGGGCTCGCTGAACAGCTGGCACCAGATCTCCTCGCCCGTGAACAGTGGGCGCAGATACCGCTTCTTTTGGGCCTCGCTACCCCATACAGCAACGGTGGGGCCGCACATCCCGTGTCCGATCGGGTTGCGCGCAACAGGGTGCGGGGCACCGGCCGCGAAGACGCGCTCGTTCACGAGCTTTTGCACCTTCGGGTTCAAGCCGAGGCCGCCATGACCAACGGGAAAGTGCACCCACGCCAGACCTGCATCGAATTGCGCACCAAGGAACGTAACCGCATCGGTGACCCTCGGGGGGAACTGCTCGAGGAGCTCGGTCACGAGATCGTCGACCTGTTGCTCTTCCGTCGTGAGCGAGGATTCGATAACGGTCATTGCGGCACAACCCCCGGGGTTCGTTTGATGCGTTCTGCGAACGACGATTGACACACTACAGACCGAATCGAAACGGAGACCAACCGAGAGCCGATCTCGCCGCGCAGGTCAGCTCGTCATCGTTACGGCCTGGGGGCAAGGACTCACTCCTGGTCATCGACCTCGGCTCCGCTTGTGTCGAAGCCGGCCGCCGCCAAACGATCGAGCAGCTTGTCGCGCACGCTGTAGCCGGGTTCTCGCGCTCTGTCGCCGGTGATTCGCCAGCCGAGTCGACTGCTGTACAGCAGCGGTGGGTCTTTCAATCTCCCCGCACCGACCTCGACGACGCGGGCGAAGAACAACTCGTGATCGACCATGGTCTTGATCTCGAAGGTCTCACACCGCAACCACGATATGCAGTTCTTCGCGACGGGCAGACCACCCGGCAGCAGCTCGAGATACTCATCGGCGATGTAGTGAAACTTCCGCCCCGGGTATGAGAAGTATTGGCCGACGTCGACCTGGTCGCCCGCCAGAATCGACACGGTGAACTGTCCGGAAGCGACCATCAGCGGATACGTGTCGTGCTTGGGCGACACGCTCGCCATCACGATGGGTTCTTCGAAGCTCACTTGACAGACCCAGTGGCTGCAATACGCCCTGACCAGACCATCGTGGGCCGAGCCGACGAGTTGCACGCCCTTCATCATCTGCCCGAGGCTGCGCTTGATGGCCTGATCGATCATGGGGTCCCTCGCGGTTCAGTTGTACGGCGACATCAGTCGGGAAACGGCTTGCGAATTGAATGGTTCGCCTTGGGGAAACCAGCTCAGCAGCTCCAGCACCCACGGCAGCTTCGCATGGTCGACGACGCTTCGGGTGCACGCAACCTTGAGATTGTTCAGTATCCGGAACACGATGTCGCGGCTACTCACCGGGCGCAGGAAGGTGTCGTGCCAGGGCGCATGGGTCCCGGCCATGCGATGAAAGAGCGATCGCGCGCCGTCACGATCGAGCAGCGTGCCACCGTTGAAGAGGTCGGCAAAGAGAGCGTCATCGTCTGCGCTCCGCACGATGAAGTGACCGGGCAGCCCGATACCCACCATCGCCACATTGAGCCGTCGAGCGCACTCGATGGCGAGAACCGACAGGGTGATCGGCATGCCGCGTCCGCTGGAGCGCACTCGCGAGAGAAGCGAGTTGTCGATTGCGTAGTAGTCGTCCACGTTGCCGCGAAACGGGCCGTCGACGCCGAACAGAAACGAAACCACGTCGTGGAAGGTGGGTGCCGCTGCGCATGTCGAGGCAATTGCGAGCGCAAGCACATCGATCTGTTCCTGCTCGTGTTCGACCACGATCTCATCGCCTGCGAGCTGACAGATGAGCAAACACAGCACGTCGAGTGGCAGCTGCGCATCGGGTTGGCGCAGCAGCAACTGAAAGCGATCCTTCGAATCCACCTCCCGAACGTAGCGTCGGCTACCGTCGCCAAGCATGTACCCAGGTGCGTTCGTGACCACTACTCCTGACAAGCCGGCCCTCATCATGGGTTCAACCGGCTTTACGCAGACGTTCGCCGAACTCGATGCAGCGGCCAATCGACTCAGCCACGTGCTCTACGGCGCAGGACTGCGCGCCGGCGATCATGTCGCGATCTGTATGGAGAACCACCCCCGCTATCTCGAGGTCATGTGGGGCTGCCACTACGCGGGTTTGGTGTACACCGCCTGCTCCAGCCGCCTCACCAGCGCCGAGCTGGCCTACATCCTCAACGATTGCACCGCACGCGTCTTCATCACCAGCAAGTACAAGGCCGATCAGGCGCTCGAGATCATCGTCGATACCCCCGGTGTCGAGTTGCGCCTCATGCTCGACGGCGTCGTCGATGGCTTCGAGAGCTACGAGGACACCACATCGATCCAACCAAGTACTCCGCTCGAACAGCGCATCGCCGGCACCGACATGTTGTATTCGTCGGGCACCACCGGTCGCCCGAAGGGTGTGATGCGTGAGTTCAAACCGACGCCACTGGAGTCCACACCCGGCTCGGTCGCCCCACTGCTCACGATGCTGTTCGGGGTGAACGACGAGTCCACGTACCTGTCGCCCGCGCCGTTGTACCATGCCGCTCCGCTGCGTTTTTGCATGTCGGCGATGGCGCTTGGCGCAACCGTGATCGTGATGGAGCACTTCGATCCCGAGCAATACCTTGCGCTGATCGAAAAGTACCGGGCTACCGCGAGCCAGGTGGTCCCCACGATGTTCGTGCGCCTGATGAAGCTGCCCGACGCCGTTCGCGCACAGGCCGACGTCAGCTCCATGCGTTGTCTCATCCATGCCGCCGCGCCGTGTCCGATCCCGGTGAAGCGTGGCATCATCGAGTGGTTCGGCCCCATCGTGCACGAGTACTACGCGGGCACCGAGGGCAATGGTTTCGTCTACTGCAACAGCGATATGTGGCTCGCACACGAAGGCACCGTGGGCACACCCATCAATTGCATCGTGCACGTCTGCGATGACAACGGCGAAGAACTCGCTCACTACGAGAGCGGAACCATCTTCTTCGAGGGCGGCGGCTCGTTCGAGTACCACAACGACGCGGAGAAGACTGCGAGTTCGCGGCACCACCTGGGCTGGAGCACACTCGGCGATGTGGGGTATCTCGACAAGGACAACTTCTTGTACCTCACTGATCGCAAGGCGTACATGATCATCTCCGGAGGCGTGAACATCTATCCGCAGGAGGCCGAGAACGTGTTGGTCACTCATCCCAAAGTCGTCGACGTGGCCGTGTTCGGCGTGCCGAACGACGACTTCGGCGAGGAGGTCAAAGCAGTCGTGCATCCGGCGCAGATGCCCGCCAACGACGACGAGGCGCGTGCACTCGCCACCGAGTTGATTCAGTTCTGCAAGTCGCAACTCGCCGATGTGAAATGTCCGCGCACCATCGACTTTCGTCCCGAACTCCCCCGCCATCCCACCGGCAAGCTTTACAAGCGGTTGCTCAAGGACGAGTACTGGAAAGACGCGGGCCGACTGATCTGAGCCGCTGACGGCCGTTCAGCTACTGATGACCACCATACGGATCTCGGTCATTTCCTTCACGCTGAAGGCCGGGCCCTCGCGGGTGTTGCCGCTGTCGCGGAGACCGCCATACGGCTGCTGATCAGCACGCCATGTCGGCACCTCGTTTACGAGTACGCCCCCGAAGTCGAGGGTGCGGATGGCCTTCAGTCCCTTGCCGATGTCGCTGGTGAAGATGGCGGCCTGCAGGCCAAAGGCAGAGTCGTTGGCCAGGCGCAACGCTTCGTCGAGATCGTCGTATGCAGCGATACCGACCACGGGGCCGAAGACCTCGCCAGCGCAGACTTTCATGTCGTGCGAGACATTCGCGAGCACCGTTGGTGCGAGCACGCCATCGGCGCCGATATCTCCGCCACAGACGAGCTCGGCTCCCCCGGCAATTGCTTCGTCGACCCAGCTCTTGACGCGATCGCGCTCGCTGAGCGAGATGATCGCCGACACGTCGGTGGCCTCGTCGAGCGGATCACCCACGACCAGCGTGGCGACACGCTCTGCCAAGGCTGAGGTGAAGTGGGCAGCGATCGATGAGTGGACAAAGATGCGTTGCGTGCTGATACAGCTCTGGCCTGCATGGCTGAAGCCCGCCACCTTGATCTTGTCGGCGGCGAGGCGCCAGTTGCCATCGGCCTCGATGATCACCGGCGCGTTGTTGCCCAGTTCCAATCCGACCCGCTTGCGCGGCGCACGACTGCGGATGCCCCAACCCACAGCGGGAGAGCCCGTGAAGGTAATGAGTGCAATGTCGGGATGATCCACGATGGCGTTACCAACGGTGCCTCCGCCGCCAGTGACGACGTGCAGGTACTCGGCCGGGAGCCCGCATTCGTCGATGAGCATCTCCGCGAGGGCAATGGAACTGAATGGCGTCTGTGACGCGGGCTTGAGCACGACCGGGCAACCCGCGGCGATGGCCGGCGCGAGCTTGTGCACCACGAGATTGAGCGGGAAGTTGAACGGAGCGATGGCGCCCACAACGCCGATGGGCACCCGGAGCGTGAAGCCGAGTTTGCCTTCGCCGGCCTGGATCGCATCGAGCGGGATCATCTCACCGCTGAGCTTGCGGGCTTCCGCTGCCGCGAATTGGAAAGTTCCTACGGCCCGTTCGGCCTCGACACGTGCCGTCTTGATCGGCTTCGCGGCCTCACGGCACACGATTTCAGCGAACTCGTCGCGGCGGGCAGCCAAACGAACCGCCGCAGTGTCGAGGATCTGCGCACGCTGCCACAGCGGCATTGGCCCGGCGTGCAACGCCGCCTTGGCCATCGCAACCGCGCGATCCACATCGGAAGGCATGCACGCCGGTACGCGACCGATCAGTGCATCGTCGTAGGGGGACCGCACCTCGAACGAACTGGTCGAGCTGAATCGTTCACCGGCAAGAGGTAGGGCGCGTACATCGGACATGTGCATGACGTTACTTGCGATCAGCAATACTCTGAACTGTGCCGACGTCCACCCACCCCTTCCTCGACTGGCCCTTCCCCATTCCCTTTGCCCACCGCGGTGGCGCAAGCGATGCGCCCGAGAACACCATGCCGGCGTTCGAGTACGCCATCAATCTCGGCTACCGCTACATCGAGACCGACGTGCAGGTCACATCCGACGGAGTGCTTGTTGCGTTCCACGACTACAACCTCAAACGCACGTGCGGCATCGACCAGAAGATCAGCGAGATGACCTGGCAGCAGGTGAGCAAGGCGCGCGTCGATGGTGAGGCGCCAATACCGACACTCGAAGAGTTGCTCGGCACATGGCCTGCGGCGCGCGTGAACATCGACTGTAAGAGCGACGAGGCCGTTGACGCGCTAGTGGCATCACTGCGGCGCACCGACTCGCTCAATCGCGTGTGCGTCGGTGCGTTCAGCGACCTCCGAATCCGCAAGCTGCGCGCCATCCTCGGCAGCGGCCTGTGTTCGGCCTTGGGACCTGCAGGAGTGAGTTCATTGCTCTTCGGCCACATGCGCAAAACAACCGCGATGACGGCGCAGGTGCCCGTGCAGCAGGGTCCACTCACAGTTATCAACGAACGCTTTCTCGCTCGCGCGAATCGGCTCGGCTTGAAAGTCCATGCATGGACCATCGACGAGGCCCCCGAGATCAACCGTCTCCTCGACCTCGGTGTGCACGGCATCATGACCGACCGGCCGACAGTGCTGCGCGACGTGCTCATCGAACGCGGCATGTGGGTCTAGGTGACCCAGCGCTCTGCGAAGCTCTGTCCGTTGCCGGCGTAGCATATCTGTGGCATGATTATGCCATGACTCGCACCCGACTGAGCACCACAGTGGACCGAGATCTGCTCGACCACGCCCGCAGGACACGTACGGGAACCACCGACGCCGAACTGATCGACGAAGCCCTGGAAGCGCTCCTGATGCGGTATCGGGCGGCCGAAATCGATGCTGCGTATGCCGCAGCGTACGCAGCTCACCCAATCGACGAGCCCGACGTGTGGGGTGACCTTGCGTCATTTCGCGATGCGGTCGCGCGGTGACTGACCTACCGAGACGTGGAGAGGTGTGGTGGTGCGAACCACCGGACATCGGCCGTCGACCGGTGGTCGTGCTGTCCCGCGATGCCGCGATCCCACGACTGCGCCGAGCGTTGATCGCGCCGTGCACGACAACGATTCGTGGACTGGCCAGTGAGGTCGCCTTGGACCCCGACGAGGATCCCATCCCACGTCGCAGCGCCGTCAACCTCGACTCCGTGGAGTCGGTGGCTGTGGCGCTGCTCGTCGAGCGCATCGGACGGCTGAGTGACTCGCGTATGCGCGAAATCTGCGGCGCTCTCGAGGTCGCGACCGACTGTCGATGAGACGACTACATACACATCCCATCGTGGGGGTCTGAGCTCTTCGACGGCGTACATTTCAGGGATGGCCGCCAGCAACGCACCGTTCACGTCAACTCGAGCCACCGGAGCGATGGTCGCCTCCGCCGATCAGCTCGCCACACAGGCCGGTATGTTGGCGTTGGCGCAGGGCGGCAATGCGGTCGACGCTGCGATCGCGACGAACGCTGCAATCGCAGTGACAGGACCCCACCTGTGTGGCCTGGGTGGCGACCTCTACGCGCTGATCCACGATGGCAACGCGGTGCACGCGCTGAACTCCACCGGCCGCGCCGGATCGGGGTCCGATTCAGCCAGGCTTCGCGCTGAGGGCCACACCGACATGCCCTTCCGTCATGACCTTCGAGTGGTCACGGTGCCGGGCTGCGTGGATGGCTGGTGCGCGTTGCACGAGCGTTTCGGCCGACTGCCGCTCGCGCAACTACTGGCCCCCGCGATTCGTCTGGCGGAGAGTGGTTTCCCGGCATCGCCACTGCTCATCGGCGCGTTTGCTCTCCTCGACGAGCGCGCTCGCGAGTCACTCGGTGAGTTGGTGTCCCAAGCCCGCGCGCCGGGCGATCTGGTGCGCCGACCGGGGGTGGCACGAGCCCTGCGGGCGATTGCCGCTGGGGGGCGCGATGGCTTTTATCTCGGAGAATTTGGTGAGGGCCTGCGTCAACTCGGCAACGGTCTGTACAGCGAGTCCGACTTGTCTACGCCGGGAGCAACCTGGGTCACTCCCCTTTCACAGCTGGCATTTGGATACACCCTGCACAGCATCCCCCCGAACTCGCAGGGCTACCTGCTGCTGGGCAGTGCCGCACTCGCCGACACGCTCGCACTACCGTCGGACCCCGATGACGCGCAGTGGGCACATCTCCTCATCGAGTCTGCAAAGGCCGCCGGGTATGACCGTCCAGCGGTGCTGCATGAAGGGGCTGACGGGCCCGCGCTTCTCGCCGCGATCGCGGGGCGTCGAGACTCGATCGATCCCGACATCGCCAGTCATCGTCTGCCCCCGACATTCGATGGCGATACGACGTACCTCTGCACCGTCGATGCCGACCGGATGGGCGTGTCGCTGATCCAGTCGAATGCGTCGAACTTCGGATCGTGGCTCGTCGAGCCGAGTACGCAGATCAACCTGCATAACCGGGGCCTCGGGTTCTCGTTGCAGGAAGGCCATCCGGCCGAGCTCGCAGGGGGTCGTCGACCAGCGCACACGTTGTCCCCCGCACTGGCCACCCGCGCAGACGGTTCACTCGCGGCGGTGTTCGGCACCATGGGCGGCGACGGTCAGCCACAGATCCTGCTCCAGGTCGCGGCGCGGCTGTTCCATCACGGTCAGAGTCCAGCAGCCGCACTCCATGCAGGCCGCTGGGTTCTGCACGGACCCGTCACCGGCTTCGACACCTGGACCGACCCGGCCGGACCCTATGTGTTGGTCGAGGGTCACGCGTCCGACGAATGGCGAACCGGCCTGGCAGCACGGGGACACGACGTGCGGGTCAGCCCTCCGTACGACAGCGGGTTCGGACACGCTCACGCGATCGTCGTCGAGCCAGACGGACTGCTGTGTGGCGCCGCGGATCCGCGCACTCGCATCGGTTCTGTTGCGGGACTGTGAACTTCGCCCCAACCTGACGCCCGACGCGCCAGCACAACCGGCAGGAGAACTACGCTCACGGCATGCGCGTCGATACCAACTTCTTCTGTACCGTCCCCATGCCCGATGCTGGCGACCCGAACGTATCCACAACCGCGAGGCGCTACGGCAACAACGATGTCATCGAGTGCTACAAGAATTTGGTCGATTGGAGTCGCACCGCCGACGAGCTCGGCTTCGACACGATGTGGCTCACCGAGCATCACTTCCAACACGAGGGCTATGAGGTCCTGCCGAACCTGATCATGTTCGGTATGCATCTGGCCCATCTCACCAAGGACCTGCGCCTCGGCCAGATGTTCAACGTGGTTCCTCAGTGGCATCCACTCCGCCTCGCCGAGGATTTCGCGCTTGCCGACATCATCACCGGGGGCCGAATGGAGTTCGGCGTCGGTCGCGGCACGGTGCCGCGCGAGGCATGGGCGCTCGGCACGGTGGTCGCCAGCGGCGACAACGCAATGAGCGGCGAGCATGATCGCATCAACCGTCAGCTCTTCGAGGAGTCGATGGAGATCATCAAGCTCGCCTGGTACAACGAAACGTTCTCGTATCGCGGCAAGCAGTTCGTGCTGCCACCCGACGACGTGCCCGATCGCGGCAGCTACGTCGATCACCTCACGCTCATCCCCAAGCCACTTCGGGTCGTCGACATCTACCAACCGGTCACATCCCCCGAGACCATCGAATACGTACCGCGTGCGGGCCACAAGGCCGTGTATTGGTTGCAGAATGCCGAGAGCCAAAAACAGAAATGGGATCGCTACGCCGAAATTCGCGAGGACATGGGCCAACCTGTCGGTCCCGGCGAAGATCGTTGCCTTGTGTTGAACTTGCACGTCGCCAAGACCCGAGAGCAGGCCATGCTGAAGGGTCGCCCCGGTCAGGACGAGTTCAACAAGTTCCTGTCGCCGTACGGTCGTTTCACCAGCTATCGCAATACCGATGGGTCCAAGGTGGCGTTCGATCACTGCCCCACCGTCGAGGAATCCAACGATCAGAAAATCCAAATCGTTGGCTCCATCGACGACGCTGTCGACGCCATTGGCTTTTGGCGCGAGCTACTCGACCTAAAGCACATCTGCTTTTTCTTCGACTACCCGGGCCTCACCCGCGATGAGATGAATGAGCAAATGCACCTCGTGGCCGAAGAAGTGTTCCCGCGGCTCGGCGAACCGATCGAACGCCGCCCCATCACCGGCTCGCCACTCGTCTAGTCATGCTGCTTCGCTCGGCCACAGTCGCCGACGGACACGTCGTAGACATACGCGTGTGCCTCGACACGATCGACGCCGTAGCCACAACGCTGGCCGCCCAACCAGGCGAACAGGTCATCAATCTCGCCGGACACCTTGTGGTCGGCGCGTTCGGCGAGCCACACGCTCACCTCGACAAGGCATTTCTGTCCGAACGCATTGCGAATCCAACCGGTGACCTGATGGGCGCGATCATGGCGATGCACCACAACCGCCATCTGGTCACCTTCGAGGACACCGTCGAACGGGCCGAGCGTGCGGTGCGGCTGATGGTCGGCAATGGCGCCACCGCGATTCGTAGTCACGCCGATACCACGCTCGAGAACGGCCTCATGTCGGTCGAAGCGCTCGCAGAGGTGCGCCGGCGCACGTCGACGATCTGCGACCTACAGGTGGCAGCACTGGTCAGCTGGCCGATCACCGGACCGCAGGGTGCCAACTCGCGTGCGCTGCTGCGCGAAGCACTGCAGGCCGGCGCCGACCTCGTCGGTGGCTGTCCGCACCTCGACGACGACCCCGCTGGGGCCAACGAGACGCTGCTCAGCATCGCTGCAGAGTTCGAACGTGGCGTGGACCTTCATACCGACGAGACGCTCGATCCGAGCAAACTCGCACTCGAGGATCTTGCCCACCGCGTGATCAGCTCTGGATTTGCCCACGGCGTCACGGCGAGTCATTGCGTCAGCTTGGGTATGCAGACCGTCGCCCGTCAGGACGAGATCGCCGCTGTTGTTGCTGCCGCGGGAATCAACGTGGTGGCCCTGCCACACACGAACTTGTTCCTGCAAGGGCGCGAGCACCAACAGAGGATGCCGCGCGCGCTCACAGCAGTCAAGGCACTTCGCGCCGCCGGCGTCAACGTGTGTGCGGGAGCCGACAACCTGCAGGACCCGTTCAATCCAATGGGTCGCGGGGCACCGCTCGAGACGGGTTCGCTGATGGTGATGCTTGCCCACATGTTGCCCGAGCAGGCCATCGCAACAATTGGTCCGAATGTTCGCAGCGCGCTCGGGCTTGAACCGGCGACGGTCTCTGCGGGTAGTCGGGCCGACCTCGTGGCCTTACCTGCGCACACCGAACGCGAGGCACTCGCCTTCGGCGCCACCCCCCGCTTGGTGATGCATCGTGGCGCAATCGTGTCCTCGTCAATTGCTGTCTGATGGCCTGCGAATCACGAAACGAACTGTTAACGATTCCGCGGACAGAAGGCGTCATCGGCTCGCCTACTATCTGTGCTCATGGGAGAGGGAGCTGTACGGACAGCGCAATCTGTGGGGCGTCTCACAGGCCGCCGCGCTGTCATTACAGGCGCTGCCCGAGGTATTGGCGCCGAGATCGCACGCACCTTCCATCGCGAGGGTGCCGACCTGGTTCTGCTCGATCTTGCCGACGACGAAGTTGCAGCTCTGGCTGCAACCCTCGGGGCCGGGTCACTCTGTGTGGACCTTGCCGACGCTGCCGCTACCGCCGGGGCCGTAGAGCAGGCCATCGTGACGCTCGGCGGGATCGACATCTTGGTCAACAACGCCGGCATTTTGAATATGGCACCGCTGCTCGAACTCACTGTCGAGAATTGGGATCTCACGTTCGACATCAATGTGCGCGCAATGTTCGTCACCACCCAGATTGCCTCTCGATCGATGATCGCACAGCGCCAGGGAACGATCATCAACATGGCCAGTATGGGCGGCAAAATCGGCTCACCGAACCAAGCTCACTATGCCGCCTCCAAGGCAGCGGTGATCTCGCTCACCCGCGTCTCCGCAATGGAGCTTGGCCCGCACAACATCACCGTCAACTGCATTTGCCCCGGCTATGTGCTCACAGAGATGGGCGCGGCGACGCGTACTCCCGAATTGGTCCGTACGTGGTCGGCGAAGTCTCCCCTTGGCCGCTTGGCCGAAACCACCGACGTTGCCAATATGGCGCTGTTCCTCGCATCAGACGATGCCAGCTACTGCACGGGTCAGGCCATGAACGTCTCCGGCGGAATGGTGATGCACTGAGCACGGGCTCGGGGGAACGCGCATGGACCGAACAGCGAGCACACATATGGAAACCACTATGTTTCAGAGGATGATCGATTCAGCGGCGGCTCCGGCACTGAGGTTCTCGGGGGTCTCGATGGTCTTCCCCGACGGAACCCACGCACTCAGTGAAACATCGTTCGACGTTCGCGCCGGAGAGTTCGTCACCGTGGTCGGACCGTCGGGCTGCGGCAAGAGCACGCTGCTCCGCATCGCTTCGGGTCTACACAAGGCCACGACGGGTTCGGTCACCGTGGACCGCTCGCATGTCGGATATGTCTTCCAGGATCCGACCCTGCTGCAGTGGCGCAACGTGCAGCGCAACGTCGAGCTCATGGCCGAACTCGAAGGCATCAGCAGGTCCGAACGACACTCACGCGCGACTGAAGCGATCGAACTCGTCGGCTTGAAAGGATTCGAGACCAAGTACCCCAAGCAGTTGTCGGGCGGCATGAAGATGCGCGCATCGTTGGCCCGGTCGCTCGTGCTCGATCCGAAGGTGTTTCTGTTCGACGAGCCGTTCGGGGCAGTCGACGAAATCACGCGTGAGCGTCTCAACGACGAGGTCATCGCGCTCTTCCAGCGCAACGGCTTCGCCGGACTGTTCATCACCCACTCGATCAGTGAGGCCGTCTTCTTGTCCACGCGCATCATCGTGATGAGCGCTCGACCTGGTCGAATTGTCGGTGACTTCGCCGTGCCATTCGCCTATCCACGATCCCCCGAGCTTCGTTTCGACCCGGCTTTTGCCGTGTTGTCGGGCGAAATCTCACACGCACTCAGAGGAGCGCACGCATGAGCGAACAAGTCGACATCCGATTGAACGAGGTGGCACCGACCACGAGCCACGGCCTTGCCGGCGACTTCGCCACCTTCGATGGGCGCTACTCGGTCGCCGACCTCGACTCGGTGCAACCCTTTGCCCCGGTGAAGCCCGCTTTCGAGTGGAGTCGCGTCGTCGGTCCGGCCGTGATCTTCGTGCTCTTCATTGCGTTCTGGCAGTACATGCACGAGAGCGGCATGCGCACGTTCTTCGACAAGCCGGGCTTCTTGCTGCCGTCGCCGGTCACAGTGATCAATGATTCTTTCGTCAACGCCAAAGCTCGGAACAACCTCATCAATGGCCTCGGCTGGACCACGCTGGTTGCCCTCACCGGTCTCGCCATCACCATCGTGATCGGCATCTCGCTCGCGGTGATGATGGCCCAGGCGAAATGGGTCGAGCGCTCCACGTACCCGTACCTCGTTGCCCTGCAGGCCATTCCGATTCTTGCCATCGTGCCGATCATCAACTCGGTCTTCGGGGGCGGCATCAATGCACGACTCCTGGTTGTCGTGATGATCTCAATCTTCCCAATCGTGACCAACACGTTATTCGGCCTCCAATCAGCCGATGTCGGCCAGCACGATCTGTTCACCCTGCGCGGCGCATCGCGCTGGACGCGTTTGCGAAAGCTGCAGTTGCCGTCTGCAATGCCGGCAATCTTCACCGGTTTCCGCATCTCTGCAGGTCTGTCGGTCATCGGCGCCGTCGTCGGCGAACAGTTCTTCCGTCAGGGCAGCAAGCCCGGTATCGGCATCGTCATGGAGCAGTACCGCCAAAAGGGCATCTATCCCCAGACGTATGGCGGTCTCATCATCGCAGCGGGGCTCGGCATCGCGATGTTCCTCGTCTTTGGTTGGGTCTCGAAACGAGTCGTCGGCCACTGGCACGAATCGGCGCGCAAGGCAGCCTGACCGGCACGTGTTCTTACCCACCCGAGCCTGTTCGCAGGTTCACAACCCAGCGTGAACAACCAACAAAGGAGCAATAACACAATGCAACACCGACTCAGCACATCGCTGGTCACTCTCGCAGTCGTCACGGGCCTCGCCCTGACTGCCTGCGGCAGCGACAAAAAAACTGCGACAACCACTCCGGGTACCACCGGCGCTACCACCGCCGGCACCACGGGCGGCACGACGGCAATGACCACCGGCGTCAGCCTGAAGACGATCTGCCCCGACGAGATCAAGGTGCAGACCGACTGGTTGCCAGAGGCCGAGCACGGCTTTTTGTACAACATGATCGGCGCCGGCTACACCGTCAATAAGGACAAGGCAACGGTGACCGGTCCGCTGATGTCGGGCAGCACCGACACCGGCGTGAAGCTCACGATTCTCTCGGGGGGCAAGGCGTCAGGCTTCCAGAGCGACACCACTTTGATGTACGCCGACAAGAGCATCCTGCTCGGCTTCGTCTACACCGATGAGGCCATCCAGAACTCTGCGAAGTTCCCCACCGTTGCCATCCAATCCGGCTACGAGAAGAACCCGCAGATGATCATGTGGGATCCGGGCACATACCCCGACGTGAAGGGCATTGCCGACCTCGGCACCAAAAAGGTCAAGGTTCGTTACTTCGGTGGCGCTGCCTATATGGACTTCCTCACCGCCACCGGTGTGCTGTCGAAGGATCAGGTCGATGGCTCCTACAGCGGCGACCCGAGCCTGTTCGTCGCTGACGAGGGCAAGTCTGCCCAGCAGGGCTTCGGCTCGGCCGAGCCCTACTCGTACGAGAAGGAAATCCCCACCTGGATGAAGCCGGTCAAGTACCAGTACATCAACGATGTCGGTTGGAAGAACTACGCCGAGTCGATTGCGACGCTGCCGGAGAACATCACCAAGTACTCCGACTGCTTCAAGAAGCTCGTTCCCGTCATCCAACAGTCGGCTGTTGACTACATCAACAAGCCCGACAACGGTAACAAGGTGATCCTCGACGCCGTCGCACAGTTCGGCACCAACTTCGGTTGGGTCTACAGCGCCGGCACGGCCGCATACGCAGTCGAGACCATCAAGAAGGACGGCCTCGTTGCCAACGGCGCCGATGGCGTCATGGGTAGCTTCGACATGGCCCGCGTCGATGACCTGATCAAGAAGGCAATCCCGGTGTACACCGCTCAGGACAGCCCGCCAAAGGCAGGTCTGAAGGCGTCGGACATCGTGACCAACGAATTCATCGACAAGAGCATCCATCTCTGATCGTCGCTGATTGGAACTGAGTTGGTGACAGCTCGGTCTGAAGTCACTGTTGAGGGGCGTCGGCTTCGGCCGGCGCCCCTCAACGCATTCTCGGTCGTGCAGCTACGACGGTTTGGCGAGTTCGAGCACTACGTGCAGGAGCACGTTGGCGCCCGCTTCGATGTCGGCTGATTCGGTGAACTCGGCGATGTTGTGCGACAGGCCGTTCACCGATGGTACGAAGATCATCGATGTCGGGCAGACCCGCGCAAGCATCTGCGCGTCGTGGCCTGCACCGGATGGCAAGCGCAGTGTGCTGTTGCCGTGAGCCGTTGCGACGCGCTCGACTCTGTTGATCATCGACTCGTCGAAGGAAACGGGCTCGAATCGGGCCATCGTGCGCATCTGCAGCGTGCATGACTCCTGCGTGCAGATCTGCTCGACGAACTGCAACAGGTGTTGCTCCGCCCGGCGGAGCAGCGCATCGTCGGTGTTGCGCACGTCAATTGTGAAGGTGACTGATTGAGGGATCACATTGACCAGATTCGGGAACACCTCGAAGCGGCCAACAGTGGCCACTTGGGTCCCTCCCATGTCGCCAGCCAAACGACGAGCTTCGGTGGCGATTGCAGCGGCGGCGAAGAGCGGGTCGCGTCGAAGCCGCATTGGAGTTGTGCCGGCGTGGGCCGAGCGACCGGTGATGGTGACCTCGGTCCACGAGATGCCCTGCACACCGGTGACGACACCGATGGTGACTCCCGCTTCCTCGAGCACCGGCCCTTGCTCGATGTGTAGCTCGATGAAGCTGCTCGGCGACGAAGCTGTTGGGCAGGGTGTGGAGCCGGCATAGCCGATACGAACCAACTCGTCACCGAGTCGTGCTCCGTCGTCAGCGGCACGCGCATCGAGCGCTTGCTCGAGCGCGAGGCCGCCGACGTACACCAGACTGCCGAGCATGTCGGGCGCGAATCGCGCACCTTCCTCGTCGGTGAAGAAGGCAACCTGAATCGCGTGATCTGTCTCGATCCCGTGCTGCTGCAGCGTCTCGATCACTTCGAGTCCGCCCAGCACCCCGAGGTTGCCGTCGAAACGACCGCCCGTGCGCACCGTGTCGATGTGCGAGCCGATCATGACGGGTGCAACGTTTGGGTTGGTTCCGGCACGTGTAGCGACCACGTTTCCGATGGCGTCGATGGACACACTCAAGCCGAGGTCGCGCATCCAGGTGACCACCAGTTCGCGGCCATCGCGATCTGCATCGGTGAGCGCAAGCCGTGCGCAGCCATGCTCGCCGTTTGGGCCATGTACGGCGCCGATGGCGCCGAGCTCATTCAACCGGCGCACCAGCCGACCGGCGTCGACCCGCAAGGACGCCGAGCGGTGCGGAGTGGGGTCGGAAGGGGGCACGGCTACTTCCCGAAGTTGAACGTACTGATCTCGCGCAGCGCCTCGCAGAACGATGTGACCGAGCCGTCGAAGAGTTGCTTGCCACGCTCCGCCGTGGCCGTGGTGGGGTCACCGATGTAGCCGTCGGGGAAGAAGTCGTTCGACAACCATCCGAAACTGACCCGTCCGCCGAACTTGACGTAGGCGTTGTCAGCGAGCGAGGCGGGTATACGCCGTTCGGCCGTGGACATGTCGCACAGATGCGGTGCGAGGTGCAACATGATGCTGGTCTCGTCGGTGCCGCCGTGCACACCCATGCCGAGTTCGCCCTCTGCCGATGTGCCGCCTTGATCGGCGGGCATACCCGGATGCGCGAGAAAGGTCATCAGACCGTACTTGAGGCGCAGCTCGCGGTTGGCCGCGCCGACGAGAGCGCTGTTGCCGCCATGGCCATTGAGGAACACCAGGCGCTTCGCGGGCGTCTTGGCGATGCAGCGCCCGAGATCGTCGAGTACGGCCAACAACGTAGATGCCGACAGCCAAATGGTGCCGGCCGACCAAGCGTGCTCGTTCGACTTCGTATAAGCGAGCGGCGGAAGCACCCACGCGTCGACTTCGTCGCCGACCCGGGCGACGGCGGCCTCGGCAACCAATTGTGCAACGAGCAGATCGGTGTTGAGCGGGAGGTGCGGACCATGCTGCTCAACGGCGCCCAGTGGCTGCACGATGATGGAATTTTCGGTGAGGAGCCGCTCGACGTCGGGTCCGCTGAGATCGGCAAGGTGTCGTACGCGAATTGTCGTGTGCTCAGTCACGCCCTCACGCTAGCGCCGCGGCCAGAATGGAGACGTGCCCGTACCTGATGTTGATGCAATCGTTGTCGGAGCAGGTCACAATGGTTTGGTCACAGCGGCGTATCTTGCGCAGGCGGGAATGAACACACTCCTCCTCGAAGCACGCGCGGCGGTGGGCGGAACTGCAGGCAGCGAGCCTTTCGCCGACGCAACGGTGAACATTTGCAACTGCGACCATCTCACGTTCCGCACCACGCCGGTGATGACTGAGTTACGTCTCGCCGAGCACGGTCTGCGCTACCTCGACGTTGAACCGTCGCAACTGAACATGGCGTGGGATGGATCTGCACCGTGGCCGATTTTTCACGACATCGATCGCACGATCGACGCCCTCAACGCGCTTCACCCACGCGAGGTCGAGGGCTACCGCCGCTATCTCAAAGCCGCACTCCCGGCAGTGCGGTTGCTCTTCGACGCCGCCAATGATCCGCCGTCGTTTGGCGGACTCACCCGCAAGGCGATGAACAACCGGATGCGCGGGGTGAGCACGATGTTCGCTTGGAGCCGGCGGAGCGCAGCCGATGTGATGCGCAGCTTCTTCGATACGGAGGCGCTGCGCGCACCCGGGCTGTTGGTCGGGCCGATGGTGTGGGGCATCTCTCCTGAGTTCTCCGGCTCTGGTTTGGGCGCGCTCACTTACGCGCTCCGTCACGTCGCAAATGTTGGGCGACCAGTTGGCGGCAGCGGGATGGTTCCAGAGTCAATCCTGGCTGCATTCCAGTCGTACGGCGGCGAGGTACGTCTATCGAGCCCGGTGACCTCGATCATGTGCGACAACACCGGGGTCATCGGGGTACGCCTCGTCGATGGCACCGACATTCGGTCGCGCACGGTGATCTCTGCGTGCGATCCGCACCGTACGTTCGTCGAGTGGCTCACTAACGCCCCACCGCAGGCAACCAAGCTGATCCAGCGTTGGCGAACGATGCCGCACAGCCAGGGCTACGAGTCCAAGATCGACGCGGTCATGAGTGCGATTCCGCGATTCCGCCATCTCGACACAGCGCTCTTCGAGCGACTCGGCATCGACGCTGAGGCGTGCACAGCCGCCATTGCGCCCACGATTGCAGACATGCATCGCGGCTACGAACTCATGAGCCGGGGCGAGATCTTGGAGCAACCCGGCCTGCTCGTCAATGTGCCAACCGCGCTCGATCCCACGATGGCCCCAGCCGGCAAGCATGTGCTCAGCCTCGAGGCCATCTACACGCCATACAACTTCACGCAGGGTTGGTCAGCAGATGACGAGCCGATGCGATGGATGCAGCAGTACTCCACGCTCGTCGACGACTCATTCCCGGACTGCATCGAGCAGTGGCGGGTGGTGACCCCGGCAAGCTACGAGCGCGAGTTCCATTTGCCCCAGGGTCATGCCACCAGTTTCGCGGGGGGCCCGCTTGCCGCACTTCGCAACAAGAACCCCGAGCTCACTCGTTACGAAACACCTGTGAGCGGGCTGTACATCACGGGGGCAGCCACGTTCCCCGGCGCAGGCGTGTGGGGGGCCAGCGGCCGCAACGCAGCCATGGTGGTTCTGCAGAACCGATGACCGGCGGCGTCAGGCGTCGCGCACAGCCCAGTCGCGTCGGGCAACAGGATCTTTGTCGCTCCATGGAAAGTTGATCCACTGGTCGGTGAGCTTCCACACGTATTGGCACTGCACCACCGAGTGAGACTTCTCGTACAAGACGGCGCTGCGTACCTCGGCCACCTTGCCAGCACAGAAATCGAGCACGCTGCGCAGCGTATGGCCGGTGTCGGCAACGTCATCGGCGATCAGGATTCTCGCATCGGACACGTCGACGAAGTCAGGTGCCGGGGGAAGGATGCGCGGCACTTCGAGTCGTTCGTCGACACCGGTGTAGAACTCGACGTTCATCGTGTACACGTTCTTCACCGAGAGCGCGTAGCCGAGTGCACCACCGATGAGCAGGCCTCCGCGCGCAATCGACAGAATCATGTCGGGTTCGTAGCCGTCATCGGCAACCATTTGTGCCAGATCTCGCGAAGCCTGTCCGAACATCTCCCATGTCATTACTTCACGTTCGGAAGTCACCTGCATTACCCCGTTCTGTCGAACCATTCGTTCGTTTCCGGCAAAGCTACCCGATCGCACTGTGGCTCGTCAGATGCGGCCGAACACCTGGCCGCGTTGGCTCAGCCGATGATGTCGATCGGGCGAACCGGCACGCGATCAAGTGGACGACCGATCGCGTCACGGATGGCCGCGACGATGGCGGGGGTACTAGAAATGGTCGGCGGCTCCCCCACACCTTTGGCACCGAGAGGCGCGATCGGATCAGGTTCCTCGATCAACGAGACAACGACCGATGGCATGTCCAAGAACGTGGGCAGCAGGTAATCAGTAAAGCTCGGGTTGCGGACCCGACCCTCGGACATGATGATCTCCTCCATCACTGCCAGACCGAGTCCCTGGGCAATACCACCTTCGATCTGACCGAGCACGCTGAGCGGGTTGAGTGCCCGACCCACGTCCTGCGCGGTCGCGATCTGAATCACCTTGACCAGACCCAACTCAGGATCGACATCCACCACAGCGCGGTGGGCAACAAAGGCGAAGGCTGTATGGCAGTCACCTTGGCCGTTGTCGTCGAGATCCTCAGTCGGCTTGTGGCGATATTCGACGGTCTCGTCGAACTCCAAACCTGTCGAGGCCTCGAGGACCGAGACTCGCAGCGCGCCGGAGGCGCCGACGATGTCCGAACCTTCGATGGACAAGCTGTTCGCATCAACGTGATAAAGCGCCGCAACGGCGTCGAACAGCAGGCCGCGTACCTTCAGACATGCTGCGTTGACAGCACCTCCGCTCATCCACGTCTGACGCGATGCCGAGGTGGACCCTGCAGAACCCACGCCCGTGTCGATGGTGCCGAGCACGACCTCGTCGACACCGAGCACGCTGCGCGCAATCTGGCCAGCAATCGTGACGAATCCCTGGCCCACTTCGCTCGTCGCGAACTTCAAGGTGACCACGCCGTCGGCGAGGCGACAACGTGCTGTGGAATAATCGTCGAAGCCTTCGCTGTACATCAGGTTCTTTATCGACACGGCGAAACCGATGCCGCGCCGAATGTGGCCGGCATCGGCCGTGCGACCAGCACCACCTGGAAGCCTCATCGTGTTGCGATCGTGGCCTCCCACGGGCTCGTCCGGCAGCGGCAACGCGGCCGTCTCACGAATACATCGCTCGACAGGAGCCACGTTCTCGATGACTTGACCGGTGATGAGCTTGTCGCCGATGACCATGGCATTGCGGAGCCGGAGATCAACCGGATCAATACCGCACGCTGCGGCGAGTCGGTCCATCTGTCCCTCGTGCGCAAAGCACGCTTGTACCACGCCGAACCCGCGCATCGCGCCGCATGGAAGGTTGTTCGTGCGCACGGCGTAACCATCGACAACCGCGTTCGGACAACGGTACGGACCCTGCGTGTGCGTGACGGCATTGATCAAAACGGCCGACGATGTCGACGCATATGCGCCACCGTCGAAGACCATCCGTGCCTCGACCTTCACGAGCAGACCGTCAGCAGTTGCGTGATGGCGCATCCAGATGCGTGCAGGATGACGATGCACGTGACCGAGAAAGCTCTCCTCGCGGCTGTAATGCATCCTCACGGGACGCCCCGTGCGCAGCGCTAGCAGACATGTGTGCACCTGCAGGCTGATGTCTTCGCGAGCGCCGAAGGCACCGCCGACTCCCCCAAGGGTCAGTCGAATGGCTGCGGGAGCCAGGCCGAGGCAAGCGGCAATCTGCTTTTGGTCTTCGTGCAACCACTGCGTGGCGACATACAACTCCACCCCGGCCGCGCCCGGATCGGGAAGTGCCAATGCCGCCTCGAGACCAAGGAACGCCTGATCCTGCATGCCGATCTCGTAGGTTCCCTCGACCACGATCGGACCGGTTGCATTGGCGTCTCCACATAGGACCCGCTGGTGACGAATGAGGTTGCCATCGGGGTGGATCGGGGGATGACTACCATCAAGCACCCGCTCGGGGTCGGTGAGCGGCGCCATGACCTCGTACACCACCACGATCGCCTCGAGGGCTCGGCGGCAGGTCTCGGGGTGATCGGCGGCGACAGCGGCGATGGGCTCGCCAACGTAACGCACGACGTCGCTCGCGAACACCGGCTGGTCTTGGCTGATCAAACCATAGGTGGCCTGGCCGGGCACGTCGGCCGCCGTGACAATGGCCTCGACCCCGCTGATTCGGTAAGCCGCTGACAGGTCGATACTGACGATGCGCGCCGATGGGTGCGGTGAACGAAGTGTCGCGCCCCACAGGCAGTTCTCGGCGTTGAGGTCCGACGAGAACTGAAAGCTGCCCTGCACTTTGGCAGTACCGTCTGGACGGGTGATGCTGTCTCCCAGACGTCCTGCTCGTGTGCGCTCGCCGACGAGCGCGCTCATGGCTGCACTGCTCGGCGGCGGACGGCAACGCGTTGGACGGCGTCGATGATGCGGCCATATCCGGTACAGCGACACACGTTGCCGCTCAGTTCCTCACGTATCTCGAATTCTGTCGGCTCTGGTGAACGCTCCAAGAGTGCGTGCGTCGCCATGATGAGTCCCGGTGTACAAAACCCGCACTGCACGGCTCCTGCGTCGACAAATGCCTGCTGCACATCGCTTGGCGAGCCCACCGGAGCAATACCTTCGATGGTCACGATGGACTGTTCGACGGCGCTCGCTGCGAGCACGAGGCAACTGCACACGAGCTCGCCGCCAACCATCACACTGCATGATCCGCACTCACCCTGCTCGCAAGCGCCCTTGCTGCCCATCAGACCGAGTCGCTCGCGCAGCACGAAGAGCAGGCTCTCGCCGATCCACGCATCGCGGACCTCGTGGGTGCCTCCATTCACGTGGAGCGCGTAGATCTCGCTCAGGGCGAACACGTCGGAGTGCAACCCGCGACTCGAGTCGAAATCGTCAGTCATTCGGAAACGCCCTTCGCAGAAGTCGGCTCGCAAGCACACCCACAGCGTGCCGACGATATGCGGCTGTGGCGCGATGATCGTCGATGGGGTGACTTGCGGCCGCAGCAAGTTCGCCGAAACGCGCCACGGTGGCGGGTGTGGCGCTCCTCCGTGCAAAGCTCACCGACTCGCCGGCGAATGCCTCGGCGTCAGCGCAGCGAATGATGGTGGGACCTACCGAACCAACGGCCAATCGCACCGACGATGTCGTCACGTCCGTAGCGAGGCACGCACTTGCAAGTGCAATCACCATTGCGTTACGCACGCCTACCTTGCTGTAACCCTGCCAACCGGCGAGCACCGGAATGGTGATAGCGGTGATCAACTCGTCAGCTTCGAGGGCCGTGCGCTTCACGCCGACCATGAAGTCGCTCACCGGCAGTGACCGTTCGCGAGTAGCGCTGGCGAGATGTACAACCGCGCCGAGCGCCGCCAAAACAGGCAGACCATCTCCCGCAGGTGAGCACGTACCGAGGTTGCCTCCGAGGGTTCCGGCATTGCGGATCTGCGGCGAGCCGACAGTTCGCGACGCCTCGGCCAGAGCCGGAATCAGCTCGGCGAGGGGTGACTCCATCAGCTCGGAGTAGGTCACCGCTGCGCCGATTCGTACAGTGGCCCCAGCAGGGTCGTAGGTCCATGATCGGAGCTCAGCAACACGATTCACGGCAATCACCATCCGCGGCCGACGATGCCCAGCATTGATTTCGACCATCGCGTCGGTGCCCCCGGCCACCACAAGCGCATCCGGGTGCGTGCCGATGACACGGAGCGCTTCATCAAGTTGTGTGGGAACGAGGGCGTTCATGTCGCCATGACGTTACATTTCGTACACGCACGTCGCTTGCTTCACATCGAGGAAAGATTTCGTGTGCGCAACCAATCCGGGTAGCTCGGCATGTCTGGCCAACTACGATGCGCGAATGATCGTCGAGGAGCTCCGCTTCGCCGTGCACGAGTCGGTACGCCAACGGTTCCTCCAACGGGATCACGAGGTCTGGACGACGTTCCTCGTGACCTGCGTGGGCTTCATCGACAAGCAAGTGTGGATTGCCGAGGCCGATGGTGTCGTCGTCATGCAGATCTGGTGGGATTCGCGAAGCGCGTGGAAATCCATCGACAGCGACACCGTCGAACGTGTCGAGGCACTGATGGGAGACGTGTCGCACGCGCCCACATGCGCCGAGTACGAGGTGTGGGAGAGCGCGCAGCGCTGACCACGACCCCGTGCGTGGCCCTACACCACGTGCAGGCCCGCGATTGCGGGATCGTCCGGGGGTAGCTGAGGGTCGAGTTGTTGCAGCTCGTGCAGGAGGATCTTCGCGACCGCGAGGTTGCGCACCCACTTGCGGTTTCCCGGCACGACATACCACGGCGAGTGCTCGGTGCTCGTCTCGCAGATCGCTTGGTCGTACGCCTTCATGTATTCGGGCCAGAGCTTGCGATCATCGAGGTCACCGATCCGAAACTTCCAGCGCTCTCTGGGGTCGTCGATACGATCCTGGAGACGCAGACCCTGCTCGACGAACGACACATTGAGATTGATCTTCGCGATGCGCGTGCCCTCGTCGACGAGCAGGCGCTCGAACTCACGAATGTGGCGATAGCGACGCTCCCACTGATGTTTGGGCAACAGGCCCTTCACGCGAACCACGAGCACGTCCTCGTAGTGACTGCGATTCCACACTGCGATCTCGCCGCGTGCCGGCACAACGTTGTGCACTCGCCAGAGGAAGTCGTGGTCAGTCTCGCTGCCCGCAGGTGCCTTGAAGCTGTGCACCTTCACGCCCGCCGGGTTCATTGCTCCGAACACAGACCGAATCGTGCCATCCTTGCCACATGCGTCCATGGCCTGCAGAACCACGAGCAGACTGTGTGTCCGTTGGGCCGCCAACCGCTGCTGCAGTGCGTCGATACGCACATGCAGTTGAGCAAGTTCGGCCTTCGCGGCATCCTTGTCCCACCCGAAGCGCTCGTCGGGATTTCGTCGCTTCACGCTGAAGTTCGAGCCGGGCTTGACCCGGAGCCGAGTGAGCACGTTGTCTGGCATGGGCGCGACCGTAGCCGAGCGGCTCGACTCATCGAGACGCTCAGCGGGACGGACCGCCGGCCGCGAACGGACAGTGTCGGCACCCGCTGTCACAGCAGTAACCGCGCCGGGCGAGGAACTCCGCTGTGAACACTGAAAAGCCGCTGACAGGGTCGCGATATGTGGGTTCCCCACGTTCGACGGCGGCGAGGTGGCGCCGCATGATTTCTGCAAAATGACGGTGGCCGGGGCTGAGCCGTCGGGCATCAGGGGTTGCCATGTGATCGTCCCGCAGCATCACGATGAACGCTAAAGCGCCAAATCGGGTTCGGGTCGTGCACGCCATCTTTGTTGTGACTAAGGTGCAAACGTTCGCTGTGGCGGGGGTCACAACGAACGAGTTGTGCATCCAGAACCCACTCTCGGCAAGTGTGCACGACCAACACATGCAACCCACCAGCAACACCAGCAACACCAGCTACACCAGCAACACCAACGACAATGAGGGGGAGCCCATGGGGACCACAGAACGATCAGCGAGGCGCCGACCGGGCGTGATGCTCGGCGCAGTGGTGGTGAGCCTTGCGCTCGTCGCCGGTGCATGTAGCAAGAAGGACAACAACGGCTCGTCGGCAGGCACGACCAAGCCCACCACCGCAGGCACAGCAGCCGGTGGTACTACACCCGGCACGACGCCGTCCACCGAGCCTGCTGCCAAGCCCGTTGCTGGCGGCAAGCTCGTCGTCAGCGGTGAGGCCGAAGTCGGCAGTCCCTGGACACCGGCCGCAATGCAGTGCGACTCGTACTGCTACCAGCGTGCCAAATCGTTTTTCGACAGCGTCGCTGCAGTTGGCACCGACCTTAAGGTGCACCCCTATCTCGCCGAAAGCATCACGCCGAACGCAGCGTTCACCGAATGGACCATCAAGGTCCGTAGCGGTATCAGCTTCACCGACGGCACACCCGTGAACGCCGACGCAGTGATCCGTAACCTGCAAGAGACCGGTACGAGCCTGCTCATCAGCAAGGCACTCGTTGACATCGCCAAGGTCCCCTCGGCGGCCGACCCCACCAAGATGGAACTCAAGATCGTCAAGACCGACGACTCCACGTTCACCATCTACACCGGCAAGGGTGGCGACGCAGCGCAGCCGCTCGCATGGCCAGGTATGGACCAGTACCTCACCGGCCAGTGGGGCCTCGTTGCCTCTCCGAAGTGGCTCGATGAAGTGAAGGCCGATCCCACCAAGGCCACGATGCCGGTGGGCTCGGGGCCGTTCATCGTGGCGAGCTACACCCCTCGCGACACCCTTGTCGTGAAGCGCAATCCGAACTACTGGCAAAAGGACGCCGCCGGCGTGCAGTTGCCGTACCTCGACGAGATCGACTTCAAGGTCATCGAGGACAGCCAAGTGGCGTCCGAGGCGCTCAAGAAGGGCGAGATCGACATCTTCTCGACCTCCAGTGACGCCGTCATCAAGGACTTCCGCAGTGTCGCCAAGGACTTCCCGATGAAGGAGCAGGACAAGTACGTCGAGACGAACTACCTCTTGATCGACGGCGACAAGACTGGTCCGACTCAGGACCCGCGCGTTCGTTGCGCACTCTCGAAGGCCATTAATCGCCAAGAGCTGATCGACCTCGTCGGCAGTGGTCTTGGCACGCCGGCCAACGGCGTGTTCTCGCCCGGCCAAGAGGGCTATCTGGCCGACAACGGCTTCGATCCGAAGCAGGATGTGGCCGGTGCCCAGAAGTTGATCGACGAGTACAAGGCGGCCACGGGCGCAACGAGCGTAGATGTCAAGTACGGTCACACGGCCACTGCGCTCGGCGATCAGACCGCTGAATTACTCAAGGGCTACTGGGCCAAGATCGGCGTGACCACCACCGTGGAAGTTGTCCCGCAGGACAAGTTCATCACCAACGCGTTGCTCGGTGACAAGAACTTCTACATCTACGGATGGCGCCAGCATGCTGGTATCTACATCGATTCCCAGAACTTCTGGTGGAACTCCTCAGGTGCCGCAAAAGACGGCCAGGGCATTTCGCTCAACTTCGCCCGCATCAACGATCCGATCGTCGACTCGAATCTTGCTGACGCACGCAGTAATCCCGACGCCGCGGCTCGCAAGACCGCTGCCGAGAACGTGAACAAGCAGATGGCCAAGATGTGCTACCAGATCCCCACGTCGTGGACGTTGTGGGGTACCCCGCACAATCCCAAGGTGCAGGGCCTCGGCACTGCTCCCCTTCCCGATGGCAGCACTGCCAACGACGGTGCTGGCTTCAGCGGACAATTCTGGGTGAGCACACTCTGGATCAAGTCCTGACAAGGTCGTTCGACCACGCAATACCGAGTAGTTGGGGCCGCCCGAATGGGCGGCCCCAACTAACCACTCAGCTCACCACACTGTTCAGTTGTTCGAATCGTTGATTGTCGAGGTTGTTCTTGCGTTACGCGTTGCAACGTTTCACCCAATTCCTCATCGTCTTCTTCCTCGTCACGTTCGGGGTGATGGTGTTCATGCGCATCGGGTTGAACAAGCCCGGCGATCCGGCTCGGACCATGCTCGGTGGAACCGTGAGCCAGGAACTCATCGACAGCACCACTGCGAAGTTTCACCTCGACAGCAACTACTTCGTGCAGTACTGGTTCTGGTTGAAGGGAATGCTCACGCTCGACTTCGGGTATTCGGCACCGAACAACATGGCGGTAACCACGTACCTCAAGCCACGGGTACTCACCACGGTGTTCCTCGGTGTCTACTCGATCTTCTTCGCGTTGGTCATCGCCGTGCCGCTCGCTGTGTACCAGGCCTACAAGCGCGATCGCAGCTTCGACAAGCTCAGTAGCTTCGCAACGTTCTTCTTCATCTCCGTGCCGGCCGTGGTACTCGCTCCACTGCTCAAGTACGTGTTCATTGACTGGCTCGCTTGGTTCCCCCGCCTCAGTTCAAAGATCTATCCGTGGGACGATCTCGTGGGTCACTTCAAGAACTTCTTCGTGCCGGTGCTCGTCCTCACCATTCCCCTTGCCGCCGTCTGGACCCGCCTGCTGCGCGCCGACATGGTGCAGACATTGCAGAGCGATTTCATCACCCTTGCGAGCGCGAAGGGTGTCCCGCCATCGCGTGTGCTGTGGGGCCACGCACTGCGCAACTCGGTGTTTTCTCTGGTCACTAGCGTTGGCTTCCAACTCGGCGGCCTCGTTGGTGGTGCGCTCATTGTCGAGGCGTATTTCAACATGAAAGGCATGGGCTCGTTGCTCGTGGTGGCCATTCTGTCGAGTGACCTCTTCACCGTGCAGGCGGTGTCGGCGATCCTGGTTGCCTGCGTCGTGCTGGTGAACCTTGGCGTCGACCTCTCTTATGCATTGATCGATCCCCGTATCCGCCACGCCCGAGCACTGAGCTAAGGAACATCCCACACATGAGTGCCACCGCAGAGCTCATCTCTGCAGACATCCTGCTCGCAACCAAACCGCCTCGACGACGCCGCAAGTTTCCCTCGCTGGGCGTGGTGTTCGCGTTCATCTGGCTCATTTCGCTTACCGTCTGCACACTGTTTGCCGCGTACATCCCGTTCATCCGCGACTACGACACACAGATCAAGGTCAACGGAAAGACGGGTCGATACAACCTGGGCCCCGGCTGGACAGCGTGGATGGGCACCGATGCAAGCTCGCACGATGTGTTCGCGCGCAGTATCCACGGGGCGCGCATCACTCTCATGATCGGCGTCCTCGCCACGATTATGGGGCTGGTGCTCGGCACGATCCTAGGAGTGCTTGCCGGCTACTTCGGCGGCAAGGTCGACCGGGTTGTTTCGATCATCGTCGACTGCCTCCTTGCGCTTCCCGCACTGCTCTTGGCGCTGCTGTTGGTCTACCGGATGGACGATCTCAAGTCGGTGTACACATGGCTCGGCTGGCTTGATCGCAAGTGGGAGATCACCCTCACGCTCGGCATCTTGGCCACCGCTCCGCTCGCACGAATCGTTCGGGCGCAAACCATGGGCCTGCGCGAGCGCGAGTTCGTGCTGGCGGCGCGAAGTCTTGGGGCAAAGGGCGGTCGAGTCATCCTGCGTGAGATCCTGCCAAACCTCGTTCCGGCGATGGTCACCGTCGCCATTACTGGTCTCGGGATTCTGATCGCCGCCGAGGGCGCGCTGGCATTTCTTGGCCTAGGTGTCGAGCGTCCGGTCACCTGGGGCAAGATGATCATTGATGGCCGCGCCGATCTCAAACGGGCATGGTGGGCAACGGTCTTTCCAGCGACGTTCCTGTTCCTGACCGTGGTCTCGTTCAACATGCTCGGCGACCGGCTGGCCCGGCGCTTCGACATTCGTGAGGCAGCAATATGAGCAACATCAGTCAGGCCTCGAGTCGAGATACGGGAGCGCCCCTCCTCGAGCTCACCGACGTCAAGACACACTTTCGAACGCGGCGCGGTCTGGTCCGCGCCGTCGATGGCGTGAGCCTGACCCTCGAGCGCGGCAAATCGTTGGGTGTCGTGGGCGAGAGCGGTTCCGGAAAGACCATCCTGTCGCGTTCGATCATGGGACTGCTGCCCACCAAGGGCACCGAACGGCACGGCTCCATTCGTTTCCAAGGCCAGGAGATCGGCAACCTGGGACGAAAGCAGATGCGTCACATCTGGGGCAGAGAAATGGCGATGATCTTCCAAGATCCGATGACCTCGCTGAATCCGCTGATGAAGATCGGCAGGCAGATCACTGAGCCGCTCGAGATTCATCTCGGCATGGACAAGGACAATGCGTGGGCTACCGCAGAGCGACTGCTCCAGGATGTCCGCATTCCCGAGGGTGCCAGACGCCTGCATCAGTATCCGCACGAACTGTCCGGGGGTATGCGCCAGCGAGTCATGATCGCCATTGCCATGGCGTGTGGTCCCACGCTGCTCTTTGCAGATGAACCCACGACGGCACTCGACGTCACGGTGCAGGCACAGATTCTGGACTTGCTCAACGATCAACGCAAAGAGCGCAACATGTCATTGATCCTGGTGACCCACGACCTCGGCGTCGTGGCCGGGCACACCGACGAGATTGCTGTCATGTACGGCGGAAAGCTCGTAGAGAAGGCACCGACACGCGTGCTCTTCGCAGACATGAAGATGCCCTACACCGAGGCACTCATGCAAAGCATCCCCAAGATCGACGATCCGAGCCATACGCGCCTGCTCGCGATCGGCGGTCGCCCTCCTGACCTTGTCAATCCTCCGAACGGATGCCGCTTTGCGCCGCGATGTCTCTATGCCCGTGATCGGTGCCTCACCGAGGAGCCACCACTGCGCGCCACCGACAACCCCGAGCACACCTACGCCTGCTGGTACCCGGTGGGCTCAGCCGAGTATTACCAAGCAAAGGCGCGTCTTGCGGAGACGCCCGTCGCCGTAGGAGGTCTCGACTGATGGCGGGCACCGGCAAGGCGCATCTGCGCACCGAAGACGCTCTGCTGCGAGTCGAGGATCTCGTCGTCAGGTTCCCCGTCGGACGAACCGGTTTGTTCGTCAACGCAGTCAGCGGGATCAGCCTCGACGTCTTGAAGGGCGAGACCCTCGGGCTGGTCGGCGAATCCGGCTGCGGTAAGAGCACCACCGGCCGAGCCATCATGCAACTCCCCCGGCCCACCAGCGGTTCGGTGATGTTCGAGGGCCGTGAGCTCACGAGCATGACGGGCGACACGATGCGCGAAGCACGCACGCGCATGCAGATGATCTTCCAAGACCCGATCTCGTCGCTCAATCCACGGCGCAAGGTGCGCGACATCGTGATGGAGCCACTGACCATCTGGAAGCGTGGCACTGTCGCCGAAAGGAACGCACGCGTCGATCAGGTGCTCGAAGAAGTGGGCATCGATCCCCAGCGAGCGGCTGAAAGTCAACCGCATCAATTCAGCGGCGGGCAGTGCCAGCGCATCAGCATCGCCCGGTCGCTGGTGCTCAGCCCATCGCTGATCATTTGCGACGAGCCAGTGTCGGCGCTCGACGTGAGCGTGCAGGCTCAGGTATTGAACCTGCTCGAGGATCTCAAACGGCAGTACGGTCTCACCCTGATCTTTATCGCCCACGACCTCGCAGTCGTGAAGAACATCAGCGACCGGGTCGCGGTGATGTACCTCGGCAAGATCTGCGAGGTTGCCAAATCAGACGATCTCTATCGTGAGCCCGCACACCACTACACCAACGTGCTGCTCAACTCGATCCCGGTGCCAGATCCGGAGATCGCGGTGCAACGCACAGCCATCGAAGGCGAGATCCCATCCCCCGTCTTTCCCCCTGCCGGATGCCGTTTCCATACACGCTGCCCGGGTATGCAGGAGCGCTGCCAGAACGAGGAGCCGCAATTGCGCGAAATCAACACCGGCCATTTCGTAGCGTGTCACTATCCCGTGCACGGTGGCGAAGCACCTGTGAGTATTCGCACGGCAGGCTCCTGATCGCCGACCCCGGCATCGACCCGGGCATCGGCCCGCGTCACGTGTTGGTGAAGTTCGGGGCCCGCTTGTCGAGGAACGCCGACATCGCCTCACGGAAGTCGGCGGTCTGGCCGAGCATGATCTGTTGACGGTTCTCCAGATCGATCGCCGACTGCATCGCTGGAATCTCGAGCGCTGTCCACATACCTTCCTTGGTCAGCGCCACTCCCATCGGGGCGTTCAGCATGATCTGTTCGGCCTTGACGTATGCGGCATCAAGCAGGGCAGCGTCGTCGTGAAGCTCCACGACGAGTCCGATTCGATACGCCTCGGCGCTGTTGAACACCCGGCCGGTGAGCATCAGTTCTTGCGCCCGAGCCGCGCCGACGATTCGTGGCAGCAACCAGCTGGTACCGATATCGCAGGCCGACAACCCGATGCGAATGAATGCAGCGTTGAAGGTGGCCGAAGTAGACCCGAGGCGCACATCGGAACCGAGCACCAGGGCGAGACCCCCACCGGCAGCGGCGCCGTTGACCGCTGCGATAATTGGCTGAGGCAGCGAACGCATGTGCGGGATCAGACCGGCGATGTGTTTCTGCACTGCGAAGCCTGCCTGGATGGGCCCGAGTGTTGCGGTGTGCGGCGACCTGCCGTATCCCCTCAGGTCGAGGCCCGCGCAAAACCCGCGGCCGGCACCCGTGAGTACGATGACCCGGACGGTGAGATCTACGGCGAGCAGATCGAAGGCGTCATGCAATCCCTGCACCAATTCGGTGGTCATTGCATTGAGCCGCTCAGGCCGGTTCAAGGTGATTTGGGCGATGCCCTCACGCGGCCGGGTGATGTCGATGACTGCCATCCACACATCGTTGCGCATTGCCCCGCACGTCCGTCTACCGAGCGCGCCGACACGCTACGGTGCCCGTTGTGACGTCCGCCCAGCTCAGCCCGGTCTGCGACGTGCGATCGACGCTGTCGGTGTACCGGTTCGGCCGTCACGATCCCACAACACAGCTGGGGGACACCGATTTCTGGCGGGCAACCTTGACTCCTGACGGTCCGGGCACCCTCCATCTGCAGTGGTCGGGCGCACATCTCGACGCCGAGGCCTGGGGTGATGGCGCCGACTGGTTGTTGAACGGCGTCCCGCACATCGTTGGTGCACTCGATGTCGGCTTCACGTGCCCCGACGACGCGCATCATGCCGTTGCCCGTGCGGCGCGCAAGCACCCCGGTCTGCGTGTCGGGGCGAGTCGCAGCTTGTACCACGAGCTCCTCCCGAACGTGCTCGGCCAGCGAGTCACCGGAGGCGAAGCGATCGGACAGTGGCATCGACTCTGCGCCGAACTCGGCGATCGTGCGCCAGGTCCACACGCGTCGCTGCGACTACCGCCAACTCCGGAGCGCTTGAGGGCCCGTCCGGCGTGGTGGTTCCATCCACTCGGCATCGAAGCCAAGCGCGCCGAAGCGCTGCGCACCGTAGCGAGTCATGCCCAGCGAATCACGGAGTGGTCGGCCCTTGACCCGACCCAAGTCGCCGGCAAGCTGCAGCTGCTCAAAGGCATTGGACCCTGGACCATCGGCTCGGCCATCGGCCCAGCACTGGGCGACCCAGATGCGGTGCCGGTCGGCGACTATCACATCCCCAATATGGTCGCATGGGCACTGGCCGGGCACCCGCGGGGTAACGACGAACAGATGCTGCAATTGCTCGAGCCCTACGTCGGTCAGCGGGGACGGGTGATTCGCCTGCTCGCGATCGCCGGAAACGCAGCGCCGAAGTTCGGTCCGCGCCAGCGCATTCGGCCGATGTACCGATGGTGATCCGACAACGATCGCACTGGTGTGCGTGTTAGTTTCGCAACGCCTACGCAACGGGCACCGCCGCCATGACTGACACGCTCGATCCCACGACGACTCCACCGGCCGGTCCGCCGAATGTAGACGGTATGGCCGTTGATCGGCCGAGTCAGTGGGGGCGCCTGGTTCGACGCGCGTCGATCGCTTACGTGCTCAGCCGACTGTGCGTGGTGGCCGGTGCGGCGGTGGTCGCCACTCAACGGGTGGTGCAGGATCGAATCGACGGCATCCCGCGCCCCAACAACGCTTTGCGCAACATCTCCGATGTGCTCACCTCGTGGGACGGCAGGTGGTACTTCGCCATCATTCGAGACAGTTATCCCTCACACATCCCTCCCCACGTCACGTGGGACGACTATCAGGCGCGCGCTGCGTTCTTTCCGGTCTATCCCGATCTCGTGCGATGGTTCGACAAAATTCTTCCGGGGGGCGACGTCTTTGCCGGTCTGTTCTTGAATTTTCTACTCGGTGGTCTTGCGGTATATCTGGTCGGCGCTCTTGCGCGAGAACTCTTCGACGAACGTGTTGCGTATCGGGCGATGCTGCTGATGGCGTTCTTTCCGGGCAGTTTCGTACTCTCGTTTGCCTATAGCGAGGCGACGCTGTTGGTCTTTGCTGCCGGCTGTCTGCTCTGCCTGCAACGGCGCCAGTGGCTGGCCGCAGGAGTGCTGGCGTCGCTCGCTGCAGCTACGCGACCAAACGGCATCGCGCTGATCGCAGCGTGCGCTGTGGGGGCAATCTTGGCGATACGCGAGCGCCGGGAATGGCGATCGCTGACTGCCCCCCTGATCGCGCCCATTGGTTTCCTCGTTTTTCATCTTTTTCTCTGGCGGCGTACGGGCGAGAAGTTCGCATGGTTCCGCGTCCAAAGCGAGGCATGGCACGAGGGGACCAGTTTCGGGCTCACGGCGATCCGGAACTCGATGCAGGCATTCACCCGACCGCTCGCTTCGCCCACCGACATCATCACTGCTGTGTCGTTCGCGACCACATTGGTGCTCGTCTTCATGGCCTACAAGAAGCGGCTGCCATGGCCGATGGTCACCTACACGGCGGTCGTGCTGATATTGATGCTTGCCCCCAGTACGGTCACTGCCCGGCCGCGCTTTCTGTTCACTGCGTTCCCGCTGCTTATCTCTGCCGCTGCATGGATTCGAGACCTGGAACTCGCGCACGAACACGACAACGAGGAGCTCTCCAGCGGCCACGAACTCTGGACCGTTGTGCTCGCCCTCTGTGCGGCGGGCCTCGTCACGCTGACCGGCCTGTACGGCGTCTTTGGTGCAATCCCGTAGACAGAATCAGGAAGCGTTCGGGTCGCGGCCACGCACTTTGGCCAATACATCGGCCGCCGCCCAGCCGGTGACGAGCATCATTGATTCTGCAACAATGCGACCCGACATCTTTGACGTACCGAATTCGCGATCCACAAACGTGATCGGCTGCTCGACGACCGTGTAACCGTTTCGGACGAGACGTCGCACTAGCTCGGTGAGAAAGGCGTAGCCCTCGGCTTCGGTAGATGTGGGATTGATGGCGCGTAGCGCACTCGTGCGATACGCACGGAAACCAGACGTGCAATCGCGAATGTGCAGTCGCAACACTCCACTGGTGTAGCGATTGCCCCAGCGCGACAGCAGTCGACGGTGCATCGGCCAGTTCACGGTGCCGCCACCCGACACGTAACGCGAACCGACCACCGCATCGGCGCCCTGCTCGATGCGTTGCACCAGCGAGGCGATCGCTGCTGGGTCGTGCGAGAAATCACAATCCATCGACACGATCACCTCTGCATCGCCGGCGAGTACCTCGGCAAAGCCATGGCGATACGCACTGCCGAGACCCTGCTTCGCGACACGGTGCAACACGGTGATGTTGCCCAACATGAGCGCGGTCTGCTCGGCCAAGACACCGGTGCCATCGGGGCTGTTGTCGTCGACGACGAGTATCGCGGCCTCGGGTACAGCGCTGCGCACGGCACCCAGGAATCGGACGATATTTTCCGCTTCCTGATACGTGGGGACCACGACAACCGTTTGCACGGTGCGTCACGCTAGCGCCACCGCCTCCGAGTTGGCGCAACAGCGTGTTAGATTGCCGCCGCTGGTACCAGTTGCCGCCCTTCGACTATGAGCGCCTCGTTTTCTGATTTCCTCGATCGACTCGGGCGTACACGTAACTGGCTGCACGTCGCCCTGCTGGCGGTGCTGGCATACGTCCCTGCCCTGACGTCGGCACCCGGCAAAATGCCCGCAGACACCAAGCTCTACCTGTACCTGAATCCCGCCAGGCTCACCGGCGACGCGCCATACTCCTGGGATAGCCGCCAGTTCGCCGGCTGGGTGCCTCATCAGACGCTGAGTTATCTCTGGCCATCGGGTCCGTGGTATTCGGTCTGCAGCGCACTCGGAGTGCCCGACTGGATTGCCCAACGACTCTGGCTCGGCACCTTGCTCCTGATGGCTGGTCTTGGGGTGCGATGGGCAGCGAAACATCTGGGCATTCCTGCCACCGGCGCGCTCGTCGCTGCCGTTGTGTATCAACTGTCGCCCTATGTCCTGCCGTATGTATCGCGTACCTCGGCAATGTTGCTGCCCTGGGCCGGTCTCGGGTGGTTGATCGGCCTCACCATCCGCGCTGCGACGCGTTCGACGTGGCGCGACGTTGGTGTGTTCGGTCTCGTGATGCTCACTGTTGCCGCGCCGAACGCCACCGCGATCATGATGATCGCGCCCGGCCCAGCGCTATGGCTGCTGCACGCAGCGTGGGGACGCGTCATCACGTGGAAGCGCGCCGTCACAGTGGCCGCCAAACTCGCAGTGATCAGCCTCGCCGTATCTGCGTGGTGGATTGCGATGCTGTCGGTGCAGGGCCGCTATGGCGCCGACGTACTCGGGTACTCCGAGACGCTGCAGGCAGTGTCGTACACATCCTCGAGCGCCGAGGTGCTCCGCGGCATGGGCTACTGGCTCTTCTACGTGCGGGATCCCATCGGCTTCGCGACGACCTCGTCCCTGCGGTACATGACCTCGGGACGACTCATCGCCATATCGTTCGCTCTTCTCGTCGCCTCGTTACTCGGCCTCGTGCTCACCCGATGGGCAAGCCGTCGATACGCCGCACTTCTGGTGTTCGTCGGCGTCGTGCTCGCAGTGGGTGTGCACCCGATCAACAATTCGTCAGCGCTGATGTCCCCACTTGCCACGAACTCACGCTCGTCGTTGGCGCTTGCGATGCGCAGCAGCACTCGCGCGCTGCCGCTCAGCACGCTCGGACTCGCTCTTGGCGCAGGCGCACTCGTGGTAGCTGTCGGACGCACACGTTGGCCGCTGCGCAGTGTGGCCCCGTGGTTTGTCACTGGTCTTGCCATTCTCAATCTGCCATCGCTCCTCAGCGGCGGTCTCGTCGATCCAAACCTGACTCGTGACGAGCAGCCACCCGCTGCTTGGACGCAAGCATCCAACGCGCTCGACACCAACTCGGCCGCCACTCGCGTGATGCAGTTGCCAGGCAACGAGTTTGGCGCGTTCCGGTGGGGATACACCGTCGACCCTCCCCTGCCGGGGCTCACGAAGAAGCCATTCATCTCGCGCGATCTGCTGCCGCTTGGGAGCCCAGCGGCGATGGATACGATCTACTCGCTCGACGATCGCTTTCAAGAGGGCACGATCGAGTTGCCCTCGATTGCACCGATCGCTCGGCTGTTCGCCACCGACACCATCTGGTTGCCGGGCGATATGGCATTTGAGCGTTTCCGCTCGCCGCGACCGGAGACGATCAGTCAACTGTTCAGCACCGCGAACACCCAGCTCGGACCCGCAGTCACCTACGGGACACCCACTCCGAACATCCCGCAGGTGCCCATGATCGACGAGCAATCGATCAGCAACGCCGCTATCGGTACACCGATTGCCCCGGTGGCGCTGGTTCCTGTTGTCGATCCGCAACCGATCATCCGCATCAAGCAGGGAACCGTCGCTGTGGCTGGTAGTGGTGACGGACTCGTCGACGCCGCCGCGGCTGGGCTCATCGATGGGACCGAATTGATCCGATACACCGCCGACCTTGTGGGCGCAGCGGGCGGCAACGACGCCATCGCTCGCGCCGATCGGGTCATCGTCACCGACAGCAACCGCGATCGCGCCCATCAGTGGAGGGGCTCGCAGGATGTTACCGGGTTCACGGAGGACGGAACACCTGGTGGTGGCGTGCTTCGGTTCGACAGCGCGGATCAGCGGCTGCCAATCTTTGCAAATGCAACAACTGCTGACATGACGATCGCAGAGCAGCGCGGTGCAGTGCACGCCGCAGCAAGCGCCTACGGCGAGCCGTTTGCGTACCGTCCGGAAGATCGCGCAGCGATGGCCGTTGACGGTAATCCGGGAACATCGTGGGTCGTTGGCGACCACGCCGACCCCACAGGCGAGTTCCTTCGCCTGACAACGAATCACGAGGTCAACTCCATCACGTTGGTGCAGCCGCAAGACCTTCGGAACCGATGGATCACTCGGATTACGATCTCTGACGCGTCGGGCTCGTTCCCCGTGGATCTCGGCAGCAGTTCGCGCTCAGTGGTCGGCCAGACAGTGGCGTTGCACGAGCCATCGAGTGTCGTCACGATCACTATCGACGGCACCGACCACGCTGCGCTGCACACCGGCGAGGGCCTCGACGGTGTTGGTTTCGCTGAAGCGACAACAGGGCCCAGTGCGACCGAAGAAGTAATTCGCGTCCCAAGCAACGTACTCCCGACGCTCTCGAGCAAGCAATCGCTCGACATGGTACTGACCCGCCTCCGCACGCGGCCGACCAACAGATACCGCAGCGATCCGGAGCCGGTGCTCGCACGATCGTTCACGCTCGGCACGGAGCGCACCGTGACGCCAAAAGTGACCGCGCGCATCGATCAACGCGGCGACGACTCGACCCTGGCCCGACTCTTTGGTTGGCGCGGCACAGTCTCCAACCGCCACCTCACTGGGGTGCCGGCGATGGGCGGCTGGGCAGCTACGGATGGCGACGCGAGCACATCGTGGGTGTCTCCCTTCGACCACGCGATTGGCAGCAGCCTCACCATGACGCTCGCTACCAGTCAGACCACGACGTCGCTCACACTCCGCCAGCCCGTCTCCGATCAACTGGCCACGATCACCGAGGTCGAGGTTCGTAGCAACAGCGGCGCCGTCACGGTGCCCGTGCCCGCACCGGACGCCGCCGGAATCAGCACACTCGACTTCGGCGCCGTAACAGGGCAAATCCTGTCGGTGACGATCACCGGCACGAACGATGCGAGCACCGTCGATCGCCGCTACGGACAATCCGTGCGGTTGCCCGTTGGGATCTCGGAGATCTCCGGAGCCGGCATCGTTCCGGCTACTCTGCCGACGAAGCTCGACACGGGCTGCGTGAACAGTCTTGTCACCATCGATGGCAAGTCGGTTCCGGTTCGTGTGAGCGGGTCGACAAGCGATCTGTTTACCGATCATGACGCCACCGTGTCGCTGTGCGCCGGCCCGACACTCGCGCTCGGCGTCGGCGAACACATTCTTCGTAGTTTCGCCGGTGCCGACACAGGCATCGACATCAACCGGGTCGTGATGCGCAGCGAAGGCGCCACGTCATCCGATACGGCGGCGCCGGCCACGAAGGCAATCGTGCTCAGCACCAGCCGCACGACCCGCGACGTACACGTCGAGGCGTGCCCCGTCGGTTGCTGGCTGGTGTTCGGCGAGGGCTTCAACCTGGGCTGGACCGCTCAGACCAGCGGGGCCTCGCTCGGGCAGCAACAGCCGGTAGACGGCGGCTTCAACGGCTGGTATCTCACGCCCAGCGCTTCGAGTCGCGTTGTGCACCTCAACTGGCAAGGTCAGCGCACCGTGAACAAGGGCTTACTGATCACTGCGCTGGCCCTCCTTGCATGCCTCGGCTTGATCTGGTTCGATCGCAAGCGACGTGACCTGCGCGAATTCGCGCCACCCCGACTCGCAGCGCTGTGGGGGCGGCCGAGCATCGCACGACTCCGGTCCATCCGCAGCTCCGGCACGACATCTATCGCAATCGCGACAGTGATGGGAGCCCTGGTCGTCGCACCGCTATGGGGTGCGATCTGCGGTGCTATCGCCTTTGTCTGTGTGGCGTTGTTGCGCCGACCGCACCTCATCGGAGTCGTTGCGATCGGCATCGTGTGCTACGTCGGCGGGGTCATGGTGTACCGCGTCTCACGACTTCATCCGTTCCCCGATGCCGGCTGGCCAATCGTCTTCGACGATCTACATCGTCTGGGCATGGCCGCGGTCGTGCTCCTCCTTGCAGGGATTTGCGTCGGAGGCCGCTACGGAGATGCCACCAGTGACTAACCTACGCACATTGTGTCTATACCTCCTCGCCCCTGCCTGACTGCCGTTGTCCCCTGCTACAACGAGCAAGCAACCATTCTGACCCTGCTCGACAAGGTGTGTGCATCGCCGTGGATCCACGAGGTGATCGTGGTCGACGACGGCTCCACCGACACCACTCGCGAATTGCTGGCGACGGTGTCCGACCCGCGTGTGCGAGTGATTGTGCAGCCGTACAACCAGGGTAAGGGTGCCGCCCTGCGCACCGGTTTCGCTGCCGCCACCGGCGACTACGTGGTGGTGCAGGACGCCGATCTCGAGTACGACCCGTCCGAATACGGCCAACTGATGGAACCACTCGAGTCTGGGCAGGCCGATGTCGTGTACGGCTCGCGGTTTCTCGGCGGCCGCCCCCATCGGGTGCTCTACTTCTGGCATTCCCTCGGTAACCGTCTGCTCACCTTGCTCTCGAACATGTTCACCGACCTCAACCTGAGTGACATGGAGACCTGCTACAAAGCATTTCGGCGAGAGGTCATCCAATCGATCGACATCGAAGAGGACCGCTTCGGATTCGAACCCGAGGTGACTGCCAAGCTGGCGCGCGGCAAGTGGCAGATCTACGAAGTAGGCATCTCTTATGCAGGACGCACCTACGCCGAGGGCAAAAAGATCGGTTGGCGCGACGGGGTGCGTGCCGTGATCTGCATTGTGCGATACTCGGTGCTGAACGAACGGTTGAAGCAGCACAGGTAGACGCCACTGTCGGAGGTGCCTTTCGGGGTCGACACCTCACCGTGTGCGAGCGCAACAGCGCCGGGGGGCAATGTGAACGATGCAGAACCAGGGTATTTTCCTGCACTCGATGGGTTGCGGGCGGTGGCCGTGTGCGCCGTTTTGTTGTTCCACGCCGGACATCTCGAGGGTGGATTTCTGGGTGTCGACACCTTTTTTGTGATCTCCGGCTTCTTGATCACCGGACTGCTGCTACGCGAGATCGATCGCAGCACAACGGTGCGTCTCGGTGAATTCTGGGCGCGCCGCGCGCGACGCCTGCTGCCCGCACTGGCCATCATGCTGTGCGTCGTCACGTTCTGGTCCGTGCGATGGGGAACCGCCCCGGAGCGACTCGCGTTGCGTGGCGACACGCTGTGGGGATTGTCATTTCTGATGAACTGGCACGAGATCGTCGCTCATCACAACTACTGGACAGCGTTTGCTCTGCAATCGCCGCTCACCCACCTGTGGAGCCTCGCAGTCGAGGAGCAGTTCTACCTCGTCTGGCCCGTGGTGGCATTGGCGATCGCATGCTGGGCGCGACGACCGCATCGCACAATGGCCACGGTGTGCGCAACCGGTGCCGTGCTCTCGTTTGTCCTCATGGCTGTGCTCTACGACCCAGCCTCGTCGACGCGCGTTTATGAGGGAACAGACACACGCGTTGGGGCAATGATGATCGGCGGCCTCTTCGCAACACGCTCAGCTCGCCACCTCGTGCGACACGTTGTGCAACACCGGTCGCGCTGCGCCCGCGCAGCGACAGGTGTCACGATACTTGTCCTCAGTGGCTCCATCGTGTGGGCCTTTGCACGCGCCGACGGAAGCTCTGCTGTGTTGTTCTACGGCGGCTTCGCTGCATTTGCGTCCGCAGTGGGGCTGCTGCTTGCGGCGGTCACAACGTCGTCGGAGGACCCACAGGCGATCCCGCTCTCGACAACGCGCAACTGGTCACCGCTCGGCGCAGTACGCGCTGCGCTGTCGCTGCGAGCACTGCGCTCGATCGGTCGCATCTCGTATGGACTGTACCTGTGGCACTGGCCGATCTTTGTGGTGCTGACCCCGCTGCGCACCGGGCTCACCGCGTGGCCCCTGCTCACCCTGCGGCTGACGGTCACGTGGGTCGTGGCACTCGCGTCGTACCATCTGGTCGAGCGTCCCGCGCGGCTCGGCCTGCAACGCCTACCCCGCTGGATGACTGCTCCTGCAGCCGCGCTTGCGGTGGGTGCCGCCGCGGTGTTCGCGATCACGGTGGCCCTCCCCCAACGCGGCGCCGCAGCACTTGACGCGGCGTTGATCACCGGCGCCACGCACCGTGCGACTCAGCCGACACCGACTCCCCTCGCAGACACGGGGAGGAGCAACTTCGCCGCCATATCGGAGCCTCAGCCATCGGCAACGAGCTCGCTATTGCCTCCCCCGCAGGCCACACGCGGCGTGGTGCACACCGTTGCCATGTTCGGGGACTCCGTTGCCGAAACGACCGAGCCCGGCGTCGCTGCGGCGTTCCTTCCGTCTGGAGTCACGCTCGTGCGGGGTTCGCTCGCCGGCGTCGGTCTCGTGAATCAACCCGGCTACGGGGAGTTCCCCCACATCATCACACTGATCAACGCGAGCCACCCGCAAATTGTCATTATCCAGTTGTCCACGTGGGACGCATCGTTTGGCGGCGACAGGCAATTCGCGGCACTGGCGTCGTTGCATGACATCGTTGCCGCGGCGCACGCCCAATTGGTCATTCTTCCCGTGCCGCCGATGCGATCTGATCAGACCGTTGCAGGTGTAGACGTACTCGCCGACGCTGCGATACGCGTCGCCAGCGCGTGGCCCGACGATGTCGTGTTCCTCGACTCGCGTGTCGTGTGGGGTCAGGGATACAGCGCAGATCTCAATGGCGATCATGTACCCGAGCGGATGTGGGACGGTGTGCACCTGTGCGCATCAGGCGCTGCGATGGTCGGCGCCTGGTTAGTGGGAGAGATCGCCGCCCGTTTCGACGGCGTCACTCCGACGCCGCCAGCTTTGTGGATCAACGGCTCTTGGGTGAACGACCCGGCGTACAACACACCGCCAGGCGCGTGCGCTCGCGTGTGATTGTGCCCGTGTGATCGTGCACAAGTGATCATGCCCAAGTGATCGCGGGCATGTCCGAGCAGGCCCGACTACACTGAGCGTTTCGTCATGGCTGGTCAATCCTCACGGGGTCTCGTGCGCCCCTTCGCACAACGCTTGCTCCGCGCCGACCTACCCGGACTCAGTGAACAACAGCGCGGCGAGGTGTCCGACTTCACCGTGCAGCGTGTCGACGAGTTGCCGAGCGTGTTGCGAATCGGTGTGCACCTGATAGCCGCGCCAATGCGCATCGTCGTTGCATCCCCAGGTTCAGACCGCCTGATCCTGTGGTTGATCCGGCATCCCCTTCCGCTACTCGGAGAATACGTGCGGATGGTCCGGTCGCTGGCATACACATACATCTGGGAGCAGTGGCCGAACACGCAGCCCGATGGTTCGGCGGCACAATGACCGGTCCTGCGAGCACGCCCATCCATACTCCCGCCACCGAGGCGCGCTACGACGCCGAGATACTCATCATCGGCTCGGGTGCCGGTGGAGCGACCACCGCTGCGTTACTGGCCGAGGCCGGATTCGACGTGCTCGTCGTCGAAGAGGGCGATTGGGTCGAGCAGGGCAGCGTGGTCTCCTTTTCACTCGAGCAGATGGACCGCCAATACCGCTCCGGCGGCGTCACGGTTGCGCTCGGACTCCCGTCGATTGCCTACACCGAGGGGCGCTGTGCCGGAGGCGGCACCGAAGTGAACAGTGGTCTCTATCGCCGCCCACCGGCCGAGCTGCTCGAGCGGTGGCGCAGCCAGTACCACATCCGCGATCTGGATCCCGACGAGATGTACGTCATCGCCGACGAGATCGAGTCGGCGATCAACGTCACCACCGTGCCCGGCGCGGTTTCGGCGCCGAGTGCCGTGTTGCGACGAGGTGCAGATGCGCTTGCGTGGCAGAACAGCGAGAGCCCGCGTTGGATGACATATCCCCCCGGCGGATCAGCATCGAGCGGACAACGCCAAAGCATGACGCGCACCTACCTGCCGCGTGCCCAACGAGCCGGGGCGCGCCTGCTCACGCAGTGTCGTGTGCGCAAGCTGTCGATCTCGGGCACCAGCGCCAGCGACGCCGACGTCGTGCTCGCCGACGGCTCTCCCGGGCGGATCCATTTCCGCCACGTCTTCGTCTGTGGCGGGGCCATCCATACGCCTGCGCTGCTGCAGCGCAGCGGTCTACGTGAGCGCATCGGTGACACACTTGCTGTGCATCCGACGGTGAAGCTGGCGGCCCGATTCGCCGAGCCAATCAACATTCCCGACGACGTGCCCGTGCATCAGGTCAAAGAGTTCGCCCCGGAGATCTCCTTCGGGGGCTCCGCCAGCCACCCCGGCCTGGTTGCGCTCGCGCTGGCCGACAACTGGGGCGAGTTCAGCCACGCACTGCACGAGTGGGAACGAGTCTGTGTGTACTACGCAGCCATCACCAGTGAGGGCAAGGGACGGGTGAAGGCCATCCCCGGACTGCGCGACCCATTGGTGACCTACAACCTCACCGCTCGCGACAAGCAACTGCTGCGCAGCGGGCTGAGCAGGCTCACCCTGTTGATGCTCGCCGCCGGCGCAGATGAGGTGTACCCCAGCTACCACAACGCTCCGGTGGTGCGCAGCAGCGCCGATATCGCCTCGCTGCAACGCTCGTTTGCGGCCACGAAGGCCACGGTGATGACGGTGCACCTCTGCTCCACCGTACCCATCGGCGAGCACCCACGCTGCGCTGCCGGTAGCTTCGGACAGGTGCGCGGCATGCGGAATGTATGGGTCAACGATGCGTCCATGCTGCCCGACGCTCCCGGCGTGAACCCGCAGGGTTCTGTAATGGCGTTTGCCATTCGCAACGCGCAGCGTTTCATCGAGACGGAGCGCCCACATGGATGATCTCGCCCTGCCCGCGGCGACGGTGATTACCGGGTCAGCTGGGTGGCTCGGCCGCGCGCTCGTACACCATCTGGCAACCGACGCAGGCGATCACGCGCGCGATGGCGAGGTGCGCGCTCTCGTGCTGAACCAAACAGAGGCCGATGCCGTGCACGCAGTGAGCGCTAGAGCGCGCGCGATCATCGGCTCGGTCACCGACCCGGACTCGCTCGAACGCCTGCTCGTCGGACTTCCGCCCGACACCGACGTCATCCACACCGCGGGTGTGATTCACCCGGCCAAGGTCAGCGACTTCTTTGCGGTCAACGCGGGTGGTGCTGCCAACGTTGCGGCTGCAGTCCAGCGAGCCGGCCTCCGGCGGATGGTGCACGTGTCATCCAACTCACCGTTCGGCACAAATGCTTCTGACGAAGACACGTTCCGCGCTCACGAGCCCTACAACCCGTATCTGGGATACGGCGAGTCGAAGATGCAGGGCGAACTCGCTGTGCTCGATCAGGTGCAGGCCGGCCTCGATGCCGTCATCGTGCGTCCACCATGGTTTTACGGCCCGCTTCAGCCGCCACGTCAAACCACGTTCTTTCGTCTTGTGCGCGGTGGCAGGTTCCCGAAGTTCGGCGCAGGCATGCAGCGCCGGTCGATGGTCTATGTCGACAACCTCGTCCAGGGCATCGTGCGCGCCGAGCTCACACCAGGGCCGAGCGGGCGTGCGTATTGGATCGCCGACGAACGCGCCTACACCGTGAACGAGATCATCGAGACAGTTGGTCGGGCCCTTACCGACGAGGGCTACGAGGTCAAGCCGGGCGCGATGGCACTGCCCGTGATCGCCGGTCGCGTCGCCGAACGGGCCGACCGCATCATCCAATCCACCGGCCGGTACCAGCAACAGTTGCATGTGATGGGCGAGATGGCGCACTCGATTGCCTGCGACATCGGTGCTGCGCAAACCGAGCTCGGATACCGACCCGCGGTCGCGCTATACGAGGGTATGCGCCGCAGCATTCAATGGTGCCGCCGCGAGGGGCTAGAGCTGTGACCACGGCCCTCGTTACCGGTGGCAGCGGCTACTTCGGCGCCCTGCTCGCCACGCAGCTTCGCGCCGCAGGACACAGGGTTCGCATCCTCGACGTGAATCCGCCCGACGATGCCGGCGATCTCGACTTCGTGCAGGGTGACATCCGCAATGCCGCTGTGGTACGCGCCGCTGTCGACGGCATTGACGTGGTGTATCACAACGTGGCCCAGGTGCCCCTCGCCAAAGACGAGCATTTGCTGCGCACCGTCAACGTCGACGGTACCCGCATCCTGCTCGCCGCCTGCAGCGATGCAGCCGTCGCAAAGGTGGTGCACACCTCGTCGAGCGCAGTGTTCGGTGTGCCCGAATCCAACCCGGTTCTGCCATCCACCGTGCCGTCACCTCGTGAGGCCTACGGTGACGCCAAGCTCGCTGCGGAGTGGGCGTGCCTCAATGCAGCGGCGCACGGTCTCGACGTGAGCATCGTGCGACCACGCACCATCTTGGGTCACGGCCGACTCGGCATCTTCGGGATCCTGTTCGATTGGATCGCCGACGGTGCCGATGTCTTCGTGCTCGGCAACGGCTCAAATCGATACCAGTTCGTCCACGCCGATGACCTCGCCGACATCTGCATCCGCGCCGGTGCGAGCAGCGGGCCGGCCATCTTCAACGCCGGCACCGATCGGTTCGGCACAATGCGCGAGACGCTTGAGGCCGTCTGCGAGCACGCCGGTACGGGCTCACAGGTGAGGTCACTCCCCGCCGGTGCGGCCTCGTTGGCGATGCGGTTGGTCGCAACCGCCGGACTCGCACCGTTCGCGCCATATCACTGGATCATGTACAGCAAGTCGATGTGGTTCGACACGACACACGCAACCGAGGCGCTCGGGTGGACACCGCGCTGGTCGAACGAGGAGATGTTCGCCGAGAGCTACGACTGGTTCGTGTCGCACCGGCGGTCGATGGCGGCGCAGGACGACGAGACCCAATCGCATCATCGCCGCCCGGCAAAGCAGGGCGCACTCACGCTGTTGAAGCACGCCACTGCGTTACTGCCGCGGTCGAGATAGCGACTACGGACCAGTACCAGCCTTCGTCGTTGCACGTGCGGCGGCGAGTAACAGCTGAGGACCGAGCCAACGCGCGGCGACGTCGGTGGCAGCCGACGGAGTGAAGTGCAAACCGTCGGGCCGAGCAGAGTGCAAGAACGAAATCCCGTCGTTCTCTGTCCATGCGCGCAGGTCGAGCAACTCGGCACGACTGCTGTTCTCGCCGATCACCTTGGTCATCGCGGCGTCGACGACGGCGTGGGCATGATCATCGGTGACGGGCGACTCCACATGAGCCCAATAGGGATCCACGTGAGGTGGGCGGATCCACACCACCTGAGCCGACGATGACGATGTGATGAGTCGCTGGATGGCGCTGAAGTCGTGTTCGAGCCGGGACACGAACAGTGGGTCAGCGGTCGTCAGCTCTCCCTCGGCCGCGCTCCATGTACGCGGCGAGATGTCACGAGCGGTGACCATCAGCATCACGACATCAGGTCGCTGTCGGCGCAGCGCCCTCGGGAGCTGTTTGTCGAGCACATCGTCACAGGCCGGCTGAAATGCAACGCCGTTATCGCTCGCGACCAATCCTCCTCGAAGGAAGCCGCACCCCGGCGAAGCCGCTACGGAAACCCTTGCCAGCGAGGGGTTCGTCCAAGCCCAAGCAATGAGCCCGTTGCTCGTAGCCTCCGCGGTCGAATCGCCCACCACCAAGATGCGCACCGGTCGATTCAACACCGGGAGGACCGCAGCCGTGGTAGGCGCGGTGCCGTCTACCCCAATGGTCGCCGAGCCGATGGTCGCCAAGCCCATCGTCACGGCCACCGTCGAGGTCGTCGAGTCTGGCTCGCTCTTGGCAGTGCGCGGTGCAAGCGAAGTCGTGGACGCCGACATCGCTGACAGCGGGGCCGAGGGTTCGTCAAGAGGGATCGCTGCCCGTGACCCGGCAGCGGCACTGGCCATCCAATATGTTGCGGATGAGACCGGAACGGTGAAAGCCAGCACTACGACCACCATCGATGCACCAACTGCAACCGTTGCCGTGCGCGCACCGGCCCACGTCGCCCGACGGATCGGGCGCTCGATGACGAAGTACGAGGCGACAGAGCACGCCACGGTGAGCCCGAGACGCGCGATGAGGAGCCTCCAGCCGTCGAGGCCCGATCGATCCGCTGTCAGGTACACAAAGATCGGCAGGTGATACAGGTAGACGCCATAGCTGATTCGGCCAAGAGCCACGAACGGACGCCATCCCAGCACCGTGGTCACGGTGCCGCTGCGCTGCAGACCGACCAGCAGCGCCACACTGGCCAATGCGAGCAACGGGAACGCCCCGCTGTAGGCGGGTCCGCCGGAAATCGGCAGGAAGAGGCCGAGTCCAACCACAGCGACCAACCCAGCCGGCGCCATCCAGCGCGCTGGCCGAATTCGCTGCTCGGCAAGTGCAACGGCGATCAGTGCACCCAGCAGAATCTCACTCGCCCGTGCCGGCGTGGCCCAATATGCTGCGTCGCTTCCCCAGGCCGCTGCAATCACCGGCGCACAGGCTGCCGCCATCAGTGTGCAGCCGCCGATCACTCGGGTCATGCTCCACCCGCGAGAGCGGGCCCAGCGAGCAAGCGCCCAGAACGCCACCGGCCAGAGCCAATAGAACTGCTCCTCAATCGCGAGTGACCAGTAGTGGTCGAGCGGCGAGCGCAATCCTGCCGTCTTGCTCTGCACATCGATGTAGCTTTCGCCAGCGAAGAGCCGTACCCAATTCGCGACCTGCGCCAGTGACCCGAGGAGATCGCGCTTGAGCTGGTCGGCACCGGTCCACACGTCGTTCGCTGCCAAAATCGCTACTGCCGAGAGGCAGACCAAGCTGGCCGGTAGCAGGCGTTTCGCACGGCGCACGTAGAACGACGACGGAGCGATTTGCTGCGTCGACTCGAATTCGCGCACGAGCAGCGAGGTGATCAGGTATCCCGAGAGCGTGAAGAACACCGAGACACCGAAGTAGCCGCCACCCATCCACGACACGCCTCCGTGGAATAACAGCACCATCACGACTGCGATTGCGCGGACACCATCGAGTGCCGGCTGATACGGGATCCGTGCCCTCGATTCTGAACTGGGCGTCATTCTGCGCCGCCCACAAGTCGGGCATCAATGGCTCTTCGAACCGGCGTCAGCGGGGCGATTGTCACCGAGGCGCAGAGCACGACAACCGCTTCCATCGGCGAGCGGAGGCGATGAGCACCATAGAACACCACGGTGGTGATGGCTACCCCGATGACAGGGGCCAGCAGAATCCAACCGTTCGTTCGGCGTTGGCGCCACCAACCAACCACGGCCAGCGGAGCGAGCAACCACCACGACACAATGCCGGTCCACGATGCCCAGCGAGCGCGCTCCTCGCCCACATCGAACCGAACGAGATCGTCGAGGCCGTACACATCGACCGAGCGAAGGATCCGGGCCCCAACCACCACGGGAAGTCGGCCGACATGTTGACGGGCATACGAGACTGCCTCACGCCGCAACCGAATGGCTCGACCCGATGCGTCCTCGTTGGGCCGCTCGACGGTATCGACCACACAGAGCACCGACCACCCACCGAGTGCAGGCCCTGAGTAGGTGTCATCACAATTGGCGCCCCGGAGCGCACCACCCTCGTTTGTGCTGATCAGCACCAGATGATCGAAACGAGGAACGTTGTAGGCCACCCAGGGCACCAGGACCCCGAGCGCGACGCCCACGAGCAGGGCCGCGCGTGTGGCCCAGATCCTCCGGGGCCGCGTGCGCACACCGATCAGCGCAAAGAGTGGCGCCATGATCAGCAGCTCACTTCGCGCGAGTGCTGCGACGCCGACCACCGCTCCGCACACGGCGGCGCTGCGCAGATCGAAGCGGTCGCGATGCTCGAACGCGTATCCGAGCGCAAGCACCACCATCAACGTCGCGATGGTCTCGCTCATGATCAGCGAATCGTTCATCCAGAGGTTGGCGTACACAGCCGCGATCAGCGCAGCGATCACACCAACGCGTCGCCCGGCGATGCGGCGCCCGAGGAGCGCAAGTGCGGGAATGACCGCAATTCCAATGAGTGTGTTCGTGGCCCGTTGCCAGAATTCGTGATGTGGCAACAGGCTTGCCGGAACGAGCACGATCGATGTGAGTGGCCCGTGCTCAGCTGCGGGATGCGTTCCGAGAAAGTCCCGGAACCAGTGCCCTCGAGCGTTCTGCCAGGCCTGCGAACTGAAGTAGAACGAATCATTGAGCATCAACCTTTGATGCCACTTCGAGACGAGCATCATCATCCGCAGCGTCGCCGCAAGCAGCGTTGCAGCAAGTACCGACGCGTTGAACAACGCGTCCTTGCGGCGATCCGCCCCGATGTCCCCCATCACGCTGAGCAGGTTACTCCTCTGCCGCCGATGGGTCGCTGTCGTCTCATGATCGCAGCGTCGGCGTCAGCTAGAGTCGTTTCGGATGAGGGTCCGAACGTCCGGCGAGCGCGTCCAGACCAGCCAGTACAGCCCGGCACTCGACGGACTCCGCGCCATCTGCATCTCGGTCGTACTGCTCTATCACCTCGACCCCGGTGGATGGTTCCGAGGCGGCTACCTCGGGGTGTCGGTGTTCTTCACATTGTCGGGTTTCCTCATCGTCCGCAACCTTGTCACCGAGGTGAGCGCTACCGGTCGTGTCGACGTCGTGCGTTTCTGGTCGCGACGCGTCCAGCGTCTCGCGGCCGCAACGCTCGCCACCGTCGCGGCAGTACTCGTCACGACCAAGGTGACCGAGCGTGGATGGTCTACCAACGGCCTGTTCGGCAGCACCCTCGCCGCCACATTCAGCATGATGAACTGGCACGTCATCCATGTAGGTCGACAGAACGTGCTCTACACCCTCGGGCCACTCGGGCCGATGTGGTCACTCGCGGTCGAAGAACAGTTCTATTTCGCGATCGCCGTACTCTTCTTCGTGGCTCGGGGTCGACAGGCCCTGCGCACCATAGCGATTGTGTTGTGCGCCGTTACAGCAGGGTCTATCGCGATTTCGGCCTCGCTGAACGACTATCTCCCACGCCTCGAGTTCGGCACCGATACACGCGCCGCTGAACTCGCCCTCGGGGCGCTCCTTGCTCTCGCGGTACACCGTTGGCCGAACCTGTTCACCGACCGAGTCGTGATCAAGCGCGCCATCGGTGCTGCCAGTCTCGCCGTTCTCGTGCTGCTTTTCACCGCCGTCATCGGGTCGCCGGAGGTGCTCTTTGGGGGGTGGATCTTCCTGGTCGCATTCCTCTCGGTCGCTGTGATCATCGCGTTGATGACCGAGGGACTCCTCGCCCGAGCCGCATCGTGGCCACCCCTTGTCGCGCTCGGTCGCATCAGCTTTGCGCTCTACCTCGTGCACTGGCCGATCATCCTCATCACCCCCGCCCCGATTCTGGGACAGTCAGGGTTGGGGGCCAACGGTGTACGGGCGATGATGTGCCTGGTCGCTGCCTGGTTACTCCATGTTGTTGTCGAACGTCCGGTACGCACGATTCGTTCCACACCGCGTCGAATCCTTTTGGTATGGCTGAGCGCCTCCATCGCGCTAAGCGCCGCTGCCTACGCCGTGCTGTGACGGCACCCGCACCGGCCGCGGAAGTCGAGCGCTGGGTAGGCTCATGCCGATGGATCTCTCAGAGCGCAGCGACCGCATGCGACGCCATCCGTGGGAGGTCGCCCGAAGCGACTTCTTCCGCAGGATCATCGGTTCGTCGGTCGAACTGCAGGAGGTCTCGACGCTGCTCGACATCGGGGCCGGCGACGGATGGTTCGCGGGCGAACTACTTGCTGACCTTGCCGAATCAGCTGCCGTCACGTGCTGGGACATCAACTACACGACTGACGATCTCAACTCCTCGCTGCCTTGCGCGATCGAGCGCACCACGGTGCAGCCCGATGGCAGGTTCGATCTGGTGCTGCTGATGGACGTTCTCGAGCACATCGATGACGACACGGCGTTCCTGCGCGACACAGTGATTCCCTTCTTGGCCCCAGAGGGCGTTCTGCTGGTGAGCGTGCCAGCCCACCCTCGACTGTTCACGGCGCACGACACGATGCTGGGTCACCATCGCCGCTATCGACCTGCGGCGATCCGTCGACTGCTCAGTGAGCAACTACAGATCATCTCCGACGGGCCGCTGTTCGTGTCGCCCACCGCGCTCCGTGGCGTCCAGGCAATCCTTGAGCACGTTCGCGGTCCCCGCGTTGAAGCACAGCAGGGCATTGGCGGATGGAATCATGGTGCCCGCTTCACCAACGCTGTCGCCGCTTCGCTCGTAGCCGACACACGTGTCGGCCTTGCCGCATCCCGACACGGACTGCATCTGCCCGCTCTGTCGTACTGGGCGGTCTGCCGCCCAACTCGCTGATGTCGCGGTCCGTCGACGATCCCGTCGACGAAACGACGCTGGTCATCCCCTGCTTCAACGAGGTCGAGCGCCTGCACCGCAGCGACATCGCTGCTCTCGTCGCGAACCCTCGAATGCGGCTTCTGCTCGTCAATGACGGATCAACCGACGCGACGCTGACGCTGCTACACGACCTCGCGAAGGAACATGCCGGCGTCGAAGTGCTCGATCTCGTCACCAATCGCGGTAAGGCCGAAGCGGTCCGCGTCGGCATGCAACAGGCCGCTGCACGCGGCTCTGCAGTGGTTGGGTACTGCGATGCCGACATGGCGACTCCCGTTGGCGAATTGCTCAGGCTCGACGACCTGCTTCAGCACAATCCGTCACTCGACGTGTTGTTGGCAACCCGAGTGGCCCTGCTCGGCCATCAGGTCGACCGATCCATCGCCCGCCATTACTTCGGTCGTCTCTTTGCTACTGCGTCAAGCGCCGTGCTGCACATCCGTGTGTACGACACGCAGTGCGGTGCAAAGTTCTTCAGAAGCACGGCCGCACTGCGATCTGCGATCTCCGAACCATTCAACAGCCGCTGGGCGTTCGACGTGGAACTTCTCGGTCGGCTCCTGGCCGGCGGTCGCGGCCAGGAGCCGATCAATCCTGGTTCGATTCTCGAGGTTCCGCTGAAGGTCTGGACCGACGTTGCCGGCAGCAAGCTCACCCCGATGGCGTCACTGCGCGCGGGCGCTGATCTGTTCGTGATCTGGCGTGCGCTCGAGAGGTGGCGCACTTCTCGCTGAGCCGGTCAGGGACTCACACGTTCAGCGGCTCGATAAAGAGGCCAACCGTTCGGAACCGCCACTGCACCTGCAGTTGCTGCAGCCGAACGAGATCGTCGACCTCCTGCTGAGTCAGGTCGAGCCAGCCCTGTGTGGCGGCAACCGACAGCAAACCGAAGTCCACCACGGCTCGAGGGTTGTCGACACCGTCGATCTGGGCTTGTGAGAGCCCGAGCTCTCCGGATGCACGTGCCTCCTTGCCCGCATCAGACAGGGTGACCGTTCCCTCCGTGAGGCGTCCCGTCCACGCTTCGACAAGTGCATCGCGCTCGGCCAGATCTGACGCAGACAGGCCAGGCACGAATACAACGCGATCCGCGCCCGGCGGAATCGTCGCGGCGTCATCGCCTTCGCGAATGTATAGCCGTTCGTGAGCTCGCCCGCTGACCTTGCGCCCGTCGCCCACTTGGCGCACCATGATCGGGTTCGCAACCTCAAACGGCACGTCGAGTTGGCCGAGCTCGGCTAGCACCGCTCCGCTGTAGGACTCGGCGAAGCGAAGGCCGGTATCGTCGAACAGCAGTGGCGCGTGTCCTCGGAGCACCGACATCTGGCGAATCATCGCGGCAACGGTGTCACGTGAGCCATGGTCGGCTGTTGGTCCGGCTAATTGGTAGAAGGTCGGGCAGGCCATCGCGGCAAAGACGATCGTTGCCGCCACCCCGCCCACCATCGATGCCGTGCCGATGTGCGTCGACCAACGCGCCGACGCGACCCTCGGTGAAGCGCATTCTGCTCGCGCGGCGAGCTCAAGGCGTAGCACGACGACGGCCGACGACACGAGGGCGACGATGTTGAACGCCGACATCGTCCATAGCCACCGCATCTGATGCGCTGAAAGGCCGAGGATTCCGGCCGGCATGACGATCATGGCGGCGACAGCGCACACCACGAGTCCCTCGACCATCGCAAGGGCGGCAACAACTACTCGCTGGCGAGCCACGATGGCGCGCCACAGCAAGAAGGTCGTGAGTCCAACGAAGACAAGCAGTGCCGGCGCAGCGACGCGAAACGAGACCACTCCGCTCACGATCAGCTGTTGGGAGGGACCGGTGCCCGTGTAGGGCGTGGATGGAACGGCGTCGACGAATGCCCACCGCGCGAACCACGGTGGAAGCACCATCACGCCTGCGATCAGCCGGGTGCCGAGCTTTAGGCCGATCTTGGTCTGTGAACTCGATGAGCTCGACACGAGTCGACTGAGATTTCCCTGACCGTCGCCGAATAGTTGCTCGATGAACGACTGCATCCAGAGCACGAGGAACACGATCGCCGTCGTCACCCCAATGCGCACAAGGCCTGCCCGCTTGCTGGGCGTTCGACGCGCATGGAACACCACTGCGGCAACGAGAGCAAGGGTAAAGAACAGGATCAGGAAGCTGTAGCTGAGGTGGGTCTGTACGAGCAACGAGGCCACCGCAGCGAACCATGGCACCAACACAAGATCACCGCAGGCAATTCCCCACAGCAGCGCGAGGATGAACAGGAACGGAAGCATCAGCACGTGCGGTTGCCACGGATCGACCAACAGTTCGCTGCCCATCGCCCAGGCGATGCAAGCCGCGGCCAGCATCATCGGCACAACAGCGCGTGAGCCGCCTTGACGGCGCGCCACCAAGGCAGCACCGATCACGCTGGCCCCGTTCACCAGCGCGAGCCCAAGGGGCATCCCGATGCCGTAGCCGAACAACTTCACCGGACCAGCAAGCAGGTCAAAGAGCAACGGGCCGGGATTGTTGAAGTTGGTCCCTGCCGTCAACGAGGCAGACGTCCACGTACCGAGCCACGGGTGATTCGAGGTGGCCACGTCGGCCGTTCGGAGCAGCAACAGACCATTGTCGCTCGTCGGCACCCATCGGTGCATCGCGGTACGAAGGGCAGCGACAAAAATCGGAGTCAGTGCGGCCACCACGGATATGACCGCAGCACGACCAGCCCGATTATGTGGGAGTCCACCAAGGCGCGGCTTCCATGCGGCAACGGCGCTCAGGGCAGGTTGCGCGCTGGCCGGAACTGCTCGGTCGCGTCGCACACCCAGACGTTAGCGCACCACATCGCGAGGCAACCGACCAGCGCATCCTGACTACACGGGGTTGACAGGGGCGCCCCGGTGCGGTCCATGACCACGAACGCACCTCTGCGGTCGGGCATGATGGAGAATCGCACGCTTGCTCCCACGCCTCAACACGTTTCGTCGCACTGCCGAAGGCCGCAGCGTTCTCACTGTGGTCGCGATCGGGTTCGTCATCCGTCTTGGGTGGGCGATGTGGGCCATGCGTGCGGCACCAACCATTTTGGGCGATCAGTATTCCTACTGGTACTACGCGAGCGAGATCGCGCACGGCAGGGGTTACATCTCCTACACCACCGGCACGGCGACGGCGTACTACCCCATCGGCTTTCCGGCCCTGTTGGGGCTCGTGTACTGGTTCGGCTTTCACACTCCGCTACCGGGCAACGATGCTCAGCTCACCGCCGTGATGAACGTGGCGTTCTCGACGGTGTCGATCGCGCTCGTCTATCTGATTGCCCGACGCTGTTTCTCGCACCGTGTTGGTCTCCTCGCGGCGTGGATCACCGCGCTCTATCCCGGTCTCATTCTCGGTACCGCAACGTTCCATCTCGAGACTGCGTTCATCTGTACCCTATTGGCGGCCGTGGCGATCGTTGTCGATCACTCGTGGACAACGGGTGCACTGTCGCGGAGGCGACTGATCTGGTTTGGCGTCGCCTTGGCCATCTCGGCACTGATCCGACCGTTCTCGCTACCGATCCTGCTCGGACTCGCCGTTGCCGTCTGGTGCAGCGGTCTGGGCTGGCGCAGCGTCGTGCACCACGTTGCATGGGTACTCGTACCGCTCGTGTTGTTGCTCATCCCTTGGACGGTGCGCAATGAGGCCCGCTTTCATCACGTGATCCCCTTCTCCACCAATTTGGGCGACGGTCTGTGTATGTCACGATTCCCGGGTTCGAACGGCGGGTTCTCATGGACTGATCACGCATGGTGCGTCGATCCCAACATGCCAGATGCCGAGCGCAACGGAGCCAACACGCGCATGGCCGTCACGTTCGTGCTGCATCACCCCGGAGAAGAGCTACGTCAGATTCCCAAGCGTTTGGGGCTGATGATGGGCAACGATCGCGACATGTTGCTCGCATTCGAGGAAAACGGGTCGAACCTGCGGATGGTCTCCCCGGCGCGCACCGCTGTGAAGTACACCGCTGACTGGTACTTTCATCTCAGCTGGCTACTCACCCTCGCCGGGGCGGGCTTACTGTTTCGGGGCTGGCGTCACGACCGTGTCTTGGGCCCGCGACGCGCCATCGTCGGGGTCACCATGCTCAGCCTGTTCATCATCCCCATCGAATTATGGGGTAACCCGCGTTTTCACATGCCCCTGCTGCCGTTTTTCGCCATCGGGGCTGCGGCGACTATCTCGTGGTTGTTCGATCGCTACTGGGGCAGGCGATTCCCGCAACGGAGTCCATGAGACGACCCAGATCGGGGCAGCACGGATCGGGGCCACCCAGATCGGGGCCACCCAGATCAGGGCAGCAGGGATCCGGGCAGCAGGGATCAGGACTCCGACGTACCGGCCGGCGCGATGAACACCGCCGTCGGCTGACCGAGCAACAACATCTGATCAATGGTCGCCTGCAACGACGGCGGCACGCGTGGATCGAGTTGCACGCTGAACAGATTGGAGTCGATCTCGTCGACGAGATCGCCGAGCCCAAGTCGCTTCAGTTCAGCAATCGCCCCCGCGCGCAAGTTGTTGTATCGCGCGAGTTGATTTGCGTCACGCGGTTCGATGAATGCAACCTCGGTGACACCCGGCTTGGCGCGCCACTCGTCGATGAACTTTCCGGTCGCAAGATGCACCTCGGCCGTCGAGTCACCGGCCCGCAGTACTCGCTGCGGCGTGACCGGCACTCGCCACGCGTAGGCGACACCAACGTGGAATCCGCGGCGTTCGAGTTCATTGACCAGCCCATAGCCCTGCGAGCCAAAGAATGCCACGTCAGTCCACGTGACCAGATACGTGCCCGCCCTGCCATCGGCAGCACCCACGCCGGCATCCAACGCATCAGCGGTTGGGCCGACCACCGCACCCAGCGTTCGCGACAGTTGCGCTTCGGGCGGCTTCACCGACAGTGCGCTCCACGAGAACGCCAGCGTCGACGTCACGAGCGTCGCCGCGGCGACGAACACCCCGGTTCGGCGCATCTGCGGATCCAGCGCCGGCCGCCAACGACGTAGCACGACTACGAGTGTCCACACGATTGCCCAGCTGATCAGCGTGGTTACACCCCATGCCCAGAAGGTGAGGTAATACCAGAGCTTGCCGAAAATGCGCGCCATTGCGATCCACTCCAACAGCAGCGTCGCGCCGATCACCATGTGCAGATGCACGAGCGGCCAATTACTCAACCGCCAGGCAGCAATGGCACACAGCGCCCACAGCAGCACAACGACGACGCCTGGCAGCAACGAACCACGGAGATCGAACGAGACCGTCTTAAAGTAATCCGAGTGCTGCAGCGCGGCCGCGAAAAGACGCCTCACGTTCAGATGTTGCAACAACAGACGCGCCGCTGAGCCGAATCCGATGCTCTGCTCAGGCGGGTTTCGGAAATAGTGACTCAACATCGACAGGTTGCCGGGTGTGCGCCGGAGCTGATCGGCAACCGGCGGCAGCCAGAGCACCACGCCCAACACCACTGCAGTGATCGACCATCGGCGAAGGCCCACCAAGGGCACAACGGTGCCGATGCCGCGTTGCACTGCGAGCCAGTGACGCACACTCAACCAGCCGAGCAGCACGACACCCAGACCTCCGACGAGGCCCACATACGGAACATGCGTCTGGGCGCTCAGTGAGCCGGCAACGACGAAGAAAACCAGCCCCAGCATGTCGCCCTCGAGCGCCGACCACGCGGCAAGCAGCACCACCATCCAAGAAATCACCGGGAGGTAGGGGTTCCACGGCTGCGTGAGCACATTGGCGCCGTAGCCGCGCAGGATCACCGCCATAAGCACCGCCACCGCCAAGCATGCCCGTCGCCCGCCCCTGCGGTAGGCGAGGTAGAGCGCGGCGAGTACGGCCGCTCCGTGGATCAGTACGGTGCCAAGCTCGAGCGACCACGCGGTCGACCCGAACACGCGGTATGCGGGCGTCAGTAAATAGAAACTCAACGGACCCGGATGGCTGCCCTGATCGGGAAAGTTACCGATCCGCCCGGGAAGTCCGATGAGCGGCGTATGACGGGTACCGACGTCGCGAACGCGCAACTCGGTCATGGCCAAGTCAAGCACCGGACTCCAGTGCGCCCGCGACAGCGCAGCCAGCGCGATCAGTAGCGGTAGGCAGACAAGTATCGTCAGGCCGAACACGAATCGAGTTCGGCCTGGGATACGACCCAGAACATTCGTCATGGGGCTAGGCATGTCGCGCCGTCTCGTAGCGCGTTGCCTTGCGTTGCTTGCGACGGAGCACCTCGCCGTGCAGGCCCTTGATCACACCGAGCGCCGAGGCATCCCACGTGAGCGTGCGGGCACGCTGCAGCGCTTCCTCACCCAATGCCAACCGACGAGAGTCGTCAAGAAGGAGATCGGCCATCACGTCGCCGAGTTGGTCGAGTTCTGCGAGCACACCGGTTCGGCCGTCGATCACGCTGCAACGATGCCCGCTGATATTCGTTGCGACCGCAGGCGTCCCACAGGCCGCGGCTTCGGTCATGGTGAGTCCCCACCCTTCAGCAAGGGAAGCACTACTCACGAGCCAGGCTTGCTGATACATCGAACGCAGCTCATGATGGCGCAGATGTCCGGCGAGGGTGATCCACGACGAAGCGTCGTGGAGTTGGATGAGCTCCTCGAGCCGATGCTTCTCGGGCCCCTCACCGACCACGACGAGTCGCATCGCGGGGACGCGCCGACGCGCCACTATCGCGGCCTCGATCAAACGGTCGAAACGCTTCACCGGCGCAAGCCGGCCAACGCCGACGACGAGCGGTTCGGGCGAACGTTCGCCATCGGGAGAAAAGAACGGGTCGACACCATTGTTCACGGCAGTGACGCGATCCGGGTGGAAACCCAGTCGAATGAGCTCGTCGCGGGTGGCCTCCGATGGCGTGAGCGTACGCGTGCGACGATACAGCGGCGGGGCCAATCGTGCTTCCATCAGACGGCCCGCCGCCGCGAAAGGCCCGGGCAGAAGTTGATCCCACATCGGACCATGAACGTGATGCAGAAACATGATCCGTGGCTTGGGGCACCACAACGGCGAGAGCCAGGGAACACCGTTCCACACCTCGATCAGCGCGTCGTATTCACCCATTCGATGAGTGACCTCCGATGCAACGGTGCGCGGGAACACGCTATATCGGCTTCCCCGACGTACCACTGCATAACCGCTGCGTTGCTGGGTTGCGGGCTGGCCCGAAGCGGCCGACGTGCGATGCAGCACCTGCAATCCGGCGTCGGCAAAGCGATGCATGAACTCGTGGGCATGTAACTCGGAGCCGCCCGCCTCTGGATCCTCGTAGTCGCGCCAGGCCAACACGTGTACACGCCGAACGCCCATGCGCATCATCTCATCGGCGTAGTCGCCCACTGTGCGGTCGTTGCTCATGCGTGGTTCACCGTCGGATCGACACGAGGCATGACATGGGCACACATGGTACGGCACACGATGGCCTGCCCCCGCCTTCATCCGAAAACCTCGTAGCATCTGCACACTGTGTCTGCCCCTGTTATTCCTGCTACCGACGCGCCGCGCGCCTTTGTGCTCGGAGACACCCTGAGATGGCGCTTCCCTGGCCGCATTGATCTCACCTGTCTCGCAATCATCGCCGCAGTCGTGGCCATTCCGCTGCGCGGCCTCTACGCATCCACCGGCAGCACGATGGAAGAGGGCTTCATGCTCGTCTTCCCCGAACGTCTCGTCGCAGGCGCAGTCCCCAACGTCGACTTCTTGCACCTCTATGGCCCGGCGTCGCTCGATGCCCTCGCCGGCTGGTACGGACTCTTCGGGCACTCGCTTGCGAGTGAGCGCACGTTCGGACTGTTGCAGCACCTTGGCATCATCTTCGCGGTCTACGCCCTCACCCGGGCGTGGGGTCACATCGCAGCCACCGCTTGCGCAGTTGCGTGCACACTGCTCATACTCACCCCGATCGGCCTCTCGGCGCTGGGCTGGGAGGGTGGCGTAGCACTCGGACTCTGGAGTGTGGTGTTCGCGGCACGCAGCTACAACATCGCCCAACGTCCGCACGCGCACGAACAACGCTCGAACGCCAACCGCAACCTGATGATCGCCGGGCTCCTCGCTGGACTCGCGTTGTGTTTCCGTCCTGACCTGATCATCGCGCTTGGCCTCGCTCACGGATGGCTGCTCTGGCGCCGTCGAGAGTGGCGCGGGTTCGCCGTCGGCGCCGGCGTGGGTCTGCTTGCCTTCATCGTGCATCTTTTTCGCGCGGGGCTCAACGCGAGCTTTCGGGGGATGGTGCTCGACCCGGTCTTCGCCCTGCGCCCAGGACGCGAGCTGCCCCGACCGCCGAGTTGGAGCGTGATCGATGGCGCCCTGCAGGCCGTGGCGGAAGGGCCGCCCCCGTGGTGGCACCTCCCTGCGATCAGCGCTAGTCATCAGCTGTTCATCTGGTTCTTCCTGATGCTGATCGCCGCCGTGTTCAACGTCGTCGTTGCGCTCATCGCCCTGCGTCGCGGCCGTCACCCCGCGAGAGCGATCACGCTGATGGTGGGCAGCCTATTCGGGCTCGGACTCGTGCCCCAGGGTTTGCAGCGACCCGACTCCACCCACCTCGCGTGGGTCACGTGCATTGGTTTCGCTCTGCTGCCGGTGAGTTTCATCGAACTCGCCGAGTGGCGTTTGGCGAAACTGTCACCGCGCCCGAGGGCTGTGATTGCCGGCTCCTTGGTCTTTGGCCTGTTCCTTGTCGTTTGTCCATTCTTCACCTACCGCTCGTATCTGCTGCAGACCCGTGTCGCCGTCGGGAACAAGCCTGTTCCCTTCGAGGTGCAACGCAATGGCCGTCAGTTCTGGATGGGTGAGTATCACGCAGCCAAGGCGTCGAACGAGTTGATCAGCGACCTTGCCAGCATGTCGAAGCCGGGCGAGCGACTGCTCGTGGGACCGGCCGACCTGAGCAGAACCATCTATAGCGACGTGATGTTCTACTACATGTTCCCCGAGCTCACTCCTGCGACCTACTTCATCGAAATGGACCCGGGTCTAGCTGACAAAGAGGGCTCCAGCCTCGCCGCCGACGTACAGTCGGCCGATTGGGTCGTTCTTTCGAACTTGTGGACCGGATGGAAAGAACCCAACGCCTCGTCCAATCATGGATCGCAAGCACCGAATCAAGTGGTCGCTGATCACTTCTGTCTCGTTCGTCAGTACGAGAATGGCCTCATGTTGCTCTATCGCCGGTGCGCACAGGGCGGTGGCATCAGCCCCGCCGACATTGGGGTACCGTCGGCGCGTCAACGTGCGGCGGGCGGATGAGGCGGTTCTCGTGAGTGTGATCACCGAGGTCAGGAACTTCTGGCAGCGCCGTATTCAGATCCCCGTGGGTCCAACTGATGTGGTGCTCGACATCGGCTCCGGCGACAAACCGCATTGGCGCGCCGACGTGCTACTCGACTGGTTCCCCGACGAGTCGAGTGCCGCCCAGCGGTCGGGCTACGACAGGGCCAGGGTGACGCGCCCGCTCTTCCACGGCGATGCCGCAGCGATGCCCTTCAGCGACGACGCCTTCGACTACGTGATCTGCTCGCATCTCCTCGAGCACGTCACCGATCCTGCCGCCGTGATGCGCGAGATGATGCGCGTCGCCAAGGCCGGATACATCGAGGTGCCTGAGGCGGCGAGCGCGAAGATCGTCGACTTCCCCACTCACCTGTGGTGGTGCCGCGTGATCGATGGTCGTCTCGATTTCGAGGCCAAACGCTCGCCATCGTTCGATGCCGAGATCGGTGACTATCTGCACAGAAGCGGACTTGAACACGACGTTGAGCGCATGCTCAACAGCCGGTTTGAGCACCGCGTCATTTCGCTGCGCTGGACCACGACAATCCCGTTCAACGTGCGCGGACCCGTTGATCCGGTGATGCTGACCAGTGCCCAGGGGGCATCCGTGGTGCACCATGGCAAGTCCGCAGTCGGTCCCGCCGCCATCGCCCGTGCGGTATCCACCGTCGATCACATGATGCATCGCCGTACGGTCACGTTCAATCAGGTCGTGCGACCCGAGTTGCGGATCTCACCCGATCAGCCACTGGCCGCGCAGATCTATCGCGTCGGGTCCTGAGCCCGATCACCCCAACGGCAGTCGACGGAACACCGCGCCGGGGAGATGTCGAAGAACGATGAACATGTACCGGAGCGCGCCAGGTACCCACACCGTGCGTCGACCGCTGCGAAGCGCCTTTACCGTCGCCTCGGCAACCGCGTCGGGTGTGGTCGACAACGGTGCAGCAGCCAGACCAGCGGTCATCGCCGAGTGCACAAAACCCGGCCGAACAACGAGCACCTTGGCTCCGGTGCCCTCCAAGGAGTCACCGAGGCCCTGAGCAAACCCATCCAGTCCGGCCTTGGATGATCCGTACACGAAGTTCGACTTGCGCACCCGTTCGCCGGCCACGCTCGACAACACGACCAATTGACCGTGGCCCTGTTTGCGGAACTGCTCGGCAACCGCCAAACCCACGCTGACGGCGCCGACGTAGTTGATTGTGACGGCTTCGGACGCTGCGACCGGATCATGATCGAACGTCGCTTGATCTCCCAGCACACCGAAAGCCACAATGACCACGTCGATATCGCCAACTTGCGCCACGACATCGGCGACGAACTCAGCGTGGGTCAACGGTGCGCTTGCGTCGAATGCAATCGAGGTGACGGTCATGCCGTCGCGGCGCAGTGCTGCAATCGCTGGCTCAGCAGCCGAGGGAGTGCGACACGCAAGCACCACGTTGCGGCACGTCGGCGAGACGAGCTTGCCGACGATGGCACGCCCAATATCGCTTGTGCCACCGAGTAGCAGGATGGTTTGTGGTTCTCCGAAAGCGTTCTGCATGATGATCTCCTCAGATCCGCGCTGGCGTGGCAGCGAGCGGTGTGTCAGTCGATGAGGCCCAGGCGCCGACCGAGGTCGCTCCGCCAGACACCACTTGGGTCGAAGCGGTCACGCACAGCCTGCCATTCGGCGAGCCGCGGATAGCCCCGCTTGATTGCGTGGGGCGTGGTGTGGGAATCCTTGGCCAGATAGTGACGACCGCCTGCGTCGAGCACGATTCGATCGAGGTCGTGCAACATGTCGCTCAGACCGTTGAATGACGACGGGATGTCGAGCGCTAACGTCCAGCCCGGAGCGGGGAAGCTGAGCGGAGCCGGATTCGACGCTCCAAACCGCTTGAGCACAGCGAGAAAGCTCGCTGCCCCCGATGCTGCGAAGCGCTCGACAATCCGCCGTAGGGCCTCCTCCTCGCCGAACGGAACCAAAAATTGGTACTGCACGAAACCCCGGGGGCCGTACAGTCGGTTCCACGCCCCGACCATGTCGAGCGGGTGGAAAAAGCCGGCCAACGAGTGGATCTCGCCGGTGCGATACATCGGCGCCTTGCGAAACCAGAACTCGTTGAACGCCTTTACCGACAGTGTATTGATCACGCTCAACGGCACGACGGGCGGCACGCTCGCAATCACCCGCGGGTCATAGGCGCGAGGCGAAGCCGTGGCTGCACCCTGCAATTCGGCGACCGTCGCATGGTCGCCGCGCGTGAGGACACTACGTCCGAGATGGCGGCCCTTGGCCATCAGGTCGATCCATGCCACCGAATAGCGATAACGGTGGTCGCCCTCATCCATCAGCGTGAGGATGTGCTCAAGGTCGTGGGCGCGAGTGGTATCGACGATGCACCGACTGGTCTCGATCGGAATCATCTGGATCGTGGCCTCGATGATCGCACCGGTGAGCCCCATACCCCCGACGGTGGCCCAGAACAGGTCTGGCCCCCGATCAGGGCCGATCTCGACGGTGGAACCATCGGCCAGCAGCATGGTGATTCGCTGCACGTGGTTGCCGAACGAGCCCTCACCATGGTGGTTCTTGCCATGGATGTCGCTCGCGATCGCTCCCCCAATCGTTACGAATCGCGTCCCGGGCGTCACCGGCACGAAGTATCCACGAGGCACGGTGACGCGCAACAGATCGTCGATGCTGACACCCGCTCCGACCGTCACCCGATGGGTGGCTTCATCGAGGATGGCATCACCGGCCGACCCCGCCAGCCGCAGAACCAGTCCCCCACCGTTTTGTGCGGCATCGCCGTACGACCGTCCGAGACCGCGCATCAGCACACCACGATCGGGCCCGTGTACCACAGCGTCGCCGAGATTGGCAGAACTCGCTGGCAACACGCTCGACCCGCTACCGCCGGTACGGCCCCAACCGGTGAGCGGGGACAGCGCAACCTGCTTGTTCACGACGTCGACCGGCACAGCAACACCGGAGCATCCTACCGCTGCCACGGCGACCGATTCAGTACGGCCACTCGGGTTCGGGACGGCCGGCAAGGCGCCAGAGCTTGCCGAGCTTGACCGTGATCAGAACCTTCACCAGCAGATTCTTCACAAACCAGGGGAGCTGAACGATCTGGCGGAGCGAGTTGAGCGCTCGGCTGCGCGCGCTGCCATCGAGGTCGGCGTGATACATGGTCATCGATTGCGCCCGACCCACGTAGCGAAACCGCTTGCCAAACATCAGGTTTCGCGCAATGGCCCCGGTGACACCGACCGACGAGAACGAATCGTGGATCAGCAGGGTGCCGCCAGCTCGAACTCGCGCACCCCATTCGGTGATGTCCTGCAGCGCCGGCGCATATCGGTGAGCACCGTCGATGTAGAGCACTGCGATGTCGCCATGCACCAACGGGTGCGCCTCGTTACTCATCGCGCGAATGTGCGTGACACGCCCGGTCACACCGGCTTTGGCGAGGTTGGCAGTGAAGATTGCATGATCACCCGCAGCTTCCTCGACGAAGCCATCGATCTCCTGTGGACCGCGATCGTTGCCCGCGTGGGGATCGATCGCCACGACGCCCACACCTTCGCGTGCCGCAGCGGCAAGCACAATGGTGCTGCGCCCCCGAAAACTTCCGATTTCAACAATCTGGTCGCCGGCCCGACAGCCAGACGAAGCGTCGAACAGCGCCTTCGCCTGATCCGGCGACATCCATCCGTCGACATCGGCGACTTCAGCGAGGACTTCGTCGAACGACGTTCCTGTCATGACGTTCCCATCGGGTTGTCTGCGATCATTTGATGTACACCCCTGACGCAAAGATGACCAACCACATCACACCAAGTATCTGCAACGTTCGGTCCTCCGCAAAGATCTCCTCGGGCGCAGCGCCTTGGCCCTGCTCAATAATGAGCAGATATCGAAGCAAGGCAATGAGCATCGGTAAGATCGAGAGTTCATATGATGGCCAGTGGGTGCCGCTCAGCTCTTTCGCCTCGAACGCCCAGATGCAGTACGCCACTACCGCCGATCCGCAACTGATCGAGAGCACCGTACGGAGATAGTCGAGCGAGTAGTAGTCGAGCGTCGCGCGCGCTGTCGTGGGATTATCGCCGAGTTCGCGCAACTCGGCGTACCGCTTGCCGGTCACGATGAAGAGCGAGCCGAACGTCGTGCACAGTACGAACCATTTGCTCATATGCACGTTGGTGGCCGCCGCTCCGGCGACGGCCCGCAGCACGAATCCGGCGGCAACAGCAATCAGGTCGACGACGGCGATGTGTTTCCACACGGCGCTGTATGTGCTGGTCAGCACCACATAGGCAACACACGCCACACCGGCCTGCCAGCGCGCGAGAAATGCCAGCGTCGGGCCGAGGATGATCAGCGCGGTACCGACCACACGCGCCAACCGAATGGGAACAGCGCCGCTTGCGATCGGGCGAAACCGCTTCTTGGGATGCGAACGGTCGGCTTCGACGTCGAGGATGTCGTTCCAGTAGTAGGTGCCGCTGCTTGCGAGACAGAACGCAACAAAGGTGATCAGCGCTCGTGTTAACGCCTCCGAATGGGTCAGCACTCCCGCCGCGCCGGGTGCTGCAAATACCAACAGGTTCTTGACCCACTGCTTCGGACGCGCCTGCTTGAGGAGAGCGCGCATCATGACGACTTCTCCGGCACTTCTGACACCTGTAGATCCTTGACGAAGTATGCGTAATCGGCGGAGGCGAGAAGTTCGCGGTCGCCAGTGCTGTCACCGTAAGCCCAGAGTTCTGCGCGCTCGAGATCGTGCTCGACGAGCCAGGCCCGCAGGCGGCGTACCTTCTCGGGACCCCGGCAGTTGCGGCCGTCAAGTTCGCCGGTATAGCGCAGGTCAGTGCCGATCTGCAGCTCGGTGCAAAGAACTGCATCCACTCCGAGCATTGCGCCCAACGGATGCAGATACGGTCCAAGCGAGGCCGAGACGAGCACTACCTGATGGCCTTCACGCTGATGCCACTCGAGGCGTTGCAGGGTATCGCCGCGGAGCCATGAACGCCGAATGCGCTCCGCGAACGTGACGCCCACGCTCGCAACCACCGAGTCCTCGCACCCTGCAATCCCGGCGCGAACTCCGAGCGCTTTGAAGCGGTCTCGGTCACGATAAACCGCTGCGCTCGCTGCAGCGATCGGATGGGTCATGATGCCCCCGATCAGTCGGGCGCGCCCCGCGAGGAGTTCGAGGAAGGGCACCACGCAGTCGCGTGTGGTCAGCGTGCCATCGAAATCGAATGCCGCCACGGTGCTCACTGCTCACCTCGCAACGATGCGATCATCATCCAGAAGTCCGGCCAGCTCTTGGAGACCACGTCGGGATCGTGCACCCGCACGCCGGGGATCCGCATCCCCAAGAGCGCGAACGCCATCGCAAGGCGATGATCGTGATGCGTGTCCAGTGCAGCTCCGCCACTGAATCCGGGAGCGATGCGCAGGCCATCTTCACGCTCCACTGCATCGATGCCGCACTTGCGCAGCTCGGCAGCGAGGTCTCCGAGACGGTCGCTCTCCTTGGACCGGATGAACCCCACGCCGGTGATGACCGTTGGTGTGGTTGCGAATGGCGCCACAACAGCGAGAGTGGGAACGAGATCAGACAGATTGGCCATGTCGATGGTGATGCCATGAAGCGGCCGCGAGCACTCGACGCTGGTGCCGGTGTCGTCGCGATGAACGCTGCAGCCCATCGATGCCAGTACGTCGGCAAATGCTGCGTCACCCTGCAGTGAGGTGGCTCCGAGATCTGGCACGCGCACCCGACCGCCACACACTGCCGCTGCGGCAAGCGGATAGCTGGCCGAACTGGCGTCGGGTTCGATGGCATAGTCGAACGCGGAGTAGCGACCTGGGCCTACCGTGATCACCGTCTCGCTCACGTCCACGTCGGTCGCGCCGAAGCTGGCCATGACGGCCACAGTGATGCCGATGTACGGGCGAGAGATCAGAGCGGTGGTGAGCTCGATGCGAAGCCCACCGGCGAGATACGGGCCAATCAACATCAACGCAGTGATGTATTGGCTGCTGATATCGCCGGGCACTCGAACCACTGCAGCTGACGTCGCATGCGAGCGGCGCGCGTGGTCGACACCGAGACCTTCCACGGTGACAGGGAGATGGCCCCACGCCTCACCCGGCGCTACAGCGATGCCCAACGACACCAGTGCGTCGTGCAGCGGGCCCATCGGCCGCGCCCGCAGAGGAGGCAGTCCATCGATGTCATAGTGTCCCGAGCCGAGCGCGCAGAGTGCAGTAACAAAGCGCGAGGTCGTGCCAGCGAGTTGCGTGGGCAGCAACATCGGCCCGGGCCGCAACACAGCGCCGGTGCCGTGAATGTGAACCACCGAGGCGTCGTGTGAATCAGCCCCGACGCCCGCACCAAGCAGCGCAACGCAGTCGAGCATTGCGGCGGTGTCGTCGCCGCCAGGCACATGGGACAAGCGCGACATCCCGTCGGCGAGCGTGGCACAGACCAAGGCGCGGTTGGCGATGCTCTTGCTGCCCGGTACAGACACGATCGCGTCGAGACGATGCCCTACTGGCTGTACCTGATACACCGTGTTCGGCCGTGCGCCGGCGGGATTGACCAATCCCATTAGTCGAGCCGCTGCACTGCCGGACGGAAGCCCCTGGCGAGCAGGCCACCTCGGAACAGATCGGCGCTGTTGATGTCGACCAACACGATGGCCACGCCACGGTTGCCCTCGACGCTGTGCACCACCTCGAAGCTGGCGATGTTGACACCCAATTCAGCGGCGAGCGTGAAGACCTCGGCCGCGGCCCCGGTGCGGTCGGGGATCGGGATACGGACCTCGGCGAGCTCGTTGGGTTGCGTACCACGCGTCGGCAAATTTGCGCGTGCCTCGCGGGCGCGCCGTAAGCGATCGTGCAGGGCAGCCCGATCATCATCGCGAACGATCTCACGCATTCGTCGCAGCCCGTCGATGAGGCCATCAAGCCCACTGAGAATCGCGTCGCGGTTCTCCGTGCAGATGTCGAGCCAGATACCGGGGTTACCGCTCGCGATGCGCGTCATGTCGCGAAAACCACCGGCCGCAAGGCGCAGCAGGGCGGCATGCTCCTCGGCGCGTTCGGACGCAAGACCCATCAGGGTGGCCGCGGCGAGATGCGGAACGTGGCTCACCACAGCAACCACCTGATCGTGGCGCTCCGGAGAAAGAGCCACGACATCTGCACCAAGCTCCGCGGCGACCGAAGCCATCTCAGAAAAGGTCGAGTCAGCCGTGGCTGGCGTCGGTGTGAGTACCCACACTGCACCAGTAAACATCGAGGCGTCGGCGCCGTCGAGACCCTCGAGTTCGCTGCCTGCCATCGGATGCCCTGCGATGAAGCGTGCATCGTCGCAGGCCGCAGCGATTGCGCCCTTCACGCTGCCCACATCGGTGACGATGCCAGTGGTCTCACCAAGCGCTCGTTTCACCTGATCAGCAATAGTGAGCACCGGCGTCGCCACAAAGGTGACAGACACATCTTCGAGGAGGCCCGACTCGTCAATAGCACCGATCTCGAGCGCACGGTCGATGCGGGTTTGATCGTGATCGTCGCCAGCCACATACCAACCACGCTCACGGAGCGCGAGTCCGACCGACCCTCCGATCAGACCGAGGCCGATGATGTTCGCGCGGCGGGGAGTACTCACGGCCGTCGATCGTAGCTGCGCGGTGCGCCAGCAACAGCTTCAACAAGCTGGCGCACCTCGTCGAGCGTCAGCTCACGCCATTCTCCCGGCGCAAGTGACGTGTCGCGGAGCGGTCCGATGCGCACGCGCACGAGACGTTGCACCGGAAAGCCCACGGCCTCACACATCCTTCGAACCTGCCGATTACGTCCCTCGTGAATCGTCAGGCGCACGAGTCCGGGACTGAGTTGGCTGACTCGGGCCGGCGCGGTCATTCCATCATCGAGCTCTATGCCCTCGCGCAGGCGATGCAGCACCTTGCCGGGCACGTTGCCGGTGACAGATGCGAGGTACTCCTTTTCGACACCACGGCTCGGATGGGCGATCCGATTCGCAAGCTCACCATCGTTGGTGAGCAGCAGCAGACCTTCGGTATCGGCATCGAGACGGCCAACCGAAAACACCCGCGGCTCTGCGGGAACCAGCGAGGTCACAATCGGACGTCCCTGCGGATCGCTCGATGTGGTGATCACACCGACCGGCTTGTTCAGCAAGTAGTACACCAGATCCGGGCGAAGGCCGATCTGCACGCCGTCGACCTCGACGGTGTCGGTGTCCGCGTCGACACGTCGGCCGAGCACTGCGACCTCACTGTTCACCGTGACTCGACCCTGTGCAATCATGTCCTCGCAGACCCGTCGACTGCCCCAGCCACGCAGTGCGAGCACCTTTTGCAGACGCTCACCAGTCGCCGTGGCGCGCTGATCAGCCCACTGTTCCCACAACGGCTTTTCGAACTCTCGCCCGCTCATCGCGTCCTCGTCACGCTGACCGGCTCACTCGGGCCCCGGCTCGGCACCCGGCAGCGTCGGCGTATTCGCGCGGAGTTGCTTGGGATCGGCACCCGGGGCACGCAGGCCATACTCGAGTGCTTCGACGACTTCGGCCGCGGGAACGAATTCCGCAAGCGCAGGAAGATCGGACAACGAGTTCAAGCCGAGCTTTTCGAGGAACTGCGGTGTGGTGCCGAACAACGCTGCCTGACCCGGACCAGGATCGATGGCCACCTGTGTCACGTAACCTCGCGCGGCCAACGTGCGGAGCACCCCGTCGGGATCAACGCCGCGAATCGAGGCCACCTGTGCCCGCGAGATCGGCTGCTTATAGGCAACGATCGCAAGCGTCTCCAACGCCGCGCCACTCATCCGCGCACGCTGTCCGTCGAGTAGGAACCGTTCGACGTACGGCGATAATTCGGGGTGCGACTGGTACCGCCAACCGCCCGCCACCTGCACGAATTGAAAGCCGTGGCCGGCTTCGCTATAGGCATCGGCGAGACCCGAACACAGTTGCTGCACGACGGCGAGGGGCTGCTCGAGGAGCTGTGCAAGTTGCTCCGTGGGCACGGGTTCCGTTGCCACCATCACGATGGCCTCGATCGCCCGGACAATGTCGGCGTCGAGCGCGGCAACAGTCCAAGGCAACGGCGTTGCCCCAGTGGGGTCCGCCACGCCTGACGTGTGATCGGAGATGTAGTCGGACATCGCTCAGCCTTCGTAGTCGTCAATGGCAATCGACCCGGCAGCGACCGGTTCGTGGTCGGACAACCAGATGATGTCGATGTCGCCGAACCGCTCGGTCTGGTCCAACTCCACCAAGCCCTGCTTGAACAACTCGAGCAGTGCCAGGAATCGCACGATGACCTCGAGCCTGTCGACAAGACCGTCGGTGAGCCGACGAAACGAGATCCGCCCGACCCTTGGTAATTCGTCGAGCAGTTCCGTCATCGCGTCAGCCACGCTCGCGCGCACCGCAGAGACGTGGAAGAGATCTACAACTGGAACGGGCTTCGGGGTGATCGCACGAAGGAGCGCATTGTGGAGGTGCCGTGGCTTGACGCCCTCGAGCAGGTCCGGCATCAGCGCGAGGAAACGATCATCGGGTCCGACCATGCGCGCAACGCTCAAGTCGGCGTCGTCGGCAAGCGTTGAAAAGACACTTGCAACATCCTTGAAGGTCTTGCACTCGAGCAAACGGGCCAGCAGCAGGTCGCGCTCCTCCCAGAGCGCGAGTTCATCGTCGAGATCGATAACGTCGCGTCCCGGCAGCAACCGACGTGCTTTCAACTCGACCAGCGTCGACGCGATGAGCAGGAACTCGGTCGCAAGATCGAGGTCGATCGCCTGCAGTTTCTCGACCTCCAGCAGGTACGCGTGCACGATGGTCGACAACGACACTTCGTAGATATCTACCTGCTCCCGCAGGATCAGGTGCAACAGCAGATCGAACGGACCCTCGAACACCGGGGTCGATACGTCGTAGGTCATCACCGCCACGTTACTTGGCCGGGCCTCGAATTCAGGAGACCGTTCCCGCGCCGTTTCGTTAGCCTTGCGGCGTGAACCGTGTGCTGTCTTGTATTCAACCGACCGGCGACGTCCATTTGGGCAACTTCTTGGGTGCCCTGCGTCAATGGGTGTCCGGACAACAGGACTGCGACGGTTTCTACGGCATCGTTGATCTCCACGCCCTCACCGTCACCGAGCGACCCGGCGTCATCGGCCAGGCCACGATGCAACTCGCCGCAGTGCTCTTCGCCGTCGGACTCAACCCGCAGGTTTCCACGGTGTTCGTGCAGAGTCACGTGCCCGAGCACTCACAACTCGCGTGGATCATGGAGTGCAACGTGAGCTTTGGCGAACTCAGTCGGATGACTCAGTTCAAGGACAAGTCGGCCAAGCGCGACGGCGAGTTCATCTCGGCGGGGTTGTTCACCTACCCCGCCCTCATGGCTGCCGACATTCTTCTCTATGACGCGCACGACGTTCCGGTGGGCGACGATCAGCGCCAACACATCGAGATTACCCGCGATATCGCGATGCGATTCAACGCCCGCTACGGCGACACCTTCGTCGTGCCCAACGCTGTCATGCCCAAGACCGGCGCACGGGTCATGGACCTACAGGATCCACGTTCGAAAATGAGCAAGTCCGCCACCACCGACAGCGGGCTGGTGTATCTCCTCGACGAACCGGAAGCGATTCTCAAAAAATTCAAGCGGGCGGTCACCGATAGTGAGACCGAGGTGCGCTTCGATCGCGAGAACAAGCCTGGAATCAGCAACCTGCTCGAAATCCACGCTGCGGCCACCGGGCAAACTCCCTCTGCGGTCGCCGAGCGCTATTCGCAGTACGGGCCGCTGAAGGCAGATACGGGTGAAGCCGTGATCGAACTGCTCCGTCCGATTCAGGCACGTTACGCCGAGCTGATGAGTGATCGGGGCGAACTGTCGTCACTGCTGCGGCTCGGTGCCGTCAAAGCTCGTGGCGTGGCCGCCGCCACCCTTCAGCGGGCCTACGACAGCGTTGGTTTCCTGACCAGCTGACGCGCTACTACACGTCGTCGGCGTTGCGCAGCGCCGTCAGTACGTCGGAACGCTCGGTGGTTCCGTCAATCAGCGCAATCGTCTCGGCGGCTGAACGTGCTCCACGCAGCATCTCGGCACCGATGCGCTCGTGGTCGTGGTACTCGCGGAACCGACGGGTGCGCGGGCCGATCACGGTAGCGGCGACACGCCCACAGGTACCGAGGCCGCTGCGCAGCTTGCCGATGTCGTGCAGCAACGCCGCCGCAACATCGTCGCGATGGTGCTGCCCCGGCGAGGCGCTGAATCGGCGCGCAACCGCGATGCTGTGTCGCTGGTCGGCAACCGACATCTGCTCCCAGAGCGCGGCCTCTGTCGGCAGCAGGAATGCCACCGCCCAGTCGCGATCCGCTGGTGCTGGCGGGCTCGTCGACAGCGCACCCGCGAACCTTCGGGCGAGGTGTCCGATCTGCCCGAACGGTCCCGCGGATGTTGTCATGCGGCCCCCTTTGTCGCGCGTGGGTGCGCGGCGCGGTAGGCCTGCCAAAGCCGCTCCTGGGACACCTTCGTGTAGACCTGCGTGGTGCTGATCGATGCGTGGCCCAACATCTCCTGCACGATACGAAGATCTGCTCCGTGATCGAGCAGGTGGGTCGCGCACGAATGCCGGAGCACGTGTGGAGACAGCCGTTCGCCGAATCCGCACGCATCACCGTACGTGCGCACGACCAACCAGGCCGATTGCCGCGACAGCCGAGCGCCACGATGATTGAGGAACAGCGCCTCGGTGTCGCCACGTCGGGCCCATCGCAGCGGTTCCATGGCGGGGCGACCAGCCGACGAGAGCCATTCGCGCATTGCCGTGGTCGCAGCGCGTCCGAACGGCACGATGCGCTCCTTGGACCCCTTGCCGAACAGTCGAACGAGACGCGCATCGAGGTCGACATCGATGAGATTCAGCCCGACCGCCTCGCTGATTCGGGCGCCCGTCGCATAGAGCAGCTCCAGCAGTGCCCGGTCCCGATGAGCAATGGGGTCGTTACCCAGTACTGATGCCAGCAGCGTGCTCACTTCGGCCTCGGTGAGCGGATGCGGGATGCCAGCTGGCACCCGCACACCGTTGAGATCTGCAGTGGGATCGTCCGCGCGGATGCCCTCCTCGACGAAGAAGCGGTGCAACATTCGAATTGCCGCGAGCTGACGCGCCACGCTGGCCGCGGCGGCGCCACTATCGCGGCGGGCGCCGACGAAGTCAACGAGCAACGGTGTTGTCACCGCCGACGGACTCGAACCGTGGGCGACGAGCCAATCGTTATAGCCACCGAGATCGCGTCGATATGCAAGCAGCGTATTTCGCGACCTACCCCGCTCGGTGGCCATCCACGTGAGAAATTCCTCGGCGGTCAATGGCAGATCGCGCGGCATCATCCGGCTCGATCGGTGCCGACTCGCCCGACATCGCCTCGCTCGAGCCGGCGCGCGACCAGGAGCAGTCCGATGATCGTCTTCGCATCGCGGATTTCGCCGCGCTCCACCATTGCGATGGCTTCGCCAAACGGGATGTGCAGCACCTCGAGGTGCTGCTCTTCAGGGCCGTGCAACTGCTGATCGACTGTGGTCAGATCGGTTGCCAGAAAGAGGTGGAGCACCGAGTCCGTCATTCCTGCTGACGGATAGAACTGCGTGAGCGGCACCAGACTGTCGGCTCGCAGCCCGACCTCCTCGATCAATTCGCGGTATGCCGTCAACTCGGTGGGTTCGTCGGCGACGTCGCGCATTCCCGCGGGAATCTCCACCACGAAGTCGTCGTACGGCGCACGGTATTGACGCACGAGCACAACCGTGGGGTTACCCTCAGCGTCGAACATCAGCGGGACCGCCGCGACCGCCCCTGGTGAGCGAACAATGTCGCGCTCGAAATTACTGCCGTCTGGGGCCTCGAACGAGCCAACGGCCACATGCCAGATGTAACCCTGATGCACCAACGCGTCACCGAGATGGCGAAACCCGCTCACGCGACGATCTGCGTCTCCGACGGCACGCCGAAATGCGCGGGCTGGGCCTGCGCGGACTCGCGCTGCGCGCGCCGCGCAAGCGCCGCTGCTACCAACTCACGAAACAGCGGATGGGCGCGGTCGGGGCGGCTTTTGAACTCCGGGTGCCCCTGCGTACCCACCCAGAATGGGTGCTCGACGAGTTCAATGAACTCAACGAGACGCTTGTCGGGCGACGTGCCGCTACACAAGAAACCGGCGGCCTCGAAACGATTGCGATAGTTCGAGTTGAACTCGTAGCGATGACGATGACGCTCACTGACCACGGGCTCACCGTAGGCAGCCGACACTTTCGAGCCTGGTGTCAGCACCGCATAGTACGCGCCGAGGCGCATGGTGCCTCCTTTGTCGCTGATGTCGCGTTGGGTCACCATTAAGTCGATGACTGGATAGTGGGTCGTGGTGTCGAACTCGGTGGAATTGGCGTCGATCATCCCCAACACGTGCCGTGCGAACTCGATGGTCATCACCTGCATACCCAAGCACAGACCGAGGCAGGGCAACAGCTGTTCGCGAGCGTATTCGGCCGCTGCAATCTTGCCCTCGATGCCCCTCGATCCGAATCCGCCCGGAATCACCATGCCGTCCAGCTCGCTCAGGCGACCGGCCGCGAGCAGGCCCTCGACCTCTTCGGCCTGGATCCAGTCGATCTCCACCTTCGCGCCATGCTGGAATCCGGCATGACGAAGGCTCTCGGCGACCGACAAATAGGCATCCTGCAGGTCGATGTACTTACCGATCAGACCGATCTTCACCGGGGTCTGGGCCGCGTCCACATTGGCGACGACCTTCTCCCACGGAGAGAGATCGAGCGGGGCATCGATGCGCAACACCTCACAGACCACTTCGTCGAGACCCTCTTCGTGCAGGATGAGGGGCAGCTCGTAAATGTTGCGTGCATCAGCGGCATTGACCACGGCGCGTTCATCGACGTCGCACAAGTTGCTGATCTTGCGCTTCAGGTTCGGACTCAACGGTTCCTCACTCCGGCAAACGATCACATCGGGCTGAATGCCTCGACTGCGCAACTCGGTGACGCTGTGTTGCGTCGGCTTCGTCTTCTGCTCGCCGCTCGGGCCGATAAAGGGAACCAAGGTCACATGGACGTAGCACACGTTGTCGCGTCCGGCCTCTTTGCGGAACTGTCGGATCGCCTCGAGGAACGGAAGGATCTCGATGTCGCCAACGGTGCCGCCGACTTCGGTGATCACCACGTCCACGTCGTCGGTCGCAAGACGCTTGATGCGACGCTTGATCTCATCGGTGATGTGCGGAATGACCTGAACGGTCTTGCCGAGGTAGTCACCGCGGCGCTCGGCGGCCAGCACTGCCTGATAAATGCTGCCAGTGGTTGCGTTGCTATTCCGGCCGAGGGGCTCGTCGATGAAGCGCTCGTAGTGACCGAGGTCGAGGTCGGTCTCGCCGCCGTCGTCGGTGACGAACACCTCACCATGCTCGAAAGGATTCATCGTGCCGGGATCGATGTTGATGTACGGGTCGAGTTTTTGCATGGTGACGCGTAGACCCCGCATCTTCAGCAGACGACCGAGCGAGGAACCGGTGAGGCCCTTACCCAGCGAGCTGGCAACACCACCAGTCACGAAAATATGCTTGGGCATGAATACGGCCTCCCGTCAGCGACAACCACGACGGAAGATCAGCGTATCGCGAACGCCCACCAACGGCCCTCATTGCGCGCCGTCGCTGACCTGCCCAGACGCGAATCAGGCTTGCAAATGTCGCTGACCGAGCAAGTCGATGGCATGATCACGGGCAGACCGACTGTGCTCCATGCCCGACAGCATGCGTGCGATCTCATCCACACGGCGATCGCCGTCTACCGCTTCGACGGCTGCGAAGGTGTTCCCGTCGTCGATGTGCTTGCTCACGACGATCTGCGCGCAAGCGAGTGCGGCCACCTGCGCCAGGTGCGTCACCACGAGTACCTGATGCCGATCACCCAAGTGAGCCAGCGCTCGGCCCACGGCAACCGCCGCGCTTCCCCCAACACCGGCGTCCACCTCGTCGAAGACCAACGTGCTCGGATCCTCCGACAGCACCATACGCAACGCGAGCATGCTGCGCGCGAGTTCGCCACCGCTGGCAACGCGCGTGAGCGCCAGGAGCGGAGAGCCCGGATTTGCGGCCAACAAGAATGTGACATCGTCGCCCGGATCGTCGCCGACGTGCACCTCGAGGGTCGCGTGGGGCATCGCCAACTCGTGAAGATGTCGTTGAACGGCTTCAGCGAGCAGCGGGGCACAAGCCCGACGCGCGGCGCCGACCGCCGCAGACGTCGCTGCCTCGTCGGCGAGCGCAGCAGTACGTGCACGATCGAGGGCGTTTGCTCGATCGTCGTAGCCAACGAGCTCCTCAAGCCTGGCCGAGATGTCCGCGTGGAACTCAAGGACCTCGGCCAGCGTGTCGCCATATTTACGCCTCAGATCGCGGAGTAACTGTCGGCGCTCGCGGATCTCGACCAGTCGTTGCGGATCCTCATCGATGCCCTCGGCAGCATCGCGGAGCTCACTGGCGACATCACCCATGTCTGCCGCGATGCTGCGCAGCCGGTCGCTCACGTTGACGAACGGACCCCGAGCAGCCAACGCCGACACCGCTGACCCCAGCTTGTCCAGCAGGCCGTCGTCGTCGCAGAGCGTTGAGAGCACCGCCGCAGCGGACTCACGATGTGCAACGGCATCGGCGAGCACATCTTCGAGTGTGTCGAGTTCGCCTTCCTCGCCAGGCCCGGTGATCCGGGCAGCTTCAATATCGTCGACCTGGAACCGCAGCAAATCGATCTCGCGCGCCCTTGCGCGTGAGTCGCCCCCGAGCGCCGCGAGCGCGGCGTCGATCTCAGTGAGTCGCGCACGCACCGCACGCAAGGCCGTGAGATCAATCGATCCAAAGTGATCAAGCGCACTGCGTTGGGTCGCTGTGCCGAGCAGGCTCTGGTGAGCATGCTGTCCGTGCAGGTCGACCAACGCGCCGCCGACCTCGGCCAACGTTGCCACCGTCGCGAGACGCCCGTTCACGTACGCTCGCGAGCGACCCTCGCGCGGCACCACACGAGCAAGCACGTACTCGTCATCATCGACCACGAAACGTCCCTCGACGCGCGCCTCGTTCGCACCGGGACGCACAATGGTGGCGTCGGCACGGCCGCCGACCAAGAGATTGATGGCCTCGACCAGCATTGTCTTGCCTGCACCGGTCTCGCCGGTGAGGGCAGTGAGGCCTGCACCGAGCACGAGGTCGAGGTTGGCGATCACCCCGAGGTCTTCGATGTGGAGTTCAGTGAGCATCAGCGATCAGACAGTCCGAACTTCGCCTTGAGAATCTGATGAAACCGGCGCGGACCGAACCGCACGAAACGGGCGGTCTCCGCCGCCGGTGTACACCGCAGGGTATCGCCCTCGAGCAGGCGCGCCACGCGTTGACCATCGACGGACACCTCAACCGGCCGATAGCCGCTGGCCTCGATCGTGATCAGTTCATCCGGATCGAGGACGAGCGTTCGGTCAAAGAGCATGTGTGGCGACACAGGTGTGAGCAGCAACGCCCGATGCTGCGGCGAGACCACCGGGCCACGCACCGACAGCGAATACGCGGTCGATCCGGTTGGTGTCGCCACGATCAGACCGTCAGCCGCGTACGACGTGAAGGGTGAACCGTCGATACTCACGTTCAACCGCACCGTATGGCCCGACTCACCTTTTTCGAGCACGACCTCGTTGAGCCCGCGCCAGCTTCCGTCGTCCTCAACACCGCCGGCACGCCGCACCGATACCTGCAGCATCATCCGTTCCTCGATGCGCCAGTCATCACTATCACCGTCGGTTGCGAACCAACGTTCGAACGCTGCGAGCAGTCCGGGCGGCTCTACTTCGGTGAGGTATCCGAGCAGACCGACGTTGACCCCGACAATGGGCACCGCGGCGCCATCGAGCAATTTGACAGTGCGCAACATCGTTCCGTCGCCGCCAACACTCAGGGCCAGACCGGCCTCCGCTGGGTTTCGCAAGCTGCCGAGTTCTGAAAGGCCAATCGCGTCTGCGTCGGTCGCCGGCATCCATGCATCGTGCCCGCGTGCGCCGAGCCATTCGACGGCAGCAAGCACCAACGCGGCGGCGTCACTGCGCTGATGATGGGCCACGATATACACAGAGGTCACGGCATCGATCCTTCCGCACCTGCAGTGGCATAAACAAGGAATTCGCGATTTCCGTCGGCCCCAGTAAGGGGTGAGTCCATCCAACCCTTGACCTGACATCCGTTCTCGACGAGCGAATCGGCTATCTCGGATCTCACTCGTTCGTGAATTGCTGGATCGACGATCACACCTTTCACCTTCGACACCTCTTGGCGGCCGGCCTCGAACTGCGGCTTCACGAGCAGAACCAACGGGGCCGACGGCCCGCACACGCGCAGCATTGCCGGGATGACCCTCGTGAGCGAGATGAACGACAGGTCCGCAACGACCACGTCGACACGGCCCCCAATGTCGTCGGATTCGACGTCACGGATGTTCGCGCGCTCGAGCACCAGCACGCGATCGTCGTTGCGGATACGCGGGTGCAGTTGGCCGTGGCCAACATCGAGAGCCACGACGTGCGCTGCCCCCCGCTGGAGCAGACAGTCGGTGAATCCACCGGTCGACGCGCCCGCGTCGAGCACACGTCGCCCAACAACGGAAATATCGAACCCAGCAAGTGCGGCGTCCAGCTTCTCTCCGCCCCGCGACACAAACCGTGGTGGGGCGCCTTCCAGCACGATGGCATCCGCAGGATCTACCTGACGCGACGCCTTGTCGGCGATAGCGCCGTTCACGAGCACGCGTTGCGATGCTATTGCGTCGGCTGCCTGAGTGCGGCTTTCTACCAGGCACCGCCGGACCAGTTCTGCATCAAGGCGACGTCGTCGGCTCAAGAATCAACTCGCGGTCGGCGCAGCCTTCTTCGCTGGCGCAGCCTTCTTCGCTGGCGCAGCCTTCTTCGCTGGCGCAGCCTTCTTCGCTGGCGCAGCCTTCTTCGCTGGCGCAGCCTTCTTCGCTGGTGCAGCCTTCTTCGCTGGTGCAGCCTTCTTCGCCGGTGCAGCCTTCTTCGCCGGCGCAGGCTTCTTGCTCAGACCCACCTGACGGGCAACTTCTTCGAGGCGCTGCTCGAGACCATCGACTCGTCCGCCGAGGCGATCCATTTGCTTGGAGACCTCGCGCTGCACGATTGACACGATGTGCTCGCTGGTGTCCTTGCCGCGCTCAACAATCGCCTGCACCGCCTTCTCGGCATCTTTGCGGCGAAGCTCGCCTGCCTTCACGAGTTGCTTGACCAACTTCTCGGCCTTTGCCTGTGAGTCCTCGGTGAAGCTCACGCCTGACTCGATGACTTTGCGAACCACGTTCTTATCCATGCCGCAAAGCGTACTCCGCTTCGGCGGTTGTTTGGTCACGTCAGCAGTTGCGTCACGATCGCTGCGAGATTGTCACCGACAAGCGAGGGTGTGGGAGACACATGCTCCTCGCGTGCCGTGACGCCAGACCACACCTGGGCGTAGCGACATCCGAGTGTGCGCGCAAAGCGTCCGTCCGTATCGGGTCGGTCACCTACCATCACGACAGCGCGGAGATCCTCCATCCCCGTCTCGGCCCGCACAAGCCCCGCCATCGGCGCGTACGGCTTGCCCGCCACGATCGGGCGAACTCCTGCGGCAGTCGCGATGCCGCTGAGAATTGCGCCGCCCCCGGGGATCGGTCCGTCCGGAGTCGGGTAGGTGGCATCGTCATTGGTTCCGATCAGCCGCGCGCCCGCGCGCACTGCATCTGCTGCGACGCGCATCACGTCGTAATCGAAGCTGCGATGGAAGCCAACCATCACTGCGTCGTACGGTGCCCTCGTTGCCACGACGGCACCACGTCGCTCCAGTGCTTCGTCGATGCCCGGCCCGCCGCAAACCATCACCCGATCCCCGACGCGCACGAGAAGCGCTGCGGCCAACGCTGATGAGAGCACGTCACCAGTCGCCGTGATGCCGATATCGGCCAGCGCTGCTTCCTGCTCGCCGATCCGTGATGCGGAGTTGTTGGTGACGAACAACACCCGATGACCTGCGGCTCTCAGGCGCGCAATCGCCTCGACCGAGCCGGCGATTGGTTGGTGCGCGAGCCATACCACGCCATCGAGATCGCACAGAACCGGAAACGCATGAGTATGCATAGCTAGCAAGTCTCGCAGCGGAGATGGCAATCTGTGCGGGTGCCACGCTTCGAACCGTTTCCCGCATTGCGCTATTCCGCCGATGAATCGCTCGACTTGGTGGCCGCACCGCCGTACGACGTCATTTCTGATCGCGACGTGAAGGACCTCCTTGCGCTCGATCGGCACAACATCGTCGCCATCGACGTGCCCCGCGAGTCGGACGGTGAGTTGCGCTACGAACGCGCCGCCCAACGGCTGCACGAGTGGCTCGCCCAAGGGGTGCTGGTGGCGGACCCCAATCCATCGTTCACTCTCTATCGCATGCAGTTCACCGATGAAACAGGAGCCGAACGACGAACCGTTGGCGTGCTCGGTGCTTTGGAGGTCGTCGACGAAGGTGCCGGAGGCGTGCTGCCCCACGAGCAGACCACCCCCAAGGCCAAGACCGACCGGCTTGATCTCACCCGTGCCACGCATGCCAATCTCTCGCCCGTGTGGGGTCTGTCGCTTGCCGCAGGACTCACCGAGATATTGATCCCCCCCGGCGAGGCCGTTGGGCAGTGCATCGACGAAAACGGGGTCACACACATCGTTGAACGCGTCGCGGACCCCGATCGTGTTCGCCGGATCTCTGCCGCCATCAGCGCGCAACCGGTCGTGATCGCCGACGGGCATCACCGCTACGCCATCAGCCGCACCTACCGCGACGAGCAGCGCACAGCAACGGGAAGTCACGCCTTGGCCTCGGAACTCACGCTGGCCTACGTGGGCGAACTCGTCGACGAGCAGTTGAGCGTTGCAGCGATCCATCGATTGATCAACGGGGTTCCCGACTGGGCGATCCTCGAGGGCTTCGCACCACTGTTCGAGATGACGCCGGCCGGCGTCATCGGCGCAGGACACGCACGCACGGTGGTCGAGCACGGGGCGCTGTGTCTCGTTCACAGCGATGGACATGGCACATACATGCAGCCGCGACCCGAGTGCTTTGTCGGCGTTCGCGACCTCGATAGCGCACGGCTCGAACATGCGCTGAAACGGGTGCCGCATTTCGAGCTCAGTTATCAGCACGGCGTCGCGAACATCGTCGCGTCCGTGACCAGCGGACAGGCGGCCGTCGGAGTGTTGTTGCGACCCGTCAGCGTCGATGAGATCCGACGCACTGCCGACGAGGGCCTGCTCATGCCTCCGAAGAGCACCTTCTTTACGCCGAAGCTGCGCACCGGTTTGGTGATTCGCCCCCTCGACATCTGAGCGGGCGCGACCGGCAATCAGGCGATGGTGATCGACCTGTCGAGGTAGACATCTTGAATCGCTTGGAGCAGCGCCACGCCCTCTGCCATCGGTCTCTGGAATGCCTTTCGCCCAGAGATCAGTCCTTGTCCGCCCGCCCGCTTGTTGATCACGGCCGTCTTCACCGCCGCAGCCAGATCTCCGGCCCCTTTGCTCTCGCCACCACTGTTGATCAGCCCGATGCGACCCATGTAGCAGTTGGCAACCTGCCAACGGGTGAGATCGATGGGATGATCGGTGGTGAGCTTGTCGTACACCAGTGGACTCGTCTTGCCGTACCCGGGTAAAGCGTTGTAGCCCCCATTGTTCTCAGGCAGTTTCTGCTTGATGATGTCGGCTTCGATCGTCACGCCAATGTGATTGGCTTGACCGGTGAGATCGGCCGAGACGTGATAGTCGACCCCACCCGTCTTGAAACCGTTGTTGCGCAGGTAGCACCACAAAACGGTGAACATGCCCAGATCGTGTGCCTGCTTGAAGGCCTTGGCCACTTCTTGAATTTGGCGAGTCGACTGCTCGGACCCGAAGTAGATGGTGGCACCCACCCCGCTGGCACCGAGGTCATAGGCCTGCTGCACGCTGCCGAACATGATCTGATCGAACGCGTTTGGATACGTCATCAACTCGTTGTGATTGATCTTGACGATGAACGGGATGCGATGTGCATAACGTCGGCTCACTGATCCCAGAACACCGAAGGTGGTGGCCACCGCGTTGCATCCACCCTCAATGGCAAGTTCGACAATATTGGCCGGGTCCATGTACATCGGGTTTGGCGCAAACGATGCCGCTGCCGAATGCTCAATGCCCTGATCGACCGGCAGGATGGACACGTAGCCCGAACCCGACAGCCGACCATGGTTATACAGCGACCCGAGGTTGCGCAACACCTGTGGCGACCGATCAGTAGGAACCATCATCGTGTCGATGAAGTCGGGACCTGGCTGGTGTATCTGTGCTTTGGTGATTCCCGAGCAGGTGTGATTCAACAATGAGTCGGCGTCGTCGCCGAGCAGGGCGTGGAGGTCCACGGTACGGTCTCCTGAGTGTCGTGAAACGCGACCCCCATGGTCGCGCTCTCAGCGAGATGGTAGCCCGTCGACCCCTGCGGCACCCATGGCGGCTGCGATCCATTTGCGTTGCGCGGTGAGCGATCGCTTGTCTGCTATGCGACCGAGATGCTCGACCACCACTTCGGTTCGGCTTTGGGTGCTGCCACCGGCCCGATAGAAACGCCGTCGTACCGTGCCGACGACGCTCACCTCATCGCCACCGGCGACGGCGACTTTCGCAGGAGGGTCGAACCAGACGAGTGGAACCGAACTCGCGACCTCCTCCACACGGGTGGTGAGTTCGAGCGACATCAACACCGACCCTGACGCCAATTCTCGAACCGTAGGTTCGCTCGAGAGTCGACCCTTGAGTATCACAACATTCATAACTTCTCCCTTGTGGCCAGACGTTGCGTTGTCTTTGCCCAGCAACATGCGGTGCCGAAAAGCGATCGACATGACCGAGCCCTCTGACACGCAGCGTCGAGCGTTGATACGGGGGAAGCCGATGTGACAGAGCGTACGCGAGGGGTGTGACAGCCATGATGACATCACCGTTTCGGGCGACGAGGTTTCGGGGTGGCGCTTCAGCGACGCCCAAGCATCGACAATCGATCACTCACATCGGCATAACGGGGATCCACAGCAGCGACGCGCTTGAAGAAGTTCCGTGCCTTGACGACGTCTCCGGAGCGGTCATAGAGATCAGCGATCACGTACCACTGCTTCAGGTGATAGTCACGCACGCGTTTGGGCGCATCTGCGACTCTGAGCAGCAGTTTGAGTGCGCCGGCGATGTCGCCCTGATCAGCGAGCGCACCAGCGGCCACAATGCGGCCCTCGGCCATCACCGACGGCGCCGGCGACGTCTCGCGGATCTCTCGCCACAGTTCGTCGACCTCGCGATAGCGACGCATCGCCCGATAGCAGTCGGCGAGCACGGGAAGCTGCTCGGGCGCGGGATGCAACGCGCGCGCCTTTTCCAGCTCTGCTGCCGCCTTACGCCACTCTCCGAGTCGATACAGCGCGATGCCGGCCACCTCGTGGCCTGCGCCCACGTTGGGCAAATTCTTGAGCACTGACTGCACCATGCGCAGAGCATCTCCGTACCGATCACGCTCGAGGGCCTCCGTCGCAGCGGCCAGGCGCTCCATGTAGCGCGCCGAGGTTCGCGCATCGGCCTCGCGCTCCACCTCCTGCACCCACGACGGATCGAGACGGGAAGGATCGCCCATCCGGCGTTCGCGAACAGGAGCATCCTCACCGCCGCGCGCCCTCGCAGTCGCCTCTCGGGCCGCATCGCCCACCGAGCCGTCGTCCTGCCACGTTTCGGGTTCCCAGGAGTCGTGCTCGCTGCCGCCTGCAGATGATGAAACCTTCGCGGGGGCCGACTCATCTCGCAGTCCACGCTTGGCCTTAACCTCCATGGAGCGCCTGTCGGCTGCTGTCAACGGACGCTGCGTGCGCTGCTCACCCTGACGACGGCCCGAACCCTGCCCACCTGAGCCAGATCCACTAGATCCGAAATCCCCGTGGTCCCGCCCGGTGTGAGAGGGACGGGGGCGAGGGCGAGGGCTAGGAGGCATGGCCCAATAGCCTATGGCCAGCGAGTATGAAAAATACGACATGCCCCCAGCTCGCGCTGGGGGCATGTGATTTCGAAATTCGGCGGCGACCTACTCTCCCAGGGGGTCTACCCCCAAGTACCATCGGCGCTGGCAGTCTTAACTTCCGTGTTCGGGATGGGAACGGGTGTGACCCTGCCGCTATGGCCACCGAAATCTTGTGTCAATGAGTCGCATCAGCGACCTCAAGGACTCCAGAGCAAGCACGAGCTAATTTGAAAATTCAAGCCCTCGGCCGATTAGTACCGGTCGGCTCAACACGTTACCGTGCTTACACCTCCGGCCTATCAACGTGATGGTCTCGTCACGGGCCTTACTGCGTTAACCGCATGGGTGTACTCATCTTCGAACGGGCTTCCCGCTTAGATGCTTTCAGCGGTTATCCCTTCCGTAGGTGGCTAATCAGCCGTGCCTTTGGCAAGACAACTGACACACCAGAGCTACGTCCGTCCCGGTCCTCTCGTACTAGGGACAGCCTTCGTCAATACACCTTCGGCTGCGGAGGATAGGGACCGAACTGTCTCACGACGTTCTGAACCCAGCTCGCGTACCGCTTTAATGGGCGAACAGCCCAACCCTTGGGACCTGCTTCAGCCCCAGGATGCGATGAGCCGACATCGAG
>JANYCT010000021.1 GCA_025360105.1 Actinomycetes bacterium | reverse complement strand
AACCCGGAGCTGGAGGGACCGACGACATCACATGGAACTTCGAGAAGTTCCTCGTCGATCGCACGGGGGCCGTGGTCGCACGCTTCAGCCCGATGGTCACACCCGAGGACATCGCACCGCAGTTGGAGCAGTACCTCTGATCCAGCGGCTGCAAGGCGGATTACTCGATCTTCTTCACCTTGCCCTGCAGCCGCTCGGACAACACCTCCACTGACCCACCGAGTTCGGCGAACGCGACTCGTCGACCCATCGCGCCCATCAACAGGCTGAGGGCCGGACCGTGCACGATCTGACCGCTTCCCCAGATGCCGTCGCCATCGGTGGCGGTGAAACGAAGACCGCGGATACGTGACGCCGGCAGGAAGCCGATGGCGCGGCCACCGGTGATGAAGTCCATCACGGCCGACAAACGCTCGAATGGAATCTCGCGAGTGATGCCGAGCGGGCGACGAATGTCTTCGCCGTGCACGATGACATCGGCAAGCGGCGCCATCGGCAACGTGGGCGGGTGTTTACGATTCGATGCGTTGTCGCGAAGCTGCTGAGCGATCTCTGCGATCGGTCGGGCACTCAACTCGGTGGTGATCTGTTGCGAGGCCTTGGTCACCGAGAAACCGTTCCGCACGACACGGGTCATGATGGACACCATCGACACGTTGAACAACGCGGTGAGATGACCGGCCACGTCTTGCACCCTCCATCCCGCGCACAACGACCACGTGCGCAACTGCTCGGGCGTAAGCGACTCGAGCAGGTCAGCAAGCGCCATGCGTTCGTCGGCCAACGCTGCAGAGATCTGCTCGTCGTTCACGACGCCGGGCTTCCCACCGCCGGACGGTGCAGCACTGCGCTCGTCGGCTCGAAGCGCACGATGGTGCCATCGACTGCGCCGATGCCGTCGGCGATGAGGCTGTAGCCATCCGCGGTCGCAGGCGGCCACACGAGTGACACCTTGGGGCGGGCGGCCACATTGGCCGCAGTGCGTCGGCCCACCTCGGCGCTGAGGAAGGTGCCCAACGGATCCCAGCTCGGAGCAATCGCAACCACGCGCGGCTCGGCATCGTCGGACACGGTGAGGAGATAGCACCACCCGATTTGCGCATCGATCGCAGATGGAAGGTCGGCAAGGCTCACCACAACGCTCATGCGCACACCTTAGGACACGTTGTCAGCGACTCACTCGACTGACTCACGCTGCTCGACCGCTTCGATAAGCGCCGCGACGAGCAGGCCAAGTTCGGCGCGAGCTCCCGATCCGCGCACGATCGGCTCGCCCCCAACCACCACGGCACCCACCGCACCCAGCGGTACGAGCAGTGCCTGCAGCCCGCGCCGACCGCGCCCGAGGCCAGCGACCGAGGCGGTGACCGCGACCGGCTTGCCTGCCAACTCACCCGTACCGATGGTCCAATCAATCGCGTTCTTCAACGAACCGGGCAGCGAGAAGCCGTACTCCGGCGAGGCGATGATCACGCCGTCAGCAGCCTGCAACATCGCCCGAAACTGGACGACCCGATCCGGCGCGCCGTCGGCTTCGTGATCGGGATTGAAGTGGGGGATGTCGCCGAGCCCCTCGAAGATGGTGAAGTCGACATCGGCCGGCATCAGCCCAGCAGCCTCGTGCAACAGCGTGAGGTTCGATGATCCGGCCTGCAGGCTGGCGCAGATCCCAAGGATGGTGACGTGCCGGCTCACACCCCGAACCACGGCTCGGCCGCGAGATCGGCGACGACGAGTTCACGATCCTCGTCATCAGCAATGGGCACCGCTGCGGCGAGCGAGCGCTCCGCAGCAGCCTCGTCGTTGCGCCCGAGGCATGCGAGCGCTCGGGCCCGCGCCTCGTGCGCATAGGCAAGATCGAAGTCGTTCAGGTTTGCGTCCGAGCACGCCGCCATACAGCGATCACCATGGTGCAATGCCAACGCGCCATTGCCGCGCACGGCCCACACCCGCGACAGCAGCCACTCGGCGCGGGCCACGTTCTCGGGGCCGCGCCGTGCGGCACGCGCCCAGTGGTACGCCGCGGCATAGGCCGACAGCGTCATGGCCTCTTCATCGTCGGCAGTGCGTTCGGCATCGGGTTTGCCGAGCCAATCCCAGGTGCCGTTGTTCGCGGCGATGCCTTGCGCGCGATGCCATTCGCCCTCGGGGTCCTCCGCCGGCGTGGCCGCCTCGGGATCATCGAAAT
>JANYCT010000088.1 GCA_025360105.1 Actinomycetes bacterium | reverse complement strand
CGTGTGTCCCCATGTGGGAATGCTGGCACATCCGGACGGACAAGACGAGCGCTGGAGCCAAGCAGTGCCCGGTTTCTGACGGATCGTCAGATACGGTACGGGGCCATGGATCTCACCGAGACCCCCGACGAACAAGCCTTTCGTGCCGAGGCCCGCGCCTGGCTGCAGGCCAACGTTCCTGACGAGCCGCTGCCCAGCTTTGACACTGCCGAGGGTTTCGAGCTGCACCGTCAGTGGGAGGCAAAGCTCTATGACGGCGGTTGGTCTGCAGTCAGTTGGCCTGCTGAATACGGCGGCCGCGATGCCGACTACGTGAAGTGGCTGATCTTCGAAGAGGAGTACTGGCGCAGTGGTGCGCCCGGGCGTGTGAGCCAGAACGGCATCTTCCTGCTCGGCCCCACCATCATCGAGGTCGGCACGCCCGAACAGAAGGCTCGCTTTCTGCCCGCGATGGCGCGCAGCGACGAGATCTGGGCGCAGGCCTGGAGCGAGCCCGACGCAGGCAGCGACATGGCCAGCATTCGTAGTAGGGGAACGCTCAGCGACGATGGCTCCGAGTGGATTCTCAACGGGCAAAAGATCTGGGCCAGCCGCGCAGCGTGGGCCGATTGGTGCTTCGGTATCTTCCGCACTGATCCCGAATCCAGCCGACACAAGGGCCTCACGTTCATCCTGGCGCCACTCGACACGCCGGGTATCACGGTGCGTCCCATCGCGCAGCTCGATGGCGACACCGGCTTTGCCGAGATCTTCTTCGACGATGTGCACGTGCCCATCGAGAACACGCTCGGCGGCGTCGGCAACGGCTGGAGTGTGGCCATGGCCACTGCCGGATTCGAGCGCGGCGTCAGCCTGCGCAGCCCGGCGCGGTTCAACGTGGCTGTCGATCGGCTGATCAAACTGTGGATCAAGATCGGCGACCCTGACGACGACGCCATGCGCGATGCCGTCACCGATGTGTGGATGCAGGCCGAGGGCTATCGCCTGCACACGTACATGACGGTCACCAAGCTGCTCGAGGGTGGCCACATCGGCAGCGAGAGCAGCCTCAACAAGATCTTCTGGAGCGAGATGGATGTTCGCGCCCACGAACTCGCGATGCAGCTGCTCGGCACCGATGCCGAGCGTATGGATGGTGCCCACGAGCAATGGATCGACGGCTTCTTGTTCAGCCTCAGCGGACCGATCTACGCTGGCACGAACGAGATTCAGCGCAACATCATCGCCGATCGTGTCCTGAACCTGCCGAGAGGCTGAGCGTGATCCTGTGAAATTCAGCTTCAGCCCCGATCAACACCAGTTCGCCACCGGACTACGCGAGATGCTCGAGCGCGAGTTCACTCCGGCGCAGCTCCGCAACGTGTGGGAAACAGGCACCGGTCGCGATGCCGCACTGTGGGCCCGGCTGGCCGATATGGGCGTGCTGTCGATGATGCTGCCCGAGGCCGATGGGGGCATGGGTGGCGACTTCGTCGACACGATCCTGCTCGTCGAAGAGCTGGGCCGTGCTGCTGTTCCCGGACCAGTGTTCGAGACGATGACGGTGGGTGCCTTGGCGCTACGCGGCACTCAGTGGGCCGCGGGTGTGGCCGATGGATCTGTCGCGGTCACCGCCGCTCTGATGGGCGAACGCTACGTCCCGCACGCCAACGTGGCCACGCTCGTGCTGCTCGCCGACCACGAAGCAGTGCGTGCCCTCAAGGTGTCAGAGTTGCAGATCGACCACGTCGAAGGCATCGATGGCGGCCGCCGACTTGCCACGCTGTCCGGCACCGAGGGCGCAGGCCAGTTCCTCGGGGTTGATCGAGACGAGGCCACCGATGCCGGTGCTCTCGCAGCTGCTGCGTATCTGCTGGGGTTGTCGTCGCGCATGCTCGCTATCGCGGGCGATTACGCACGCGATCGCCGCCAGTTTGGCCAGCCGATCGGTTCGTTCCAGGCGGTCAAGCACCTCATGGCCGACGCGCTGCTGAAGGTCGAGTTCGCCCGGCCCGCCGTGTATCGGGCTGCGTGGTCGCACGCCACTGGAGCCGAAACCCGCGGGCGAGATGTGAGCATGGCCAAGGCGTTGACCTCCGAAGCGGCGCAGAAGGCCGCCCGCAGCGCGCTGCAGGTGCATGGCGCAATCGGCTACACGTGGGAGTGCGACCTGCAGCTGTTCATGAAGAAGGCGTGGGCGCTCATGCCGGCCTGGGGGAGTGCCTCGTTTCATCGTCGCCGGGTCAGCGACTCGGTGCTCGGTCCCCGCTGATACCGCATCCATACGGACCAACAGAACGCGAATCGACATGCTGCTCAAGGGTTTGAACCACGTGGCCACCATCACGAACGATCCCGCTCGACTGCACGAGTTCTACCGCGGGGTGTTCGAGGCGGTGATCGTGCATGACGGTTCTGAGTTCCCCGACGGCTCGGGTCCTCGAATTTCGATCATCAAGATCGGCGACTGGTCCGAACTCAACGTGTTCCACATCGAGGGCAACACCGAAGCCGACCGACAGACGCCGATGTTCGGTCGCGGCCGTATCGATCACCTCGCGCTGATGGCAGCATCGCTGGAGTCGTTCGACGAGATCCGTGACCGGCTCATGGCGAGAGGCGCGGCTGACGACTTCGTCACCGACTTCGGTCAGATCCTGAGTATCTTCTTTCGCGACCCCGATGGACTCGAGTGTGAGGTCTGTGTGGAGAACCCCGATGCCGTTGCCGGCGTGAACAATCCTCCCGGAACACGTGCGGCGCGCTACGCCTGAGATTCGCGGATATCGTCTCAGCATGTTTGCGTGCATCGTGGCGTCGGTCGCCTGAGTGCGAATCCATCTGTGTGGAGTGCGGGGGTCGACGCCCGCACCGGGTGCGGCCTTCGCCGTCGTTGGCGGTCACACGTCGTGCATTGCGGTTGCCCATGACGACGAAGAGGTGCCCCGGCTCCTCCTCGACGCGGGAACCGGACTTCGTGCTGTGCCTGCACTCCTCGGCGGCGAGGCATTCCATGGAACGATTCTGCTCGGGCACCTGCATTGGGATCACATGATGGGACTTCCGTTCTTCAAGTCTGCGGACAATCACGATGCCGTCACCCGAGTGATCGTGCCCGAGCAGGGGGCGACAGCACTCGAGCTGCTCAGTGAGACCATGCGCGCGCCAGCGTTTCCCATCGGCCCTACGGACTTGCGCGGCACCTGGTCCTTCGACACCATCGACGAAGGCGAATGTGTGATCGAGGGCTTCACCGTGTTGGCTCGCGAGATCCCGCATCCGGGCGGCCGTGCGATGGGCTACCGCATCAGTGATGCCCATAGCAGCATCGTGTACATGTCCGATCATGGCCCGGCAGGAGAAATGGGCCCGGGGCCCGATGGCTTCGGCCCGTATCACGAGGCCGCGATGACACTGTGCGCCGGGGTCGATCTGCTCATCCACGATTCGCAGTACACAGCCAGCGAGCTCCCGGGTCGTTTACACTTCGGGCACTCTGCGGTCGACTACCCGATCGAGCTCGCCAAACGAGCGGGCGCACGAGGTGTGCTGTTGTTCCACCACGATCCCGATCGCACCGACGTCCAGGTGGATGCCATCGAGCAGTCGTTTCAGGGCATCGATGGACTGCGCGTACATGCTGCCCGCGAAGGCGACACCATCTGTATCGGTACTCCTATCGCGTAGTTGTTGGCTGGGTCAGCGGCCGGCCAACAACGGCCCGATGACCAACTCTGCCTGATCGGCCGCGTCGCCGTGACCCGTGACCGCTGCAATGAAGCGGTCACGCCCGATCGTTCGCACCGTCAGATCGCTCGTCGCGGTGATCGATGCAGTCCTTGGGATGTTGCGCAGCAACGCAATCTCGCCGAAGGAATCTCCGACGACGAGCGAGTTCACGACCTTGCCGGCGATGGAGACGTCCGCCGTGCCCGTTTCGATCACATAGAACAGATCACCGGCATCGCCCTCGCTGAACACCACCTGCCCGCCGGGGACCGTGACCAGCTTTGCGCTGCGCGCGAGACGTTCGAGCACGTTTTCGGGCAGCATGCCGAGTATCGACACGCTGCGGAGAAGTTCGAGGCCCTCCGGTGCGAGCGCCACCCGGTCGATACGTCGCAGGCCCGAGATACCGAGCGCGGCGACCACGGTGATCGCCGAGCCGAGGATGACAAGGCCGGTACGCAGTCCGACCGTGTGGATCAGGAACGGCATCAGGAGTGCTCCGAGTGCCATGCCGCCGATGATGGCGCTTTCCATGGCACCGAACACGCGGCCCATGACTTCGTCGGGAACGAGTCGCTGCAGGATCGTGTAGGCGTTTACGTCGACGATTGAGTTGCCGACGCCGACGAACACCATCGCGAACAGCGCGACGGGGAGAGTCGGCCACGCGGCGATGATCATCAGCGGCGCAGCCCACAAGATCACGCCCAGCCCGAAATCGCGGGCGAGTTTGCCGCGTTGGGCGAGCATCAACGCAACGAACCCTCCGACGAGGCCACCCACACCGAAGGCTGAATTGATCACGCCGACCCCACTCTCTTTGAGCTGCAACAGATCGAGCGCGATCGCAACGCCGAACACGATTGAGGCGCCGGCCACTACCGTCTGGGCGCAATACATTCCGACAAGCAACCGAATGTCGCGATTGCGAAAGATCTCGCGGTAGCCATCGCTTGCGCCGGCGAACATTCCTTTTGGCTCAGCCGCGTCCTCGGCGCGAGCTTCGCTGTCCTCTGCCGTCTCAGTCTCGGTGCGTGGTGCGGGGTCTAGGCCCATCACCCACAGCGCCGACCACGCGAACGTGGCCGCGTCGAAGACGTAAACCCAGGCGATGCTGGTGATCCCGAGTAGCAGGCCGCCGATGGCCGGGCCGACGAAGAAGCCGACGCTCTCGATGGTGCTCGAGGCAACATTCGCCGCGCTGAGTTCGCCGGGATGATTGGCGAGCGACGGCATCAACGACGCCTGCGCCGGCCGGAAGGCGGTGCCCGTGAGCGCCGTGAGGATAGCGATGGCGTAGACCACGATCGGCGGTCCGTCCAGGCTGATCACGAGCGCCGCGCCGAGCACCAGCACCACGCGAAGTGCATCGGCGGCAATCATCACCCTCTTACGATCGAACTTGTCGGCGAGCATCGACGTGATCGGGGCAAGAATTGCCATCGACAGGAAGCGAACGACGCCGAGAACCCCCACCGCGGTGGCGCCGCCCTGACGATACGCGTAGACCGATGCACCGACGGCGTAGGCCCAGTCGCCGATGATCGAGCCGGCGAAAGCGAGGTTCAGGCGGCGCAGGTTGCGGTTGCGAAAGACTTCAGCGAGCGCGCTCTTCGACTCGCGAATCGAGTCGCCTAGTTCGCTCACGTGCGTCTCCTCCGGATCCCTACGCCGACCAGAGGCCGTTCAGTCTTCGCGACCATAGTGCGTCGTCAGGGGGCGGCGTAGATGCTCACGCACGTCGCTACTGTGTGGTGATGAACGAAATCGCCTCATGTCTGTGGTTCGATGGTGTCGCTGAGGCAGCGCCCGACGCGTCCTGACCATGTGCTGATCGATTGAAGAGGAACACTCCCCAGAAGCGTCGAGGGGCTGGTCATTTGCCCACGCCACACGTGGCTTTCTCACCAAACCCCATGCGCAGCGAGACGTAAACTTCGCGCGTTGTGCGAAAGTTACATTGCTGCAGAGTTGCGCCCGTATGCCGACGCAGCAGGTACGCTGTGCCACTGCAGGGGCGCCGTGTTGAAGCGTCGTTGCCCCGCCCCTTGAGATCCGTGCGCGTTGTCTCTTGGTGTCAGCGACAGTTCCGTCCACCCGGGCGGAGCCGGTTGACGAGTCGGGTCCGGTGACGAGGGGCGAACGTCCGTCGGCATCGGTGAGAGCGGCCCTCGGGCGGCGCGATGCGGCAGGAAACGGCGAATTCTGACGGGACTGTGATGAGCGATTCACGACAACTCGAAAAGGCGGTGTGGGCAGTCTCTGGAGGCTGGGGCTCGGACAACGACCTGGATCTTCTTCGCGCCGATACGCGTGGTTCGTTGGCTCTGCTCGATCGACTGATCGCTGATGCCGAGGATGATCTGCGGTCGGTGGCGAACCTCAGCGGCGATGAGCGCGACCAGGTCGTGGCCGACTTCACCGACACGCTCGACAGTCTGCACAACACTGCGAACCGGCTGCGGCCCACCCCGTTGCCGTTGCCGCCTTCTGCTGTGGAGTTGATCAGGGCGACGTCTCGAGCTGCCTACAACGACGACCCGGTCGACGACGAGCCTGAGTACATCGAACCCGAAGAGGCTCAGTTGCAAGCGTCATGGTCGGCTGGCCTCGTTGTGGTCTGGGCTGCCGGGCGTGGCTCGCCGGCCGACAACAACGACGAGCTGGCGACCCGGCTCGAGGCCATCGGTGGTCCATCCGTTGGCTGGCAACTACATCAGGGGGTGCCGCTGTCCGGTGGGGCGCGAGCCGACGCCGTGGCCATTCCAATGAAGGATGCGCTGGGCTGGCTGGTCGCTGTCGGTGGTGGTCACGAACCTCAGGGCGTCGGACCCAGCGTGCAGTGGCTCGGTCGGGTCGCGCTCGAGGGTGTGCGCCTCGTCGCGCAAGGTTCGGTAGTTCCGAGTGTGCGCATCAGCGGTCGCGCTGATGCCGGAGCCGTCGACGGGGTTGTGCACTGGGTCCCAGCGCTGATCGACAGCGCAGTCATCACCGCGCTCGCCGCAGTGATGCCGGGGGCTGTCGTTGCCGTGACCGGTGGCGATGGTCGAGCCACCGCCACCGCTGTCATCGCGGCCACAGTCGAGGCCATCGTGCGCACAGGGATTGAGCGAATGGAGCTGCCCGCCCTGCCGCCGAGCACCAAGACTCCGCGAGACATGGATGACACCGTCATCGCAAGTCTCGATGGCGTGCCATTTCGCGCCAATGCAAACTTGGCGATCGCGACCTCGAAGCGACTCGACCACTGGTCGCACACCGCGACCGACATCAATCGGCCGCGACTCGTCGTGCAACTCGATGAACCGCCGGCGGGCGGAGTATGGCTCGTCTCGGTACTCGTGTCGTCGGGCAAAGGCCCATTGACTCCCATCGATACGGCGCTGCGCACCGAGGGCACTCGTCGTTCGATGGTCACTGAGTGGCAGCGCCTCGGTCGGCTCCTACCAGCGCTCGAGCGTGCGAGTGGTTCGCGCCGAGGGCATGTCGCGTTGAGCCAGGACGAGGCATGGCAGTTCATGACCGAGGTCGGCCCAACGCTGGCGCGCGTCGGCTTCGACGTGCGACTTCCCGCGCTGTCGCGTCGCAAGGCGAAGCCGTCGCTGCGACTGTTCGCTGACGCTCCCGCCAACTCCGTGGTCGGAGCGCATCAACTCAGCGCTGTGGCGTGGTCGGTGTTGTTCGACGATGTCGAACTGACCGCCGAGGAGATCAGGGCGCTCGCTCGTCAAGCGCGCCCACTGGTTCAATCGCGCGGAAAATGGATCGAGGTCGATCGCCTCGATCTCGAACAGGCTGCCGCGGCCCTTGCCGAGCGAGAGTCCATCACGCAGCTCACGGGCGCGGAGATCTTGCAGCACAGTCTGGGTCTGGGTGGCTCGGGTCTGTCGGGCGGAGTGGTCGTCTTTGGCAATAGTTGGGCCAACGACATTCTCTCGCGCGCGAGCGAAGTCTCGAGCTCGCCGATCACCCAACCCGCGGGATTCATCGGAACGCTCCGCCGCTATCAAGCCGAGGCTGTGGCGTGGATCGGATTCCTCGACGCCGCAGGACTCGGTGGGTGTCTTGCCCTCGACATGGGCCTCGGCAAGACGCCGACGGTGCTTGCTCATCTTGCCCGCAGCGCAGGCACCGAGGCAACGCTGGTCGTCGCTCCCGCTGCCGTGGTCGGTAACTGGGCGGCTGAAGCCGCCCGGTTTGCCCCCGACTTAAAGGTGGTGGTGCATCACGGTGCGGCCAGAGCCGCAGCTCACCAGATTGCGCAAGAGATCGCCGGCGCCGACATCGTTATCACCACCTACGCAACAGCTGTGCGCGATATCGACGCGCTCGCGGCCATACCGTGGCGCACCGTCGTGCTCGACGAGGCGCAGGCGATCAAGAATCCCGGCAGCGATACGTCGCAGCAGTTGCGCCGCTTGAGCGCGCACACACGCCTTGCGCTCACGGGCACCCCGATCGAGAACGGTCTCGGCGACCTGTGGGCCATTCTCGATTTCACGAATCCTGGCTTGGTCGGGCCGCGTCCGTCGTTCATCGCCCAGATGGCGGGCGATGGTGAATCGGCGCTGCGCGCACTCAACGGCATGTTGCTCTTCAGACGGACCAAGACCGAACCCGAAGTCGCCGTCGAACTCCCCGACAAGATCGACGAGCTCGATCATTGCACGATGACGCCCGAGCAGATTGGTCTGTATCAGGCGGTGCTCGACACCCTCGTGGCCGACGTTACCGATGCTGGTGGTGAGGCCAAAAAAGGCGCCATTCTCGCTGCGATCACGGCACTAAAGCAGATTTGCAATCATCCGGCTGCGTACCGCGATGACGGACGACCACTCGCTGGGCGATCCGGCAAACTGGTGCGACTCGAGGAAATCGTCGAGACCGTCTTCGCCTCGGGGGAACGCATTCTGGTGTTCACACACTTCGCCACCTGGGGCAGGCGTCTTGCCGAGCACCTCACCGAGGTCACCGGCTTACCGATCGCCTGTTACGACGGCAGCCTCAGCCGTACGGCTCGCGACGAATTGGTCACCGATTTCCAGAATGGTCAGGGCCCGGGTGCCATGGTGCTTTCGCTGAAGGCGGGTGGTACAGGTCTGAACCTCACCTCGGCCAACCACGTGGTGCTCTACGACCGTTGGTGGAACCCCGCCGTCGAGGATCAGGCTCGCGACCGGGCATGGCGCATAGGGCAGAGCCGCACTGTGATCTCGCATCGACTGGTGTGCCCTGGCACGATCGATGAACGTGTTGAGGAAATCGTGAACGGAAAGCGTCACATCGCACAATTGGTGTTGCCGCGGTCGAGTTCGCTGGCCGACCTGAATGCCGATCAGCTCCGTATTGCGCTGGGCCTGCGCCCTGAGCAACTGCTCGCAGAGGACGACCTGTGAACGCCCCACAACGAAACCGGAACAACCAACGCAGAAGGCCCCAAGCGAAGCGGTCGGCTGGCGTCGACATCTGGCGTCAGGCCGGGACTCTTCCCGACATCAAGCCAATCGGCGTTCCTGACGAACCCGGCGCGCTCATCCGATCGTTGGGTGATCCGCCCATGCTCGACGGCACCAGTGTGAGCTATATCTTCACCGTCATCATCGAGCGCGCGGCGGCGCTTGCGGCGGCGCTTGCGCTCAGTGTCGACCTCCTCGTCGACCCGGCCGACGACTGACTTCGTCCGATTCTCTAGGCGCCGGGAAACTCGCGTCAGTCTGGGGAGGCGACGATCTCGGCGATCTTGGATCCCTCGGGAATCGCGTCGATCACCAGACCCCGCACGAAGGCGATCGCGTCGGCTTCGTCGCTCACCGACACGTGCTCGGTCAACTCGACCGTCTTGGTGCCGTGCTGGTGACTCGCCTCGCCGAAGAGATGATCGAGCGCGGTCATCAACGCCTCACTCGGCGGCTTTCGTAACGCAACCACCACCTGCACGACGTAGCCCATGCTCACAGTCTGCACCATTTCCGCGAGCGCGTCCGCCGTATCACTGCAAAGCCGAGCCCGCATGCAAGCTGTTCAGGGTGCGAGGCCCAGTGCGGCCCGTAACACGGCCGTCTGAGTGATCAATTCTGGGACGTAGACGACCCGCGCCAGATCGGTCAACGCGGTGATCTCGGGGTGCACGCCGTCGGGACGAATCGAGCCATGCGTTGCCTCGACGGCCTGCAACGGACTGTTGTAGTCAAACAGGCCGATGAATGGTGAGCTCGCGACCCACCTGCGGATCTGCGCGTTCCACGCGGCAGTGCGCAGGGGGTTGGCCTGTTCTGCTGTGGCCCATCCCGCTGTGATCGCAGGAGAATCGGCGATGAGGAGCGGCACGGCGTGAGCGCGCAGTATCGACAAGAAGTCAGCCATCTCGGAGTCATGGAAGGCCACGTATTGCGGATCGCCGGCCGCGTGCGCGGCAGGGTCGCCCGGATACCGCTGTTCGGTCAGCTCGAACAGACTGGCGACGAGGAGCACGACCTGTGGGTGTAGCGAGTCAAGTAGGGGCGGCAACTTCACGTCGAATGGCGCACAGGTATTCGGAGTCCAGGGGTCGGCAGTTCTGGCGCGTGTTTGCTCCGCCCTCACGAAGGCGCAGCCGTTCTCACCCGCCCACATCACGTGCAGTCGATCCGGCGCTGCGTCGCTGAGAGCCTCGGCCAGATTGAACGAGGTGGAGTCGCCGATGACAAGCACGCGCAGCCGCGGATCGTTGCGGCCGGGAGCACTGAGCAGAGTGTGCACCGTTGTGATGAGATTCGGGTCGGTTGTTACGAAACCCCCGATCTCAGGGTGGCTCAAGCGCAGTCGAGCCATGTGCACGTTCTCGAGGGCGTCCCCTGCGGCCATCGGCGCGGGGTGATCTACGACGGCTATCGGCACACCTGCGGACTCGATGAGCGCGACGTCATGCTCGATGTCGGCATAGGCGGCCTCCGCTCGGGCGGCAAAGTCGACGAGCTGGGCCGAGGTCGGGTATCCAGTATCAGACGCGCGTTTGATGAGGGACCGATCCAAGGAGCCGGTGGAGACGATCACGAGGTCCGGATGAGATGTGGTGACCAGTCGGGGCCAACGATCCTGCATTGGCTCGCACGCCGATGTCGAGAGAATGCTGCCGTTGGACAGACGTGCCTCTACTGCGTTGGCGATGGGACATCCGGGCTGCACGCCGTCGATGACGTCGTATCCGAGCAGCGCGAGCAGCGTGACGGGGCTGTTGTCGCTGCCAACGACGAGGATGCGCGAAGGTGCGGGGTATGTCACCTTCTTCGCAAATTGCGCCGAGCCGAGTGAGGACTGCTCGTTGAAGTCCATCAGTCCAGATGCGCCTTTGGCGAGCAGTTGTTCGGTGGGTGTGTAGTGCGCCAGAGGAAGGGCGACCAACGAGGCGATCAGCAAGGTGGGCAGGGCGACACTCAGTGCCGACAATGCCACGCGTGGAGTGGCCAAGACGTGTCGCTGGCGGATGGGCAGCTCCAGTTGGTGATACGACAACGTGGCAAGAGCAAGACTGATCGCGAGGCGAACAGCCGTGAGCATGACGCCGTGTAGATGCGTACGCGCCGGTGAAAGAACGACAAAGAGCGGCCAGTGCACGAGGTACAAGCCGTAGCTGATTTTGCCGATCGCCACGAGCGGTCGCCATGCCAACGCGCGAGCGAGAACACCGCCGCTGACGAGCGCTGCGATGACCGTGGCCGATAGCACGGCCACGGCGGGCAGTCCACCGCGATAGAGCCAGCGATCTCGAACATCGGAATTCGCGACGAGTGCCGCAAGGGAGACGAGCGCCGCAGCACCGAACCATGTGAGCGAGCGTGCGGCGATACGACGGTTGAACAGAACCTGCGCGAGCAATACCCCTATCAGCAACTCCGCTGCCCGGGTGTGCGTGCCGTTGTAAATGAGGTCGAAATTGGTCGTGAGCAGCGTGGCTATCAGCGAGGCGCTCAGTAACACAGCGGTGACGACGAAGAGCGTGCGCTGTCCCCGCCGCAACGCCAACAACACCACGACCGGAAGCACGAGGTAGCACTGTTCCTCGATGGCCAGCGACCAATAGTGGGCGAGCGGACTCGGTGAGGCGAGGAAGAGCTCACTGTACGAACGCGATGCAAATGCGAACCTCCAATTCGACACGTTCGCCAACGCTGCCACTACGTCGCCTGCGAGGTGCTCACGTTGATAGGCCGTCCAGGTGGCGCCGAGGGCGATGACCACAGCGATGCAGGCATACGAACCCGGCGCGAGCCGGCGGAGCCGTCGCGCGTAGAACGCGCGCAGGGAGATAGATCGCGTGTTGGCGTGCTCGCTCAACAGCAACGACGTGATGAGGTATCCAGACAAGGTGAAGAAGACCGAAACGCCCAGAAACCCTCCCGGGGCAAACGACGACTGGGCATGGAAAAAGAGCACGGCGACTACAGCCATTGCGCGCAACCCGTCGAGCGCGGGCATGTATCGAAATTCGCTCACCTCAACTACCCCCGGCCGCGACCGTAGCGGCTTGAAGCGCGGCGATTTACGACCCGACGAGTGCGATGCCGGCCAGTGCATCGAGTTGATGCAACGTGGTATCACGATCAGCGCCGACGACGCGTAGCACGACCTCGCTACACCCGATTGTTCGGTAGTAGTCGATCTTGCCGGCGTCGGCAACCACGCCGAACGGTACGACCTCGGGGGCGCCGGACCGACGAGCCGCGTCCCAGGCTTGACGCAGCGCGGGAAGGGCATCGCGCACGCCGGCGCCGCCGATGGGGAACCATCCGTCGGCGTATTCGCTGATGTGCGCGAACAACTTCGGGCCGGCGCCGCCTCCAACGAGTGTGCGCAGGCGCGGCTGTTGCACGGGCTTGGGCCAGCTCCACGATGAGCCGAATCGCACGAACTCTCCGTTGAACGTGGCCTCCTCGTGCGACCACAGTTCGATCATGGCAAGCACGTGTTCTCTGGCCTGCTCTCGGCGGGTCGCGTATGCCACACCGTGGTGGGTCATCTCGTCCTGGTTCCAGCCGAAGCCCACGCCGAGGGTGATGCGGCCGCTCGAGATGAGATCGAGCGTGGCGAGTTGCTTGGCCATCACGATGGGATCGTGTTGGGCCACCAGCGACACGCCGGTGCCGAGCACGAGCGTGCTCGTGACAGCCGCGGCAGCGCCGATGGCGATCAGTGGGTCGAGCGTGCGTTTGTACTCGTCATTCAACTCATCGTCGCCGGTGGGCGGTGATGTGACGCGGCTGATCGGGATATGCGTGTGTTCAGGAAAGTACAGCGAGTCAAAGCCGCGTGCCTCCGCTTCGCAGGCCAGAGTGACTGGATCGATGGTGCGGTCCGTCAGGAAGACCGTGAGCCCAATGCGCACGCGCGGTCCGCGCTACTTGAGTAAGTCAGGACGGGTGGTGGCGATCTGGCGTCGGAGTCCCTCGCGCCAGTTGACCTCACTGCGAAAGCCCGTGGAGTGCAGCTTGGTGAGATCGGGAATGATGGCGGCGATGGTTGCCTCTGTCGGCGCGAACTCTGGAGCAAGACCCGTGAGTCGACCCATCTCGGTGCACCAATCTTCGATGCCGGCCACGTCTTCGCCGCCCCAGTTCACGATGGTGGTGGGCACCGAGGCGAGCGACAGCAGGTACGGAATGGAACGCACGATGTCGTCGGAGTGGATTGGCGTGTAGCTGGTGGGCTGGTCGATATGTACCGGCACCGGCACGCCCCGTTCCATCATCATCAGGTGAAACATCATCCAGCCGTAGCTATCGCCGTAGGGCACATTGAGCCGGGCGATGACGGTGGGAACGCCGAGGCGCTTCGCCGTGTACTTCACCAACACCTCGGCAGCAATCTTGGAGATGCTGTACGTGGGCATGCCCGGCATCGGCCGATGGCTATCGCCGAGTGGATCGCTCTCAAGTCGCGGTGTGTGGTCGTCGGGTGCGTAGACGGCAGTGGACGAGCAGTGCAGGAACATCTCAGGCTGGCAGAGTTCCATCAGCGCGGCCGGACCTTCGGCGTTCGCAGCGAAGGCAACCTCGAAGTCGTTCACCTTGGCGACGGCGAAGTTGAGCACGATGTCGATGTTGTCGGGCACCTCGTCGAAGCGAGCCTTCTGGAGATCGATGCTGATGGTCTGCACCCCCTGCGCTTCGAGCGGTTCGCGCTGGGTGGCATCACGAAAACGTGCGGCACCGAACACGGTGTTGCCGTTGGCTGCAAGGGCGGTGGCCACCGGACCAGCCACCCAGCCGGTGACGCCGGTGACGAGCAAGCGTTTGCCGGCGATCTGGGGCAGTGTTTGTTGTGTGTCGCTCATCGGGTTCCTTACCAGAGTTGGTCGGTGTAGGTGTCGGTACCGAACACGGTCTGGATGAACGGCGATGTCCACAGATGGGTCGCCAAACCACTTGCGTTCAGCTGGTCACCGAACTTCGCGTAGCCATCGGCCCACCCGTGGTCGGGCGTGTGTTCGAGGAAGTGCAGTTGCACGAAGCGACGATCGGCGTTCGCAGTGCGTGGCACATCGGGTGGTGCGTCATCGAGCAGCGGCAACGGCGTTGAGTTGAGGATCAGATCCGGTCCCCACGGCTTTGCCATCGCCGATGGTGCCCACGTCTCGCGAGTCCATTCCTCAATCTCGTCGTGGGAGATGCCCTCGGCGAGTTCGCCCACATTCACCACGAGGCCCGCGTAGTTGCGGTCGAGCGCCAATTCCGCAGGTGTTCCCCATTGCTCGTTCTGGATCGACCAGCCGAAGTCGTAGAGCAGCGTGTGGATGTGGGTGCGCTCGGGGAACATGCGGCCCGTGGCGTGCAGCATCTTGACGGTGTCGACGCTCCAGCGGTTCCACTCGTCGTGATGGCCGTCGAGCACCCAGTAGAGGGCCAGGTACGAGCCCGTCATCGGGTCAGGAGTCATTACAGTCTCGACCGGGTAGCGCAGATTTTTCATCGCTTTGGTGGCAACGAAACGGTCTCCGGCAAAGCTCCATGCGCCGGTGAGCACGCCACCATAGAAATGGTCGCGCTCGTACCAGCGGTTGTACTCGACCTCGTGCCCCTTGTGCGGTTCGACCATGGTGAACAGCATCGTGCCGAGCTTGATGACGTAATCGCGTGCCACGGAACTTCCCCTTCTCGCTGTCGACGTTTGCGCCGCGAGAATGCATACAGTAGCGATTTTCTGACGCATCGTCAGATGCAGCGGGCCAAGTACTTCGTCGCCGCCGGGCCAGAGTGGCACAGGGCATCGGTCGTGCCGTCAGACGAGGCGTCTACAGTTCGGCTATGGCCCCGACGCTCGCCGACCTCGTCGCCCCCGCATCCACAGCGGTTATCACCATGGAGATGCAGCGCGGCGTCTGCGGTGATCTGGCCACGATGCCCGTGATCGCCGATGCCGTTGCCGATGCCGGGGCGGCCACCGCAACCGCACATCTGCTGCGACGGGCGCGTGCATATGACGTAGTCGTGGTGCATTGCACATTCAGCCTGCTGGCCGATCGCTCCGGCACGCCATTGAACGCTCCGCTCATCAACATGTTGGTGCGCCGACCAGAACACTTGCTCTTGGGCACTCCGGCCACCGAGCTGCTGCCCGAGTTGGAGATGCAGTCGAGCGATCTCATTTCCGATCGACACCACGGCTTCTCGCCCTTCACGGGCACCGACCTTCGCGACCTGCTTCGTGCGCGTGGGGTCACCACTGTCGTGGTCACCGGTGTGTCGCTGAACCTCGGCGTTCCGGGCACGGTGATCGAGGCCGTGAACCTCGGGTACGGCGTGGTGGTTGCCCGCGACTGCGTGGCAGGAATGCCCACCGAATACGGCGAAGCGATGTTGGATAACACCTTGGCGATGGTGGCCACTATCGCGACGTCCGAGCAGATCATCGACGCCTGGTCCTCACCGCGTATGTCATAGCCGACCCTGGACCGGCAGTAGATCTGCGCCGTGACGGGCACGGACGCACTGCCACAGTGGTCTGAGCCGCAGCGTTACAGGAGTCGGGCCTGCAGGGCGGCCTTCACGGCAGGCCACTCGCTGGCGATGATCGAGTGCGCGGCGGTGTCGCGCGGGGTTCCGATCTCACCCGGAGCAAACGAGCCGCGGTGGCTGCGCAGGATGCCCTCGAACTTCGCGCCAGAACGCAGGATGGCGTCGCGACTCTGGATGTTGCGTGCGTCGGTGAAGATGGCCAGGCGAACGACGTCCCACACCTCGAATGCGTGAGTGAACAACAGCAGCTTGGCCTCGGTGTTGATCGCCGTGCGCTGGGCTGAGGCAGCGAGCCACGTACCGCCCACCTCAACCTCGTCGGGATCCGGACCGCCGCGCCAATGACGAATTTCCAAGTAGCGCGTGCACCCGACGATGCGCTGGTCGCTGAGCCGGCGCTGCGCGAACGGAATTACGCGACCTGCTTCGGCGTCGTTGAGCAGTCCCGCCACGTAGTTGCGCATGTTCGGCACCGACTCGGGTACCGGTGTCCACGCGTAGGTGCTGCGATCCTCGTTCGCGGCCAGGACTAGCTGATGGACCTGGTCGAGCGACAGCGGCTCGAGCTGAACGTGCTGACCGCGCAGCACCGGCGCATCGTTGGAGTTCATGGATGCCATAGTGGCGCACCTGCGACCTTGATGAGAACATCGATATCGCTGAAGCGCACCGCAAGGCTGAGCACGTGCACTCCGCGAGCCTCGTTGGCCTCGCGGAGCCTGCCAATTCTTTCGCTCGGGTCGAGCTTGTCTCCGTCGTCGCACCAAACTTCGATCACTAGATCCGTTGCGCGTTCCATCACCGACTCGGTGGCGTCGTCGACGCAGTCCATCACCGCGACGCTGAACCGTCCGGTGCGCCGCACCGTGGCCGCCTGCGTCGCCGCGAAGCCAGGCGTGACTCGCGTGGGGAGCAGCACGCTGCCGAGTTCGCGTGTGGGAAACGTTCGACCCAGCCAGAAGCCGCTACGCCCCGCATCGGCGCTGACCAGACCGCGAGGCGGTAACGCTGCTGCCAGATCAGCCGCCGCTCGCGCCGGGCTACATGGCGACGATTGGTCGACGTACAACGGCGCAGACGCAGTGGCCAGAAGATCGAACAACGGTGGCTTCGGGGTGGGAATGGGCTGTTCCGACAGGACCAGCCCGTCGAGATCGATCGGCTCGACATCGCGCCAGCGAACACCGGAGCGCGTCAGGTCGCCGCGTCGAAGTTCGTCGTCGCTGACACCGCACAGCACGACATCATCGAACGTTGCAAGTGCACAGAGTTCAATGTCACCGGTCTGCAGTCCAATCGTGCCGAGGTGCGCCGGATGGTTCCATGGGAACAGCCCCTTGGCCGCCCACGAGTTGAACACGCCGATGTTGGTGCGGTCGACGAGGTCGCGCAAAATCCCCGCCATGCCGGCGTGCACCAGCGCAGCGCCAGCGACGACGACCACGCCACCCGTGGCGTTAGTCATTCAGCCACCGATCGGCGGCGCACCCTCGCCGATGACAATGGTGGGCTCCTCGCAGATAGTCCAGTGCAGCTGGTCGGTGTCGAGGAACTTGGCGATGTCGTCGAACATCTCGACCTGATCGGGTTCCTTGAGGTGGTCGAAGAACGACTCGGCGCTGTCGAACCACTGGATGGTCACCCCGTCGTAGGCCGGCTCGAGCTGCTTCGAGCCCTCAGGCGGCCAGATGGTGGGATGCTGCTCGTAGCGGCGGATGTAGTTCGCGCACGACAGACGCCGCAGCAGGGGACCGTGCACGCCGAGCCAGTGCTCCAGGAACTCGTCGTGGGTGGTGCCGGGCTTGCGTTTCAGCATGGTGATCAGTTGGATCATCGTGTTGCTCCTTCTTGAATCGTCGTCGTCGGATCGTCATCGGTTTCGGATGGGGTGCTACAGGCCGAGAAAGGATCCGCCATCGCACACGATGGTCTGCCCGGTCACGTATGCGGAGTCATCGCTCGCCAAGAACAGCGCGACCGAGCCGATGTCGGCTTCGGGGTCGCCCACGCGTCCGAGCGGTGTGCGCGCCTCGAGCGCGTCCTGCAGCGCGGGCGAGCGTTCGAACGCGCCGAGCAATGCGGGCGACGCTGCAACCGGCGCGATGCAGTTCACGGTGACGCCACTGGGACCCCATTCGCGGGCGAGGCTCTTCGCAATGGCGCGTTCAGCAGCTTTCACGGGGGAATACAGCGGGATATTGGCGCTACCCTCGACGCCGCTTGGAGAGGTGACGATGATGAACCGACCGTGACGCCCCGCGACCTGCAGATGTGGCCACGCTGCCTGCCCGGTATGCAGCACGGCCCACACGCCGGTCTGCGACATGTGCTTCCAGTGACGCTCGAGGTCGGCGTCCTCGAGGCGATGTGGTACGCCGCCGCGGAATGCGTTGTGCACCATGATGTGCAGTCCGCCGAACATGTGCACCGCCCGCGTGACGCAGGTGAAGACCGAGGCACGGCTGGTGATGTCGGTCTCGATGCACGCTGCTGAGCCGCCGAGTGCCTGGATCGATTCGGCGACGGGCTCGCCCGTTTCGGCGCGTCGTGCGGCGATGACCACATTCGCGCCCTCGGCAGCGAGTCGACGGGCAATGCCCTCGCCAACGCCCTGGCCCGCGCCGGTGACGATTGCGGTGCGACCGTGCAGTCGGCCGGGCGTGTCCGAGAACACGATGCGGGGAGTGGTCATGACGTCATCCACACGCCGCCGTCGGCGTTGAGCGTTGCGCCGGTGATGTGGTGTGCGTCGGTGCTTGCGGTGAGTCGGATGAGCGGTGCCAGATCGTCGACGACCGAACCTCGCGAAGCAAATGCCGGCGGCGCGATGGACACGGATCCCACGGCAGCCGGGTCGATGCCGAACAGCTCGGGCGCAACCGCGATGCAGTTCACCGTGACGCCGTCGGCGCCCCATTGGCGTGCAGCCGATTTCACCATCACGCGGATGGCCTCTGCAGTGGCTGCCGCGTGCGCGAGTTGCGGCGCGCCCGACATGGCGATGGTGGGTACCACCGCAATGAGCCGCGTGTGTCCGGCGCGATGCGCGCGCTGAAAGGCGACGATGGTCTGGCGCATCGGTTGCTCCCAGGCTGCATCGAAATCGGCGTCGCTGAGCTCGGCAAACGGAATGGCCGTACACGCGATGGATGGCACGATCACCGTGGCGGGGCAGTCGCTGTACATCTCGGCGGCGCGCAATTGATCGGCGAGCGCAGAGTCCCCCTGAATCGTCACGCGGCTGGTTCCCACGAAAGGGCACGGTACCCGACGACGTGATGTCGTCACGAAGCACGACGGCTTGATGACACGCGATGATCGGATACGTTGCGTCCATGGACATCACAGAACTCAGCGACCGCAGCGAGATCAACGATCTGCTCGTTCGTTACAGCGAGGCGCTCAATCGCTGCGACTGGGACACGTGGACGGCGTGTTTCACCGACGACGCGCACCTTGACTACACCACCGCTGGTGGCATCGCTGGCACGGTCGACGAGGCGGTTGCGTGGCTATCGCCCACGATGGCGATCTTCGATATGCGGATGAGCCGTTTGGCCAATGTGCAGATCTGTTTCGATGGCGCTGATCAGGCGGCGGTCGGCTCGCAATACAACATGGTGATGCGCATCCCTGCCGGTGACCCAGCGGGCGCGCCGACCTACATCGACGCCGCCGGTTGGTACGACGACGTGGTGGTGCGTACGGCAGCCGGTTGGCGGATCAGTCGCCGTGCCGAACGCATCGCGTACACGCGGATGTGAGTTCGCCGAGATCCTGAGTTCTGTTACGACCAGAGTTCCCCGCGACGCGCCTCGTCGGTCGACGCGCCTGCGTGGGTCTGCACTCCCGCCACCGACTCGGTACGGCTGAAGCGTGGTGCTGGCCCCGGCAGGGTGACACCGTTGAGTTCGACGAAGGTGCCACGGGCCACGTTGTGCGGGTGCTGTGTCGCCTCCATGGGAGACAGCACCGGCGCGAAGCATGACTCGGTGCCCTCGAGCAGCTCGCACCACTCGGCGCGGGTGCGGGTCAGGAACAGGTCGGTGAGACGTTGCTTCAAGGCCGGCCACTGCGCTCGATCCCACTGCGGGAACTCAGCAGCTGACAGTTGCAGCTTCGACAGCAACTCGGCGTAGAACTGCGGCTCGATGGCGCCGAGCGCCACGAACCCACCATCGGCGCACTCGTACACCTCGTAGAAGTGGGCTCCGGTATCGATGTGATTCGTGCCGCGTGGCCCCCAGAACCCCGATGACGTCGCCGAGAAGAACGGCGCGGCGACGAGTGCCGCGCCATCCACCATGGCGGCATCGATGATCTGGCCGCGCCCGGAGACCGAGCGTTCGTACGCGGCTGCGGCAATACCCATCGCCAGCATCACGCCACCCCCGGCGAAGTCGCCGAGGAGGTTGATCGGTGGCGTTGGCTTCTCGCCCTCTCTGCCGAGTAGCCACAGCGCGCCCGACAGCGCGATGTAGTCGATGTCGTGACCCGCCGCCTGTGCGAGCGGACCCTCCTGTCCGAATCCGGTCATGCGCCCGTAGATCATGCGCGGGTTGCGCTCGCAGACCACATCGGGTCCGATGCCGAGACGTTCACACACACCCGGTCGGAACGGGTCGATGAACACGTCGGTTTCGTCCAGCAACGACAGCAGGAGCGCGACATCGTCGGCTTGCTTCAGGTCAAGCGCGACGGACCGCTTGCCGCGCATGAACAGGTTCGTTGCCGGCTTCGACGTGTCCGCCTTGGCAGCCTCGGCCGGACGGTCGATCACGACGACATCGCAACCGAGGTCGGCCAGCAGCATCCCGCAGTAGGGACCGGGACCCTGTCCCGCCAACTCGATCACTCGTAAACCGCTCAATGGACCCATGGGCCAATACTGACATGTGCCGCATGCGTGGTCGGCTCCGTATCTGACACTCCGTCAGAAACCGGCTAGGTTCGCCGGAATGGAACTGGGGTACACGCCCGAGCAGGAGGCGCTACGCGCTGAACTGCGGGCTTATTACGACACATTGCTCGATCCGCAAACCGTGGCTGAACTGTCACAGGGGCACGGCATCTCGGCCAAGACGCGCAGCGTCTGGAAGCAGATGTGCGCCGACGGTTGGGCGGGCATCGGTTGGCCGAAGGAATACGGCGGACAGGGCAAGAGCCCGATCGAACAGTTCATCTTCTTCGACGAATCCATGCGCTCGGGTGCCCCGGTGCCGATGCTCAGCATCAACACCGTGGGGCCCACCATCATGCAGTTCGGCACCGCCGAGCAGCGCGCCTTCTTCCTCCCGAAGATCCTCGCCGGCGATTTGCATTTCTGCATCGGCTACAGCGAGCCAAATGCCGGCACCGACCTGGCGAGCCTGCAGACCCGCGCCGTGCGCGACGGTGATGAATACATCATCAACGGTCAGAAGATGTGGACGAGCCTGGCCAATGGTGCCGACTACTGCTGGCTCGCCGTGCGCACCAACCCCGAGGTTGCCAAGCACAAGGGCATCAGCATCCTCATCCTCCCGCTCGATACGCCCGGCATCACCATCCAGCCGCTCAGCCTCATCGGCGAACACGACATCAACGCGGTCTTCTTCGACAACGTTCGTGTCTCGGCCAAGAATCTGGTGGGTGAAGAGAACGGTGGTTGGCGGTTGATCACCAATCAGCTCAACCACGAGCGCGTCACGTTGTGCTCCACCGGAGTGTGCGATCGGGCGTACACCGAGGTCCGCGAATGGGCCCAGCAAACCAAGCTGCCCGATGGTCGCCGCATCATCGATCAGGAGTGGGTGCAGATCAACCTCGCCAAGGTGCACGCCAAACTCGAATACCTGCGTCTCATCAACTGGAAGGTCGCATGGACGGCCACGCAGGGCAGCCTCGAGGTAGCCGATGCGTCATCGGTGAAGGTGTTCGGCACCGAGTTCTACCAAGAGGCATTCCGTCTGTTGTTCGAGGTCATGGGCCCGGTGGGGTATCTCAAGGCCGACGCACCCGGAGCCATCCTGCGGTCGCGACTCGAAGGCTCGTATCGCGGCATGCTCATTCTCACCTTCGGTGGTGGCACCAACGAGACGCAACGCGATCTCATCTCGATGTTCGGACTCGGTTTCCCCAGGGCAGGTAAGTGATGGACTTCAGGCTTTCCACAGAACAAGACGAGCTACGCGAGCTCACCAATCGCATTCTCACCGATCAGGTCACGAACGAGTCGCAGAAGGCCGCCGCTGCCAGCGAGCACGGTCTCGACATGGGGCTCTGGCGCACACTCGCCGACGCCGGAATCGTCGGCATCGGCATGCCCGAGTCCGTGGGTGGTGGCGGTTTGGGGGCGCTCGAGATCGCGGTTGTGCTCGAAGAAGTCGGCCGGGCCACGGCGCCCGTGCCCGCGTACGCGGTGATGATCGCGGCTGTTGCGCTCGGCCACTTCGAAGCACTCGATCAACTCGAAGGCGTCGCCGCTGGCGAGCGCATCGTCACCATCGCGTTGCAAGAGGCAGTGGGCTCGCCGTATGAGCCGTCGTCCACCGTCACCGGTGAACGGCTCACTGGTGAGAAGATCTGTGTCCCCGCCGGTACCGCTGCGGCTGCGTTCGTGGTGTCCGCCACCGATGGCCTCTATGTCGTCGCCGCTGATGCTGCAGGTGTGCTGGTCGAGCGTCAGAACACCACTTCAGGTATCCCCGACGCGCGGGTCACGTTCACCAACAGCCCGGCAACGAAACTTGCCGACGCCGATGGCTTGGCGTGGTTGCTCGATGTCGCCACCACCGCGCAGTGCCTGATCATGTCTGGTGTCTGCCAGCGGGCGCTGGCTCTCACAGCCGCATACGCCAAGGAGCGCGTGCAGTTCGAACGCGCCATCGCCACGTTCCAGGCCGTCAGCCAACGGGCCGGCGACAGCTACATCAACACCGAGGCCGTCAAGCTCACCGCGTGGCAGGCCGTGTGGCGTCTCGGCGAGGGTCTGCCCGCAACTGCGCAAGTGGCCAGTGCCAAGTTCTGGGCCAGCGATGGCGGTCTGCAAGTGTTGCACGCCGCGCAGCATCTGCATGGCGGCGTCGGCGTGGACCGCGACTACCCACTGCACAGGTGCTTCCTGTGGGGCAAGCAGATCGAACTGACGATGGGCAGCACGATGCCGTCCTTGGTTCGTCTCGGGCGGATCATCGCTGATACACCGGTTTCGTGAGCACGTTCAACCGCGACGACATCCTGCCCCCTGACCCCGATCTCGAGGTCCTCCACGATCGCGAGTACCGGGTTCGCGCCTTTCGCAAGGACCCCAACCTGCTCATCCGCGGCGCGGTCCGCGACCAGAAGCCGCCGCGGCTCTACATCGACGAAGACGACGAACCGCTCACCATTCATCACATGCAGGTCGATCTCGAGGTGGCATTTCCCACGCTCGAGATCGCCGGCGTCACCGTGCACTTCGAGACGCACCCGAACGATACGTGTCCGCTGATCACCGATCACTACGACAAGCTTGTCGGCCTGTCGATCGCGCGTGGCTTCACACATCGCGTGCGCGAGCTGTTCGGGGGCCCTCGCGGCTGCACGCACACCACAGCGTTGCTGCAGGCGATGGCGCCCGTCGCGGTGCAGTGCATCTGGAGCATGCGCGCAAGCCAGTCAAAGCAGACCGGAAACGTGTCATTCCTGCCTCGCGAACTCAGCGGTGCCGAGAAAGAAGCGCAGTGGGCGATGAACCTCAACACCTGCCACGTGTGGGCAGAAGACGGAGAGTTCGTCGAGCAGATCCGGCAGGGCGCGTCGCTGCAGCCGCCGTTGTTCGCTCGCCAGCGGATGATCGATCTGGGCATCGACCCTGACGAGTGGCGCAGTCGGATGCGCGGGTAGCGCACCACCATGACGAGCGACTTGGTCCGTTGCGATATCGCTGAAGGTGTTGCCGTGATCACGTTGAACCGGCCCGAGAAACGCAATGCCCTCAACGCCGAGATGATCACCGCGCTCGGAGCGGCCTACATGCAATGCGATCGCGATGACGCGATTCGTGTCATCGTGCTCACGGGTGCCGGCACGGCGTTCTGCGCGGGCGCTGACCTGTCGCCCGGCAAGTCGCCCTTTGGGGCGGTGGCGGATGACGACGGTTTCCAGTCATCGCCAGTGCGCCCGCGCGCATGGGAAGTATGCAAGCCCGTGATCGCCGCTCTCAATGGAGCTGCGATCGGAATTGGGCTTTCGATCGCGCTGCAGACCGACATTCGAATCGTGGCCGCCGAGGCGCCGCTTGCGGTGCTGCAGACGCGCAGGGGAGTCGTGCCCGACGCGCAGTCGCACTGGGTGCTGCCCCGCTTGGTGGGTACGGCGCGCGCCGCATCGATGTTGATCGCCGGCCGCACCATCACCGGCGTGCAGGCCGAGCAGTGGGGCCTCGCCAACGAGTGTGTCGCCGCCGATGCGGTGCTGAGCGTCGCGCTCGAATGGGCACGCGATATTGCAACCAACGTCTCGCCGTTGTCCGCAGCGATGAGCAAGCGCATCATGTGGCGCGGCCTCGCCGAGGGCCCTGACGGCGTCGACACGATGGAGCGCGACGCGCACATCACGCTGATGGGTCGCCCCGACGCCATCGAAGGCGGCCGAGCATTCAGCAAACGCCGCGCACCTGTGTGGACCTCACGGGTGCCAACCGACTGGCCCTACGTCTAACCCTTCCGCCGGCAGCGCCCGCGCCTGCCACCGTCCGCTTGGGCGCGATTCGCGCCAACGGGTGGCGCGTTGCGCGCCCGAGAATGTGGTTCTCGGTCGCTTGGGCGCGTTGCGCGCCAACAGTTGGCGCGCAACGCGCCCGACGTGACGTTCGCCGATACGGTGAACGTATGCAACATGTGTGGTTGATCCGTGCAGGCGATGATGCCGAGTTCATCGATCCGATGCGGCGGGCAGGCGTGATCGCGTTGCGGGATGACGACATCGGCGATGCCGTCGTTGCGCTGTCGGCGCCACCGGAACCACCGTCGACTGATGCCGGTGCGGCGGCACCGAATCCGGTTCGCGCCGAGATTCGCTCGTTCGTGAATCAGGTGAAGCAGGGCGACATTGTCGTAACCCCCAATGTGAAGCGACATGAAGTGTGGCTCTCGCTGGTGGCCGGCGACTATCAGTTCGATGCGGATCCGGTAGTCGATGGCTATCGCCACACTCGTCCGGTGTCGTGGTTGGGTTGGCTCGATCGCGACGCACGCTGGATGGTCGATCAACTGAAGGCGCTCGATCAGCCGGTAGCGCTCATCGAGCTGTACAACCGTGAATGGTGGTGGAAGCAACTCGACTCGACCGAACTCACCACCGTGGCGCGGACCACGTGGCCCCAACCACGAGCCAGCAGAGCGCGCGCCGGCGAGCCCCGGGCCAGCCAACCGCGGGCCTCGACGCGAGCGCCCAAGGTCGTGGTTCCGCCGAAACCGAAGCCAGCACCGATGCGTCTGTGCGCCGGGCAGTGCGGACTGCAGTGGGCGCCCGCGATTCTTGTCGACGGCCTGTGTCCCGATTGTCGGGGCGACTGAGACGGTGCCAACCGTCGGCCGCGACTACGGTCGAACCCATGCGCGCGATCGTCTGCAACTCATTTGCCCCGCTCGATCAACTCGCTATCGAGGATCGTCCGTCGCCCGAGCTCGCCGCCGGCCAGGTACGTGTCCGCGTCACTGCCGCGGGCGTGAACTTCGTCGACGCACTCATCGTGCAAGGTCTGTATCAGATCAAGCCACCGTTGCCGTTCGTGGCTGGCGGCGAGACGGTGGGCATCGTCACCGAACTCGGTGATGGCGTCACGAGCCCGGCGCTCGGCGATCGCGTGCTCATCACCAGTGGTTTTGGGGGGTTCGCCACCGAAATGGTGTATCCGGCCAATCGGGTCCTCGTGGTACCCGCGTCGCTGACCGATGGCCAGGCGGCCACCTTCATGCAGAGCTACATGACCGCGTATTTCGCGCTCGTTCATCGGGCCCGAATGCAATCTGGCCAGTGGCTGTTGGTGTTGGGCGCCGGTGGCGGAGTTGGACTTGCCGCAGTCGATGTCGGACGTGCTCTCGGGCTGCAGGTGATTGCTGCAGCGTCGTCGGCCGACAAGCGCGAGATGGCGCTCAGTCGCGGCGCCGTGGCAGTCATTGATTCGACCAACGAAGACGTGAAGGCCCGCGCCAAGGAGGTCAGTGGCGACGGGGTCGACGCGGTCTACGACCCCATTGGGGGTCGCGTCGGCGAAGAGTGTCTGCGCGCGCTGCGCGAGGACGGACAGTTCATCGTGATCGGCTTTGCGTCGGGCGACATCCCCAAGTTGCCGGCCAATCAGGTGCTCCTGCGGAACCGACGCGTCACGGGCGTCGACTGGGGCGCCTGGGTGGGTCGCAATCCCGCCGCCAACCAAGAGCTCGTGGCGCAGTTGATTGCACTCATCGAGTCCGGCGCAGTCCACCCGGTCGAGCCGGTGAGCTATCCGTTCGATCAGGCAGCGCAGGCGCTTGCCGATCAGCAGCAACGCAAGGTCGTCGGCAAAGCCGTGTTGGTGCCGTAACCCATCGTGGAACTTGCGCTCTCACCCGATCAAACCGTGCTGGCCGAGGCATTCGGACAATTCTTTCGACGCGAGTCCACCAGCGCTGTCGTGCGCCGCGCCGAGCCCCTCGGTTTCGATCCAACACTCTGGGCCGCGCTGAGTGCGATGGAGGTATGGGGCAGTGATGCAACGCTGTCCGACCTCTGCGTGATCGCCGAGGCCGCCGGGCGTTGGGCGGCTCCCGTTCCGTTTGCCGAACACGCAGTGGCATCACGCATGCTCGGCTGGCCGTTGCTTGTCACTGGCGAGGTCATCGGTGCGTTCGCTCCGCGGATCAGTGACGATCGTGGTATGTGGAGCGTGGTGCCCGCCGGGGCGATCGCCGATGTCGTGCTCGGCTTCGATCGCACGGAGTTCGTAGGGATCAGCTCACCGCCGCCGATGACCGGTCCGCACAACCATGCGTGCGCTCCCTTGGCAGATCGCAGCGCACGCATCGGCGAACTCACCGTGCTCGGCGATCTTGCATCGTTCGAACGGGCCAGCGCCGAATGGAAGGTTCTGACGGCAGCGATGCTCGTGGGTATTTCCGTCGCGGCGCTCGAGATGGCTGTGGAGTACGTGCAGCAGCGCCAGCAGTTCGGCGTCCCGATCGGTTCGTTCCAAGCGGTGCAGCATGGTCTCGCCGATCTCCCGGGTCGTATCGATGGGGCGCGTCTGCTCACCCATCACGCCGCGTCGGCTCTCGACGAAGGCGCGCCGGGATTGTGCGACATCGCCAACAACGACATCACCGACCCGCACGCGTTGGCATCCATGGCGTTGCTGTTCTGCGGCGAGACAGCGACCGAAGCAACCGCCCGCAGCCTGCACTTCCATGGCGGCTACGGCTTCGCCGAGGAGTACGACATCCAGCTCTACTATCGGCGCGCCCGCGGGTGGGCCTTGGTGCAGGGTGACCCAGCGCTCGAGTGTCACTCATTGGCAGACCGACTGTGGCCGAATCGTCTGCTCGACGCACTGGGGGGTGGCTGACGTGGACTTCACGCTCTCGCCGGCCGTGTTGGCCTACCGCCAGCAGGTTCGAGAAATCATCGCGGCGCATCACACGCCCGAGGCCGAACACGAACAACACGCGTCCGGCACGTTCAACAACCCGGCCCTGAACCGGGCGCTTGCCGCAGCGGGTCTGATCGAACGTGCCGTCCCGGGTTTGGGCGCCGGCGACCCGATCGAGTTGTGGGTGTTGTTCAACGAGATGGAAAAGTCCGGGGCGCCTCTCGATGCCTTGGCCATGGCCGTGATGATCGCGGGCGTGGTGCACCACGTTGGCACGCCGGACCAAAGGGCGCAGGTCATTCCTGCGGTCACCTCGGGTGAGGCGCTGATCTGCCTCGGCTATAGCGAGCCTGATGCCGGAAGTGACCTATCGGCGCTCGCCACCCGCGCTGTTCGTGACGGTGATCAGTGGGTCATCAACGGTGCCAAGATGTGGACCACGATGGCCCACGAGGCACGTTGGGTGATCCTGCTTGCGCGCACCGATTCATCGCTGCCCCGCCATCACGGACTCACGATGTTCCTGGTGCCGATGGACACACCGGGCGTGCGGGTGGACCCCGTTCACACCATGGGCACCGAACGCACCAATGCCACCTTCTACGACGATGTCCGCGTGAGCGACGACTGCGTGCTCGGCGAGGTCAACGGCGGTTGGCGGGTGATGGGCGTGGCCCTGTCGTACGAACGCGGTGTCATGGGGGGCACGAATCCCGGCGTGCCGCTCTTGCGCCACACGGCGCAATGGGCTGAGGACTCCGGGCGCATTGCCGAACCCGCAGTGCGCGAGAAGCTTGCCCGGGTGGCCATCGACAACCATGTCGCAGCGCTGCTCACGCAGCGTTCCGCCTGGATCGCAGCATCGGGTGGTCTGCCCGGCCTCGAGGGTTCAATGACGAAGGTGTTTGCCAGCGAGGCCTACCAGAAGGCCTCGCGCTGGTTCCAGGAGATGGCCGGCGCTGAGGGGTTGTTGCAGTTGCAAGAACCGGGTGCCGCTGCAGATGGCTGGATCGAATACGACGCTCGGCATTCGCCGGTCACCACGATCTACGGCGGCACCAGCGAGATCAACCGCAACAACATCGCGGAACGTCACCTCGGCCTGCCTCGGATGCGTCGCTGACCGTATCCGCGAGGCGTCGGCGTCAGATGCCGATGATGTTGGGTTCGACGAGGTCGGCGACCTCGTCGAGCGGGGCAGATCGTTCCCACATGATCGCTGAAATGACCACGATGATGACCCAGACGATGCTGACCACGTAGGTCCAGCTCAAGAGTGCCAGCGCGATGCCTACCCCGCCGAAGCCCGTGCCGTACCAACTGAACCAACCGGGAAGAATGATCTGCGACGCGATCCACAGCCCCGTGCTGGCGAGCATGCCCAAGATCGCCCCGGGTCGCAGATCGCGCCAAGCGAGTGGCTTGTCGAGAAGCAGTCGGGGAGTGACGAGCCAGAACACGTAGTTCATCACCATCACCATCGGCACCGTCACGGCGTAGAGCAGCGGACCGTTCTTGGCCGGGATCCGTTGCAGGATCTGGCTCAGCCCGAATGTGGCGAACACCATCACGAACCAGATCACGCCGCGCACAGAGCCGCGCCAACCGCGCAGGCGAGGCACGCCCCACGCATCGGCGAACGTGGTCTGGAACACCGAGCCGACATCGAAGCCGCCGAGGGCGAACGACACGATGGCAATGATCGACGCGATCTTGATGATGTTGTACGTCGGTGGAAATGCCCGGATGACCACCGAGGCGGTTTCTCCATGGAGGTGGAACTGTTCGTTGAACACCTGACCGAGCGAGATCCGCCTTCGTATTCGTGAGACATAGGCGAAGGTGATGATGATCAGCGGAATGATCGAGATGAACAGGTTGAACGCCATCAGCATCGCTTTGCGGATGCCGTCGATGCGAAAGAAGCGCTGCACGATCGATGTCGGGATGTCGACGGCGCGCATCGCCATGAATCGTTCTCGCCGATGACGCCAACGATCATCGCGTGGCGCCGCGTCGGTTGGCGTTGCCACAGATGGTCGATTCTCGCTCACGTGGTCTATCTTGCCAGCACCCGGAGCGAACCGGGGCGGGTCCGTGGCCTTGTCGCGGCCGGAGACCGAAAGGGGATCGACATGGCGTTCTTCGGGCTTCGGTTTGACTTCCGCAATCCAGCCTTTGCTGGCGCGTCGATGACGCAGAGATACAGCGCAGGACTCGACATGGCCGCGTGGGCCGACGAGCTGGGTTTCATGATGGTGGTCTTGTCCGAGCACCATGGCAGCCTCGATGGCTATCTGCCCAGTCCGCTGGTGATGGCGGGCGCTGTTGCGGCGCGAACCCGGTCGATGCGCATCATGGTCTCGGCCGTCGTTGCTCCGTTACACGACCCGTTGCGTCTCGCCGAGGACGCGGCGGTCGTCGATCTGATCAGCGCGGGCCGGCTCGATCTGGTGGTGGCCAACGGGTACGTGGCCGATGAGTTCGCGATGTTCGATGTGCCCATGGCCGAACGAGCGCGCCGCACCACGACCGCGATCGAGGTGCTTCGTCAGGCCTTCAGCGGCGACACGTTCGAGCATCGAGGTCGCAGCGTGCGGGTCACGCCGACGCCCGATCGAGTCGGCGGCCCTTCGCTGTCGTTAGGTGGCAGCACACCCGCGGCGGCACGCCGTGCGGCACGTATCGCCGACGGCTTCGTGCCGAGTCTGCCCGAGGTGTGGACGCACTATCGCGACGAACGTATCGCGCTCGGCAATGCCGATCCCGGCCCCTACATGGGTGCAGGTATTGCCAACTTCTACTTGGCCGACGACGTCGAGCAGGGCTGGCGCGACGTGGGGGAGTACTTTCTCTACGAGACGAATGCCTACGGTCGATGGATGAGCGATGCGGGGCTCGACGGGATGTACGAGCCGGCGACGAGCGTCGACGAAATCCGAGAGCGCAGCATGTATCGCGTGCTCACACCGGAGGCACTGCTTGCCGAAATCGAGGCCGCAGGTCCGTGGGCGTTTGTGCTGATGCATCCGATGCTCGGCGGAATTCCACCCGAGCCAGCTTGGCGCGCCCTGCGATTGTTTGAACATGATGTACTGCCGCACCTCACCGGTGCGCAATGAGATCGGGAGCGTGTCGTGTCGGTTGAAGATCAAACACTGGGCGGGGGCCTGCTCGCGGGTGTTCGTGTGCTCGATCTGTCGTTGCTGGGGCCGGCCGCGCTCGCGGGTCACCTGGTCGATTTCGGCGCGGAGGTCATCAAGATCGAGGCGCCGTCGGGTGACTATGTGCGTCAGATGACCTGGCCCATCATCGAGGGCACCTCGCTGCTGCACCTGCACGTGAATCGCGGCAAGGAATCATTGGTCCTCGATCTCAAGACCTCAGAGGCCGACGCCGTGCTGGCCGACCTCATCGCCAAGTCCGATGTCATCATCGAGGCGATGCGGCCAGGGTTTCTCGACAAGCGCGGGTTCACCCACGAACGCCTGCGCGCGATCAACCCTGCCATCGTGTTCTGCAGCATCAGCGGGTACGGAGCCACCGGGCCATACCGTGATCTGCCGGCGCATGGCGTGGCCTTCGATTCGTGGGCGGGCCAGATCAACCCGGTCGTCGACGCCGACGGCTTCTGTCGCACCCCTGACCAGACCAACATCGGCATCACCGCGGGCCCTGCATTCGGAGCCATGGCCGTGCTCGCCGCGCTCGTGCGTGCTCGCACCACTGGAGAGGGCGCGTACATGGAGATCGCCCAAAGCGATGCGGCCGCATACTTCGACTGGTATCGCATCGAGAGCTGGAAGGCATACGAGCAGCCTGCCGATGTGGCCACGGGGAACAGCAGCGACAACTTCGCGCGTCGCAAGCCGGGCCTCGGCGGGATGTGGGACGGCGTTCGTTACCAGTTCTACGAATCGGCCGACGGACATGTGCTGCTGATGGCCAGTGAGCAGTCGTTCTGGAAGAACTTCTGCGTGGGTGTCGGTCGCGAGGACCTGTTCGAACGGTATCCGGGCAGCAAGTACGCCGACCATGCACTCGGCAACGTCGCGCTGCAAGCCGAGTTGCGCGAGATCTTCCGTACCCGCACATCGGCCGAATGGTTGCAGTTCGCGAGCGACCACAACACCACCATTGCGCCGGTGAACACACCCGAGACGGTGATCACCGACCCGCAGTTCATCGACCGGTTCACCTGGACCACGATGGAACAGACCGGCTGCGAACAGCTGTTGTTCCCGCTGCACATCGAGGGTGAGCAACTTCCGGTGCCCAGCGTGGCACCCACCATCGGCCAGCACACCGATGAGGTACTGCGGCGCGTGCTCGGCTACGACGCAGCGCGGCTCGCTGCGTTGCGTGCCGCCGGCGCGTTGGGCTGACGTTGGGCTGATGATTGGCTAATGCCATCCATTACGTTACGATTCACCAGTCGCGCAGGCGCGCGCCTTTTCCGTGGGGGTAGGTCGTGGAATTCGGGCTCTTCAATCAGATGTATCACCCGGTACATCGGCGCGGTGAGCGCACCGAGCAGCAGGTCCTGCGCGAGGAACTGGCCATCATCGAAGTGGCCGACCGCGTCGGTTTCAAGTATGCGTGGGTGAGTGAGCATCACTTCCTCGATGAGTACTCGCACCTGTCTGCCAGCGAAGCCTTCATGGCGTACGCGCTGGCGCGCACGAAGAACATCCATATCGGTTCGGGCATCATCAACATCACGCCAAATGTCTCACCGCCCTCGCGCGTGGCTGAGAAAGTGGCGATGCTCGATCAGCTCAGCCAGGGTCGCTTCGAATGGGGCACCGGTCGCGGATCGTCGTCGACCGAGGTGTTCGGGTTCAACATCGAGAGCATGGATGTCACCCGCGAAATGTACGACGAGACGTTGCCCGAGATCATCAAGATGATGGGCGTGGGAGAGTATGGCCCGTTCGACGGCAAGTTCTTTACGATGCCTCGCCGCAACGTGTTGCCCAAGCCGTACATCAACCCGCACCCGCCCATCTGGGTGGCGGCCGGTTCGCCGGGTACGTTCGAGAAAGCAGCTCGCCTCGGCCTCGGTGTGTTGTGCTTCACGCTCGGCACTCCCGAGACACTGGCCCCGTTGATCGAGATTTACAAGAAGAACATCGAAAAAGCCGAGCCCATCGGTGGCTATGTCAACAACAACATCATGGTCACCACCGACATGATGGTGCTCGAGGATGGCGCCCGTGCCCGTCAGGTGTCGCTGAACAATCGCGGCAACTACCACACGGCGCTGTTGCTCAAGTACCTCGACAGTTTCCCCATCTCCGACGGTCAGCCGAAGTGGCCCGATGTGCCGGCGCCACCGACGCCCGATCAGCTGGAATACGCGATCAGGAAGGGCATCATCGCGGTGGGCTCCCCCGACGAAGCGATCACCTCGCTGAAGCGTTACGAGTCCATCGGTGCCGACCAGCTCGCCTTCGGAACGTTTGCTACCGATGTGTCGTTGGAGAATGCCACCGAGGCGTACGAAACCTTCGGCAAGTACGTGCTTCCCGAGTTCGACAAGGATCCCGTGCACTCCACCACGCGCCAGCGCGAGGCCCAACTGGGAATCCTTGCTCCGGTGCCGGTCAGCTGACCCAATGGATATCGGCGATTCACCCGACGAGGCAGCTTTTCGCGCCGAGGCGCGTGGCTGGCTCGAGCAGAACGCCACCCGGCGCGACCCCACCAAACGGCACCGCCAGGCATCCACCGACGTCGAGCAAGACATTCATGCGCGTGCCTGCCAGCAATGGCAGCGCGTGCTGTACGACGGCGGCTGGGCCGGGCTCACCTGGCCGAAGCGCTTCGGTGGCCGCGGCGGCACTCCGTGGCAGGCCGCCATCTTCGCCGAAGAGCAGAACAAGTTCGACGTCGCGACGGGTGCGTTCGCGGTAGCGCACGGCATGGTGGCACCGACGTTGATGATGCACGGTACGGATGCGCAACGCGGCCACCTCGACGCGATGCTGCGCGGTGACGACATCTGGTGTCAACTGTTCAGTGAGCCCGAGGCTGGCAGCGATCTGGCCAACGTGGGTACACGGGCGGTCATCGATGGCGACGAATGGGTCATCAATGGCCAGAAGGTGTGGACCTCGGGCGCGCAGCACAGCGTGTACGCGATCCTGCTCGCACGCACCGACCCCGATGCGCCCAAGCACGCGGGTATCACCTACTTCATCCTCGACATGCGCTCACCCGGCATCGAGGTGCGACCGCTGCGCCAGATCACCGGGGTCGCGCATTTCAATGAGGTCTTCCTGACCGACGTTCGAATCCCCGTCGCCAACGTGGTGGGCGAGGTCAATGCGGGTTGGAAGATCGCTCACACCACGCTCTCGAATGAGCGTGCGCTCATCGGCGGAGGCAACACGTCGTGGAGCATCCAGGAACTCATCGAGATGGCCCGTTCTTTCGGCCGTACCGACGATCCGATCGTGCGTCAGGGCATCGCCAAGGCGCACACCCGTGCCGCTGTCTTGCAGTACATGGGATACCGCCTGCGTACATCGATCAGCCGCGGCGAGATGCCCGGTGTGGTGGCCAGCACGATGAAGCTGTTCTACGCACGGCACTGGGCCGCCACGACGGCGTTGGCGCTCAGCATCCAAGGTGCCGACGGTGTGTTGTGGGGTGAGTCTGCCCTCGACGACGGTCTGTGGCAGCAGACCTTCTGCGGTCAGTATGCGGTTCGCCTCGGCGGTGGCACCGACGAGATCCAGGGCAACGTGATCGGCGAGCGGGCATTGGGCCTGCCGCGCGAACCAACGATCGACCGTGATCTACCGTGGCGCGAGACCCGAGGGAGTGGACGATGAGCGCAACCGATGACGCGCAGGCCGCGAGTGCACAGGCGGCCAACGCGCAGGCAGAGAGCGCCGCGTACTTCGAGCAGCTGCGGACCTTCGCGGGTCTCGAGATCGGCGTGCAGGCGCTGGCCCCCGATGAGGTGAACGTGCCGATGGTGCGGCACTGGTGCGAGGCCATGGGCGACACCAATCCTGTCTACCTCGACCGGGCTGCGGCGGAATCGTCGGTGCACGGTGGCCTCGTGGCCCCGCCCACGATGTTGCAGGCATGGGTAATGCGGCCATTCGGTGAGGCCCGCGACGAGAGCGACACCAACCCCTACGCGCAGCTCACCAAGCTCGTCGAATCGAAGGGGTTCACCTCGGTGGTGGCAACGAACTGCGAGCAGAGCTACGACCGCTATTTGCGCCCCGGCGACCGACTCACCATGCGCACGGTCATCGACGCAGTGTCTGAAGAAAAGACAACCGGGCTCGGCACTGGGCACTTCATCACCACACGGCAGGACTACTTCGATGCTGCCGGCGAGCGCGTCGGCTCGATGCTGTTCCGCATCCTCAAGTTCCGTCCGGCAGCGAAGAAGCCTGCAGCCCCTGCGGCTCGCGCAATGCGTCCGCGGCCATCGGTCACGCACGACATCGCGTTCTGGTTCGAGGGTCTGCAGCAGGGCAAGCTCCTCATCCAGCGCTGTGCCGACTGTGGCACCTTGCGCCACCCGGCTGGGCCGATGTGCCGCAACTGTCATTCGCTCGCGTGGGACACCATCGAAGCATCGGGCACCGGCACGATCCACAGCTTCGTGGTCGTGCACTATCCGCAGATCCCCAGCATCGACTATCCGAACCAGGTCGTGCTCGTCGACTTGCCCGAAGGCATTCGCGTGGTGGCCAACACCGTGGACACCACGCCCGAACAACTGCAGATTGGTGCCGCCGTGCAACTCGTCGTCCAGCATTGCGACGACGCGCTGTCGTTGCCGTTCTTCAAGGTGGTGAACTCATGAACTTCGATCTCAGCGACGAACAGAATGTGGTCAACGATCTCGCCCGGCAGATCTTCGAAGGTCACGCCAGTGTCGAGCGCGTGAAGCATGTGGAACGGGCCGGCGATGGTTTCGATCGCGAACTGTGGCGCGAGCTCGCCAGCGCAAACCTGCTCGGACTGTGCCTGCCCGAAGACGTAGGGGGAAGCGGGCTTGGTCTCGTGGAGCTGTGTCTCCTGCTCGAGCAGCAGGGCCGCCGCGTCGCTCCGGTGCCAGTGTGGGCCACTGTCGTACTCGGGGCGCTGCCGATTGCCGAGTTCGGCACACCGACGCAGCGCGACGCGTGGCTTCCCGGTGTGTGTTCGGGCGATGTGGTGCTCAGCGCGGCGCTGAACGAACGCGGCGCCGATGATGCCTTGCGACCAACCGTCACGGCCATTCGCGGTGAGCATGGTTGGCATCTGCAGGGCATGAAACCCACGGTCCCCGCCGCGCAGTTCGCCAGTCGCGTGCTCGTGCCGGCTCGTCAGGACGACGGACATATTGGTGTGTTCCTCATCGATCCTGCTGATGCCGGTGTGCACGTAGAGTCCGTCAAGACAACCAGCCATCAGCCGCATGCGCACCTCGTGATCGACACCGTGGTGTCGGCCGACGAACGCCTGGGGGGCGATTCCGGCGACGGCGACGAGCAGTTGCACTTCATGCTCGAGCGTGCGCTGGTGGGATTGTGCGCGTTGCAGCTCGGTGTGTGTAGTGCTGCGATCGAGCAGACCGCTGCCTACACCAGCGGCCGTACACAGTTCGGCAAGCCGCTCAGCACGTTCCAGGCAGTGAGCCACCAAGCCGCCGATGCCTTCATTCTCACCGAGCCGATGCGCGTCACCATGCTGCAGGCTGCGTGGCGGCTCATGCACGGACTGCCGTCGCGGCAGGAGGTGCTCATCGCCAAATACTGGGCCAGCGAAGGCGGCCAGAAGGTGGTGCACCTCTGCCAGCACCTGCACGGTGGCATGGGTTCCGACATCGACTATCCGATTCACCGCTACTTCCTGTGGGGCGTACAGAACGAGACAACGTTGGGTGCAGGCAGTGCGCAGCTCGCTCGCCTCGGCGAACTGATTGCGAAGGAGGGGCGATGACATCGCGCACCTATGCGGCCGTGAACGTGGGCGATGAACTGCCGCCGCTGCCGCTGCCGCTCACGCGCAGTCTCATTGTTGCTACCGCGCTCGCGAGCCGCGATTTCCAGGATGTGCATCACGATCCGGGCCTCGCCAACGACAAGGGCTCGAAGGACATCTTCATGAACATCCTCACTACGAACGGGTTGATCGGGCGATACGTCACCGATTGGGCCGGGCCCGATGGCGTCATCAAGAAGGTTGCTATCCGTTTGGGGGCGCCGAACTATCCCGGCGACACGATGACGCTCACTGGCACGGTCACGCGCAAGGACTCCGGCGAGGTTGACATCGCTGTCGTCGGCGCAAACGGCTTGGGGAATCACGTCACCGGCATTGTGACCGTGGCGCTTGCCGCATCTCCTGAGGGCGATGCATCATGAGTCGCTCGAATCGGCTCGGCGGCACCTCGGCCATCGTCGGCATCGGTGCCACCGAGTTCTCGAAGGACTCGGGTCGCAGCGAGATGAGCCTGGCGTGCGAGGCCGTCGTTGCGGCGCTCGACGACGCCGGCATCGCCCCCAGCGAGGTTGACGGGTTTGCCTGCTTCGGCCCCGAGAACAACCCCGAGATCGAGATTGCTCGGCATACGGGTATGAACGAACTCACCTTCTTCGGTCGTGTGCACTATGGCGGTGGCGCGGCGTGCGCCACGGTGCATCAGGCAGCGATGGCCGTCGCCTCCGGCGCTGCCGATGTCGTTGTCTGCTACCGCGCATTCAACGAACGGTCCGGTCGACGATTCGGCGCGGGCGTGCAGGACATCGATCCTGCGCCGACCGCCGAGCGTGCCCAATTCAGCTGGTATGCCCCCCAGGGTCTACTCACACCGGCCGCATGGGTGGCGATGGTGGCCCGCCGCTACATGCACGAATACGGCGCAACGAGCGAGGACTTCGGTCGGGTCGCCGTGGCGGATCGTAAACATGCTGCGACCAACCCGAAGGCGTGGTTCTACAACGAACCGATCACGCTCGAACAGCATCAAACCAGCCGTTGGATCGCCGAGCCCCTACATCTGCTCGATTGCTGTCAGGAGACCGACGGCGCTCAGGCAATGGTAGTCACCAGCGCCGAGCGCGCCCGTGATCTTGCCGGCACGCCCGCCATTATCGCGTCGGTGGCTCAAGGTGCCGGTGTCGACCAGCACGTGATGACGAGCTTCTACCGCGACGACATCGCGCAGCTCCCCGAAATGGGCGCCGTCGCTCGTCAACTGTGGGAAGGCTCTGGCCTCAGGCCCGCCGATATCCAGACCGCGATCCTGTACGACCACTTCACGCCATACGTGCTGATGCAGCTCGAGGAGTTCGGCTTCTGCGGTCGTGGCGAGGCCAAGGACTTCGTGCGCGACGGGGCCATCGAACTCGGCGGCCGACTGCCCATCAACACCCATGGTGGCCAACTCGGGGAGGCCTACATCCACGGCATGAACGGCATTGCCGAGGGTGTGCGTCAGATCCGCGGCACCTCGGTCAACCCGGTCGACAACGTTCACAATGTCTTGGTCACCGCAGGCACGGGCGTGCCGACCAGCGGCCTGATTCTCAGCGCGGACCGATAGATCGATGTCTCGCGGCATCGCCCTGTTGGCCCGCTTCGTGCCCCTCTGCTCTGCAACACTGTCCTGAACCACACTGGAGAACCTGATGAGCCTTGCCGAAGAAATCAATATTGGAAGCCACGACTCGTTCGTGCACGGCATTCCGCACGACCAGTTCACTCGCCTACGTCATGAGGCGCCGGTGTACCTGCACCCGAAGTCCGAAGTCGACCAGCCAGAGGGCGGCTATTGGGTGATCAGCCGGCACGCCGACGTCGTGCGCGCCAATCGCCAATGGGAGAACTTCTCCTCGGGTCTCAAGGGCGCGATCATGGTCGAAGACCGCCCCGATCTCGAGATGGCGCGCATGATCATCGATCTCGACCCGCCCGAGCACACGCGCTTGCGCACGCTCGTGGCGCGTGGGTTCACCCCGAAGGTGATCCGCTCGATGGACGGTCACTATCGCGATGTCACCCGCACCATCATCGCCAATGCGATGGCCAAGGACAGCTTCGATTTCGTCACCGAAATCGCCGCCGAACTGCCGCTCGTGGCCATCGCCGAACTGATGGGCTTGCCGGTCGAGGACCGCAACAAGGTGTTCGTGTGGTCGAATACGATGATCGGCAACTCCGATCCCGAATACGGCGGTACGCCCGATCTCGCCCAGGCCGCGATGACAGAGTTGTACATGTACGCCAACGACCTCGCGGCGGCACGCAAGATGGAGCCCCGCCAGGACATCATCACCACGTTGTTGTCGGCCGAGGGTGATCAGCAGCTCAGCGAGCATGAGTTCGACTTGTTCATCTTGCTGCTCGCAGTCGCCGGCAACGAAACCACGCGCAATGCGCTTGCGCACGGTATGAATGCGTTCCTCGAATTCCCTGATCAGTGGACCAAGCTGCAGAACGATCCCGACGCGCTTCTCGATAGCGCGATCGAGGAAATCCTGCGCTGGGCCACACCCGTCATGCAGTTCCGTCGCACCGCAACCAACGACATCGAGCTACACGGCGTCACCATCAAAGCCGGCGACGCAGTCATGCTCAACTACATGTCGGCCAACCGTGACGAGACGGTCTTCGACAACCCGATGACCTTCGACATCACGCGCTCGCCGAACCCGCACCTGGCGTTCGGCGGCGGCGGCCCGCACCACTGCCTCGGGGTCAGCCTGGCCCGTCTCGAGATGCGCATCATGTTCGAGGAACTGCTGAACCTGGTTGACCACTTCGAGCAGTTGGCCCCCGCCGATCGTCTGCGCTCCAACTTCATCAATGGCATCAAGCATCTCCAGGTTCGCGCCGTCCCCAAGGCGTGATGATGCAGCGATGAGCCGGATCGGCCCGAACGCAGCGCAGCTCCCGTGATCAACCTGCTGGTCGATCACCCGGTACTGCTCGTGTTCGTGGTGCTCGGCGTCGGCGCGGGCCTTGGTGCCGTGCGGGTGAAGGGTGTGTCGCTGGGCCCTGCCGGGGCGCTATTCGCCGGGCTTGCGCTGTCAGGCATCGACGAACGACTCTCGATACCCGAACTCGTCGGCACGGTGGGACTGTCGCTGTTCACCTACACCATCGGTCTCTCGTCTGGACCGGTGTTCTTCGCATCCGTTCGATCGCAGGCGCGCACGCTGCTTGCTGTTGTGGCGACCATCGTTGCGGCGGCCGGAGCCTGTTGGGCGCTTTCGGGCCCGTTGTCCTTCGGTCCCGGCGTCACCGCTGGGCTCTTCGCCGGTTCGCTCACCAATACCCCCGCACTGGCTGCTGCCGTCGAAGCACTCAACGGATCCACCGAGGCTGTGGTGGGGTACTCGGTTGCGTATCCGGTGGGAGTCATCGGGATGATCCTGGCCGCAGGGTTTGTGCTTCGGCTGGGCCGGCGCCGACCCAACGCCGACGACGCACTTCCCGCGGTCGACATCGTTGCCGTTACCTTCCGCGTTCGATCGGGTGTGAAACTGACCTTGACCGAACTCAACGAGCGCTTCGCCGGTTCGGCTGTGTTCTCACGCGCGGAACGCGACGGAGTGCAGGCAGTGCCGAGCGTGGACTATGTCGCCGAGGAAGGTGACCTGGTGTCGGTCACGGCATCGCGGGCAACCATGAGCGACATCGAGACCGTTCTCGGACCGCAGTTGTCCACCCGACTCAGCGACGATCGATCGCGAGTCGACGTGCGCCGGATCGTGATCTCGGATCGTGCGGCTGTGGGGCGCAGGCTGGGTGATCTCCGCCTCCACGAACGGTTCGGCGCGGTGGCCACGCGTCTGCGCCGGGGTGATGTGGACCTCTTGGCACACGACGACCTCGTGGTGCTCCCCGGTGATCGACTGAGGGTCGTCGCGCCGCGAAATCGAATGAGCGACGTCGCTGTCTTCCTCGGCGATTCCGAGCGTCGCGTTGCCGAAATCGATGCTTTCGGATTCATGGCTGGAATCGCGGTTGGGCTCGCCCTCGGTCTTGTCAGGGTGCCGATGTTCGGAGCCGGCCACTTTGCTCTTGGTGCAGCCGGGGGTCCTTTGGTCGTTGGCCTCATCCTTGGCCGTCTCGAGCGCACCGGACCCATCGTGTGGCAGCCGCCGTACGGCGCAAATCTCGCGCTGCGTCAGTTCGGGACCATCTTGTTCCTCGGCACCGTCGGCAGTCGATCGGGAGGCGCTCTGGTGGATGCGCTGTCATCGCGTCAGGGGGCCCGGCTGCTCGTCGCCGCGATCATTGTGGTTGTCGCGACCGCGGCGTTGATGGTGCTGCTCGGCCGGCGCGTTCTCGGCCTCGGTGGCGCCCGCCTCGCCGGCACGTTGGCGGGACTCGAAACGCAACCGGCGGTGCTCGCCTTTGCCAACGAGCAGACCAACGATGATCGGGTCGGCACCGCGTATGCGATCGTGTTCCCAGCAGCGATGTTGATCAAGATCGTGCTTGCGCAGGTATTAATCCTGCTGATGCACTGAGCCGCTTGATCAACCCTTACGGCGTCAGGGTCAGCGTCGCTTTCTGTACGCCCGCGATGATGCTGCTGCGCGTGCGCTGCACCTCGCCGACGAGTTCGATGCTCGGGTAGCGGTCGAGCATTTCGTTCAGCACGACGCCGATTTCCTGACGGGCCAGAGCCGCTCCGATGCAGTAGTGCGCGCCAAAGCCGAAGGCCAGGTGGGGGTTGGGAGCGCGGGATATGTCGAACTGCGCGGCGGTGGGCCCGAACACGGCTTCGTCTCGGTTGGCGCTGGCATACAGCAGCACCACATGGTCGCCCGCAGCGATGGCGGTGCCGCCGAGATCGGTGTCTTCGACCGCGGTGCGCATGAAGTAGATCACCGAACTCGACCAGCGCAACATCTCTTCGGCCGCAAGCGGGATGAGCGAGCGATCGACGCGGAGGTGTTGCCACTGTTCGGGATTGCGCGCGAGTTCGATGATGCCCGACGACATCGTGTTGCGAACAGTTTCGTTGCCTGCCGTGAGCAACTGCACGGCGAACATTGCGATCTCGAAATCGGTGAGGCCCGCAGCGGCCAGCAACGAGAACACATCGTCGCCGGGATGCAGCTTCTTCTGCGCGACCACGCCGAGCAGGTAGCCGATCATTTCACCCTGGATCGCGAGTCGTTGCTCTGGCGTGTGATCCGACGCGCCGGGTACCGAGACTTCGCTCCACAGGTAGAACTTCTCCCATTCGTTGGCCGGCACGCCGAGCAGTTCGCAAATGACCAACAACGGGAACGGCACCGTGAAGTCGTGCACGATGTCGACGGTGGTGCGGGGTGCGAGCGCGTCGAGCAGACGGCGCGCGTGGCCGACCAGGTATGGATGCAGCGCTTTCATCGCCGACGGCCGGAACGCCGGAGCGACGAGTGTGCGATAGCGGGTGTGATCGGGCGGATCGGTGTGCATCATCGTCGGCGGTGATGGATAGGTATGGCCAATCTCAAAGGTGAGGATGCCCTGACTGCTACAGAATCGCGATGGGTCCACCGACGCCTGCTGGACCTCGCGGTGATGGCTGGCCACCCAGTAGCCGCCGGCCTCGTTCCACGACACCGGCCCGGCGGCGCGTAGCTGAGCAAGGTGCTCCCACGGTTGCGCCACGATGTCGCCGGCGAAGAAACCCTCGGTGAGTACCGCCTCGGTCAGTGGTTCGTGGTGTCGCGGTGTGCTGGCCATGTGCGTCACGCCCGTTGCGAGCTGACGGACACGACTTCGCCGGTCATGTAGCTGCTGTAGTCGCTGGCCAAGAACACCATTACGTTCGAGATCTCCCACGGTTCGGCGTAACGCCCGAAGGCCTCGCGCTGGGTGAGTTCGTCGAGCAGTTCGTCGCTGGTGACCTTGGCAAGGAACGGATGCATCGCCAGGCTCGGTGCAACGGCATTGATGCGCACGCCGCGCTCGCCGGCCTCGATGGCGGCGCAGCGGGTGAGCGCCATCACGCCGGCCTTCGCGGCGGCGTAGTGTGCCTGCCCTGCCTGCGCTCGCCAACCCAGCACCGACGCGTTGTTGATGATCACGCCTTTGCCGCGCGGATACATGTGGTTCAGTCCGGCGCGCATGCACCGGAACGTGCCATTGAGGGTGACGTCGAGCACGATGCTCCATTGCGAATCGGTCATCTCGTGCAACTCGGCCGTGCCGCCCATCCCGGCGTTGTTGATCAGCACATCGATGCCACCGAGGTGTTCTGCGGCGCCCGTGATCAGTGCCTGCACCGACTCTTCGTTGGTGACATCACACGGGACGCCGATCACGCCCAGTTCCTCGGCCGACTCTGCGCAGCGCCGCTCGTGCTTGTCGCTGATGACAACCGTGGCGCCCTCTTCGACACAACGTTTTGCTGTTGCGAAGCCGATGCCGGTGCCCGCCGCTGCGGTGATCAACACGGACTTGCCCACCAGCAAGCCGTGCGCAGGGACGTATTCAGGTGCAGTCATTGCGGTTCCGATCGGTGTTCAGGATGGTTCTTTGGGCAAGCCGAGGACGCGCTCGCCGAGCACG
>JANYCT010000073.1 GCA_025360105.1 Actinomycetes bacterium | reverse complement strand
CCGGCCACGGGCATGACCTCGAGCACTGTCACGTGATGACCGCGTTCGGCGCAGACGCGAGCGGCCTCGAGGCCTCCCGGACCGGCACCCACCACGACCACGCGCCGGGCAACGGTGGCACCTGGAATGTCGTGGGGCATCGTGGCCTCGCGCCCGGTGGCGGCGTTATGGATGCACAGCGCCTCGCCTCCTTCGTAGATGCGGTCGAGGCAGTACGTCGCGCCCACACATGGGCGGATCTCGGACTCACGGCCCGCAATGATCTTGCGCATAATGTGCGGATCGGCCATGTGCGAACGGGTCATGCCCACCATGTCGAGAAGGCCCTCGCGAATCGCGTGGCGCGCCGTGGCGATGTCGTCGATCTTGGCCGCATGGAACACGGCGAGCCCTGTCTCGGCGCGTACCTGACCAGCGAAGTCGAGATGCGGCGACGAATGCATGCCGTGAATGGGGATGACCTCGGTGAGCACCGCGTCGTTCTCGATATGGCCGCGGATCACGTTCACGAAGTCGATCAAGTTCGCCGCCTTCAGCCGCGTCAAGATCGCGATGCCATCCTCGTGGGCAATGCCGCCGAGGATCCGTTCGTCGACCGCCATGCGCAGTCCCACCAGAAAGTCGGGCCCGACGGCCTCGCGAATTGCGCGGAGCACCTGCTCGCCGAAGCGCATCCGATTGTCGAACGAACCGCCGTATTCGTCGTCACGCAGGTTGGTGACGGGCGACCAGAATCCGTCGAATAGGTGCCCGTACGCCTCGATTTCGAAGCCGTCCATCCCGCCCGCCTGCATACGCTGCGCAGCAGCGGCGTAGTCGGCCACGATGCGTTCGATGTCCCAGTCCTCGGCCTGCTTGGGGAAAGATCGGTGTGCGGGCTCGCGCAGCGAAGTCGGTGCCACAACGGGAAGCCAATCAGCCTTGTTCCAACCCGTGCGGCGGCCGAGGTGACTGATCTGGATCATGGCCGCACAACCGTGGGCATGGATCGCCTCGGTGAGTTCGCGTAACCACGGCACGATCGCATCGTCGTAGGCATGCAGGTTGCCAAACGCAGCGGGACTATCGGGCGAGACCAACGCCGAGCCGGCGGTCATCGTGAGCGCCATGCCGCCCTTGGCCTTCTCCTCGTGATAGAGGCGGTATCGCTTCTTGGGCATGCCGTCCTCGGCATACGCAGGCTCGTGGGCTGTGGACATCACCCGGTTTCGTAGTGTGAGGTGCTTGAGCTGAAACGGCGTGAGAAGGGGATCGTCGTGAGAAACGCTCATGATTCTTAGTACCACATGTCGGGTCGGTCGGCCTTGTGCTGACTCACGTAGCTGCGCAGTTGCTCGTCGACGGCGTCGTCCATCGGCGGCATTTCGTAGTCGGCGAGCATCCGGAGCACACGCGCGCTGGCGCGCTCCTCGACGCGGGTCTCGCCGGCGTCGCGCCACTGCTCGAACGAATCATTGTTGGCGATGGCGCTGTCCCAGAACGCTGTTTCGTAGTGGCGCAGGGTGTGCTGCGAACCGAAGAAGTGCTTGCCTGGCCCCACCTCACGGAATGCATCGAGTGCGAACTGCTCGTCGGACAGATCGATGCCCTTGCAGTACGTGTGTAGCGCGCTGCAGAAATCGGCGTCCATCATGAACTTCTCGTAGCCCATCGTGAGTCCTCCCTCGAGCCAGCCAGCCGAGTGGAGGATGAAATTTGCGCCGCACTGAATCGCCGCGAGCATCGACACCGTGGACTCGGTCATCGCCTGGCCGTCGGGCACCTTCGACGACGTGAAGGCACCCGAGCAACGCAGCGGCAGCTGTACGCGGCGGGCTAGTTGGCCGACGATGAGTGAACCGAGCGCGGGTTCCGGCGTGCCGAATGTGGGCGAGCCCGAACGCAGTGCCATCGACGACAAGAAGTTGCCGTAGATCACCGGAGCGCCTGGTCGGGTGAGCTGAGTGAGGGCTACTCCCACCAGCACCTCAGCGTGCGCTTGGGCAATGGCGCCAGCGGTGGTGACTGGTCCCATTGCGCCACCGAGGATGAATGGCACCACCACGGCGGCCTGGTTGGCAGCGGCGTAGGTGCGCAATGCTCCGGTCATGGTGTTGTCCCACACGAGTGGCGAGTTCACGTTCACGTTGCCGAGGATCACGCAGTTCGCATCGACGAAATCGTCTCCGAACACGATGCGCATCATCTCGATCGACTCCTCGGCGCGTGATGGTTCGGTGACAGATCCCATCAGAGCCTTGTCGCTGTAACGCAGGTGCGCGTAGACCATGTCGAGGTGTCGCTTGTTCACCGGCACATCCACGGGTTCGCACACGGTGCCTCCGCTGTGATGCAACGCGGGGTTGGCGTAGGTGAGCTTGACGAAGTTCTCGAAATCCGCGATGGATCCGTAGCGACGGCCACCGTGCAGGTCGCGCACGAAGGGCGAACCGTACGCGGGCGCCAACACGATTGCGTCCGCGCCGATCTGCACGGAACGTTCAGGGTTGCGCGCGTGTTGGGTGAACTGACTCGGCGCCGTGACGCACAGCGATCGCACCAGACCTGGATCGAAACGAACTCGCTCGCCCTCGACATCGGCACCGGCTACCCGGAACAGATCGAGTGCGACAGGATCGTTGCGGATGTCCATTCCGATCTCGCTGAGCAGGCGGTCCGACATCGCCTCGATGTGGGCGAGACCCTCGTCGGATGCCAACTCGTAGAAGGGGATCTCGCGACGGATGAACGCTGGTGCTGCTCCGGGCGCGCCTGATTGGCGTGCGGTCCGGCGCGCCGCTCGGTCGGTGGCATTGCGGCGTCGTGGTGTGGCGCTGGTCGTGTCCGTCATTGCAGCCTCCCGATATAGCCGACGTCGACAAGCGAGCGAACCTGACGACCGAACCTGCTCGCGTATCCTCGCACGATCGTGCGGTACATTTCGGATTCGCCCGACACTGTCCGAGGGGAACCATGAGCACCATCACCCGTGTCGAGATCTCCCATCATCAACTGCCGCTCGATCCGGCGTTCCCGGCATCGTGGGACACCCAGCCGCGTACCCGCTTTCCTGCCACCATCGTGCGTGTCTTCGACGATCAGGGACACGTAGGCATCGGCTCGGGCGACTCGATGTACGGCTTTGCCGACTACGAGCGCTACTTCATCGGCCACGAGGCCCTTGATCTTGACCGCCACGCGGCCGTCTTGTCGAACATCGAGTTCCACGCGGGGCGTCCGTGGCCGATGGACGTCGCTTTGTGGGATCTCGCCGGCAAGATCCGCGACGAACCAATCTGGCGAATGCTCGGGGGTACGAGCAACCGCGTGCGCGCCTACGCATCGAGCGGCGTGCACCGGACGGTGCCCGAGATGGTCGAATTGGCGCGGCGGACACTGACGTTGGGGTTCCCGGCATTGAAGATTCGCTTCGGCCGCCCGACGATTGAGGCCGATCTGGCAGTCGTCAGTGCCGTACGCGACGCAATGGGCAACGCGTTGGAGTTGATGGTCGATTGCAATCAGGGTTGGCGGATGCCGTGGGACACCCAACCAGCCTGGACGGTGGATCATGCAACTGAGGTCGCTGCCAGGTTGTCAGCGGAGCGCGTGTTCTGGATGGAGGAACCGTTGCATCGGGGTGACTACGAAGGCATGACCGAACTTCGTCGGCGTGTCGATATTCGTGTCGCGGGCGGTGAGTTGACACGTGAGCCATACGAGTTTCGCGAGCTACTCGAGCGCGATTGTCTCGACGTGTTCCAACCCGACTGCGTGTGCACGATGGGCATCTCGGGATTGCGCCATCTGGCTCACGCCGTGAATGCCGTGGGCAAGGTCTTCACGCCGCATACGTGGGGCAACGGCCTGGGTGTCATGGCCAATCTGCAACTCGCGGCGGGCACCGGCGGCGGGGCCTTCGTCGAGTTCCCATTCGACCCCCCAGAGTGGACCACGGCTCGGCGCGACTACATATTGCGCCGCTCGATCGAGGTTGATGGCGACGGCTGGATCACCCTGCCCGACATGCCCGGTCTCGGCATCGAACTCGACGAGGATGTGTTGGCGAGGACGCGCACCGGTCAGGCCACGTTCGCCTAGGGTGAGCACTCGTGGCGCGAACCCCAGACGTAGAAATGAAGCGCGTGCTCCTCGACCGGGTCGTTGCGTATCTGGCTGATCACGGCCTCGGCGAGATGTCGCTGCGTCCGATGGCCGCCGCGTTGGAGACCAGCCCGAACCGGCTGGTGCACCACTTCGGCTCGAAGCAAGAGTTGCTCACCGCCGCGTTAGCCCAGGCAATGCGCGTACAGGTCGAGGAACAGAATGCCTGGCTTCGGCGTGATCCGCTGATCACGCAGGCAAACCTGTTGCGCAAGTGGTGGAAATGGTTGAACGCGTCTCCGGCCAATCTGGCACTGGCTCGACTGGGGCTGGAAGCGGCAACATTGGAGGCCACCCAAACCGGACTCGCCGGCGAGGTGCGCGCCGAGCAGATCGGCGTGTGGCGCACCGAGATCGAACAGCGGTTACTGATCGAGGGCATCCGTCCTGCAGACGCGGTGACGGAGGCCTCGCTCCTGAAGGCGATGTTCACCGGCTTGATGGTCGATCTGATGGCCACTGGCGACCGGTTGCGGCTCACGCGCGCCCTCGAAAGTGGCCTGTCGCGTGTTGAGGCTCGTCTTGCGGAGGCGAACATCGCCGCCCTCGGCGCAGTCAGCGTGTGACTCAGGCACCCTGATCGCGCAGGAAGCGCTCGACTTCGTCGATGAGCGCCGTGCCGTCGACGTGTTCGGGAAGGCCCACGCTCAACTCGCCGCCGACGACGTCATCTTCGTCGTCATCTTCGTCGTCGTCGAGATCGTCGTCATCGTCGAGACTGAAGTCCTCGATTCCGGCGTCGGACATGCTCTCGAGTCGGCGCACGTAGCCACCGAGGTCGTCGTCGTCGGCGACGATTGCGCTGACACGTGCTTCGTAGTCGCTCACCTGTGCGGCCAGGCGGGCCGTGGGCATGCTTGTACCAATGATGTTGCCGAGCCGATCGAGTAGCGCCATCGTTGCTTTTGGCGACGGGACCTGCGACGCGTACGCGGGCACTGCGGCCCACAACGAAGCCGAGGCGAGGTCGGCCGCGCCGCACGCATCGTGGAGCACGCCGACGATGCCGGTTGGCCCTTCGTAGCGCGATCGCTGCAAGTCAAAACGATCGATCATGTCCTGCTCGTTGGCCGTACCGATCAACTGCACCGTACGGCTGTGTGGCACGTCAGCCAATAGCGCACCGAGGGTCAGCACCATGCTCGCCTTGAAGTGCTGCGCAACGCCGATGATCTGTTCGGTGAAGGTGCGCCACCGCATTGCGGGTTCGGGTCCGAGGATCAGAATGACATCGGCGCCAGGGGTCGAGGCGTGCCACATGCCCACCGTGGGCCACACAATGCTGCGCTGCAAGCCCGCCGAGAGACGCACGTGTGGGCGGATAGTTGCGAAGTCGGTGAACTCTTCCGGGTCTATCTCTGCGAGTGCCGCGGCGCCCCAGTCCTCGACCAGATGGCGCACGCCGCCTGACGCTGCGTCACCGGCATCGTTCCACCCGGTAAAGGCTGCAACGACGACGGGACTGCGCAGAGTTGGTTGGCTGAGCCAGCGCACGTACTCCATGGAATCCCAAGCCTATCGACGCATCGCGATGACGCGTTTCAAGGATCCGTCAGAGTTGTGGGGTGACGGAGTAGGCCTCACCACCGCCGCCAGCGATCACGTCGTCGAGCCAGTTGCCTGCGTACACGTCGTTGGGGCCTTGCATCAGATCGTTTTCGGCGGCACCTTCTGGCGTGGTCACAAGTGTCCAAGCCTGGCGCTTGTAGGTCCAGTTCTCGGGGAACAACTCGTGCGCCTCACGCCACCACAGCACCGCAGCATCGTGACCAACCGTGCGCAGCAGGTGCTGGCCCATCTCGAAACATGCTGCGGCGCGAGCATGAGTGTCGGGCCGCGGTTGGCTCCGTCGCACGACCTCGTCAGGTGACAACGCGAACCGACTCGCCTCGCCGTGATGCGCCCAATCGACGATGGCTGCGCGGTACTCGGTCGCCACGTCAGGAAACTTCTTGATCTCGCGGAACGATCGATCGAGTCGTTCGGGCAGTCCGTCAGGAATCTCCATATCGCGCAGTGGACTGCGCTCGATCGAGGCCGACTCGGCTGGCCGAACCAAGGTGCCGGACTCGTCGATCCATACCGCCATGGGGATATTCACGAATCCGAACAACTCGCCCGTTGCATGTGTCGTATCGATCAGGCTCGGATGCGTCGATGCCGCAAGATCGATCCAGTGATGCGTGTGCTCAGGATTCACATCGAGGGCAACGGTGACCACGGTGAGGCCGAGGGGTTCAAGTTCGGTGTGGAGCGCCTGCCACCCGGGCAGGCTGGTGCGGCAGCCTCAATAACTACTCCACGCGACCAGCAGCACTTTGCGGCCATGAAGCGTGCTGAGGCGAAACGGGTTGCCGCCGCGATCGATCAGCTCGGGATCGGCCGCTACTGCTGTGCTGAGCGCTCGTCCCGTTGCCGTGGCGGGACCCAACGCCCACACGCCATGCTCGCCATCGTGCAGCAACGGCATGCCGAGGCGCGCTGCGGCAACGCGAATGTCGATGGTGCCGTCGTTGCGCAATGCGCCGGGTGCCGGTACGCAGACGTCGCCGCGGCACATGCCTTCGGGACTGGCCATCCAGCCGGTGCGATCGGCAACATCGACGGCAGGCACGTTCTCGATCGTTTGCAGGATCATCGCGGCACCTTATGGCGATTCCGTGCGCGGCGCCATGCGTGAGGCCTGATCGGCGAGGTCGTGTGGGCCGCTGCTCAGGTACCCGAATCCCGTACGAACGGTTGCACCCCAAGGTGCGAGAATCGCAAACAGTTCATCGATGTCGTCGCCGAGCGCGGCGATCGCCGCAGCCATCTGTGCGTCGGTGGCGACCTCGATCGATTCGCGTAGCGCTCGGCCTGCGTCGGTCAAGCCATCGTTGGTCACAAGTCCGCGCGCCTGTAGCGACTGGACCGACGCATCGAACTGGCCATCGGTCCACGCGCGGGTGCGACTGTACGAGCGCATCGGCAGCCCCCAATACATCTCGCTGAGCAGGCCGATCTCGGTGGCGTTGACGCCTGCGGAGATCCACGCCGCGGTGTGGCTGTCGCCGCGGAACTCGCGCAGCATGTCGCCCATTCGCCACATCGCCCCGATCGGTGTATCGGGCATCGCAAGCGATCGCAGCCCTGCGTACAGCGGCCGCCCTTCGGGACGCAGTGGCTCCACGGCACGTGCAAGTAATTCGTTGACCCGGACGATGCCGGTAGGCGCCTCACCCAACAAACGAACGAGTTGAGCGATCGCCCCAGCGTCGCGTGCTGCACAGATGGTTGCTGCGTCGGTGCGGTTCCATCCGATGCTCACGCATGGCACCACGACCTCGGGATTGAACACCGCGAATGCAGCTGCCACGACCTCGCCCGAAACCTGGCCCATCACACTGCCGCGGCTCGTGAAGTACGCAGGACCATCCGGCAGGGCGACGCCATTCGCGTTGCCGGGGCTTGCATCGAAACCGAGCACGACGTAGTTCGCGTGACACTCGGGCGAGAAGTACACCTGTCCGGTGAGCGGCTCGAGCACTGAGCCGAGTGTGCGAGCGAGCGCGGAGAGCATGGCTGAGTCCATCGGCGCAATGTACGCGTTGCGGATCAATCACCTGGCAGTGGGCGAACCGAGGACCTCGCGGACCTTCGCGTACACGCCCTGATCGAAGCTGAACTCCACCACGTTGCCATCGGGATCGGTGAGCGCGCACACGTAGCCAACAGGCGCTGGCCATTGCCGCGGTTCCCACGCCAAACAGCCGTCGGCCCGACCGAGCAGCGCCATGGCATCGACGGCCTCGCGGCTGGGCAGTTCCATGCCGAGATGACCGAACGGGCCGAGTTGGCCGTGCGGTTCGCCCTTCGCGCTGTCGAGGCTGACCAACACGATGATGAACGGGTGCTCGGTGGCCTCGGGATGGCTGAGCCAGGCGGCTTCGCCGTCGGCGTCGTGTCGTACGTCAATGACACGAAGCGGCGTGTACCGCTCGTACCACTCGACGGAGGTGGTGATGTCTTCCACGGGGAGCGCGATGTGGGTGAAGCGCGGTTCGTTCAACACGCGTTCACCCTAGTTCGCGCAGCGCCACCGGTGAGTTGTCCCCGCGGTAGCGTGACGACGTGACCGTGACCGTCGAGATTGCGCCCGAAGTGACGCCCGCCCTGTTGCAGGCCTTTGCCCGGCTCATCCCGCAGCTGTCGAAGTCGTCGCCGCCACCCTTTGAAGCCGAGTTGGCGGAGATGATCACATCGCCGGCGTCTGATGTGCTTGTGGCGCTCGACAGCGAATCTCGCGAGATCCTCGGTTCACTCACGCTCGTGGTCTTCCGCATCCCAACGGGTATACGCGCCTGGATCGAGGATGTGGTCGTCGATAGTGAGGCGCGCGGTCGCGGCGTGGGCGAGGCATTGAATCAATTCGCGCTCGACCTCGCACGGGCCAAGGGCGCCAAGACTGTCGACCTTACGTCGCGCCCCTCGCGTGAAGCAGCCAACCGCCTGTACCAGCGTCTCGGATTCATGCCGCGCGAAACGAATGTGTACAGGTTTGACCTGTAAGTAGACAACGCTTCGGCGGAGCGTCCTCCCCCCTCGTATTCCGTGCTCGGTCAGACTTGCTTTACAGTAAGCGCATGCTTGAACTCGGCGCTGGGCGGGTCCGCGTTCCATCCCTCCGAGGGTGGGTGGTTGAGGTTGTCACGGTCTGAACAGACTGCCGACACGTTGGTGTCGATTGTCGTCTCGACGCATGCCGGAGAGCGTCTGCTCGCCGGGTGTCTTGAGATGCTTCTGGCGCAGACCATCGCCCCCCGCACGGAGATCATCGTGATCGACAGTGGCTCGCCGGAGAACGAGCGTTCCATCGCCGAGAACTTCCAGGGCGCCCACGCGAACGTTCGATACCTGCGAACCGAACGGGAGACGATCTTCGCTGCATGGAACCGCGGGCTCAGCATGTCCTCGGGGACCTATTTCGTGAATGTCAACGTCGACGACTGGATCCGCCACGACGCATTAGAGCGCTTCGCACTCGCGCTCGATCAACATCCGGACGCGTCGCTCGCTTATGCGCACTGGGCGACCACACGCCGAGCCCAGCAGCCGCCCGGCCCCGACGACGTGGTGAACTTCCACCCGGCGTATGAGCCGGCCCTCCCGCTGTTCTACACGTATTCAGGCTGTACACAGTTCTGGCGCCGCTCGTCGCTCGTCGAACTGGGAGGTTTCGACCCGTCGCTTCTCGCGTGCGGGGACCTCGATGTCCTGATTCGCCTTGCAGAGCGGGGTGGAACGGCTGTGCTCGTACCCGAAGTGCTTGCAGGCTACTTCCACAACCCAGAGGGCATCTCGCTCTCAACCGACAACTCCATACTCGAACAGGTAGAGCTGTTCACCGCGGCACGGGCGAACATGCCGCTCGACCGCCTCTACGCCATCGACCCCGGCGACTCCCTCGCGGTTGGCGATGCCTGGGTCACGCTCGGAAACTTCGCCTTCGATGTAGGGGTGCCCTGGCACGATGGCCCCTTGCGCGACACTGACTTCGCGTTGGAATGCTACGACCGCGCCCTGGCGATGTCGCCGGATCACGCTGATGCGCTCCACAACCGGTACATCCTTCTTGTGATCGTCGGCCGGCACGCTGAGGCGGTACTCATCCTCGATCGGCTGCCCGCTGCTGAGGCGGCAGTGCTGCGTGGTGTCGATCTTGCACTGCGTCGACCTGCGATCCAACCCGCCGTCCGCGGCCCCGTGTTCACCTGAGTGTGCGAGATCAGGTGCGGATGCGTGCAATCAGTTCGATCTCGACGGCAATATCGAAGGGCAGTTCCGCAAGTCCGACCGCGGATCGAGTATGTCGGCCAGCTTCGCCGAAGATCTCGACGAGTAGATCGGAACGCCCGTCGATCACTGCGGGCGTCTGGTTGAAGCCCGGCGCGACGTTGACCATTCCATTGTCGGCAACACAGCCGACGTCGTTACCAGCAGGTAGGAAGACAGGTGGGAGTTCGAGTCCGAGCTCCCCGAGGCCAATGCCACATTGCTGCACGATTCGATTCGGGTCCTTCGGCTGGCCGCCGCGCACCAACCAAGCCGTACATGTGCCGATCGTCGGATGCCCCAATCAACGGAGTTTGGGAGCAATTCGGCGGTAGGAATTTGGAATGGAAACGCACATCGAATTGGGTCTCGACACGTTCGGAGACGTAACGGTCGGCGCCGATGGTTCGCGGCTCAGCGACGCCGCCGTCATTCGGAACGTGGTGGAGCAGGCGGTCTTGGCCGATCGGCTGGGAATCGACTTCATCGGCGTCGGCGAACATCACCGCGACGACTTCGCCGTGTCGTCGCCCGAGACGGTGCTCGCGGCGATTGCGGGCCGCACGGAACGCATCCGCCTCGGTTCGGCGGTCACGGTGCTCAGCTCCGACGATCCCGTGCGTGTGTTCCAACGCTTCGCAACACTCGACGCTGTTTCCAACGGTCGTGCCGAAGTCATTCTCGGCCGTGGGTCCTTCACCGAGTCGTTTCCCCTCTTCGGCTACGCGCTCGATCAGTACGAGCAACTGTTCGAGGACAAGCTCGATCTGTTCACTCATCTCTTGACTGAGCAGCCCATCACGTGGAGCGGAACAACCCGTGCGAGCTTGCACGAGCAGCAGGTGTATCCGCGCACCGAACACCGCTCGCTGCGCACGTGGGTCGGTGTCGGCGGTAGTCCGAAGTCCGTTGTGCGCGCGGCCTCATATGGCCTTCCGCTGATGCTCGCGATCATCGGTGGTGAGAGCGCCCGCTTCGCCCCATTCGTCGACCTGTACCACCGCTCGCTCGCGGAGTTCGGGCATTCCACCCGGCCGGTCGGCGTGCACTCGCCCGGGCATATCGCCGATACGGACGAGCAAGCCAAGCGCGAGTTGTGGGTCCACTGGAAACCCATGCGCGATCGCATCGGCGCCGAGCGCGGCTGGCCACCGGCTTCGCGAGTGGAATTCGAGCAAGCGTGCGGACCCACCGGCTCGATGTACGTGGGATCTGCCGAGACCGTTGC
>JANYCT010000061.1 GCA_025360105.1 Actinomycetes bacterium | reverse complement strand
TCGCCCTCGGCGAGGCGGTCGGCGGCTCTTCTCAGCGCCTTGATCAGCGCCGGCGCGGCCCGCCGCTGGGCAGGCGACAGGTAGGCGTTGCGTGACGACAGGGCGACCCCGTCCGGATCTCGGATGATGGCGCCTGGCAGGATTTGCACCGGGAGGTCCAGGTCCGTGACGAGACGGCAAATGATCTGGAGTTGCTGGTAGTCCTTCTCGCCAAACACCGCAACGTCTGGGCGCACCGCATTGCACAGCTTCGTCACCACCGTTGCGACACCGCGAAAATGGCCCGGCCGTCCCGCGCCCTCGAGCCCTTCAGCGACCGCCCCCGGTTCCACGTGTGTGTCGAAGCCGGAGGGGTACATCTCGGCGACTGTCGGAGCGTAAATCGCGTCGACACCATGTGCGCGGCATTGTTCGATGTCATCGGACCTCGGTCGGGGGTAACCCTCGAAGTCATCGCTTCGATTGAACTGCAGGGGGTTCACGAAGATGCTGACAACCACGACATCGCAGTGACGCCGTGCTTCGGCAATGAGACCAAGGTGTCCCTCGTGCAACGCGCCCATCGTGGGTACCAGACCGATCCGTTGACCCAACGAACGCTGTTCGGCGCTCCAGACATGCATCGCCGACGGCGATTCGACGATCTGCATCAGTGGGTTGTGTCTCAGTGGAAGCTGTGGCTGTCGTCGGGCCAGGTGCCGTCGCGGACCTCGGCGACGAAGGCCTGCGTTGCAGCGACAACCGTGCTGCGCAGATCGGCGTAGCTCTTCGCGAACTTGAACGTGTGATCGCTGAGTCCGAGTACATCGTGGAGCACGAGCACCTGCCCGTCGCAGTCGGCGCCGGCGCCGATACCGATGGTGGGGATGCTCACTTTGGTTGTGATTTCTGCGGCGAGATCGAGTGGGATGCCCTCGAGCACGATCGAGAATGCCCCCGCCTGCTCGACCGCATGGGCATCTTCGATCAGGCGCTCCCGATTGCCGGCGTCGAAGCCGTTCTGGCGTCCCTGTACCTTGTGGCCGCCCATGCGGTGATAGCTCTGCGGCGTGAGGCCGATATGGCCCATAACCGGGATATCGACGCGAGTGATGGCAGCGATCGTGTCGGCCATGGATACGCCACCCTCGAGTTTCACTGCTTGTGCTCCGGCCTTCATCAACCGGATCGAGCTCTCTACGGCCTGCTGTGGGCTGACCTGATACGAGCCGAAGGGAAGATCGCCCACGACCATGGCCATGCTGCGCGCCCGAGCGACCAGGCGAACGTGGTATTCCATCTCGTCGAGGTCAACGGGGATGGTGTTGTCCTCGCCCTGCAGAACCATGCCCACCGAGTCGCCAACGAGGATGATGTCCACTCCGGCGCGATCCACCAGCCGGGCAAATGTGACGTCGTAGGCAGTGATCATCGTGATGCGTTCGTGGTTGGCGCGCATGCGTGCGATTTCGGGCACGGTCACCTTGACGTGGCGCTCGGTCGTCGTGTGAGCGTTCGTTGTGGATGCAGAGGTTGGTGGAAATGAAGTGTTCATGAAGCCGATGCCTCCAAACGACGGGGCGACACGTCCCCGAAACGCATGGCCAACCTAGCGAACGCGATTGGGTTTCCACCAGTCGCCCGCGTACCCGCCCCGCTGCGCCGCTGTCACGTGGATCACGTCGCGGAGCGTCGGGGTGTCGGCGCGAACGCCGATGAACAGAGATCGCGATAGGCCAGGGGACCTCCGAGAGAGCGGGCGCTCACGATTGCCTGCGTGCACGCCGCCGCGAAGCACTGCGCGGCAGCGTCGAGAATGAGATTCAGGAGCGCCGCCCGACTGCCCTCGGCGCGCAGTCCCGAAGCTTGTGATTCGGACAACACATGAATTCCCGTCGCCAGCGCGAACACCGTGTCGCCGTCGAACATGGAATGCACGGGTCGGATCGCCCGCGCCATTCCGTCGTGGGCGACCCCGGCCACTTTGGTGCACTCCGCTTTCGACAACTGCGCCGTCGTGGCGACGACACCGATGGTGGTGTTGAGCACGCCCGTAGCCGGCAGCGAAGGGCTCGATGTTGCCGCCGCGAGTGCCGAACGTTCGTCGGTCGTGGGGCGTCTGAGTTGGTGCGCCGACGATTCCCACGGCATGCCCGAGGCAGGGTTCACCAGCGATCCGGCGGCGTTCACGACGGCAAGGGCGGAGACAACGATTCCGTTGGACAGCGTCGTGCTAGCGGAGCCGACACCACCTTGCAGACCGCCGGCCACGGCCCCGGTGCCGGCTCCCACCGATCCGTTTGCCTCGGCTGAGGTACGTGCGCGCGTCGCCGCGCGCCGGCCGAATTCGATGTCGGGTCGATGGGTGTAATCGCCACCACGACCGAGATCGAAAATCACCGCGGCGGGAACGATGGGCACGATCTGGTGCGCCAGTGGCCCCACTGGAAATCCGATGGAGCGGGACTCGAGCCAGTGCATCATCCCATCGGCTGCCGCCAGCCCGTAGGCGCTCCCGCCGGTGAGACAGATGCCGTGCACCTGCTGCACCAGGTTCTCGGGGCGGAGAAGATCTGTCTCGCGCGTTCCCGGTCCGGCGCCGCGTACATCGACCCCTGCTGTCGCGCCACTCCTCGCGATGACTGCGGTGGTGCCGGTTCGCCAGCCTCCGCCCGTACGTTGATAGTGCCCCACAGCAATGCCCGTCACGTCGGTGAGCGAGCCCTGGGGGTCAACCCGGAACGCAGCCGCTGTCACGCTGGTCGTTGCCGGATCAGGGGTTCAGCAGCACGCGCTGGGCTGCTGGCCCGTCGGTCTGCTCGGCGATGAACGTGCGCCACACCATCAGGCCCAGTTGATAGAGCCCTGGGATGATGAGGATGAGTCGGGGAATCAGGCTCACGTCGTGAGGCAGCAAGATGGTGAGCCAGAGCATCGCAGCCATCCAGGCCACGAAGAACGAAAGGGTCATCACTCGGAACTTGCGAACCTGCACGGGGTGGACGAACTTCAAGTTGGTGAGCTGAGAGAGCGCCAAGATCAGCAGCACGCCGAGGTTGATCCATTGATTGCGGCTGGTGGGATCCACGCCCTGCACGAGATACATGGTGGGGATGGCGAGGTTCCATACCGACGGAAATCCATTGAACCAGTGGTCAGCCGTCATCATGTCGGTGCGACTGAACCACAACGCCGACGAGAACAACAAGAACGCGCCCATGGTGAGCGAGGTGTGCTCGGGGAGCATGTGGAACTTGTACATGAACAGAATCGGCACGACTGCACACGTGACATAGTCGATGACAAGATCAAGGATGTAGCCGTCGATGCGCGGCACCGAGGTTTGCACATTCCAGGCACGGGCAACGGGACCGTCGAGACCGTCGAGCACTTGTGCGGCAATCAGCCAGAGAAGCGCAGCCTTCGGCGCGTTGTCTATGACGGAGATGATACCGAGCATGCCGCACACGGCTCCGAGGGCCGTTGCGGAATGCACGATCCAGCCACGTCGCACATCTTGTCGGCACGGTGGTGCGACTGTCTTCACCGCGTCGCCGTGGTCGGCGCCGTCGGCCTGAATTGGGTCGGGGATGGAGGTCATGAAACTTTCCGGGAACCGAAGCGCCAACGATTGCGCGCACGTCCTCGTCGGCATGCTAGCGCCACCGTTGGCCCGCTGAAGCCCCGAGGGGTGGTCGTCAATGGTAGCGCCTTCGAGCAAGCTCGAAGATGGCCTCGTTACCCGTACGCCAACGCACTGTGAGATGACAGCGGCTGATGCGCCAGATGCCATCGGATCGAGTCATCGTGTTGGTGTAGTGGCCCCCCAACTCGCACCAATTCACCGTTGAGTCGGGTAACCCGAATTCGCTCATCGTGGTCGGGGTGAACCAGTGCTGCGCGCGCAATTCGACCACGCAGGTTGCAGCGTCCGAGCCGTGGAAGTGGACGAGGTGGTTGGTCATCTGATGTTGCGTGGCGTCGAAACTGCCATTGACGGCACGAACGCCAGCGGTCCACTGCTCAGGCGTGAACGTGGCCGGGGCAGCGTTGTTGAACGAACTGAAGTCGAACTCACACGGATCGGTGAACACATCGCGATACATGTCCCAATCGCGCCGGTCGATGCCGGCTGCATATGCAAAGGTGACCTCGACGATGGAATCGAACTCCGATTGCTGCTCCATACCTGCAGTATCGCAGGCCTCGTCGCCCCTGCCGGAACGCCCCAATCCGGCATTCTGCTTACGATGAGAGGTCCTCGACCTGCCCTGCGGCGCTCGCGAACGTGAACTGGCCAGAGTCCTGCATCAACTCCGGGTGCGTTGAGGGTCGAAGCTCGGTACGAAACGGAGAACCTGCGGAAACCGTGCCACTGATCAGATGTGCGACCAGAGTTCGCGCACGGGCTGTTCGGGGTCGTGCGCGACAATCGTTTCGGTGTCGACACGCAGAGTGGGTCGAGTGGCGAGATCGTAGGTGGGCCACGGGGCGACACCTTCGCGGGCGAAGGTCGTGAGCGCATCGGCGAACGAGTCGGCCACGGCGACACGGTCTGTTCCGTCGCCGGTGAACTGGTCGACGCCTTTGCGGTGCAGGTTGTGGAAGGCAAACGGAATGTCCATCGCGTGACACGAGCCCAACGCGCCGCCGAATGCCGTGGATGCCCACGTGAACCAGTACATCCAGGTCTGCGAGCCCATTGCATCGCGGGCCTCGGCGAGTCGCCATGCGGGTACGCGGAAGGTCTCGTCGGTCTGCAACGCCGAGGCCAGCAGCGCAGGTGTGGCGCCGGGGCGGTGCTCGCGATAGCGGGTGATCGCCTGTGCGGCACTGTTGCCAAAACGATTCGAGAAGAAGCGCTCAACACCTGCATCGTCGAGCGAGGCAAGTTCGGGGTTGAAGGTGGTGAAGAGTTGCATTTCGTCACGTGTGGTTCCGAGCACGAGTGGTGTCGGGTTGGCGGCGGCCGCCGTTCGGATCGACAGAGGTATCAGATCCGTTCCGGAGGTAGGGGAGAAGCCGGAGAAGCCGGCGCCTACGTCGCGCAGGAGTTCGTTCTGGGCAGCGAGCATCGCTTCGGGCGATAGCGCCGCTGCTTGCTCGCGCGACGAAACGCCCGCAGCGGCGAGGAACTGCGCCTCGGTCTGTTCGCCGCGCTCGGCATTGCGCAACTGCGCGATCGAAGGACTCATCGCCCATGCGCGGTGGAACAGGCCGTTGGCAGATGGGGCGGCGAGCAGGCTCACCACGGCCGACCCTCCGGCGGACTCGCCGAAGACGGTGACGTTGTCAGGGTCGCCGCCGAAGGAAGCGATGGCCTCGTGCACCCAGCGCAGCGCAGCGATTTGGTCGTGTGCGCCGAGGTTCAGGTCGCCGAGATACCCGAACGCACCGAGTCGATAGTTGATGGTGACGACCACGACATTGGCACGTGTGGCCAACGAGGATCCGTCGTACCACGGCGTTGCACCGCTGCCGTTCACGAACGCACCGCCATGGATCCAGAACAACACGGGCCGGAGGGCATCGTCGCACGCAGGAGTGTAGATGTTCAGAAAGAGACAGTCCTCGGACATCTCCAACGTGCTGCCGCCGAGCGTGCGTTCCATCACCCCCGGGGTCTGGAAACACTGCGCCCGATAGGTGGTGGCGTCGAGTTCGCCGTCCCAGCCTTCGACCAACACCGGTTGCTCGAAACGATCGCTTGTCGCGTAGCGAATGCCTTTGAACACCGCAGTGGTTGCGCGATCGAGGCCGCGCACTGGTCCGAATGGGGTGACGGCGGTAGTGGTTGCGCTGGTCATGGTCTGTGTCTCGAATCGTGAGGGTCGATTGGGTTGGATCAGGTGCCGGTGAACACGGCGGGGCGCCGTTCGAGGAACGAGGCGACACCTTCGCGATGGTCGTCGCTCTTGAAGCACGCGCCCATCGCCGCCGTGTGGCGCTGCATGTGTTGTTCCACGCTGCTCGTGAGGCCTTCGTACACCAGCGACTTGATGAGCCGTTGGCTGTGGGGAGATCCCGAGGCGATGCTCGCCGCCATGGCGTAGGCGCGATCGAGTAGCGATGCGGAGTCGATGAGTTCGGCGATGTAGCCGAGTTCGAGCGCTTGTTCCGCGCTGATGAAGTCGCCGGTGTAGAGCAGACGCATCGCGTTCTGCAGCCCGATGAGCCGGGGAAGCAGCCACGTGCCGGCGCCCGTGTCGGGAACCAGGCCGCGGTGCACGAAGTTCCACGCGAACCGCGCGTTCGGTGTGGCGATGCGGATGTCGCACTGCGAGGTGAACTCGGCGCCCATCCCGACAGCTGGGCCGTCGATCGCGCAGATCACGGGCTGCGGGCACTGCAGCAGCGGCCACCATTTGTCGTGTTCCTCGGCGCTGCCCCGCAGGCCGCGCACGGTGCCCGGGATGGTGGCGAGATCGGCCAGATCGGTGCCGGCGCAGAACGCACCCGGTCGACCGGTGAGCACGATGACTCGAGCGTCGGCATCGTTACCAGCGTGAGCGACGGTCTCGATGAACTCGCCGAGCATCGCGTAGGTCATCGCGTTCTTTTTCTCGGGGCGATCGAGCGTGATCGTAGCGACGCCGTCATGGACCTCGTAGATGATGTGCCCCATGCGCACCGAGGGTAATCGCTGAATGGCCGCCTGCCGGTAGCGTGCCGTGCGTGCTTGACCGTCCGCCACAGTCGCCCACCATGTCGAACCGTCTGCAGGGCATCGTGAAGCGGGGCGCCGGCGAAGCTGTGCACTGGGCATGGGAGACAGCGATCGAATGCGCCGCGATCGGACCGCACAGTCGGCGCGGCCGTCGCTTCGGCCGTTTTGGCCTCAACAGCGTGATTTGCTTCCCCACCAACACCGTCTTCAACGAGCAGTTCATCCACATCGGCGAGGGCACCATGATCGGACCACAGGTCACCCTGTCGGCGGGCATGGTGCCGGGTCAGGCATGTATCAGCGATCCGGTGGTGAAGATCGGCGACCGCTGCCTGATCGGCAAGGGCAGTGGCATCGTTGGGCATTTCGAAATCGTGATCGGCAACGATGTGTGGACAGGCCACCATGTGTACATCACGGACCAGAACCACGACTACCGCGATGTCACTCGACCGATCTCGCAGCAGTCGATGCCAGAGCGATCGGTCACCATTGGCGACGGCTCGTGGCTGGGTTTCGGGGCCGTTGTGCTGCCCGGCGCGCGCATCGGTAAGCACGTCGTGATCGGGGCGAACTCGGTGGTTGCCGGTGAGATTGCCGACTACAGCGTGGCCGTAGGCAGCCCGGCACGCGTCGTGAAACGTTGGACCGAGGAACGCGGCTGGTTCACGGTCGATTGACGCAGCATGCTGACCGGGCTCAGAATCGGGCGGGTTCAGAATCGGGCGGGCTCAGAATCGGGCGGGATCAGAATTGGGCCGGTACCGAGCAACTGTCCATAAGGTTCGGGCGGGTGAAGTCGGCAATGGTCTCCGACACGGGTGAACCGTTGAGCATCGTCTCGTTCAGTTCGGCCTTCTCGCCGTTGGCGAGCTTGACCTCGGTGGCGCGCCGGTCGGCGATGTAGGTGCGGTACAAATCGTCAAATTTCGTGACGAGCTTGATGTCCTGCGTCGACGTTGGTTGTTCGGCCATGATCTGGTTTTGCGCAGTCTCAATGAGGTCGGTGGCCGCTTTCACGCCTCGGCCCACGGCTTGCGGGCTGCCGTCGGTGGTCTTGCGAACGTCGTCGGCGTTCTTGCCCAGCAGGGCATTACGTTGTACGCAAATCTGTTCAGCGCGCTTGGTCCAGGCGCGGTCTTCGATCTTGGCTGCGGCCTGACGGCTAGCGAACCCGCCGAAGGCATAGATCCACATCGCAATGATGAACGCGACGGAGATGCCCACTGCGGAGCGCGTGACGATCTGCGACGTCTTGAGTGTGGCACGTCTGGTGTCGGTTTCGGTCATTTCTTGGATGGCCTGTAGCTCACTGCCAACTGCGTGATCGCGCCGCCGAACCCGAGCGCCGCAGAGATCACCGCGCCAGTCCAACCGTGGAAGCTCCACTTCTCGACGTGCTGATGGATCACGTGATCGAGCGAGTATTTACCCGCACCAACGGTGCCGATGAACAATGCCACCACGGCGATGGAGGCGCAGTATTCCCAGCCCTGGTTGGGCTTGAAGACGAAGAAACCGACTTTCCAGTGTTCGACCACGATGGCAACGACCATGATGCCGATGAAGCCAGCAGCGGCCAACGGAGTGGCGAGGCCGAGAGCCAGCATCACACCCGCGCCGATTTCTGTGGCGGCGGCCAGTCGGGCCTGCCACTTGGGCCACTTCATACCGATACCGCCGAACCAGCGGGCGGTGCCGGCCAGCCCGCCGCCTCCGAAGACCTTGTTGTAGCCGTGATACGCAAGCGCCAGGCCGAAGAACACGCGCAGCATGACGAGCGCGACATCGAGTTGTTTCACGACAGCACGTTACGGCCTGTTCGATCCACCGTGCCATTTGCCCATTGGCAATTTCGTCGCGAGGTGGGTACCGGTAGTTGCTAGAACAATGGGAATGACGGAACCGATCGCTCCATTGCCGCGTTCGCGCGCCGATCGGTGGCGCATGGCGGCGCGGCTCGTGAGAGATCTGGTGCGGGTGCGACCCAAACCGTTTCTCATCGACGTGTCGGGGGCCGCCGTGTTCGTGCTCTGCACCGTGGCTTCGTCGGTCGATGTGCTGACTGAGGTGCGCATGGCACGGGCGCTCGAACATCTGGCGCAGGGTCGAACCACCATCGCAATTGCCCACCGATTGTCCGCGGCTATGCGTGCCGACCGCGCACTGGTACTCGAGAACGGTCGGCTCGTCGAGGACGGCCCGCACGCAACGCTCGTCGCCGCGGGCGGGCATTACGCAGCGCTGTTCGAGTCATGGGTGTCGTCCACTGCGACCGGTACGTGACGCGGGCCGACGGCAGCGTCGTAGACCCGTTGGCTAGGGTGCGGCCATGCGCTTCAAGGTCGCCCTCACCGCCGCTGCTGTTCTCCTCGCCGGGCTCACGAGCTGCTCGAGCAGCGCCAGCACACCCGTCGCGAAAAAGGCCGACTTCTGCACGCTAGTGATCGCGTTCAAGGCGGCGAACGACACACTCGGCAACGACGTGACCGGTGGTGATCCGGCCAAGGCGCGAGCCGCGATGAAGCAGATCCTCGGACAGGTGCAGACGCTCCAGAAGAAGGCACCCGCCGACGTGAAGACCGACGTCGATACAGCGGCGGGTTTCATCATCGCGTTCGATGCGCTGCTGGCGAAGAACAACTACGACGTGGCGGCGATCGAGGCGAACGCCACGACCGCCGCAGAGTTTCAGGCGCTTACTACTGATGAGGTGAACGCTGCCTTGGCTCGGCTGGGCTCGTACAGCACCACGGAATGTGGCGTCGCTTCGTCAGTGCCCACCGCAAACTCATAGCGCCAAGTCCTCACGTGCGTGGTACGTGGCAGCGGCCACCAGAATCGGGGCAGAGGCACCATGCCGGAGCTGTTCGGTGCCTGAGGGTATCCAACAACCCCAACGATGCTCTGGCCGCCCGGTATGTTCCGTTCGCGTATTTCTAGATGCGCGAATATCCACAGATCTGGGCGCGGTCAGTCCTGTACGAGTGCAGTGAATGGCCACGGCTCAACGTCGAGGTAATCGCGCCTTACGAAGCGCTCAACCTGTGCGCGTGGCGTCACTCGTCCGGCACGATAGGGATTCGCGCTGAGCGCAGCCACAACCTTGTCGGTGACCTCGGCGAGTGCGGGAAGTCCGGTCGTTGACAGCGGGCGGGAGTAGCGATGCGTGAAGCCCAGCCCGATCAGGGCGGCATGGATATCAACTGAGTCGCGATCGAGGACCTTTGGGGTCGCTCGCACCGTGGGTCGTGTGATGTTGAGGGCAATGGCAAGGCGGGCCATTCGGTTGACGTCACCGAGCCTCAGCCGCAGTCGGGGGTCGTCGCGCACCACCTTGCATAGGGCGCCGAGCACGTCGTACTCGGGGGCGGACGCCGTGAACACAGTGTGGCCGATGAGCACCGGCAACGAACGGCCGGTCAACGAACGGCCGGTCAGCGCCTTTCCCGGTCCTGATTCGAATCGACGCCACACGGTGGAGGTTGCGTCAACGATGTCCGACCCTGCGAGCTCGCAGCTACCGCTGACGCGAACGGCGACACCGATTCCTCGACCTACCCAGTCGTCGATGATCCAGCCGTCCTGAGGCGGCTCGCCGACGATCGGCGGGCCCATGCGACCGTAAGAGTCCCAGTCGAGCAGGATCGGCCCGGTTGAGCCCGCCGATGCCAGCACGCCATCGGGCGTGAAGCACAGTGTTGTCAGCGCATGACGCTTGTGTGGTGGGTTGGCGACAAGGTGACCACGTTCGTCCGTCTCGAACGTCAGGTCCTCGTTCACGTCTCACCAATCCAGCCCGGCCGCATCCCAACACACGACGACACGGGCGAATAGTGCCCGGTCGATACGAACGGTGTCAAACCGCTCGGAACATCTACAGTTCCGCGTCACAGGGACTTCAGCGCGAACTCAAGGTCTGCGCCATACGACGACCAACACATCACCGACCCGTCGTCGGCTCGCTGCCCCATCAGCCACTCATTCTCGACTGCATCGAGCACCAGGATCAGGCCGCCGCACTCGATGAGCAGTGCGGGTTCGATCGCCTGACGACCTGCGGGCGTGTCCAACGTGACCGCCGTGCCAGGGTCGAGCAGGTACGGAGCATCGCGAAGTTGCCCAACCTCGCGCACCCACTCCAACGTCCAGCCGACAGGCAGGCGGCCACGATCCACCCGAGCAGACTGCCCTGATGGAGGAAAACGCAGGTGCACTTGTTGGCGCAGAACATTCGGCGTAGTCAGGCAGCTCGGCTCGGGTCAAGGTTCCACCCGGGCCACAGTGGTGACGCGATCGATGGCCTGGTCGAACGAGGCAATCGCGCCGATGCCGGCAGTCTCCGCGCATGCCACGAGGTACGCCTCGGCGAAGTCCAGCCGATCGGCTTCGTAGACCTCAACGGCGCGAAGCAGTAGTGCGGGGTCGACAGTTATTATCGAGCGCATGGCGATGAGGGACCGCATCGCGTTGGCGACCTGGTCGCGAGGGGCCTTGTAGAACGACTCGAGGACATACACGGTCTCGGCGACGATCAGGTCGGCCAGATACAACTCGGGTTGGTTGGCGAGAAAGGCGGTGGCTCGCTTGGCCATCGCTGGCGGGTCACCTGTGAGGTGCCTGACGAGGATGTTTGTGTCGACGAATGCCGTCATCGGCGTGCGTCAGCGCGGACCGAGTGTGTCTTGCGGATGACGTCGTCCCACGCTGCGTTGCGTCGGGCCGCCGGGACCTTGATCGTTCCGGCCAGCGACAGGAAGTCCGGCGTGCGCGCGAGCACGGCACGGTTGCCCTCGACGCGGAAGACCACGTTGTCTCCCTCACCGATCCCGAGCGCGTCACGGACCGACTTCGGGACCGTGATCTGACCCTTCGAGCTCATCTTCGCTGCGATCTCCATCCGGATCTCCTTACTTGTGACTGCATGTAAGGATACCGCTCCAGTGGTCAGAGTGCCCGCAACCGCTCGCAATGCCCGGTGTTCGCTTCGAAAGCAAGTGCGATTGTTGGCACAGAACGCTCAACTCACCGCGGCAGTTACGAGCGGTACACGAAGCGGGTCACTGGAGTGCGATGAGACCGGCGTTCGTCGGGCTGAAGCCGCATGCGTCGTAATAAAAAGCCCGAAGGTCGTCATCGAAGTCGACGTGAAGCTACTCGCAGCCAGCCTGACGAGCAGCCGACACGGCTTCGGCCACGAGTTGGGTGCCGATCCCGCGGCGCTGGTCTCGACGATCGACAATGGTGTCCTGGACCCAGGCGTGCACCAACCCGTCCCAGATCACATTCACGAACCCCACGAGCCGTTCGCCATCTCGGGCAACCACCCAGCCGAGACTGTGCCGGGCCGTGAGCTCGACCCAGTTCCACTCGTCCGCGCTGTACACCCGTATGGCGAATGCATCCGCATGGAGTTCGTTGACCTCTGCATTGGCGAACGACCCCCGTCATTCGAAACGAAGACCCATGGGCTCAGGTTACGAGCCGAACCACCACGACGAATGCCCCAAGCAGCCACCCGCCCATGTGTGAACCACCCCGGGTTGGATGACGGTGCGTTCGATCATCGTGCTCGAGGTGCGCTCGTAGATTGGCCGGCGGGCAGCGCTACTACCGCTGAGCCGGACACGACGATCTCACCTTCGCGATCGAGCCACACCTCGCAGGTGGCGCGTTGCTCGTGGCCCTCCATGTGCAGAGCTGTGACCCGGCCACGGGCCACCACGCGGTCGCTGTCGAGCACCGGGTTTGCAAACGACACGGTGAGGCGGCGAACGCACGACGGCCCGGCCCAGGCGAGGAGCATGTTCGTGACATAACCGAGATTGAGCGGGCCCTGGTTGATCACCCTCCCCGGCAGGCCGAGGGCTGCATTGCCAGCGGCGTCCCAGTGCACCGAATACGGATCGCGCAGTATCGCTGCCATGGTCTTCATCCGGGCCGGGTCGACTCGTTCCATCTCCCATGGCGGGATATCGTCGCCAACGCGCACGTTCATTTCGTGGGGGCTCACGCCGTCTCCCGACGGAAGTGCCACCGATTGGTGATGCGGGCAACGAGGCGATCGTCGTGGAAGAGCTCGATCTGGAACGCCACACGGTCGTAGATCTGGCCGCTATCGGTGTGTCGTCGCTCGGCCTCACTGACGCCACCCTGCATGCGGTACTCCACGTCTTCGCGTAACGGCTCGAAGTACTCCCAGTCGTACCCCTCGAGTCCTACCGATCCGGCGCCACGTGCGTGACCCAGCGCGAACAACTCGGTGATCGACGTTCCTGCACCAAGGATCGGCACATGGAACAGGGCAATCGGGTGAACGAGACCGTCGGGCAGGGGTTCGCTCCCCGTGCAATCGGTGAGGAGCCAATTCTCCCAATGCTCGATGCGATAACTACCACCGGCAAAGCGGTGCCCGACCAAGGCAAGTAATTCCGTTTCGGTCATCGTCATCGCGTCCTCCACACTCCGGCGCCGTCAC
>JANYCT010000060.1 GCA_025360105.1 Actinomycetes bacterium | reverse complement strand
CCGGCCAGCGCCACGAGGCGCACAATGCCGGCGGTCTGCAGACCAAACACGATGAGGACCACGCCCGCTACGCGCAGGAGAGTGTCGAGCTGCTCGAACAGCAAACCCCCGATCGCCGAGGCTGTTGCACCCAACAGAGTGAAGACGGTGGTGAAGCCAGCGATGAAGCCAAGAGCACCGATGGTTCTCGCGTGGCGCTTCTCCCCAACAAAATCGTCCGTGCCAGACACGGCAGCCAGATAGCCGGGAAGGACTGGCAGCACGCAGGGGCTTGTAGCGGACACGACGCCAGCGGCGACGGCGGCTAGTGCGAGCAGCGGCCCATTCACGCTGTTGCCGTTGCCTCTGATGTCTTCGCTCGGCGGCGAAGCCCGACGAACGCTACAGCTGTCACCGCAGCCACGAAGATTGAGGTGCGGTGTTGCCGAGTCGGACCCTGGCCAATTCGAGGCAGCCAGATCGACGCAACCGAGCGAATGATCGCGATGGCAAACAACGAGAGAACGACCACCTGTGCGTCCGGCATGCCTCGGCGGTGAAGTCTGCGAATGACGAATGCAGCCGACACCGCAGCTGCTGCGACGAGCAGACCCACAGGAAACATCCGCTCGACGAGGCCGTCGGGCCGCAACCCAAGGCTGCTGCGCGGCCCGGGACATCCGTCGCGCAGCAGACAGGTGAATTCGAAACAGGCCCAGGCCACGAGAGAGGTGGCTGAGATGGCCGCTAGCCGACGGGCTGGCGAGACCCCTTCTTTCTTCGAATGAAAGGCGATCCAGGCAATCCCGGCTGCCACACCTGGCCAGAACTCGACCCCACTTCGGATGATGAGAAGGTCACGTAGATTCGTGAGAGCACCGGGGTCGTCCAGCGCCACCGTGGTGAGGCGGCCGATGAGGATCCCGAGAAGTAGAGCACCGCCGGCGACGTCGAGCACTCCGGCCTCCGCGGCGGATTCTGGCCACGGTCGCACGAACGTGGTTGGCAGGATGACGACGATTGCCATTGTTGCGAGGAGCCCGAGGTCAATCATCCGCGGAGATCTTCTAGAACAGCGGCCAGGCGTTGCTCTGTGAGCCCCCCAACGATCGTGGTGCGCAGAGTGCCGTCGGCTCCGAAGACATAGGTGGTCGGGAAACCCCGCAGGCCAAGCCTTGCTCGGATCTCGCCAGTGCTGTCGAACACGTTGGGAAAGGTGACATCGAACTCGTCCATGAAGTCGAGCGAGGCAGCAGCCACATCCTTCGATGCAACCCGATGATCATTACTTCGTCGCTGTGGGCTTTCCATGCTCGTTCAAGGAGTGGTGTCTCGGTGCGGCAGGGAGAACACCATGATGCCCAGATGTTGACAATCACCGGTGTGCCGCGCAGGCCAACAAGTACCCCCTCGAAGTCGTCCGCAGAGAGGTCGGTGAGTTTGCCGGCGGCCGGCAGCGCACGCGGCGGCCCGGTCGCTTCGAAGTCGGGTCGTGCTGCAGGCCGAGTCACTACGAAACCGACAATTGCCACCATCACGATCACGGCAACAACCTTTGTTCGTGTGACGAGGGGTGCCTTCTGCTCGTCGTCTCGAAGCGCTCGTCCCACTCGCCCAGCCTACTACACGCAGTAGTAATGTTCGCGTGCTATGTCGGGCAGAGCGCCGTCAGCAGCAGCGCGAGGTGGTGAATCTGGAAGGCTGCCAATACGCCGGTGACGGCGATTGCGCACCAGAGAGTGCCGCTGTAGCGGGGGAGCACCGGCGGTCGCGGTGGCGACAACAGTGCAGCAACTCGAGCAGGTACCCCGAGCCCAGCAAAGCTCAACGCTGCAAAGGCTGGGCTCACGCTGCTCAGGGCGACTTTGCCCAGCGTGCGTGCGACAAACCGCCGGTCGCCGCAATGGTCGACTGCCGCCTCGTCGGCCCATCTCTCGAGAGAAAATTGCAGCCTGCTCGCCAGCGTGCGAAGCGGCGGCATCAGCGCGGCGGCGACCTGCGCGATGAGAAGGTATCGGTCGTGTCGGTGAACCGCATGTGCGCGCTCGTGCGCCAGCACTACCTGCTGCTCGTGCTCGTCGAGGATGTCGACCAACCCGGTGGACACCACAACTTGACCACCGCGACCCGGCAATGTGAACGCAAACGGCAGGGCATGCTCGGCAAACTCGACGGCGCCCGGTTCATTCTGACGGAGGCGACGGTAGCTCCGCAGGACCGTGCGAACGCGCAGGATGCCGGCTCCGGAAAGTATCAACGCGGGAACGCCGAGCCATGCTGGAATTGGGTCGTGAACGCCCCACGCCTCGGCACACCAATCCAACCTCCCACCGAGAAGCGGCACATGCGCCACGTACCCAAGGGACAAGATCCACAGCGTTGGAACGCCTGCCGCTGCCACTACGGCCATTGTGGTGGTCACGGCTCGAGCCGCAATCGTAGGCGGTAGTCGTCGGTGCACAGCTGTGACAAGAACAGCCAAGATCATTGCGATGGCCAGCGGCGCCAACAGCCCAGCAGTCATCAAGAGTCGCTTTCGCCCAGCATTGAACGAAGCGCATTCATGTCTTTCTTCGACAAGCTCCCAATGAATCCAGCCAGCACCTGTCCCTTGTCCGAAGCAGACGAAAGCACCTCGCCGATGCGTCGAACGGCCAACTGAGACTCGTCGATGGCTGCGCGGTACGCGAAGGCCCGGCCCGCCTCCGAGCGTTCCACCAGGCCCTTGGTCTGCAACCGCCCCAGCACCGTAGCGACGCTCGTGTATGCCAACGCAATGCTCAACCGATCCTTGATCTCGCCAGGCAGCAGAGGCGCATCTGCTGCCCACAGCACCGTCATGATGTCGTGTTCTAATGCTCCGTCTGGCCGCTTGGTCATGACAACCTCCGTAACCACCCTAGCCGACTCCGATCCGCTAGCGTTCTACATGGTGTAGTTGCCCAGCTCACGTGCGGACTGGCCACCCACCTCAGACACATGCCACGCCGAATCATCCTTCTCCTCGTCGCGACCCTCGCAAGCGTGCTGCTGTTCGCTAGCCCAGCGTCTGCCCACAACACTTTCCTGTCCAGCAACCCGGCTGCCGGCGATGTACTGGCTTCCGCGCCGACGAGCGTGACCCTCGTCTTTGGCAAGGCCGTACCGCTGGAAACCCTCACGATCGAAACGATCGACGCCAGTGGGGTGATTTCGGATCTGGTCGGCTCTGCGTATGGGCCAAACGGCGACACCGAAGTCATCACGCCGCTACCAACCCTCACCGCCGGTGATGTGACGCTGCGATGGCGACTTGTTGGGCCGGATGGTCACCCGATTACTGGACGAGTGTCGTTCTCCATTGCTGCCGCAGCGACGAGTACTTCGGTGGCACCAGTCGCCACAATCGCACCAGCAGTCGCAGTGCCCGCCGATCCGACCACCAACGTCACGTCCACTACGGACCTTGCGGCGCCAGCCGTCGTGGAACCGGCGCCCCGCGCCGACTTTGAAGAGCCATGGTCGACGCCAGACTTCGTTCGATGGCTGTTGCGATTCGGCTCCTACGTGGCAATCATGGCGATAGGCGGCGTAGTAGCGACGACCGCATTCGTATGGGGCGATGCCTGGGGCCACCGGCGCATTCGGCAAGCGGTGGCTTGGTCTCTCGGGTTCACCTTCGCCGCGGCACTGGCGCAACTGCTCGTCATTGCTTCCGACATCCGTGCAGTGCCCCCGTGGGACGCCTGGAGTGGCACTTCCGCTGCGTTTGAGACGGATGCCGGTGCTGCGTTCGCAGTGCGGATTTCGCTGGTAGCTGCTCTGGCGTGGGTCGTGTTCATGGCCAAACGCAGCGACGAATGGCGCTGGTCGCTATCTTCGCTGCTGCTCCTTGGGCTTTTGGCGACGTGGGCCTACGCCGGGCATTCGCGATCCATGCGCTGGCCGGTACTTGGTGTGCCGCTTGATGTCGCCCACCACGCCGCAGCGGCGGCATGGATCGGCGGACTTGCGATCATCGGGCTCATCGCCGTGCGCGAATCGGACCTCGACGAGCTCTCGCAGATCGTCAATAGGTTCGCAAAGGTTGCCGCCACATCGGTTGCTGTCATCGTTGGCACGGGAGTGCTGCAGGCGATTCGTCTCGTGGGTAGCCCCACTCAGCTTCTGGCGGCTGACCACGGCAAGTATCTACTCGTCAAGGTGCTCGTGCTCGGCGCCATGCTCAAGGTGGCCGACATCAACCGTCAGCGAGTGAGTCGCCGGTTCAATTCGAACGGTGTCACCACCCCGCGGGTGGTCGAAAACCTGAGGCGAGCGATGGGGACAGAGCTTGCCGTTGGTCTCATGGTCATTGGGGTCACGGCGGCAATGGTCGTGTCACCACCAGCTGTTTCGCAGGAGCCCACCCCCTCAGCAGCCGCCGAAGGTCTCTCGCCGTCGACCTCTACGAGCGTTGTCGCAGTGACATTGCCCTCTGTGCTGATAACAGTGCCCCTTTCTGTATGTGTGCTGTCCAGCACGGCCTTGCAGATCGGGTCGGCCGGGGCAGACGTTGCATGTCTGCACCAGGCGCTGCAAGCAATTGGTTTGATCGACAACCAGACCTCAGACACCTTCGACACCAAAACCGACGCCGCAGTTCGCGCGCTTCAGGCGCAGCGGGGCCTCGTCGTCGACGGCATCGTCGGTCGAGTCACAGCGTCCGGACTCGGAATTGGGCCGAGCTGACTGCTGAAACCCTCCCTCTCAAACTACACTGTGTAGTATCACTGCACATCGAAAGGCATTCACGTGAAACTCCTCACTCTCTCCACCGTCGCTCTCCTCGGTGTATTCGGACTCGCTGCATGTGGCAGCGACGACGCAGCGAAGCCGGCCGCTCAGACCGGCGTATCGAATCCGACCGCTGGCGCAGCCTTCAACGATGCGGACGTCACGTTTGCTCAGGGGATGATCCCTCATCATAAGCAGGCGATAGAAATGGCCGATATGGCTTTGGATCCGACTACAGGATCGAGCGACGGCGTGCGTGACATCGCAACACGGATCAAAGCCGGCCAAGACCCTGAGGTCTCGATGATGACCGCGTGGCTCGAATCGTGGGGACAGCCCGCACAGATGGATATGTCCGAAGGCCACGACATGTCCTCGATGGACGGAATGATGACCACCGAAGAGATGGATGCGCTCGACGCGCTGACAGGAACTGAATTCGACACGATGTGGATGCAGATGATGATTCGACACCACGAGGGCGCCATCGCCATGGCTCAAACAGTCAAAGCGGCAGGCTTGAGTCCTGACGCTCTCGCCCTCGCCGACCTCATCATCCTGGCACAGCAGGCTGAGATTGCAGAGATGAACACCCTGCTCGCAGGGTGATCTGAGCAGCCCCAGTGGACGGACTAGTCGAGCCCTGTAACGCGCTTGCTGGCTAACCGTCCCAGTCTTACGTAATGGAGTAACTATGTGGACACGGAGACAGTTCGTCACGATCGGTGCCGTCACTGGTCTCGGTGCGGTCACTGGCTGCTCGCGCGGCGGCTCGACGTCGAACCCGCGGCGTTCAGTTCCATCGCTCGACGGTCGCCGTGCCGACGTCACCGCTCGCTACACGGCAGGTGAGATGCGTTGGTCGATTGCCGGCAACGACGTCGCGACGTGGGGATACAACGAACTGCTCCCCGGTCCGGCCCTGCGTGCGACCGCCGGCGATCTCGTCGAGGTGACCATCGACAACCGACTCCCCGAAGCGACGTCGATCCATTGGCACGGCCTCGCGATCGTGAACGCGATGGACGGCGTACCGGGAGTGACCCAGCCTGACATCGAGGCCGGTGCGCAGTTCACCTACCGGTTCGTGGTCCCCGACCCTGGCACCTACTGGTTTCACCCGCACCACGGGCTCCAACTCGAACGCGGGCTCTACGCCCCGCTGATCATCGACGACCCAGACGAACACGTCATGTCGGACGTCGAGTACGTGATCGTGCTCGACGACTGGCTCGACGGCACCGGCACGACCCCGCACGACGAGTACGAACGAATCCGTGCAGCCGGGATGGAAATGGAGGACATGTCCGGGGGGAACCACTCCATGATGGAGATGGCCTCGTCTCCCTTGCTTGGCGGTGATGCCGGGGACGCGATCCACCCGTATCAACTGATCAACGGTCGACCGCTGGAGGACCCCGCCACGCTTGAGCCGCCCCCAAAGGCTGGTGACCGGGTTCGCCTGCGATTCATCAACGCGTCGGCCGACACCGCGTACTGGGTTGCCGTAGGTGGCCATCGCCTCACGGTGACACACACCGACGGGTACCCGATCGAGCCGATCGACGTCGACGCGTTCCTGATCGGCATGGGCGAACGCTACGACGTCACGTTCGTTGTCGAATCGGGTGCCTGGCCAATCGTCGCCCTCGCCGAAGGCAAAGACCAACGTGCCGGGGCGATCATGCGCACCACTGACACCAACGCAGGTGGCGTCGTCCGCTTCGACGCAACAGAGCTTGACGGCAGCTGGCTGCGCTACGCCGATCTCGCCGCCCACGAACGTGCCCGCCTCACACCGCCGCCCGAAGACATCGTCGACATCGACGTCGCATTGACCGGCGGGATGATGATGACCGACTGGGGCATCGACGGCCGCGCATACGGGAACCACGTCCCAATCGACATCGTCGAGGGCCGGTGGTACTCGCTCAACATCACCAACGACACCACCATGTGGCACCCCATCCACGTCCACGGCCACACACCACAAATGGGGCGTACGCCGGGCGGCGCCCGCAAAGACACCGTCAACATTCTTCCCGGCGTCACCACCCAGCTTGTCTTTCAGGCCAACAACCCCGGGCAATGGATGCTGCACTGCCACAACGCCTACCACCTCGAATCAGGCATGGCCACGCTGTTGCGCTACAGGGACGACGGCTAGATGACCGGCCAAGCCATCCCGTTGCTGGCGTCGCTCCCGAGCCCTTCCTCCGGCACGCTTTCGATTGGCCCGCTCGAGCTGCGCGCTTACGGTCTGATGATTGCACTCGGCGTCATCGCCGGTGTCTGGTTACTCGGCAAACAGCTCGAGAAGTCTCAGCTCGGAACCCGCGACGACGCCAGCTCGATCGCGATCTGGGGCGTTGTGGCTGGGGTGATCGGCGCGCGGGCGTACCACGTCATCACCGACTGGTCGAAGTTCGATGACAACCTCACTGCGATCCCCAAAATCTGGGAGGGCGGCCTCGGCATCCCCGGCGGGCTCCTCGCAGGAATCCTGGTCGGTGCCTGGCAGGCGAAACGGCGAGGGATCCGCCCAGCTGTTGTGCTCACGTTCGGTGCACCGGCGATCGCTCTCGCGCAATCGATCGGACGCTGGGGCAACTGGTTCAACCAAGAGCTGTACGGAAAAGCCACCGGTCTCCCGTGGGCACTCGAGATCGACAACCCGCGCGGCTACCCGCCCGGCACGACGTTCCACCCAACGTTCCTGTACGAATCACTCTGGAACCTCGCCCTGTGCGGTGTGCTGCTGTGGATTCAACGCCGCTACCGCCTGGCTGCCGGCCGCCTCCTCGGCGTCTACCTGATCGGCTACGGCACCGGTCGCTTCTGGATCGAAGGACTACGCATCGACCCCGCGAACTCAGCTGGCGGGCTACGACTCAACCAATGGGTCGCCCTGGCCGCAATCGTGGCAGGAGCGATCTACCTGGTCGCCACCCGCGGACAGAAATGGGACGAAACACCGCGCCCCGCCGACGAAGTCACCGAACCGACCCCCGAGCCCAGCGGCGACACGACCGCCGCCACGACACAAGGACAACCATGACCGACACGCCCACACCCAACCCAATCGACGACTCCGGCCACGGCCAAACTGCGGGCCGCAGTGCAATCCCGCTGATCGTTGCAATGGTCATCCTGGTCGTTGCAGTGGTTGTCTACTTCGCCACAGGAATGCCCGGCATGGATCACTCGTCGACCACCGAAACCCACGACATGTCTGACATGTCGGCGAACACCGCTCACCGCATGATGGACCCGGCCGAATTCGCAGCTGTCATCGTCGACCCCGACACTGTCACGATCAACGTCCACGTACCCGCAGCTGACATTCAGCTCGACGGAACGGAGATGACGATGCCATTCGACAACCTCGACGAGGGCCAACTCCCATCAGACCGAGACACCCCACTCGCGGTGTACTGCCGATCCGGAACGATGTCAGCGATCGCGGTTGAACGACTGTTGGCGCTGGGGTACACCGACATCATCGAGCTCGACGGTGGCACCGACGCGTGGGCAGCAGCTGGTCAGTAACGCCCGGCCCCTGGCTACTACATGACGTAGAGATATTCGTCAGGAATTTGTCAAGGTGACCGCGGTGGGTGTCGATACCCCATCGTGAAAATGATCCGCCAACTCGCGCTCGCCCTG
>JANYCT010000039.1 GCA_025360105.1 Actinomycetes bacterium | reverse complement strand
GCTGCGGCGACGAGCACGCCGTTGTCGGCTTGGAGACCGCACGGGTTGTCTCGCTCGATCACCTCTGTGCGGTCGGACGAGAGTGACGAGACTGCGTAGGCGGTGCCGGCGAACAGCAGGGCGCCTCCAACGGCCAGGCTGGCGAAGAGAGGCCGTCTGTTACGTGTCGGCTTGGGAGAGAGCGGTTGTGGTCGGTCGAGGTTGGTGGTGCTGGTCATCAGGTTCTCCATCAGGTCGGCTTCGCCTGCTCGCAGATCCAGTGATCGAACGTCGGTATCGCTGTACATCGATTGCGCGACCAGGCGGTCGAGTCCTTCGTCGTTCATCCCTGGGCTCCTTGTTTCCGGTGGAAGCGGAGAGGTTGTTGTCTCTCTGCACTCTCATGTCCGGTTGCGTCGATCCGTTTCGCCGACGATGCAGACCCTTCGGAAGTGTCAGTCGCAAGCATCACGCGTAACTTCTTTCGTGCTCGGTGCAGGTGCGTGCGCACGGTGTTTTGCTTCATGTCGAGCACCACGGCGATTTCTGCCGGGCTCAATAGCTCTGTTGCGGTCAGCGCGTGAGCACTTCTCGTTCGACCGCCGTCAAGGCCTCCATCGCCCGGGCCACCTGGGCGGCCAAAGCTGGGACCGGCATCGGAAGGTCTTCGAGAACCTCGTCCAGTTGGGCGCGAAGCTTCTCGGTGAGTCGCAGATGTCGTCGCTGGGTGCGGTCGCCGTTGGCGATGACCTTTCGGGCGACGCCGTACAGCCACAGAATGGTCTCAGGCTCGACCGGGACAATGTCGAGTCGGCGCCAGGCGGTCAGCATTGTTTCAGCGACGACGTCGGCCGCGTCGGCCGGAGTTGCGGTACGTCGTAACGCCTATCCCAGGAGTGTTCGCGCGTGAGCCTCAAAGGCCGACCTGAACTTCAACTCGTTTGGCAGATCGGGCACACGAACCTCCTTGTCGCCCAGCTTGCCCTACGTCATGTCCGCTATCCCGGACAACGTTTCAAACTTCTCTCGCGCACCAATTTGTGAACCGATGCGAGATTGCCAGGCCCGTTTGATCATTCGCCCGGTCGCGAGGTATCAAGCGGTGCCGCTTCGGTGAGACGGTCGACGAATTCCGGCAGCCCGACTGTGGCGAGACGTTGCATCATTTCGTCCCAGGTCTTCGGGGGGCGTCGGTTGGCCGAGGTCATCGAGACAATGACGTTGACGAGGTCCTCTTCGAATCCTTCGTCCAATAGCGAGCAGAAGAAGTCGTCTGCCGTCATGACGGTTGGTTTGGTCACTCCAACCGGCGGTGTCGCTCGTTCGAAGTCTTTGGTGTTGTTCGTAACCAACACAGCCGCACCGCTACAAGCAGCGGCAGCGAGATGCAGAAGATCGGCATCGTCGGGTCCAGTCCACGAACCCACAGTGCCTTCATATGTGGTCGCCTTGATCCTGCCGGTCGGGAACGTTTGGCAGATCTCGTCGATGAACCGTTGGGCATTCCCGGGTGCGAGTCCTTTGTGGTTGACGAGAACACGTTCGACTTCTTGGAGCAAGTGGTCGCTGTAGACGAGTTCGAACAGTCCGTACTCGGCTGCGCTGAGCGTCAGGTCTGCGAGTGACGCCGGATACAGGACGTTGGTATCAACGAAGACCCGCCGCGATTTCAATACTCGACGCCGCCATCGACGAGCGCTTCGATCGCTCGACGAACGCCGTTTCGGCCGTGCACGCGTTGTTCTTTGAGCTTGTTGATCTCGGTGATCGAGATGATCCGATGCTTCGATCCGGGCTTGTATCGGTGGGTGAGTTTGCCGTCTGCGATCAGGCGGTCGACGAATTGGCGTGAGACGCCGAGCAGTGTCGCCGCGTCAGCGGGTGACACACCGGCTTCGGGTGACGAGGTATAGGCGATCGTGCGGCCCGCGGCGAGATCGGCGATCGCACGCGTAGCGAGTTGTACGACGAACTCGAACACTGCCCCGTCCGGATCGGCGGCCGTGGCTGTCGTTCGCGCGAGCGAACCCATGGACGCCGCAGTGATGCGCTCGGCGACATGTTCGGCTGCAACCCGGTCCTCGGGTGTGGGTTCGAAAACAACAGCATCATGCTGGACGGTGTACATGAGCCAATCATGCACCTCGCCTGCTCTAAGTGCAACCTACAAATGCAACTGCTACAAGGTGCTTCGTCGCCGACCTGGGAGCGCGTCGCTGGCGCCGCTGATCAGGAACTCGCAGTCGTGGTCGGCACCCGCTGATCGAGAACCGGTCCATCGCCACGATGGTCCGTAGCCGCCCGGGCGACTAGTGGCGATCGGAAAGTCGGTGGCTGTCCCGTGAAGACCACGGCCCGATGTTTGAGCGTGACAGTGTTGGTTCGTGATTGCCGACACCGCGAACCGTTTGGTGACTGGCAACGTCGATGCCGGGGTCCTGGTGGTGTTCGTCCCGTTGCTCGCGTGTGCCGTCGCGCTATCGAGCCCGACCGCTCGTCGAATCGGGTGTCGCCGGTGGCTTGCAGGACTGGCATTGGTGTCGCTCGCGGGGGTACTTGCCGTCACGCTCGGCGTACGCGCCGTCAACGGTGGAGGCAGGTTCGCCAACCCGAGGTTGGGTTGGATCACCGATCGAGAGCTGTGGGCGAGTTCGCTCGACACTGGAGCGGGATGGTGGTTGAACGTTGTTCTTTTTGTGCCGGCCGGGGTATTCATCGGCGCTGCAACCCGGCGGGCCCGATGGACTCTTGTCGGGCTCGTCGGGCTATCGGTGCTTATCGAGGTCGTGCAGAGCCTTGGTCTGCTTGGAGCTGCGGATCCTGCTGATGTAGTGGCCAACTCGATCGGTGCGGCCATCGGCTGCTTTCTGTCGATCCCCTTCCGAAGGCTTGTTCTCCTCGACGAAGGCCCCGAGCGACGCTCGGTGAGGCTCAGGATCGCCTTGCTCGGTGCTGCGGGTGTGATCGCTGTTGGCGGGTTGGGCTGGTTGGTCATCGTTGCTGGAGCGGACGCGCGGCGCGACTCGTTGACGAACGAGCTGCGCGAGGCCTTCGCAGGCACGACCTCTGTCGAGATCGAGGTGAAGCTCGAGAATGCTGATGGTTTCGAGGAGATGCTGTCGGCGACGTCAGTTCGACCCGGCTATCTCGGACGAGTCGGCGACACCGACGAGTTCGAGGGCCGGTGGTCGACAGAGTTCTTCGGGCTGCATCGTTGTGTGTTCGTGCGACGGGCTCCCACGGGCGTGACGATGCGCGACGGCTCCGGTGACGAATGCACAGTCTTCCGCGAGAAGCCACCTGTCGCCTGATGTCCGGAGACCACGAACTGCTCGGTGCCTTCGTTGGTTGCATCGAGGACGTTCGGACGGCCGATCAGCTATGAACGTCGGACTGCCGGGGACGCCACGTAAACGATCGGTGCAGTGCGAAACGTGATGGTTCGACGCATCTGTTCGAGTTTTTACTCGGCGCTGGCGACGCAGATCGAGAACGTGCCGTGTGACGACTGGTCGGCGGAAAGCCCGTGGACTCATCCATTTCAAATTGCTTCGAACGCGTTTTGGACATATCGTGGACGCTATGTCCTGGGGCGAGGTCGAGCTGGAGTCGGAGGTTGCCGACTGGTTTCTCGCACTTGACGAGGACGATCAGGCCCGAGTCGGGTTCCATGTCGATCGGCTCGGCGAGCTCGGCCCGTTGTTGGATGAACCGCACACGAAACAACTGGAGCGAAAGCTACGTGAACTGCGCTTCTATCTGTCGGGCCGACCCACACGGATCACGTATTGGATTGCTCCCGGCCGTGTGATCGTGCTCTTGACGGTGTTTGCCAAGACGCGGCCGAATGAGCGTCGCGAGGTAGACAGGGCAAAGCGAGCATTGCAGCGATGTATGACAGAGCACGGACTGACAGGAGATCAAGATGAGTGAGCGAACGAACTGGAAATCGGTGCGTCGACCTGACGCTGGTCGGGTGCGTGACGTCGTCGAGGATGAGGCCCGTATCACGGCGTTTCGCGAACTGGTGTATCAACTCCGCGTCGATGCGGGCCTGACCCAGGTCGAGTTGGCCCGACGGATGGGCACGACTCAGTCCGCGATCGCCCGGATGGAGAACGGTGGCACGCGTCCGACGTTGGAGACCTTGGAACGCGTCGCTGGCGCCGTTGGTCAAGAACTCGCGGTCGTGGTCGGCACGCGACTGATCGAGAACCGATCCATCGCCAAGATGGTCCGTAGCGGCCACGCGGTCGTCCGCAATGCAAGCTGACGCGTACATAGCGCGCGTGCGATGGTAGAGCGGTATACGAACTGGACGGACTAGACGGATTTCCCGGACGGTTTTGCGGACTGTGGAGTACTGCAGTGCAGTAGACGGACTGTGCGGACGGTGACCACAACCTTGCCAAGGTGAGGGTCGCGAGTTCGAATCTCGTCATCCGCTCAGTGACAAAAGGCCTGGTCAAGCCCCATTTTTATGGGGTCGGACCGGGCCTTTTGCGCGCATCGTCCTCGTCGCAATTTAGCATCTGCGAAATTTTGTAGAGCTCGGTTGTGGGCCCGACCTGCTCCGATGCCATCGATATTGAACCTCTACCGGATCTGGCGCCATCAGGTGATGCTCTACGTCCGCCCAGTCCATCCAGCCCGCCCATACGGCCGTGGCCCCAATCCTCATCGGACAGGCGATGTCCATCGACGGCAAATGCACGCAGTTGTCGCGCGTGACGTGCGCAAGCGGAACGGTCGATTTCCGTGCGCATGCGTAGACGGGATCGGCCACTCGGCTCGTGACAGATCCTCGGCCCCGCTCTCGTTCTCGTTGCGCAACCTTAGGGGCTCAGCGGATAGGGGTGGGGACGGTGCCCCATCGGTCGCGTAGTTGATGAGGCGTGCGGTCATGAGCACGGTGGTAGCGAGGCTGACGGCGGCGCAGCGGTGGATCATGTTGCGGTCGGTTGAGCGTCGCAGTTGGCCGTAGTTGGACCACCACGAGTTGAGGGCTTCGACGATCCAGCGCAGCCCGAGGGTGAGCCGCTGGGGTGTCCCGGGCGGGGGTTTCGTGCCTCGTTTCTGGATCTCTAGTGCCTTGACCACAAAGGTTCGCGCGGGTCAGGCAGCGCGTGGTCTTCCCCAGCGTTGTTGTTTCTCGGCTCGTACTCGGGCTCGTTCTCGACGTTGGGCTGCGAGCAGGTCTGGGTGTCGTGCGTTGGCGTTGCGCCAGCGGAGGTGGGCGTGGAGTCGGCGGGTGAGAACGACATGGTTGGGATGGTTCGAGTTGTTCAGCACGAACTCGCCTAGCGGCCCGAAGTGCGCCTCGATCGGGTTCGCCCATGAGCTGTAAGTCGGCGTGAAACACAACTCGACCTGGTTCGCCTGGGCCCACTCACGGATCTTGATCCCTTTGTGTGCCGACAAGTTGTCCAGGATCACATGGATCCAGGCGCCGTCGGCTCGGGCCGCCCGGATCGATTTCAACGCGGCAAGGACATTGCCCGCAGATTTCTGTTTGCGGACCACTCCCCAGATGGTGTCGTCGCCGATCGAGTAGCAGCCGTGGAACTGACGGACCCCGTGAAGCTTGTGATAGTTCGCCGGCACACGCTGGGGATGCGAAGCCCGAGACCATGACGACCCGCCGACCGGGCGGATCGTCAACGGACCGAACTCATCAAACGCGAAACAACGTTCAGGCACAGTGTTCGTGACGTGTTCGATCCGGTCGAGCTTCGCGTCACGATCAGGGTCGTTCGATTCCTTCCAGGTCTTCGTCCGCTGGAACGTCACATCGTTCGCGACCAGGATCTGGCGGCATCGTTCCCTCCCGATCATCACGACCCGTTCGGTGTTGTCGGCCAGGAAACCAACGAGCTTGCGGATCGACCAACGCGTGAACGGCTGACCCAACGCTTCCGGACGTGTCCTGGCCGCCGCGACGATGAACGTCACATCGTCAATCGTGATCTGGCGGGGACGGCCACCCGCCCACTGAGGGTCCAACGATCGCATCCCCAAATCGTTGAACCGGTGGATCATCTCACGGACCCGATCCTCCGACGTCGCCACCAACCGGGCGATCGCAGGAACCGTGTTCCCACCCGCCGAGGCCTGCACGACAAGCGCCCGTCGCCACTTGACGATCGATTTCTCCCTACCACCCCCACCACGCCTCACGATCCGTTGGACCTGGCGACCCTCTTCATCCGTGAGGCGGCGGACCCGCACCGGCTGTGTCATCCCACAAGGAAAACACACCCAACCACCCAAGTGGTGGACGCGACCCACCAACGTTCATGGACAGAGCACTAGCTCTGTCAGGTTGACAAACCCATACGCGGCGAGGCGTTGCCGCACGACGGGGTAGTCGTACCCGCGGTCGAGTGTCAACAGTTCGATGTCGGCGAGGAGCCCGTTGGTGATGATCGAGTCGAGTGTGGGTTCCAACAGTTTTAGGTCGTTGCGGTTGGCGCCGTCGAGCGTCACGCCGATCGGGATGCCGTTGGCGTCGACTGCGACCGACCACTTGTGACCGAGTTTGCCTCTGTCAACAGGGCTTTTGCCGGTTCCGTCGCCACCACAGGGTGCCTTGTGGATCGGACCGTCGATCGCCACAAAGCTCAGATCAAGCCCGATGATGCGGTCGTAGCCGGCGCGAGTTTCGGCTTCCAGTTTGGTGAACACACCGGCTTTAATCCACTCGTCGCGTCGGGCACGCAAGGTGGTGTCCGACACCGTGTAGTTCATCAGTGCTTCGACGGTTTCCCACGACGAGCCTGTCACCAACCTGATCAGGATCCCCCCGAAAGCAGACCAGATTGACGGTCGGGTTGTCCATCTGTCGGATGGACAAGTGAGTGTGAGGCGTGCTGGGTGGCCAAGGCTGTGATCAGCGGTGATGCCTGCGTTCGCAAGTCCAGTGAACGGTGACGCACGGTCTCGTAGGCAGTTGTGCAACGACTCATTGCACAACCGTGCTGGTGCGTTTCGTCGGTCAGCGTTGTGGCGCGACGATCCTCGGCTTTCCGGCGTCGCTGCCTACGCGATGCAGATGCCGGGGACAGCGATCCTCTCGAAGACGTGCGGAGCGACGGTCGCCGCGTCGGGGTAGTCGGCGAGGTGCCGTTGGAACTGCTCGGTGAAGAACGCTGCACGTAGATGGGCGGCCGACTCCCAGACAGCGAGGTTCAACAATGCGCTACTGCCGGCGACGCCGCGGTGTAGTTGGGTGGACACGAAGCCTGGCTGGGCGCGCATGAACGCGGCGTCAGCCGCCCAGACCTGTACGAGCTGGTCGACCTCACCGTTCGGAGCATTCAGCACGTTGGCGAGGACGATCGGACCTGTTGTCGCGCTCAGTTGCGCCTGGAAGCTTGTGCTCGGGTCGAGTTCTCTGAAGTTCGGCATCTTCTTCTCCTGTTGGGTATGCTTATACCTGTACGAGCATACACTATGGATCTGTTGGCGTGGTCGGAGGGTCGTTGTTAGCCGATCGGATGTCGAATGGGCGATGAGAGGGGATTGAGAGATGCGTCTTGCGACGGTGCGCACAGCAGTGGGAACTTCGGCGGCGCGCGTTGATGGTGACCACTTCGAGTTGCTTGGGTTCGACGATGTTGGTGCATTGCTGGCGAGTGGAACCTCAGCAGCTGTCGCCGATGTGATCGGGGTGGTTCCCTCTGCACGAGCGGTTCTCGCGCCGGTTGTTCCGCAGCCCGGGAAGATCATCTGCCTTGGTCTGAACTACAAGGCTCACATTCTCGAGTCAGGGCGTGAGTTGCCCCAGTACCCGACGCTGTTCGCCAAGTTTCGCGAGGCCTTGATCGGCCCGACCGACGACATTGAACTGCCGAGTGAACAGGTGTCGGAGCAGATGGACTGGGAGGCGGAACTGGTGGTGGTCATCGGGAAATCGGTGCGCCATGCCGACGCTCGCGAGGCGCGGGCGGCGATTGCGGGCTACACGATCATGAATGACGTCACTGTGCGAGATTGGCAGCGGCGAACGCTCGAGTGGTTGCAGGGAAAGACCTTTGAGGGAACGACACCGCTTGGCCCGGTGCTGGTGACCTCGGATGAGCTCGGTGATGCGACGGGCCTTCAGCTCTCGTGCCGGGTGAACGGCGAGGTGATGCAGGAGGCAACCACCAGCGATCTTCTCTTCACCCCGGTCGACATCGTCCAGTACGCATCCACGATTCTGACGCTGCGCCCTGGCGACATCATCGCCACTGGAACGCCTGGGGGTGTGGGGTTTGCGCGCTCACCACAGGTGTTCCTGCGGGCCGGCGACGTCGTCGAAACCACCATCGAGGGCATCGGCACGATGCGAAACGTCTGCCACGGATGCGAAGGGAGCAAGTGATGGGTATCACCGGACTCGGCCACGCAGGACTGTGGGTCAACGACCTCATCCTGACGAGGGACTTCTACCGAGACATCCTCGAGCTGACCGTCACAGACGAAGACCACGACATCGGGATGGTGTTCCTCAGCGCGCAACCATCGGTCGAGCACCACGAACTCGTCCTTGCCCGCGGTCGACCCGAAGGCAACCCGACGACGTTGAACCAGCTCTCGTGGCGGCTCGACAACCTCGCCAGCCTCCAGGCGTTCCACCAACGGTTCGTCGCTGAAGGAGTGCGAATCAAGCAGGTGGTCACGCACGGCATTGCGCTCGGCATCTACTTCCTCGACCCCGAGGACAACGTCAACGAGGTCTACTGGATGACCGATCGAGCAATTCCGCAGCCCTTCCGTCGAGACATCGACCTCGCTCAAACCCTGGATGCTGTCCTCGCCGACGCCGAGCGACTGCTGACCGCTCCCGGCACCACCTACCGGCGAGCCGAGCAGTGATGCCACGCCGTGCAGAACGGAGCGGACCATCGTGACCACTTCAGCCATCAACCAGCACCGAGCAGACGATCGGTTCATCGTCACCGAGGGACCGCCGAACATCGTCTTCATCCTCGCCGACGACCTTGGCTGGGGTGACCTCGGCTGCTACGGGTCCGAGCACATCGCAACCCCACATCTCGACCGGATGGCTGCCGATGGCCTCCGGTTCACGGACGCCTACGCCGGCTCCCCTTGGTGCTCATCGACTCGGATCAGCCTGTACACCGGGCGTAGCCCCGGCCGGATCGAGGCCGGTCTGGAGGAACCCCTCCGAACTCGCTCGGATCAGATGGGCATACCCGAGGGACATCCGACACTTCCATCGATCCTCGGTGCAGCCGGCTATGAGACGGCGATGTTCGGCAAGTGGCACTGCGGCTGGATGCCATGGTTCAGCCCCCGCAAGATCGGCTTCCAGACGTTCTTCGGCAATCTGGATGGGGCGATCGATTACTTCGAACACATCGACACGCTGGGCCATCCCGACCTCTACGAGAACGAGACACCGATCGAGGAGACCGGGTACTACACCTCGCTGATCTCGGCTCGCTCGGCCGAGTTCATCACCACCCCGCGCAACGCACCCTTCTACGTGCAGGTGAACTACACCGCGCCCCACTGGCCATGGGAAGGACCCGACGACGCAGCGGTCGGGCGCGAACTACGCGAAGCACAAGCGACAGGCGGGGCGATGACCCCGTTGCTCCACCTCACGGGTGGGTCCTTGGCGAAGTACGGAGAACTTGTCTCAGCGATGGATGCTGGGATCGGCGAGATCCTCGACGCCATCGAGCGAGCGGGCAAACGGGACAACACCCTCGTCATCTTCTGCTCCGACAACGGCGGTGAACGGTGGTCGAAGAACTGGCCCTTCATCGGAGAGAAGGGCGACGTCGCCGAAGGTGGCATCCGCGTTCCCCTGATCCTGCGCTGGCCACAACGGATCGTCCCAGGGCAGACAAGCCACGAGCCCAACATCACCATGGACTGGACAGCGACACTCCTCGACGCGGCCGGCGCAGTGCCTCACCCCGCCTATCCACTCGACGGCGTCAGCCTTCTGCCATGGCTCCGACAGCAAAGCGTCTACCCACAGCATGACCTCTTCTGGCGGGTGGCCAGTCAAGGCGCGTTGCGCCGGGGACGCTTCAAGTACGTGCGAGATCGACGTGACCGGGCGATGCTCGGCAACTGGCCGCGTCGCTTCGGGGAATACGACTTGCTGTACGACGTCACGATCGACGGCCGCGAGGCAGCCGAGATCAGCAGCCTTCATCCGCAACTACTGAACGAGCTGCGTCGCGAATGGGAGCGCCGCGCGGCCGAGTTGCTTCCGTACCCACCGGACCACCCGAACCTTCCCCGCCACGCCAGCGCCGGCCTGCCGGCCGTGTCACAACCAGACTGACAGGAGATGCCGACATGAGCATTCAGCCGCAGGAACCCGGCGAGTCGGTTGGCGTTGCCATCATCGGGTCCGGGAACATCGGGACCGACCTGATGGTAAAGGTGCTGAGACGATCGAAGACGCTTCGAATGGTTGCTCTCGCCGGCATCGACCCCAACTCCGACGGTTTGGCCCGCGCCATGAGGATGGGCGTCGAGATCACGGCCGGAGGAATCAACGGACTCGTCGAGTTGCCGGCCTTCGACGAGGTCGCCATCGTGTTCGACGCGACCAGCGCCGGTGCCCACGAAACACACAACCGCATCCTCCAGTCCCGCGGAGTACGCGTCATCGATCTGACGCCCGCCGCCCTGGGCCCGTACGTGGTGCCCGTGGTCAACGGTGCGGAGCACCTGAACAGCCCGAACGTCAACATGGTCACGTGCGGCGGTCAAGCAACTGTCCCGATCGTCGCCGCGATCTCCGGTGTGGTCCCCGTGCAGTATGCGGAGATCGTGTCGTCCATCGCGTCGAAGTCTGCGGGACCTGGCACTCGGGCCAACATCGACGAGTTCACAGAGACGACCTCTCGCGCACTCGAAGTCGTCGGCGGAGCTGTTCGCGGAAAGGCAGTCATCGTGCTCAACCCTGCCGAGCCGCCGCTCATGATGCGCAACACCGTCTACTGCCTCATCGACGGCGACTGCGACCACGTGCTGATCGAAGCCGCAATCGAACAGATGGTGGAACGCGTCCGCGTGTACGTCCCCGGATACCGATTGAAACAAGGCGTCCAGTTCGAGACGTTCACACCGGAGACTGCCTTGCACATTCCTGAGACCGGCAAGTTCTGGGGAACCCGCGTGACGGTGTTCCTGGAGGTCACCGGTGAGGCGCACTACCTCCCCGCGTACGCCGGCAACCTCGACATCATGACGTCCGCAGCCTTGGCTACCGCGGAAGCCATCGCACACCACCATGCGAGCAGCCTCCAGCACAGGAGTGATGCACAGTGAGCACCACGATCGCCGACGCCGCGCACGACAAGAAGCTCTACATCTCCGACGTCACCCTGCGCGACGGGATGCACGCCATCCGGCACCAGTACACCGTCCAACAGGCGGTCACCATCGCCCAAGCACTCGACCGTGCCGGTGTCGATTCCATCGAAGTAGCACACGGCGACGGACTGTCGGGTTCGTCATGCGTCTACGGGTTCGGAGCGCACACGGACCTGGAATGGATCAGTGCCGTCGCCGACGTGACAAACCACGCCAAAGTGGCGACGCTGCTTCTGCCCGGCATCGGCACCGTCCACGACCTGAAGAACGCGTTCTCCGCAGGCGCCAGAGTCGTGCGGATCGCAACACACTGCACCGAAGCCGACATCTCGGCGCAACACATCGCGGCGGCCCGCGAACTCGGCATGGACACCGTCGGCTTCCTGATGATGTCGCACATGACCTCTCCGGCCGAGCTGGCCGTGCAGGCGCAGAAGATGGAGAGCTTCGGCGCGACATGCGTCTACGTCGTCGACTCAGGCGGAGCGCTCACCATGCGCGGCATCGCAGAACGCTTCGACTCCTTCAAGCAGACGCTGCTCCCGACGACGCAGACAGGGATGCACGCGCACCACAACCTCTCGCTCGGCGTGGCGAACTCGATGGTCGCAGTGGAACATGGTTGCGACCGGATCGATGCAAGCCTCGCCGGCATGGGAGCCGGAGCTGGAAATGCGCCGCTGGAGGTGTTCATCGCCGCGGCGTCGCGAGAGGGCTGGAGCCACGGCTGCGATCTGTTCGCGTTGATGGACGCCGCCGACGATCTCGTGCGACCCCTGCAGGATCGGCCGGTTCGTGTGGACCGCGAGACGCTCGCGCTCGGCTACGCAGGCGTGTACTCCAGCTTCCTGCGTCACGCCGAGACCGCTGCAGCGAAGTACGACGTCCCTGCGGTGGAGATCCTCGTCGAGCTGGGCCGCCGCAAGATGGTCGGCGGTCAAGAAGACATGATCATCGACGTCGCGCTCGACCTCTCCAACTCTCGAACGAAGGTGACGCAATGACGACCTCAGAACACATCACAGCAATCTCGGCGACGCTGCTGAACGCCGAAGCGGACAGCGTCGCGATCCCGCCGATCAGTTCCGTGTTCGACCGCGGCGACACCGACGCGGGCTATGCGATCCAATCGGCGTCCGTTCGGACGTGGTTGGAGGCCGGTCGCCGCATCGTCGGCCGCAAGATCGGGCTCACCAACCCTCGGGTTCAACAACAGCTCGGCGTCGACCAACCCGACTTCGGTGCGCTCTTCGAGGACATGCGCTACGCGTCGGGCGACCTGCTTCCGTTCGGCCGTGTTCTGCAGCCCCGGATAGAGGCAGAAATGGCGTTCGTCCTCGCCGCCGACCTGACCAATCCCGATCCGTCAGCCGACGAGGTCGCCGCCGCCGTCGCGTGGGTGCAGCCGGCGCTCGAAATCGTTGGCAGCCGCATCAAGGACTGGCAGATCACCATCGTCGACACGATCGCGGACAACGCCTCCTCCGGGGCGTTCGTTCTCGGCTCCGTGAGGGCAGCCATCTCGGACATCGACTTGGTCGGTGCGTCGATGACAATGCAGCGGACGCGTGACGGCGAGCCAACTGAAACCGTGTCAGCAGGCGCAGGTGCCGACTGTCTGGGCAGCCCCCTGATTGCGGCGGCCTGGTTGGCGGCAGAGATGGTGCGCCGGGGTTCGCCGCTGAGGGCTGGCGATGTCGTGCTCACCGGTGCGCTCGGTCCCATGGTCGCTGTCCGACCAGGCGACCATTTCGTGGCAATGATCGAGGGTCTCGGTGAAGTGCAGGTCACCTTCGGCGCCGATCAGATCGCAACGGACGAATGGACGCCTGCCGACAGGCTCACAACTCGAGAACGACCGCCTTGGCCTCGGTGAAGAACTCGCGACTGAACTTGCCGCCCTCACGTCCGATGCCCGAGTCGCCGTACCCACCGAACGGGCTGCGCAGATCGCGCACGAAGAAGCAGTTCACCCACACCGTGCCCGCACGCAGCCGACCTGCGACCCGATGCGCCCGGCGCACGTTCTCGGTGAACAGCATCGCGTTCAGCCCGTACGGGCTGTCGTTCGCCATCCGCACTGCGTCATCCTCGGTGTCGAAGGGTTGGATCACGACGACCGGGCCAAAGACCTCCTCGCGCACGATACGCATCTCCGGTGCGACGTCGACGAACACCGTCGGCCGAATCCACCAGCCGTCAGCGGCGCCGCCGGTGAGCATCTTTGCGCCCTCTCGGTCGGCGATCTCGAGATAGCTGGAGACCTTCTGAAAGTGCTCCTCGTTGGCCAGTGGACCAATCTCGGTCATCGGGTCGAGCGGATCTCCCAACCTCATCGCCTCGGCGCGGGCGACGAAACGGGGTACGAACTCGTCGAAGACTGCACGTTCCACGTAGAGGCGGCTACCGGCGAGGCACACTTGGCCGGCGTTGGTGTAGATCGCCTGGATCGACCAATCGACAGCCTTGTCGAGGTCGCAGTCAGCGAACACCACGTTGGCGCCCTTGCCGCCCATCTCGAAGCTCAGCCGCTTCAACGTCTGAGCCGCGGCGGCCATGATCTTGCGACCGGTGTTCGATTCACCCGTGAACGTCACCAGGTCAACCTCCGGGCTGGTCGTCAGGCCCTCTCCGGCCTCGCCGGGGCCGAAGCCGTTGACCACGTTGAGAACCCCGTTCGGAAGACCGGCTTCGATCGCAAGTTCTCCCAGCCGCGTGCAGGTGCCAGGGGCCTGCTCCGCCGGCTTCAATACAACTGTGTTGCCGAACGCCAACGCCGGAGCGACCTTCCAGGTCGCCAACATCAGCGGGAAGTTCCACGGGCTGATCGCAGCCGCGACGCCGACCGGCTCGTACCTCGTGTAGACGTGATGGTTCGACGAAACGGGGATCGATTCGTCCTCGCAGAACCGCTGGAAGTCGGCGAAGAACCTGAAGTTGTGTGCCGAGCGCGGGATGTCTTTCTGCCGCGCCTGACTGATCGGCTTGCCCATGTCGGTGGACTCGATGTGAGCGAGTTCATCGGCGTTGGCGACGATCAGATCGGCCAATCGGTGCAGATGACTGGCCCTGTCCTCTGGACTCATCCGCGGCCACGGGCCGTCGTCGAAAGCGTGCCGCGCGGCGGCGACCGCCAGTGCGGCATCGTCGGATGTTCCTCGGGCGACGCGCGCCCACGGCTGCCGGGTGGCCGGGTTGACGCTGTCGAACCATTCGCCGCCGTCGACTCGGCGGCCATCGATGATGTGGGGAAGATCGATCACGGCGTGGCTTCGCGTTCGCTGGCGAGTTGGCCACCGGCGATGAAATCGGTGGCCGGGAACTCGTGGATCCACACCCGGATCGATGCAACCGGCGCGCCGATCGACTCGTGGACGGCGGCGGTGATCGCTTTGAGCATGGCGGCCTTCTGGTCCGTCGTACGACCCTCGAGCATGTTGACTTGGATGAGCGGCATGTGCTGTTCCGTCAGACCGCAGTGACCGAAACGGACCCGAGCGACGCGAACGTTGCGGTGATGCAAGATCCGCCCGCCAGCGGGACGGCTGCGGTGAGGCCACCGGAGAAGATCAGCCATCCGGCCTCGATCGCCTGGCCCCGTTCGAAGAGCCAGTTGGCCAATGCTGCAACAGCGTCTGCGGGATGGCCCATCGTCGCCGCGCCCGCGGCCGTCGACACCAGCTCACCGTCGACTTCCAGCATCAGACCAACGAGCGCGAGGTCGAGGTCGCGCACGGTTTGCGTATCAGGGCTCGTGACGACGAAGGCCGCCGAGGTGTTGTCGGCAATGACGTCTGCCGCTGTGAAGGAGAAGTCGGCGTAGCGCGAGTCGATGATCTCGAGGCCGCACGTCACCGACTCGGTCGCGCTCAACACGTCGGCGCGGCTGACGCGGGGGCCCGTCAGTCGCTCACCGATGCGGAACACGATTTCGGGTTCGACTCTGGGATGGATGAGTTGGTCGAGAGAGATCGGCGCGCCGTCTGGATGGATTCCCCCAGACAGCAGCTGACCGAACACCGGCTGATCGACCCCCATCTGCACCTGCTTCGCGCGTGCGGTGAGACCCAACTTTGCGCCGACAACTCGTTCGCCGCGCTCGATTCGCCGCCGCACCACCTCGTCCTGCACGGCGTATGCGTCGTCGGTCGACAGACCCGGGTGGTCGATGGTGAGTCTGCCGATCGCGGTGCGCCGGCTGCAGGCGAGATCGAGGCGATCAGCCAAGGCCATCGTCAGTTCCTGTGTCATCGACATGTCATGTCCTTTCGATCGGGTTCCAGAGCGCGAACACCTTGTTGGAGTTGAAACATGAGGTCTCGATGAACGTCGACCACGACACTTCGGCGTGAGCGGCACGGGCCGCGCCGAGCAGGATGCACCAGTTGAGAACTTCTTGTTGGCCGGCGCGCTCCACGTCGTCGAGTGACACCGACTCCCATTTCGTGTAGTCCGCTGCCACGAGCGCGTCGTAGAGATTGCGGTCCGCGTCCGTGTCCGGCCGGAGGCGCCAAGTGTGGTCGCACAGGAACGCGTGCGACCACGATGACGAGGCAATCATCGCGATTCGCCATGGGCTTCGCTGTGCAGCGCGCATGATCGCGCCACCCAGGGCCATCAGCCGCGACGGGGAGGGTGACGGCGGGTCGGGCTCAGGGTGTTCGTCGAGGCGGGTCATGAAGCCTCGGGCGCCGACCACTTTGCGGCCGTAGCAGTTGACCGGCATTGCAACGACAGGCCATGGGAAGCCCGTTCGTTCGTAGTCGAGGTACAAGACGGTGTTCAGGAACGCGTGCGAAAGGCCCGGGTGATGCAGCTGCCGATAGGCGTAGGCGACATCGAATCCCTCGCCGATCAACTCTTCGACCAGCCATCGCGCCGCAGTCCGGTGGCCCTTGATCAGGCGCTCTTGGGTCGGAGGCTCGTCCCAGACATTGGCCTTGCCGGCCGTCATTGCAGATGCTGCTGCTTGGGCCCACGGCAGGACCGTGAGGTCGTCGTAGGCCAGTACTGCGTAGGGCGGGATGAGGTCTTCGTGGAAGTTCTCGTGCTGGTCGTCGCCCCAGATCAACACCAGGTCCGGCTGGAATGCGTCAAGCTCCTCGCGGACTCTTCCGAGTCCAGCGACGAGCGCAGCGCGATGAACCGCCGCCGAAGCGAGGCCCTCATCGTGACCCCACTCGTCGTGCATGTGTTGGGGCCAACGCGCCGGGTCCTTCTCGAGTTGCGGAATCGAGGGGTCGGCGAGGGTCCGCCGCAAGATGTCGGCCATCAGCGAGTCGGGCATGCTGAGGGGCGGATAGTGGGTCACGCCGGCGAGCAGCACTTCGCTCATTCGGCACCGGCCGTCTCAGTGGTAGCCCAGCGTTCAGAGCGAGGCACTGTGGCCTCCGTCGACGACGAGCTCGGCGCCGGTCATGTACGACGACGCTGCAGAGGCAAGGAAGAGTGCGACCTCGGCGATCTCGCTGCACTCCGCCGGACGTCGCATGGGGATGGCATCGATGACAGCTTGCAGCGGACCCTGTTCGCCCAGCGCGAGCACCGGTGCGGTGGCGGGGGAGTTAACCAGGCCGGGGACGATGGTGTTGACTCGAATTCCGTCTGGGGCGCCTTCAATCGCGAGCTGCCGGCTGACTCCGAGCACGCCTGCCTTGGTGGCGGCGTGGGCAACGGCAGGGAGTTGGGCGATGCCGCGCAATGCGATGTTGGACGAGGTGTTGATGATCGAGGCGCCCGGCCGCTTGAGGTGCGGCCATGCCGCCCGGCACACGAAGTAGACGAGATCGAGCTCGTTGCGGACTGCGTAGTGCCAGTTCTCGATGTCCGAAGTGAGCGGAGCGAAGCGGACCGAGGCGGCGTTGTTGTAGAGCACGTCGATCTTTCCGAACTGCTCGACGACTGATGCGACCCAGGCCGCCGCAGCGTTCGGGTCGCCGAGGTCGACCGCTCCGGAGTCGACCATCGTCCCCCCGGCTGCGGTGACCAGCTCATACGTCTCGGCGTTGCCGGTCGCGTTCAGGTCGCAGCCGACCACTGTTGCTCCCTCTGTGGCGAACAGCAGCGCGGCAGCGCGGCCTTGACCACCGGCAGTGCCAGTGATCAAGGCCACGCGCCCAACGAGTCGACTCACAATCCCCACAGCTTCTTGAACTGGTCGGCGTAGCCGGCCGGCGCCGAGGGGTACTTGTTCTCGAACGTCACCTTGCTGGCGTTGTCAGGGTTGACGAGCCAGATCGGGATGCCAGCCTTCTCAGCGACCGTCACGTCCTGGCCGCCGAGCGACCGGGCAGCGGCGTCGACGAGCTGCCAGCCCCACTGGACGAAGGGCACTGCACCCCAGCCTGCGCCGGATCCCTTGGCGGTCTCCTCGATCGCTGCTTGATCCGGGGCTGATCCGAGGAACTTGATCTTGGTGAGGCCAGCTTCCTGGAGAGCGCCAGCGAGACCGAGAGCGAGCTCCGGTCCCGCGACATACACATAGTCGATCTCGGGGTGCTGCTGCAGGAACGAGATGATCGTCGCGGCTCCCTTGCCGGCCTGGACGTCGCCGATCGGAACTGGGATCTCGGCCGTCGTGCAGGTGTCCGGGCAGAAGGTGGCGATCTCGGCCTTCACTGCGTCGAGGTTTGGCCGGTGGACCGTCTCGAGTTGTGGTTCGAAGGCCATTGCAATGTCAGCCTTGCCCGCCGCGCCGTCGGAATCGACGATCATCTGCAAGGCCGGCAGCCCGGCCCACAGGCTCGCTGCCTGACTGGTCGAGCCGATGATCGCAGTGATGCCATTGCCAACCGTGTTGGAGGTCGCTGCATCGATCACGACGATGCCCTTGCTCTTGGCCGTGGTCAGCGCGTCTTGCATGAGCGCCTGATCCAAGGCCGCGGTGACGATGACCTGGGCGCCGCCGTCGATGGCTTGCACGAACGCGGAGTTCACTGTTGCCGGGTTGCGGAGGTCGACTCCCAACTCGGTGTACTGCCAGCCGAGTGCCTCGCTGGCGGCCTTGACGCCCACACCGAACGAGGGAGCCGGACCGACTTCCGCGTTGATGAAGGTCACCTTGACGCCCGTCTTGGGGCGAGCCGACAACGCCTCTGAGACTGTGATCGTCTCCGGCGGCGCAAGGTGACTCGCCAGCTTGTCTGCTGCCTTCGCTCCCGGCGTCGCCGCGGCCGCCGTGGTCGTGGCCGCCGACGTGCTGGACGGCGTGGTATCCGGCTGGGTGGTTGTCGCTGCCGGCGAAGTCGTGCTGGCAGTGGACGCTGCGTTCTTGTCGCTGCCGCATGCGGCAAGTGTCGTCATGAGCAGCGCGACCGATGCCGCCCTGAGCTTGTGCTTCATGTTTCCCCCTTGTTCGTGCGGGTCTTGACAGACTCGACTGAATAGATATAGTTGTACAGGAATAAGTATTAGTCAAGCGCGAAAGTTGGGAGCGCACATGTCGGTAGAGGACTCGCGGTGCTGACCGCTGCGGCCCACGCATTGTCGATCGAAGGTCTGTCCAAGACCTTCGGTTCGACGCGGGCACTCATCGACGTGGACCTCCAGATCGCAGCTGGCGAGGTGCACGGGCTCGTCGGTGTGAACGGCTCCGGGAAGTCGACGTTGATCAAGACCCTGTCGGGATATGTGCAACCCGATGACGGGGCCGTGGCATCGATCAACGGCACGCCACTTCGGATGGGTGACCCGGTCGCCGCAGCCGAAGGTGGGCTTCGTTTCGTTCACCAGGACCTTGGTCTCGTCGACGAACTGGACGCTGTCGACAACTACGCGATCGGCAACGGGTTCATTCGCCGCGTCAGCGGCAGCATCGACTGGCCCGCCACCCGCGCTCGTGTGACCGAGGCCCTTGGCGAGCTCGGTGTCCAGCTCGACCTCCGTCGACCTGTCGGCCAGCTTTCAGCATCAGCTCGTACCGCGGTGGCAGTCGCCAGGGCACTCGTCGGCTGGCGTGACGGCGCTCAGCTCCTCGTGCTCGACGAACCCACCGCCTCGATGCCCGACGACGAGGTCGGCCGATTGTTCAACGTCATTCGTGCGGTCAACGCGAGCGGACTTGCGGTCATCTATGTGTCGCACCATCTCGACGAGGTGTTCGAACTCACGCAACACGTCACTGTGCTGCGCGATGGACGACGCATCGCAACAGTGCCCACCAACGCTGTCAGCCACGACGAACTGGTCGAGCTCATGACTGGAGGGGTCCATGACCCCAGCCCAACCAGCGACATCGCCTTGTCGACCTCCAGCCCGGTCGCTCTCGCAGCGACCTCAATCTCCACCTCTCTGCTGCGGAGCATCGACATCGAAGTCAGAGTCGGCGAAATCGTCGGCGTCGCCGGTCTGTCGGACTCAGGTCGCGAGCATCTCGCCAAGGCGCTGTTCGGTGCGATCCCCAGAACCGGAACGGTCACCGTCGGAGGCAGCACGGTTGCAGCGGATCCGGTCGCGGCGATCGCCGCCGGCCTCGCCCTCGTCCCGGCAGAACGGCTACGAGTCGGTCTCATCGTCGCTGACTCCGCCCGCGCCAACCTGTCACTCCCTCGCATCGCTGCCTACCGCCGACGCGGCCGCCTGCACCGGGCCTCGGAGACCGCAGATGCCGCCGAACTGCTGCATCGCACCAAGGTGAAGCCCGATGGCAATCCGGAACGCATTGTCGCCACCCTCAGCGGAGGCAATCAGCAAAAGGTGCTCCTCGCCCGGTGGCTCGGAGTGCAGCCAACCGTGCTGCTGCTCGACGAGCCCACACAGGGAGTCGACATCTCGGCAAAGTCCGACGTACACCGCCTGCTCCGTGAGGCCGCCCGCAACGGCGGCCTCGCCGTCATCGTCTGCTCGACCGACTCGATCGAACTCGCCGAGTTGTGCGACCGAGTGATCGTGCTCTGCCGTGGGTCGATCGACGCCGAACTGCTCGCTCCGGTATCGGCCGACGACATCGAGCGACACTGCCTCACCGATGCACGCGAGGAGATCCGATCATGACGGACACCGCCATCACCGCCCCAAGCGTCACCGTGAGCGCCGCCCTAGCTGAAACCGCCGGTAGCGGAGCGCTACGCAACGCATCACGAAAGGTCTTCCGTACCGAGTTCACCGCCCTGTACGTCTGGGTGCTCATCATAGGTTGGTTCTCGCTGCGGATTCCCGACACGTTCTTGAGCACCACGACGATGCGCATCATCATGAGCGACAGCGCAGTGACCGGCATTCTCGCTCTTGGAGCGCTGATCGCGTTCAGCACCGGATCGATCGACCTGTCGTTCGGTGCGATGGCGGGCTTCTCGATGGTGCTCGTCGCCAAGCTCGGAGAGCTCTATCACGTCAACACCATCCTGATCTGCCTCGCCACGTTCGCCATCTGCCTCGGGATCGGCGGCATCACATCTGTCATCGTCGTGAGATACAAGGTGCCGTCGATGATCGCGACGCTGGGCATGGCGTCAGTGCTGCTCGGCCTTGCAAAGGCGATCACCTCTGGCGCAACGATCTCTGGTGGGACGTCGACCACGTTCCAGGCGTTCGGACGCGGCACGTTCTTTGGCTTGCCGAGATCGTTCTGCTACCTCGTCGTCGCCGGTGCCGTCGTGTGGTACATCCTCGAGATGCTCCCGACAGGGCGGCGCATGTTCGCAACCGGAGCGAACACCGAAGCGGCCCGCCTCGCTGGAGTGCGCACCTCGCGCATCCAGGTTGGAGGTCTCCTCGGATCCGCGGCGTTGGCGAGCTTCGCGGGCATCGTCCTCGCCGCCAAGGTCGGCCTCGCCAGCGACTCGGTCGGCCCGCCGTTTCTGCTCCCAGCGGTCGCGGCAGTATTCCTCGGCTCGACCCAGATCAAGCATCGGATCAACGTGCTCGGCACGCTGATCGCCGTCTACGTCTTGGCCACCGGCATCAAGGGACTGCAACTGTCCGGCGCAGCGAGCTGGGTCGAAGACTTCTTCAACGGCGCCGCGCTGCTCATTGCAGTCACCCTCGCATTCCGGCGACAGCGACAAGGCACACGACCGCAAGGGGCACAACCATGACCGATCCCGCCACAACGGGTGTCCACTCGCAGCCCGCCATTCGAGGCTCGCTCACCCCGATCGTGACACCGTTCGCCAACGGTGAGATCGACGAAGTGACGTTCACCGCACTGATCAGGCACCAGATCGACAACGGCGGGCACGGAGTGGCGATCGCCGGTACGACCGGCGAACCCACCTCGCTGACCCTCGACGAACGCGAACGCCTCTTCCACCTCGCCACCGAAGCGGTCGACGGCCGCGGCGCAGTCCTCGCCGGCACCGGCACCAGCGACTTCGCCGACACCGTGCGCCTGGGCCGAGCGGCCCAACGCGCCGGCGCAACAGCGGCCCTCGTCGTCGTCCCGTACTTCGTGCAGCCGCCCCAGCGCGGACTGCTCGACTGGTTCCGGCGGGCCGCGGACGAATCAGAGCTGCCCGTCATCCTGTACGACATCCCCGGGCGCGCCGGGGTCGGTCTGTCGGTCGACACCACCGCTCAACTTGCCCAACATGAGAACATCGTCGGCGTCAAACTCGCCCGCCCCGACCTCATCCATGCCAGCAACGTCATCGCCTCGTGCGGGCCGAACTTCGGCGTGTACTGCGGGGTCGAGGCATTGTGTTTCCCGATGCTCGTCCTCGGCGGCGCCGGACACGTCAGCGCCACCGGCAACTTGTTCCCTGCCGAGATGGCCGCTATGGCTGAAGCAGTATTCGCCGGCGACATCGAGACCGCCCGCTCGATCCATTACCGGCTTCTCGCTGTCAACGAGGCCATCTTCTTCGAGACCAACCCGATACCACTGAAAGCGATGCTGGCCCTCCGCGGACTCGCACGGCCCGACGTTCGCCCGCCGCTAGCGCCGGCAACACCCGAACTCACCGCACGCCTGGAAACCATCCTGGCCGCGACTGCCAACAACTGACGACCACGAAGTCACGACAACGAGCGTGTGTCCCACGGGCACACCGAAGAACAGGGGAAACACATCATGGGGGAATGCGAACGACGCCTACGACTGGACGTACCGGCCGATCAGGTCTGGGCCTGGCTGAAGATCCCGCAGAACGCGTTCAGCGTGAACATCTTCCACGCCGAAGTCGAGTACGACAGCGACGAAGTGACTGCTGGTTCGGTCGTGACCGTCATCCACGACTTCTTCGGCGTGCACAAGGAACGGCGCCATGCACGCGTCACCGAGGTCCGCCCCTACTACGTCGCCTGGGGTGAGTACCTCGTACCGAACCCTGACAGCAAAGCGAAGGACTCGTTCCCGCACCGGCAGTCCTTCGAGATCCTCGCGCTCGACGAGCATCACTGCGAACTCGTCAACCGGATCAGCGGAAAGTACAAGTTCCCGGGATCCGGCAAGCTCGGCGAGCCCATGTTCCGCAAGTACATGCCGCACATCCTCGACGACGATCTACGCGTCATCGCCGCCGGCTGCGGCGCCATCCCGGCCGCCGACGTGAAGATGCCCAAGGGCCTGTTCCTCTGGCCGATCATGGCATCCGCCGCTCGCTTCACCAAGAAGTCCACCCGCCGCAAGGTGCTCGAGGACATGAAGAAGCAGCAACGCGCGGCGGCCAAGCCCTGAGCATGTGCTCCGTCCCACCCACCCCCACAAGCCAGAGGATCGCACCGTGAGTCAAGGACCTGTCAGCGCCCGCTTCGTCGACGATTTCGACACGCCACAACCGAACATCAAGCCGTGGCCCGCACTGCTCGTAAAGCGCGCAGAGATCGAGGCCCAAGTCGAGCGACTTGCCTCGCTCCCGTGGCCAGCAGGAGGCAGGAGACGCGTCCTCATCAGCCACCCCGACGCTCCCGACGCTGCGCCCGGCTTCACCCCCAGCGTCCGGGTCGCGCTCGAAGTGCTGCTCCCTGGGGAACGGTCCGCTCCGATCGCCCATCTCGGTGCAGCCGTGGGCTTCTGCATCCGCGGCACCGGGCAGGCAATGGTCGCCGATCGGCAACTCGACTTCGACCTCCACGACGTGTGGTCGATCCCGTCACTCGCCCCCTACCAGCACATCAACGACAGCGACGACATCCAAGTACGTCTCATGTACACACACGAAGCGTTGCTCGACCAGATGCGCGTACCGTTGATCGGCGACGGCGACCTGTCATCGATGACGTTCGAGGGCTCGCCATGGACCGAGTTCCGCGATCCGCTCGCCGACGAAGTGTTCACGTTGAGCGACCCGGCAGCGACCGTCCGCTCCTACGAAGCCCTCGTCGACCCCCGGCTCTCGGCGCAAACACCGGCGCTGTGGAAGCTCGCCGAGGTTCGTCGCTGGCTGGACCCGCAGGACTCCCTCGGCGACGCCTACAGCGGCCGCATGGTCGCACTGCTGTCGCACACATCCAACGAGCGCACGCTCAGCACCACGCCCACCCTGTCGGCCATGTACGGCGCCATCCCACCCAATGTCTCGCACAAACCGCACCTGCACACCGCAACGTCGATCGTCTACCACTTCGGCGGCGGCGGCCACAGTGTGATCGGCGGACGCAAGGTCACCTGGGAGACCGGTGACTTGATGCTCGGCGCGCCCGGCATGGCCGTGCACTTCCACGCCTGCGGACCGATCGCGGACCTGGCGATGGTCGTCCAGGACAACGCTCTACACCTCGCGATGGACACAGAGATCTGGCAAGAAGACCTCCGCGAGACCCCGATCCTCATCGGCTCGCACGCCGGCTACCGAACCAACCGGGCCAGCCTCGAAGCGAACCTGGCATGAAGCTCGGCGTCGCCGTCAGCCTCAACAGCGCCGGACTCCTCGGCGATCGACCGCTCGACGCTTTGCTGGGCGCCGTCGACGAAGCCGGCTTCGACTCGCTGTGGTCGCTGGAGAACCCGCTCGCCGACCAACCCGAACCGCTGGTCTGGCTCGCGGCCGCGGCAGTCCAACGTCCGCAGCTCACCATCGGTACCGCTGCTCTCATCGCGCCCCTGCGCGAACCGGTCCTGCTGGCACGTCAACTCGCAACCGTCGACCGCCTCACCAACGGTCGGCTCATCGCAGGCTTCGCCGTCGGGCGCAGACGCGAGGACTACGACCTCGTCGGTCTCGACTTTGCCAACCGCGGGCTTTTGCTCGAGGACGTGGTTGCCGTAGTGCGTCGATGCGCGTCCGGCGAACCGTTCAAGTTCACCGGTGCTACCGGCAGTTGGCAGAGCGCCGCAGCAGTCGGGCTTGTGCCCCGCTCCATTGCTGGGCCGCCACTGCTCATCGGAGGGCAAGCCGACCGGGCGCTACGCCGTGCGGTCGCGATCGGCGACGGCTACCTCGGTGGCGCCACCAGCGGCCCGGCCCACGCCATCGCGGCATCGCGCCGACTCACCGAACTCCACGACGAGTCCGGGACGTCCGACCAGCCGTTCCTGAGAGTGACGAACCTCTTCGTTCAACTCGGCGCCGATGCAACCGCCGCAATGGAGCAGGCCACGGCGACTCTGCAGGCGCGCCACCGCGGCCACCTCGCCTACGACCCGGCAGAAGTGGTGGTAGCCGGCAACGCGGAGAACATCGCTCGACGAGTGCTCGAACTCGCCGGTGCCGGTTACACGGGCGTCAACCTCGTCCCCGTCACGATGGACCTCGGCCAAGTCGCCGCTCTCAAAGCGGTCGTCGAGATCGTTCACCACGACACTCGACACTGATTCACCGTGCTCGTGGCCGATCCGACCGACCGTCTCGTCATCTGCGTCGAGGACAACTACCGCGACCAACAGACGGTGCGCAAGACCGGACTTGCCCTCAACCCTCCCGCGTTCCTGTCATCCATCATCCGACCCGGTCCCTGCGACGACGTCTGGTTCCTCCCACGGGCTACTGATTCGCTGACGATGGAGCATCGGCTGCTCAAGCCCTCGGCCTGTCAACGATTGGACGTCGGTGTGTCACTGGCCGTGGAGATGGCATTGCCGATCGGTCCAGGCGAAGTCAGCGTCGACGAAGCTGAGCGGGCCATCGGATGGGCACGAATCGCCCTCGACGTCGTGCGCCGCGACGTGCCCCCAGAGCAAGCGTTCCTCGCGCGTTCGTACCCGACCCACACCCCGATCTCCGAACATAGACTTCTCTGGAGCGACATGCCCACGGGGGCCGACTGCACGCTCCAACTCACCGTGAACGGCCGCATCCGACAACGCAGCAACCTCGAAGCGCAACGTGCGTCCGCAGCCACCTTGATCACACAGATCGCGCGCAGCATCCGAGTCTCACCAGGCGACCTGCTGCTCACCGGAACTCCCCACGGGATCGCGTTCGACGGCGGCGAACAGTGGCTCGAGGCCGGAGATGAGATCGTCGCCTCGATCGATGGTCTCGGTCAGCTCACCATCTACGTCGAAGAGGAGCTCCCGAAGTGAGAGTCGTCCGCTTCCTCACCACCGATGGCCGCCCTGCCTTTGGCGCGGTCGACGACGACGAAGTGACGTGGCTCCCACAACTTGCAGATGCGACGCTCGAGTCCTTCGTCAGCTCGATGCGAGACGACCAACGGCTTGGCTCAACCGACGCCGGGCTCGACCGGGGCGTAGCCGCGCTGGCCAGCCTTCAGCTGTTGAGCCCGATCGCGCCGCGGCAGGTGATCGGTGTCGGGACCAACTATCGCGACCACGTGGCCGAGATGTCGGCCACTGCCCCGGCAGTGCCCACCGCCAACTTCGCGAAACTCCCGATCAGCTGGACCTCCCACGGTGCCGACATCGAGCTCCCCGCCGGGGCCTTCGTCGACTACGAGGGCGAGATCGCCGTCGTGATCGGCCGGCCGACGTTTCAGATCACCGAAGCACAGGTGGACGGTCACCTCGCCGGCCTGTGCCTCGCCAACGACGTGTCGGCACGTGAGGTACCGACGACCCAGCTCCTCCTCGGCAAGAGCCACCCCGGGTTCTGCCCGCTCGGCCCGTTCCTCGTCACACCCGACGACCTCGACCTCGACGACCTCTCCTACACGGTGGCGGTCAACGGCGAGCTTCGCCAAACCGCCACCACGACGTCAATCATTCACTCGATACGTTCGATCGTCGCCGGCTTCGCACGGTCACTTCCGCTGCACGCCGGGGATGTCATCCTGACCGGCAGCCCTGCCGGCGTCGGTGTGGCACGACACCCCCCACTCGAACTCCACGACGGAGATGTCGTCGAGATCACTTCCCCGCAGCTCGGCACGCTCCGCAACCGGTTCGTCTCTGCCAGCCGGTCCGACAAGTATCCGACTTCACCCGAATAGCCTAGCCTGGCAGTGACCATCCCTGAGGAGTAAACCAGTGAGTCTGCGATACGCACTTCTCGGCGTTCTCGAAGCCCGACCGATGACCGGCTACGAACTCGCGCAGTTCTTCGGACAATCAGCCGCATGGGTGTGGTCCGCTCCGCACTCGAACATCTACCCCGAGCTGCGTCGCCTCGAAGAGGAAGGGCTGCTCGTCGGAACCACCGACCTTCGCGGCGAGAAGCTCGAACGCCGCACGTACAGCCTGACGGACCTCGGGCTCACCAAGCTCCTCAAGTGGGCGGTCACCGAGCCGACCCCTTCGTACCTGCGCGATCCGCTGCTCGTCAAGGTCGGTTTTCTGGACTTGGCTGACCCGACCGAAGCCGCCGTGATGCTTCGCGCCTTCATCGGCCAACAGAACGACCTCATCGACGGATGGGAAGAACACATCGCCCAGCTCCGTGAGCTCGAGGCGCCGCTGCTGAAGGAGCGGCTCAAGCACCGACCAGAGGCGATCCACGAGGCCGTTGCGGAACTCAAGGCGAACGCATTCCAAGGACTGATCGATGTCGCACGTGCCAGATCCGAATGCGCCGAACGAGCGCTTCAGATCCTCGAGACGATGACCAACTGCGGCACATGACCGAGCAGGCGATGCTCCTCGGTCAGGCCGCCCGCGCCCTGTCGAGGGCCGGACTTCTCCACGCCTACGGGCACGCATCGACCCGGCTCAACGAAGGCCACTTCCTCGTGACCCCGAGCGTTCCACTCGGTTTGATCGCGATCGACGAGCTCGGGATCGTCGTCCCGACCGAAGGGCCACTTCCGGACGGCGTCGCCGGCGAGGTGCTCGCGCACCAGGAGATCTACAAGGCCAGACCCGACGTGACCGCCATCTGCCGGGTTCAGCCGCCCAAGCTGATCTCGCTGTCGACCATGGCACGAGTCCCCGTCCCTCGCCACGGGTTCGGCGCCTACCTGTCGATTGCCTACTGGTCAGACCCGCAACTGGTCCGCACTCGCGAGACAGCACAGGAGTTGGCTGCGCAACTCGGCGACCGAAACGCCATCGTGATGCGCGGCAACGGTGCCATCGTGGTTGCCGACTCCATCGAGCGCGCAGTAGTGCTCGCCTGGTACCTCGAGGACTCCGCGCGAGTCGAACTCGACATCCTCCGAACCGGAACCGACGAAGGCCTCGTCCTCACCGATGAAGAAGCCCGATCACGGGCGACATGGTCAGGAGGGATTGCCGAACGGATGTGGGCGCACCTCACCGCGGGCGATGTGCGATCCGCCGACTGAATCCCCGATCGAGCGAGCTCAAACCCCGGCAGCGATCCACCACCTGTCCCCGAGCGGTCGCCACACTGTTGCGATGACGGATCTCGATGACGACGCGCCCACAACCTCTCGCCGGCTCCCGGAGAGCACCCGTGTCGAAGCGTTCAGCGACGGCGTGTTCGCGATCGCCATCACCCTGCTCGTGCTCGACCTGCACAGTCCGAGCGGCGGACGGGGACAGTTCCTCCACGAACTCCTGAACCAGTGGCCCGCATACGTCGCGTACCTCGCCGCATTCCTGAACATCTCCGCGATCTGGATCAGCCACCACGACCTGTTCACCCGCATCCACCGAGTCGATGCCCGCCTCATCTGCGCAAACCTGCTGCTGCTAATGGTCAGCTCCTTGTTCCCCTGGCCGGCCTCAGTTATCGCCGAGGCGATCCGCGACGGCAACCACCGCGACCAGGTCGCGGCAACCGTGCTCTTTGCCATCGTCGGCCTTCTCGTCCCCTTGGCGTGGCTCCTGGTCTATCGCTGCGTTCAGCGCAGCCCGCACCTTCTGCGCGCCGGTGAGGATGTTGCGTTCACGCGTGTCGCATCGAAGCAGGCTCTCGTCAGCGTGATCGTCTACCCGATCGCCGCCGCGCTGGCCTTCGTCGCGCCGGTCGCGTCGCTCGTGGCGTTTATAGCGCTTCCACTGTTCTTCATCGGCACGGTCTTCGCCTCGCAACCGCCGACACCCACGCCGGCCGCACCTCTCTCGTAGGCGATGAGGTACGCACCTCGGTGGGTGCCCGCGCCCGAACCGCGCTGAATGACCGAGTCCTACATGCCGACACACACTGAGCGAGGCCAATCGCGCGCCGGACGCGATTCGCCCTCCATCAGGATGAATGGAACGGAACGTAACGAACCGACCGTGACATCTCGATCGAGGACGCGGCCCCAGAGGGCGCGTGAGCGGGGGTCGAACCCGGATTGATGCCGGATTGAAGTCGGTCGGTCGCATGGTGGCGGCACCTACGACCGAATCGAGTATCCATGCGTTGGAGAGTTGTCATCTCATGTCTCGGCATTGCGCTTGCGCTGGTGGCGACGAGCTGCAGCTCGGACAGCAGCACGGCCGCGTCGACTCCCGCATCGACCATCGTGCGTTCCGCGACCACGGCGCCTGGCACGACCGCGGCGGCCTGGCACGACTGCGGCGCCTGGCACGACTGCGGCGCCGGTCACGGATCCACCTACCAGCGCGGCACCGCCTACGACTGCGCCCATCGCGGTGGCGACGCTTGCGACCTGTCCGGACGGCGCACCGAAGACGCTCACCTGCCTGACAGTTGCGGTGCCTGTTGACCCGACGAAGGGCGGTGGTCGAACCATTGCGTTGGCCGTGACCGTTCGGCGTGCGGACGCATCGAAATGGAACGCACCTGTCCTGTCGATCCTCGGCACGACGCCGTCCTACCCGTGGACTGACCCGAAGGCCGCAGACGTCTTTCAGGGCCACGACCTGATCTGGGTCGATCAGCGCGGTGCCGGTCGCAGCGATGGCGGCACCACCTGCCCGGAGCTCACTACCTACTCAGCCGAGATCAGCACCATGAATCTTGGCACGGCAGCCGCAGCAGCGGTGAAGGCGTGTTTCGCGAAGGCGGAGCAGAGCGTGGTGCCGTTTGCGTCGATCTTCGATCACCGGGTCGTGGCGGCCGACACCGAGGTTGTACGTCGGGCGCTCGGCATCTCGACGTGGGCCTTGTACGCCGGCAGCGCTGGGGCCGACATCGCCCTGCAGATCATCGACCAGGATCCGACGTCGGTGACGGCGCCGGTCTCGAGAACGCCCGTCGCAGTCGGCGCGGGTGGGGGCGCCAACGACCTCGCGGCGGCGTTCGGTCGTTTCGCCGCCGACTGCGCGGTGGCCCCCAAGTGTTCGGCGGCCGGCGACCTCCAGCAGGAGCTTGCGAAGACCTTCGCCCGGCTCGCCACTCCCGTGACGACGAAGGTGATCGAGCCGGCCACGGGAATCCCACTGGTTCTCGACCAGACGACGCTGCTCGACAGCATGAAGTCGATCGGCAGCATCAGCCTCTCGACGCTGGTCGCGTCGCTGCTGCCCGGAGGCGTGGACGGATCGAGCGACGAGGCCGTTGCCAAGGCCTTCGCCGCCAACGTGATCGACACGTCCGGGTGGGCGCTCGTGATGACGGACGCCCTTGGCATGGGTGCCGTCGGCCTCGATCTCCCCGAGGCATCAATCCGGGCAATCCAGGCAGGTATCGACGTCGTAATCTTCACCGAAACCAACAAGACCGCCTCGGTCATCGCTGCTCTCATCGGCGCCGTCGACACCGGAAGAATCTCTGAACAACGAATCAATGAAGCAGCCCTACGTGTTGCAAACGTGCGACATGACATCGGCGCATTTTGCGGACCATCCCATTGAGAACCGAGCTAAGCGGTCCTCGGCATTTCGAATCACCAAGTCGAGAGGGGCACAGCCACGATGAAACGACATAACGGCCCCTGTCAACAATGTGGATTATTGAGCTCGCCTTCCGCCAGGAAATGTGAGAACTGTGGAGCGTCACTCCGAACGTCTACAACTGCCGAGGAGTCCGAACAAGCGCTAGGTGACACCGCGCCGCGTACGGCTCCTCTCGACCTTGACCAGGCCAAAAGCGAATCTCCCGGTGTGCCGCTACCGTCGCCGTCCCCATTTGCCGGCCCAGCGGGAAGCGCTACAACCCAGAAGGAAACTCACCCCGTCCTGTGGGTCGCAATGGGCGTCGGGATTTCCCTTGTCATCGTTGCGGCAGGGGTCTTCACCGCCGACGCCGATGGTGGGGCGCCGTGGTTGCCGAACCGGGTGACCAAGACGTTCATCGCGCATCGGCGTCGGGCAGGGGTCGGCGAGTTCAGGTTGCGCGACCTCCGACACTTCATGGCTACTCAGATGCTCGCCCATGGTGTTGCCGTGGTGACCGTCGCGCAACGACTTGGCCACGCCCGCGCGTCGACGACCCTGAACGTCTACGGCCATTGCGTTCCGGGTGCCGATCGCGACGCCGCCGACTACATTGCCGATCTCCTCGCCGGCGAGGCAGATCGAGTACGCGGCTCTTGATGACCTGTCAGCAAGGCAACTCACGCTGAACGTGGAGGGAGTCGGGGTCGGCTTCAGCTGTCAGCCCACGCTGGTGCCACTCGGCGACAACAGCGCCGAGCGGGTCCGTTGTCAGCGAGCGCCGAGGAGTTGTTGGGTGTCGGTGAGGGTGACAGTGAGTTCGGCGTCGAGGGCGTTCGCGATTCGGTCGAGGGTGGGGAGGCTGGGGGAGATGCGGCCGCCTTCGAGTCGGGCGATGGCTGATTGGGTGGTGCCGACTAGTTCGGCGAGTTGGCGTTGGCTGAGGCCCTTCCTCTCTCGTAGTTCCTTGATTTCGAAGGCGAGACGGATGGCGCGTCCGGCGTGTTCGTAGCCGTGGCGTCGTTCGTCGCTGTCAGCCCGGCTGGCTTTGATGTCGGTCCAGTTGGTGGTCATGTTGGTTGCTCCTCGCTGAGGTGGCCGTCGGTGATGCAGCGCTGCATTGCTCGGCGGGCTCGGTCGATTTCTGCTCGTTCTCGGGGTCGGGTTTTGGTGAATACGGTCAATAGGACGATGATTCGTCCGGTGGCGATGTAGTAGCTGATTCGGGTTGGTTGGCGATCGAGGTAGAACCGCAGTTCGCGGAGTTTGCCGTCGAGTTGGCGGGTGAAGGGTTCGCTCAGGTGTACGCCTTGGTCGCCGTGGAGGTCTATGTAGCGTTCGGCTTGACCGAACTGGTTGTCGGTGAGGGAGTCGAGCCAGCTGACGACCTCGGGTTCCAGTTCGACGGTTCCCCAGGGCATAGCAGCGATGCTATCACCCTTATTCGGTGTGTCGTATCGGGTTTCATCGGGCGACTCGGAACGAGCGATGGTAGACCGGTATACGAACTAGACGGAACAGACGGATTTCCCGGACGGTTTTGCGGACTGTGGAGTACTGCAGTGCAGTAGACGGACTGTACGGACGGTGACCACAACCTTGCCAAGGTGAGGGTCGCGAGTTCGAATCTCGTCATCCGCTCCAAGAAACACCAGATCAGCGGCCCTACTGGGGCCGCTGACCTGCGTTTTCGGCTTGCCGGTATACCCTCGCGCTGTACCGTCAGGTTCGCTTCGCCCCTGAGTCACTCCTGGTAAGCAGGTGAAAATTGCCGAAAAGTCGATTTCTCCGGACTACGCCCGCCTCGTCTGGTCCCTTCGGTCAGAGCCGAATCTCGACGTCGAGAGCGTGCTGTCCGAACGGCCAGCAGAACGCGGCGACAATCACGGTCAGATCAGGGAACCGACGCCTCGAGTCGGCCCTTCGCAGGATGCAGATGGGATTGCTCGCCGACACCATCGAGGTCGATGCAGCACTTTCGTTGTTCGCTGAGCAGGTCGACGTCTGGCAAGTCATGGGCGATAGCTACGCCGCGTCCGGTGTTGGTCAGCCTGCGGACATGCTCGCGCGCCTCGGTTACCTCGAGGGAGCAGCCCAACTCTATGGAGCCGTCAATCTTGTGGACCCTGAGATGGCTGCAACACTTTCGCCGGCCATCGTGACGATCCGCGACACCATGGGTCGCAACGCCTTCGCCGCCGCCTACGAAACTGGGGCAAGACTCAGCCCCCAAGCCGCCGGACAGCTCGCCCATCAACTCGTTGCCCAAGCTCGAACAGAGCACGTCGACAACAACACCTGACAGTGCGAGTGGGAAGCTCGACACGTCGGTCAGCAGCTCCTCCGCCTCCATCGCGCCGAGATCGGGGAGGTCGGCTGCAGAGCGAGGCGGAACCAGCGCTGTGCCGATGATGCCTTGCGGGTACGCTCAGGTGCCGTCGTCGGTGAGCGCAATCCAGGTCGATGATCCGACGATGCCATCCGCGGCGATGCCCACCGATGCCTGGAAGTTGCGGACCGCCTGCTGGGTGCCTGCACCGAAGATGCCGTCGGTGTTGAGTGAGATGCCCAGCTTGTAGTTCAGCTGCGTTTGGACCTGGCGAACGCCTTCGCCGCAGTCGCCGCGCCGCACCGACACCGTTGCGATATCCGCGGAGAACAGATCGCCCACTACACGGCATGCATCGGTAGTGGGCGAGACATTCGGGGTCGTGAGCGGGGTGGTCGGTGCTGGCGCGGTCGGTGCTGGTGCGGTGGGCGCTGGCGGAGCCGATGTCGCTGTGGCCGAGGTGGGTGTCGATGCGGCGCTTGTCGCCGTCGACGCTGACACAGCAGCGCTGGTGTTGCCCGTTGTCGTGGAGGTGTCGCCCGTTGCGCCTTTCGAGGTGGTGGCGCTACTGCAGGCCGCAGCGACAACGAGGAGTGAGCTGGCGAGGACCACGGCAGTGCGCTTCATCCGCGCAATCTAGCTCTCCGACGTGCAGCGAATTCGAACCTCGTCATCCGCTCCAGAAGTGAGTCCAGTCCAGCGCCGTTTGATCGCGACCACCTTTGATCGCGCTCACGAGACGGCGGGTTCGACCTCGGCCGCTTCGTACGCGAATGGCTCGATCTCTGGATCTCTGTCCTGGTCACGAGCGAGGCCGGCGGCAGCCAGCAGACATCCGAAGCCGAGGGCGAGTCCGAGCCACCCGACCCAGGCGTGGCCCGTCGCCCACCAGTGTGCGTTGGTGAGGGCAACGCCTCTGCGCAGCAAGATGACAAATCCCCAGATCGGGGTCCCTATGAAATGGAAGTCCAGCGCTGTCGTAACATCGGCCCCACTGTTGATTCCATGGATGCCGAGTTCTTGACGCCATTCGGGTGAGCTGAGCACGCCGATCCACTCGCCGAGGGGAACACGAATCGACAAGAAGTTAATGACAGCTGCAAAGGCGGCGAGGAGCACTGTCGCAGCGCGCAGACACACGACGGCCACCCGGCTTGGCACTGCCGTCTGATACAGGGGAACTGCCGTGACCGCGAGAGCTCCGACCGACGGCAAGAGAAATCGAGGCCCCCACACCGAGCCGCCGTCCCATACACCCCACTTCGCGTAGAAAACAATGCGCGGCACGATGAACAACAGACAGACGACAGCCAAACCTCGATTGCGTTCGCGCTGCGGGCCGATGAACATCACGACGAGACCGGCGAACCCCATGATCGCCAATGGATTGAAGATGAAGAGACCCTTGCCGGGGCTGAACAGCAGTCCGCCAAGGCCGTGGAGGACAGGAGTGCTGAAACCTCCTCCAGGTCCATACGAGCCGATGAAGGCACGGTCATAGCGGACTTCGTTGTACCAAACGAGAATGGCAACGCTGACCAGCATTGGAATGCCCAGTGACAACAGTGAGCGTTTCGAGAGGAACGCCGCCTTCGGAACAAAAAAAGGGATAGCAGCAAGGCCGATCCAGATCGTGAACAGCGAGTCGGACCGGAGTTGAAGTGCGCAGGCCGCAGCGATGCCTATCCATAGCACCGCCCGATGTGAGCCGTGCTGCCAGCGGATCATTTGCAAGATGATGACGAGCAGGCACAGGGTGACTGCGGGCTCGCTGAAGAGCTGGGTGCTATACCAAACCGCCATGGAGAAGAGCCCGAAGCTGAGGGCCGCGAAGAGTCCGTATACGGATCCCCACCGCATCGCCCTGGAGATCCGGTAGATCACGACGGCGCAGGCCGCGGTGAATGCCGGAGCGATGAGAGACACGAGCAGTGCGTAGTGACCGACCCACTTCGACAGGGCGTAGAGGGGGACAGCCAACACACTGATGGCGATGCCATACGGTGACCACGGAGTCGACAGGGCGTATCCGGCGCCCTCGGCCTTGAGCGAACCATGGTTCACGAGGTTTTGGGCCACGGCAAGCATCGCTTGGGTGTCGTACACCTCGATCTGGCCGCGCATCACAGCGAGATAGATCGCAAAGAGCCCGCCGAAGAGCGCGATCGAGATTTGACGATCGATCCGCACGTCGTCGGCCGGCACGATGTCGGCTGGCGCGCTGAGAGCAGTCGTCATTGCGGGCGCATCCCCTCGGTCAACCGTGCGGTTTCCTGCGTCAGCTTCGGTGGGTACGGGCTACTGATGTTTGTTCTTGGTTCCAGCATCGTGGAGCGTCTCTCTCAGTGGGGTGTCGTTGGGTCTGGCGCGTCGATGAGATTGGCCGCGACGTACCGATGAGGCGGTGCCGCTCGCCGGCAGATGACGTTCGGTCACTCCGCTGGAAGCGGCAGTATTCGACTGGACCGAAGTGCAACGCGGGTTCCCGCCGTGACGAATACTCGAAGCTCGAGATCAGCCACGGCTGGCGCAAGGGTGAACTCGAGCCGAGACACTGCGTTGTGCTGTTGCATGTGGTCGACCTGAATCTCGAGGCGACCGTGCGAAACCGAACCTGACGACGACACGACATCGATCGCCACTAGCCCGCTGGCTCCGTCTAGAGAAAAGAAGTCGACCACTGCCTGATATCTCCCTGACTCCAGAGCCTGATATGGCCCATATTGCAGGAAGCCCTGGGTGCCGTCCGAGTACATCGCCCCGTCGCGATACTCGCCGACCTGGGTATGAAATGTCGATTGTGAGGGATCGAGTCGCAGCACCGTCGGCTCTTTCTGGGCGAGCCACACGTTTGCCCATGGTGTGCCGTCGAGACGGTGATTGACGAGATCCCAACCACACCGCTTCACGGTTTCTTCGAAATAGGTCTGGTTGAACCCAAGCTCGAGCCAGCCAAAATTTCGAGCTGCCCAGAGCGACTCACCGTCAAGGCGCAGGCCCCACGGCACGGGAAAGTCCGCGACGATGGGTTCAGCGGCAAAGAGAACCCGGGCCTCTGGCGTCGTTGCTGCGGCGAGGGATCGCAGGAGACGGAGATGATCGGACGAGTGATGGAAGCACTCGAAGAACACCACGGCGTCGTACGGCTCGACGACGTCCTCGATGAGGCTGAAATCACCGTTGACGACATCGACCTCGATGCCCAGCATGTCGGCACGAGTGCGAATCAGTTCACAAAAGCCCGGCGCGATATCGATCGCAGTCACGTTGTATCCCATCGTGGCCATGGCAAGCGTGGTGTTTCCCCAGCCAGGCCCGAACTCGAGTATTCGCAGCGGACGTTCAGGGGTGCGCGACGGCAGGAGCGAGATGAGAAACCCGATCGCGATCAACTGATGCCCGACGGTCGACGGACTCTCCGAGGTGTACGGGAATGGGCGGATGCTGGCGGCCGCCACATCGAATGCGGCGACTTCGTTCTTGACGGCGTAATTGCGACCGGAAATGGTCTCGTACAACTTGAACTGGTGCTCGCGATACTCGTCCGAGTAGGGGTCCAGATCCGACGGCATGGGGAAGTTCATGCGAAACGTCTCGAAGCCGCGGCGAAGCGAATCATCAGAGACCAGCGCAAGGCCGTCGAGCTCGCGCAGCTTCTCATCAAGACGCTCAAGGGTCTCGATCACTTCGATGTCAGTCGACACATCTGCCTCTCTATATTCGCCTACGGACGCCGTGGCTGCCGCAGTCTATCTGCAGCGATTTCGCGCGGTTATGACACCTCGACACGTCGGGCCAGCACCGTTGCTGCGCCGAGTAGCAGAAGTCCGCCCAGCAGAATGGTGACACCCAGTAAGAGTCGACCGTGGCTGAACCACAGCAACGCGGTTGGCTCAGCGTGGCGCAGTAGTCGAAGGTTTCCGGCAATGGGACTGCCACCGAAGGTCCACGTGTAGTCGTGCATCCGCTGAGCGGTCGTCGCTGCGCTTTGCGGGTCTGCTGCACTGCCGTTCATGATCTGCCACCAGCGTTCGAAGGGAAACATCACGCCGAGCACTGCGACGGCGGCGCCCGCGACGAACAGGACTGAAGCACCGACGAGTCCGATCACGCGTGATCGGCGTCCTCTCGAGGTGACGTAACGCACCGTTTCGACGGAAGGAATCGCGAGCAGTGCACACAGCGGAAACATGAACCGGGGCCCCCATGCAACACCACCCGGCCATGAATGCCAGCGGGCGTAGAACAAGATGCGCGTGAGCCCAAGCAGCAGAATTACCGATACGACGGCGCGATCGCGGCGCCACATGAGGACCAGACCGGGGATGCCGAGAATCAGGAAAGGGCTATAGATGAAGAAGCCTTTTCCTGGACTGAACGTGTTGCCGTACAGGCCAGTCAAGAACGGTGTGGTGAAGCCCTCGCTCCGATACCCGAACTGGGTGAATTTGCCGTAACGGAGGTGGTTGTAGGCCAGTTGGTAGACCATCGCGCCGGCGATAGGAAGGCAGACACCGACGAGCCACTGAGCTTTGCGCTGTCTCAACGTATTCAGTGGCACGAACAGTGGCACCGCGACGAGGACCACTGCGGACAGAACCATCGAGTCCGACCGAAACGTGATCGCGAGTGCAATTCCGCAGCCCACAAGCCAAGGGCCGAAGGCTGACCCGCTGCGCCATTTGACCAGCCCGAACACGGTCAGCACCGTGAAGAGCGCGATGCCTGGCTCGCTGAACAGGTCGGTGGCCTGTTGGAGAGCCATGGTTGTCACTCCGAACACGAGCGCCGAGCAGACCGCCCCCAGCCGCGAGAATTTCAACGCGAGAGCAACGAAGTACACGAGAACCGCGGTGGACGCGATCACGAAGACGTTGGCCAGCAACACGATCTCCTGACCGCCCGGTTGTACCCACTTCTGCACGAACACCAACGGGACAATCATCAGCGAGAGCCCCAATCCGTAGCTCGCGTATGGACTGTTCAGCGGCGCGTAGGCATCGTTGCGGACGTGGACCGAGAGGTGCTCAGCCAAGTTCCTGGCAACATCGATGTAGATCCCAGCGTCGTACGTCGGTGTCCTGCCTCGTTGGAACGACGCATAGAACAGAACGAAGCCGAAAAAGAGAAGGCCTCCAACGACCGCATCAGGAGATTTGGCCAAGAGCCTCAACTGCATCGAACAACGATGCCAATCGACGTCGTGGTGTAGCCCATCAGGTGCAGTTTCAGGTGCGGATCGTGCGTGTAGGGCGGCACATCGACGTGATAGTCAATGGGCAACGAACCACGATCGAAGTCCAACCACACGCGGTGGCCGTGACTGCGGAGGTCAGCGACGAGAGCTTCGATATCTCTCTGGCGGTAAATGACGGTGCCGCCGGTGTCCACCGTGGCATCGTTGGATGCAACGTTGAACTCCGTCGTGTGCACCGCGAGGCCGCCCGGTTTCAGGCACTTCATCGAGTTAAGGACAAATTGATGTCCGGCATCGAGGCCGCCGAGGTGCTCGAAGGCGCACGACGACCACGTGAAGTCGAAGTCGCAGAGCTCGTCGACGTTGATGTCCAACATGTTGACAACTCGGAACGTGACGAGCCGAGCAAACTCAGACGCGCTGCAGAGGCCACGATCGTTCAACTTGCTCAACGAGGCCGCGTGCTCATTCGATCCGACCCAACCGGCGAGAGCTGCCTGTTCGACGTCCAAATCGCTTGCCGTCACTGTCGCGCCGCGGGCCGCAAAGGCCGCGACGAGTGGTTCGTGGCCGACAGCAAAGCCAAGACCCCGCTTGTCTGGTGCGAGCATGCCGTCGCGATCGAGTATCTCGGCGATGAAGCTCCACTCCCAGAGCTTGCGATGCAAGTACATGTGAGGTTCGCGTAAAATCTGCGCCCATCGCTGGAAGCTCGGAGACTCCAGTTCCTCCTGGGTGCATAGCCTCGAACGGGGCACGTCGAGCATCATCGGATCAACCCGGGCACGCCGATGGAGCGAGCTACATGCAGACAGTTCATGCGCCACAGCCTAATGGGGTCTCGAACACGACGAAATTCCGACGCGCCAACACTGCCAAACCCGTGACGGGCGCGTTTTGTTCGACCGACTTGGAGTCGCGCTCGGGCATGGAGAATGCTGGTCAGGAGCCGATCGCCGCCTGTTGCGCGGGTACATCACAACGCCGCAGTGAGTCGGTAGGAATCAGAGGAGCACATGAGCATGGACGACAGCGGAGTGGACGTCGAGGTCGATGAACTCCGCGAGCACTATCGAATCGAACGCGAGAAGAGACTTCGCGCAGATGGCACTGCTCAGTACCGCGAGCTGAAGGACGACTACGAGGCCTTCGATCGTGACCCATTCGTGGATCCGAACTTCTCGCGAGATCCGGTGGTCGAGCAGTCTGACGTGGTCATCGTCGGTGGCGGCTTTGCCGGAATGCTCACGGCGATCAATCTCGCCAAGCTCGGGATCACGAACGTGCGGATTGTCGAAAAGGCCGGTGACTTTGGTGGCACCTGGTACTGGAATCGCTACCCGGGATGTATGTGCGATGTCGAGTCGTACACGTACCTGCCACTGCTCGAAGAAACCGGTTACGTGCCCACAGAGAAGTACGCCAGTGCGTCGGAGATCTTCGCGTACTGTCAGTTGCTCGCCCGACAGTTCAACCTGTACCCGCGTGCGTTGTTCCAGACGGTGATCACCTCTGCGGAGTGGGACGCAACGGCGAATCGGTGGCTCGTCGGCACCAGCCGCGGCGACAAGCTGTCGGCGACGTATCTCGTGACAGCGGGTGGGCTGTTGCACAAGGCCAAGCTCCCCGGCATCCCCGGTATCGAGCACTTCGAAGGCAAGGCGTTTCATACCAGCAGGTGGGACTTCGAATACACCGGCGGAAGCAACACCGAATTCATGGACAAGCTGGCCGACAAGCGTGTCGGTATCATCGGCACCGGAGCCACGGGCGTGCAGGCCGTGCCGCAGCTCGCCAGGGCGGCCAAAGAGCTGTACGTCTTCCAGCGCACACCATCGGCGGTTGGGGTTCGCAACAACGGACCCACTGACCTCGAGTGGTTCAACGGGCTCGCCCCGGGTTGGCAGGCCGAACGCATCGTCAATTTCACACATGCTGTCACGGGTGTAAAACCGGAGAAGAACCTCGTGGCTGACGGATGGACCGATGTAATGTGGGTCAACACCCAGAAACTTCCCGAGTCCGATCAGGAAGCCGCAGCGCTCGAACAGAGCGACTTTGCGACGATGGAATCAATTCGCGATCGGGTCGATCAGGTCGTGCATGACCCGGCGACGGCCGCCAAGCTCAAGCCGTGGTACAGCAAGAACTGCAAGCGGGTGTGCTTCCACGACGAGTATCTCCCCGCCTTCAACCGCCCCAACGTGCATCTCGTCGATACGAATGGACTCGGTGTCGAACGCATCACCGCCACGGGCGTGGTCGTTGACGGCGTGGAGTACCCCGTTGATTGTCTTATCTTCGCGTCTGGATTCGAGGTGACGTCCGACCTCGATCGTCGACTGGGTTTCGATCCGGTCGGCCGCGATGGCATCGCGTTGAGCCAGCGCTGGGATCAGGGCGCACGAACCTTGCACGGCGTGCTTTCCGGTGGGTTCCCCAATCTGTTGATCATCAGCCTCGTGCAGGCCGGATTCGGCACCAACTTCTTGCACTTCCTGTCCAAGTCCACTGAACACGTCGCCAGCATCATCGCAGCGTGCCAGGAGCGAGGTATCGCCACGATCGAGGCAAGCGCAGAAGCCGAAGAGGAATGGCTGCTAGTGCTCTACGGCGCTGCGGCTGGGGCGGCTCGGTACAGCGTCGACTGCACGCCGAGCTACTACAACAGCGAGCAGGTCTACGCAAACGCGAAGGCCGCCCGCAACCTGGTGTACGCAGGCAGTTTGCTGGACTACGCCGGCTATCTCGAACGCTGGCGCGAGACCGGCACCATGCCCGGCGCGTTGACGACTCAAGCACCCTGATAGGAAATATAGTTCGGGAGTAAATGACTTGACTCCGTGGTGAAATATCGCTAAAGTAACCACACCGAAGCACGTAGCTTCCTTCCGAGAAAGTTGACCAGTATGAGCGCAACCCTTGTTGTCCGTCACACCGTTGCCGACTACGCCGCATGGCGCGCCGTCTACGACGAAGTCGAACCAGTTCGTGCCGAGCACGGTTGCACCGGCCAGCGCGTCCTGCGTCTTCCCGCCGATGCGAACGACGTGTTCATCACCCACGAGTTCCCCACGGTGGACCAGGCAGATGCCTTCACCCACGATGCGAAGTTCGGCGCAGCAATGCAGCGCGCCGGTGTCACCTCGGCCCCGCGGATCGAGATCTTCGAAAGTGTCTGACCAACGACGTCCGGGCCGGCCGCGAAAGGTGAGCTTCGGCTCGCCTTCGCCGGCCGCGCTTGGCGTCGTGAAGGTGGGATCAGACTTCGCCGACGAGTTCCCCGACGGCGATCCGGTGGCCGCCGAGGCCTACGCCACCCTCATCCGCACGGGTCTCGCGCTGATCCATGAGATCGAGCGGACGATGCTCGACACATTCGGCGTGTCGCAGAGCGTGCTGAACAGCTTGGCCATCATCGATGGCGCCGGCGAGCCACTGACACCGAGTCAGATCAGCGAGCGCTCGCTCACATCGTCTGCCACGATGACCGGCACGCTCGACATGCTCGAGTATCGGGGTTGGGTGCGACGGCTCCCGAACCCTGACGACCGCCGCAGCCTGCTCATCGAGATCACCCCTGAGGGTCGAGTTATTACCGATCAACTGCTGCCGGGCATCCGCAAGATCGAGCAGGCCGTGTTTGCGGAACTGACCAGCAGCGAGCGCAAGACGCTCCTGAAGGTGCTCGCCAAGGTGCTCGCCAGCGCCGCAGCGGTGGCAGCGGCCGGCCCAATTCCGCTCGAGGGTCGCCGAAACCGCCCAACACGGCTGCAGTAAATTACCGGTCGCTGCTGCAGGGCTGGGCGACCTACCATCGCGGCATGTGCCGGAACATCACAACGTTGCGTGGCCTCGAGCCGCTGGCAACTCCTGACGAGATAGCTGCAGCCGCGCGTCAGTACGTGCGCAAGATCAGCGGTGTGCAAAAGACCACCGCGGTCACCGAGGCTGCCTTCGAGCGCGCCGTGTTCACGATCACGCAGGCGTCGGCCGAATTGCTTCGCGATCTGCCGCCACGGCGGCAGCCGCCCCCGTCGCTTCCTCCCCTTCGTCGCGTGCCGCTCACACGCGCGGCAGTGGCGTCGGCAGCATCACGTTCCGTGGGCGGACACGCGAGCTGACGCAATCAGGCGCAACGGATTATGGAACGGTCACGAGCACGGCGGTGCTGTGCGCCACGCTCTTTCCAGTTGCGTCGAACGCGTGCACGAGATAGTTGAATGAATCGCCGCTGACGATCTGGGTATCGGTATACGTGAGCTGTCCGGGCAGGGGTGTAAGCACGCGCCCATCGGTGCCGCCCGGCCGCGAACGTAGTACGAGGTAGTGATCGGTTCCGCCGGGCCCTGGGGTCCAGATGCACGTGATGTGCGAACCATCGACGACACAGTTGATGCCCAATGTCGCCGGAACGTGCACTTCGGTGGTGCTGGTCGAACCCACAGTCAGTGTGGTGGTCGTCGTGTCGGGCACCGTCACGGGCGGCACCACATTGCTGACCGTCGTCGGTGTAGGTCCGGCGGGGATGGTGGTAGTGACCCCTGAAGCGAGAGTCGTCGACGTTGGCAAGGTCGTGGTCGTGGTGTTGAGCGGTGTACTTGTTGTCGACGTCGGCTCGACGGTATTTGTCGTCGCAGTGCTCGTCGCAGTGCTCGTTGCGGTGGGCTCAGTCGCGGTGATCAGACGGTGACTGTCGTTGCCCGTACCCATGACGAGCGCTGCAGCGGCCGCTGCGCCGGTGAGCGTTGCGGCTGCAACACCGATGACGAAAGCGCGATGGGCGCGACTACGGAACGGGATCACGTTGTCGGCAGGCAATGGCGGTGTCGCGCCGTCGGTCATCAACTGCGCTTCCAACCGGTCGACGAAGGCGGGGTCGGCATCGGGAGCCGGTGCTTTCCCGAGTTGGGTGAGTGATGACTTGAGTGAGCGGCGACTGATTCGCATCACGTCTCCTCCACTACGAGATGGGTGTTCAGTGCCTTGCGAAGTGCGCTGAGACCGCGGTGCAACGTCACTGCCAAGATTGCCTTCGAGCACCCGAGCGCCGATGCTGCCTCCTCCGACGAGAACCCGGCTAAATACCGCAGCGTTACCGCTTCGCGATAGCGCGGGTGCAAAGACGAAATCGCGTTGTGCAGAACAGCCGTGTCGACGCCTGCGTCGAGGTTCGCGTGTACCTCGACACCGTAGGAATCCGGAGCGAGGTCTCGCATTGCCAACTGCCCCCTCGGCCGAGTTGCGCGCGACTGGCGACGGTAGATCTCGGTGACCTCGTTCGATGCGATGCGAAACAGCCACGCGCGTACGCCGCCGCCTCGCCATTCGAACGAGGCAATGCCCCGCAGTGCCCGCTCGAACGTCGCCGAGGTTGCCTCCTCGGCAGCTTCTCTCGATCCGCTTTGGCGATACGCAAACGCGTACACGGCGTTCACATGACGGCGGTAGAGCTGAGCGAACGCGTCTCGGTCGGTGCGCGCCCGTTCGGTGAGGGCTCGCTCGTCATCGAACGAGCCCTCACCGCTGGAGGGGGACTCTGGCCGCGGACGTTGCGTTCGCGGTGTTTCGGTCACGGACACCTGATATCGCTCAGCCGCCCGCGATGATTGTGATCGGCACAACGGAACTGTGTGCGATCGGCTTGCCGCCCGCATCGACCACGACAAGCACGTATGTATAGGCGCCCGCCGGCACTGCGAGGTCGATGAACGAGTGAGCAGTTGGGTCGCCCGACGCGAATGGCACTCGGCCCTTCGCAGTCTGGTTGCCGCGTAGCAGCAGATAGCGGCTGAACCCTGCCGGCACCGGCCCGGTCCACTCGCAGTTGACGTTGTTGAGGTGCTCGCCGACGATGTTGCAGGCAAGCTGCAACGTTGCGGGAGTCTTCACCTCGGTGGTGCTCGGCGGTGCCTCGTGCGCTCCGGCCAACGTGGTCGGCGGCTCGGTATGCGGGGCGAGGGTCGTGGACGGCGGGGGAGGCGGGGGCATCGTGTGCGGCGGCTCGACTGACGCGGGCTGGGTTGAGGTGGGCGGGGGCACCTGTGGCGCAACCGTGGTCGAAGGTTCGTGGTGGGAAGCCTCGGTGGAGGTTGGCGCCGGCGGTGTCGTTGTTGCGCCCCCCGACCCCTTCAGATCTGTGGTGGATGTCGCAGCCACGGTCGACTCGGTGCTGAGCACGGTGGTCTGGCTCGCCGCAGTCGGCTCGTGGTGATCCGACCAGGGCGTGAAGGTGGCGGGTGCCGCACCGGCCGCCGTGGCGGCCGCCAGCGCGGCGATCATGCCAACGATCACTGCTCTGCGGTGGCTTGCCCCTGCGGCAACAAACTTCCTGGCCGATCTGGCGATAGCTGGGCCGTTCATGGTGTGCTCCTTGGAAAGTGGACGCCCCGTAGTGGACGCAACACAAGGAGTAACGGTGAAGGAGGGCGTCGATTTCACTTGTGCCGAAGAAAAGGTTCAAACCTTCGGTGGTCTTTCGACGAGCGTGGAATCGCACAGCGTCAATTCGAGCACGTCGCGATCTACGTGTCATGAGTATTCGATACTCAACGTCGGGCACTGGGTCAGAGACTGGACATTGCGTCGGCGAGATCGGCGCGGTTGGCGACGCCGAGCTTGTCGTAGATGCGCGCGAGATGGTTATCGACAGTGCGGCTGGCAACGAACAGTCTCTCGCCGATGGACTTGCTCGACAGGCCCTGCCCGGCGAGGGTAGCGATTTCGCGCTCGCGTTGGGTGAGCGGCACATGCGAAGCGACGTGTGTGAGCCCGGGTGTTCGCGCACCATCACACCGCGCCGCAAACTCCACCGAGCGGCGCGACCACTCGGCTGAGCGTCGTCGGTCGCCCGCTTTGCGGTACGCGTCGGCAGCTGCGACCGCAGTCTCCGCCGCAAACAGGTATGTGCCGAACCGTTCAAACGAATTGGCAGCCTCGGCGAGTGCTGCGGCGTCGCAACGTGCGAGCGCCGAAGCCGTTGCGGCCATGGCATGGTGCAGCTCGCTCTGGCCGATGTCAGCGATCTCGCCGAGCCTGACCGTCACGTCCTTTGGAGTGCCGAGGCGGGCGATATCGAACAGAACCGACGCCTCGAACGAGATCTGGCCCGACGCGCGCATTGCCTCTGCGCCGGTCCGAAGAATGATCCGTGCATCGCCGAGGCGACCTTCGCTCACCGCAGTCCATGCTCGGGCTCGGTCGCAGTCGATCTCCAACATGAGCGCCGGATGCGGCGCGAGTACGGCCAACTCCGAGAGTGCATCTCGTGCGGTGCGCAGATCGCCCGACATCGCTGATGCGAGCGCGAGATATCCGAGACCCCAACGCATGGGTCCCGGATGGACACATCGACGGAACAGGTCAACTGCCTCTGCAGCGCGGGCAGCAGACTCGTGCAGCCGCCCCGCGGCGAGTGTGATTCGCGCCAGGCTGATGCAACAGAACCCCTGATTCGAGAGGTCGTTGGTTTCGGCCGCCAGCGAGCGAGTGAACTCCGCAAGCTCGTAGGCCTCGTCGATGCGTCCGGCCTCCTGCAGCGCACCCATCTTGGCCACGAGGAGCAGCCCCGTCTGGAACAGCGTGAGCTCCTGTCCCAGTTCCTGACGCATCTCTACCGCCTTGTCGGCCATCTCGATCGCATCGAGTGGTCGGCCAACGATCGAGATGGCGAGCGCGCCTGCGAGCGCGGCGAGCACGTAGGGCCGGCCGGAGCCGGTGGTCAGTACGGGCATCGTGATGTGTAGTGCCAAGTGCGGCTGACCCGCTTGCACGTCGACCAACGCCTGGAACGCGGTGACCTCGTCGCGCTCGGATGGCGACGTCAACGTTTCGAGCGCGTCGTGCATCACCTGTCGGGCCTGATCGATGTCGCCCAACTTCCAGAACAACGTCGTTGCGTGGACGACTGCCACGCGGGCACGTTCGAATTCCGTTTCGGCGATGCGGGCAACTGTCGTGAGCACGACAACGCACTCGCGCCCGCGACCGAGTTCATAGAGGATTTCGGTGAGCAACAACCCCGAAGTGAAGCTGGGTTCGATGTCGAATGCGGTTCGTGCAAGGCGCTCGGCCGTGAGGAGATCGTTCGCGAAGTAGGCCTGCGCGGTACCCGCGAGCAACAGCGGCATCGGTGCCACGCCGCCACCATCGAGCCTCCACAACGACACCCTCAACGCATCCTCACGTCGGTTGGCGCCGGTTGCCTCCACGGCTTCGGCGAGGCTGCGACACACGGAGCGAATACGCAGTGCAGGTGTGCGCGCCCGCAGCACCTCGCCGTACATTGGGTGCGCAAGGCGGATCTCGTTGCGGCGTCCGTCGCGCACCATGGCGATGAGTCCTTTCCGTTCGAGTTCCTCGATCACGTGCGCATCGCTGAGATCGGTCACCATGCCCACCCCGATCGGCTCGCCGAAGGCGACCAATTCGAGTGCCTCCAACTCGGTTCGCGCCAAACCGCTGAGCCGCGAGCTCACCAGTTCAGACAGGCGATCGGATGGCTCGAGCTCGCCAACGGTGTACCAACGACCTGTTCGTTGTTCAAGCGATTGATGTTCGGTGGCGCCGAGGACAAGTTCGCGTAAGAACATCGGATTGCCCTGCGTCTTGGACCACAACGTGTTGAGTGTGCCCGTCTCGACTTCGCCTCCGAGCATCGTGCTCACGAATTGATCCGCGTTCGGACGCGAGAGCGGCTCGATGGTCAGTCGCTCGACGCCGTGGTCTTTCCACAGTGACACAATCGAATCGAGAGGAGTTTCGCCGCTGCGCAACGTCACCACGAGAAATGCTGCGCGTGTCGCAGCGAGTTGCTGCAACAGAACGGCTGATGCGTCGTCGAGCGCGTGAGCGTCGTCGACGAGCAGCATCAGCGGCCTACCGTCGGCGAGATCTGTCAATGCGATCGTTGCTTGCCGCAGCGCATTCAAACCACGTTCGATGGCTACGGCGCCCGGTGGCAGCAGGGGAGCAAGGGCGCCAAACGGGATAGCGGACGCAGCTCTGCTCGCCACTACCCGCGCTGTCGCGAAGCCGCGTGCGATGCCCAGGCTCATGCACCCCGTGGCGAGTCGTGTCTTGCCGACCCCGGCGGGTCCGACGAGTACCACTCCGCTCGAGTCCGGATTGGCCAACGCAGCTGCCACCACCGACAGTTCTTCGTTTCGTCCGATGAGCGGCCACTTCTCGTCCACGACTACCTCCGCAACGAGTCTCGCAGTCGGTTACCTCAGATGCGTGTTTTCATCTCGACCGTTTGCAAAAGACGGCCGTGCCCATCGGCCCTACTCCGACTGGCGTGCCGCGCCGCGCCGCTACGAGTGTTGCGGCGCGTCACAGCAACGACGATGGCGTCAGAAAGTCCAACGTCGTCAGGTGCGAAACTTCGGGCGCCCCAATTGGCCCGAGGCAACCCGTTGTTTACAGTGCGCGAACGTTTTCGGCCTGGTCACCCTTGCGGCCGGGCACGACGTCGAACTCGACGGCCTGACCCTCTTGGAGATTCTTGAAGCCATTACCGGCGATGCCGGTGTGGTGCACGAAAACATCTGCTCCGCCCTCGCGGGAGATGAAGCCGTAGCCCTTCTCGGTGTTGAAAAACTTAACGGTGCCTTGTGCCACTGCACTCTTCTTTCAATAACGACGGCCTCGCCGACGTGACTTGCTGGCAGACACTATCGCGTGCGTCAGAAATTGAAAGTGTCCGCCCAAAATACTCGTGTGTCGACGTCGAGGTCGACGGCACCTCGATCAGCGTTGCTCGACGGTGACCTTCACTGCGTACGAACCAGACACCGAGGAGTCGAGCCCCTTCGGCGTTGCGTCCTTGCCGAAGAGCTGAAGGAACCACGCTGTGACTGCGTGCTGGATGATGGGAAATGTCGTAGTCGCAGGGGCAGCAGGTGGCACGCATCCGTCGGAACCGAGCTTTCGGACGAGTGGTGCCCCATCCAGGAACGGGCCGAGGCCCGAGGCCTCTGCGACACCGATGATGCCCTTGCCGCCGCCGAGTGTGCAGAGATCGTCGAACGCGTTGTGGCCCGCCTCGTCGATCCTCCAGAACAACGACGGCGTGGGAACCGTGAGGTACGCGTTGTAGGTGCGCTCGGTGTCGGCGACGTGGTCGATTGCGCCCGAGAGAAAGAAGCTCGGCTTGGCGGGAAGTTCTGTCTGAGTCGTGAAGATGCCCGAGGCCATCGAGACGTAGCCATCGATGCGAGGATCGAGTGACGCTTTCAAGATTGTGCCGCCGCCAGCCGAGTGCCCGAGAGCTCCGACATGATCGAGATCGATATGGCCCTTGAAGGGACTGGCTGCATCGCCGTTCTGCGCCGTGATGTAGTCCAGACTGCCGAGCAAGTCGTCGACGGACTCATTGAAGCGGGCCAGAGCCTTGGGATCGATGGTCGTGGTCGTGTTCGATGTGTCGGGCGTGACCGTCGTGGTGGTCGAGCCGGTACCGCCACCGCTCAGGTTCGGTAGGTTCGAGATCAGGTGGTACAGATCGCGGCTGGCATGATCGGGCGACACCACGACCATCCCCCACGAGGCGAGGTGTGATGTGAGAAAGCTGCTGACCGAACGCCATCCGGATACGCCGTGGCTGTTGAGTACCACCGGGAACTTGCCGTCGGCGACGGCAGCGTCGCGCGTTGCTGCGTAGGTAACCGTGGCATCGACGTTGCCGGTGAGGAGGGAACGAAGCACCGGATCGGTGAAGTCGCGCGCGTCGTATGTCTCGGTGCCCGAGCTGCCAGCCACCGCTGGATACCAGATCTCTACCTTCACCCCATTGGCCATTGTTGCCGTAGTGACGCCGACGGGAAACGGACCAGGCTCGACGTACGCATTTGCCAGTGCGGGATCGACAGTGGTTGTCGTGGGCGCGACAGTGGTCGCGGTCACGGGACTTGTGGCTGCCGGGGTGCTCTGCGACGACGTGCTGGAGGTACTACTGCAGGCCGTGACGAACAGACCAACCACGAGGCACACGGCGAGATAACGATGACGCAAAGGCATCGGAGGATCGTGCCAGAAATCGCCGCCGCGCGCCTTGTTGGGAGAATCCGACCTAACGAACGGCGTGTCGAGGCGGTATCGTGCCGGAGCCGATGTTCACGCTGGTGAACCCGCGGCGACGTGGCCGAATGGTTCAGGCAACGGCCTGCAAAGCCGTGTATCCGGGTTCGATTCCCGGCGTCGCCTCCAGTGCTCCGGAGTAAAAGTCCAGCTCAAGGCACATGTTGGCGACCGTCTGGGCCGTTCTGGTCACAGAATGGTCACGGATCTCCTTTCGAAAATCTCGTCGGCCGCCAAACGCGCCGCCGCTTCAACATCGCCGCGCATCGCGTGTGCTTAGACCTTGAGGGTCACGCCTACGTCCGGGTGACCGAGTCGTTGCGACAACTCCTTCACGGGAACGCCCGCCCCAGCCGGAGACGCCGCGTACCCGCGGTTTCGTAGCGGCCCCTGGGCGCCGTTCGAGGCGGTTCGCCAGAGCGAATGTGTCGAAGTGCGATCGTGGGCGCGGCCAAACCTCTGAGTCGGGCCAAGCGTGAGGGGGTGTGGTGGGTTTGCCACCGCTGTGGGGGTGGGGTGACCAGACCTCCGGCCGCAACGCTGGTGGATCACCGACAACGGCCGAACGGCCATCAGAGTTGGCCCAGTCCTGGGTACGAAGCGCTCGGCGTGCGTCGGTATCGAGCGGCGCGCCCGGGTAGCATGTGGTGTCAATATGTACCGTTTGTCCTCGTTCCCTGTGACCGTGATGCTGTTGCTTGCGTTCGTCATCACAGCGTCGCATCTCGGGACGATCGATCATTCCTCGATGGACACAATGACGACCCTCAAGGCCGCTGTCGCGGTCACCGCTTCGGCGATGCCGCACGCGATGACAATCCCAGGTGCGGACCATCCGATGCCGGCGCACAATCCGAGGCCTGCACCTGTGCATGGTTCGGGGATGTCGATGCTCATGATGTGTGACCTGATGGTCCTGGTCACCGCATTCGGCTTGGTCCTGATGCGGGTTGTTGCGTCGTGGCGGGCGCGGTGCATCGCGACGGTTCGTGGACAGCTTTCAGCGAAGTTTGTGCTGCCGGTGCTGCGCGCCGAGCGACCTCCTGGTTTGTCGATGTTGTGCGTGGTGCGTTGCTGAGGCGGCCGTCGCGTCCGTATCTCGCAATCCACCACATAAGAAACACGACTCAGGAGAACACATCATGAAATCTCGAATCCTCTTCGGCGCGTTCGCGCTCGCAGCCACACTCGTTGCCGCCGGGTGCGGTAGCTCCACTGCCCCAGCGACCACATCGAAACCGCAGACCTCTGTGCCGACCATGCCGATGGACACGATGCCCGGAACAGGATCGGTCGCATCGACCACAGACCCAATGACGATGGGCACCGATCCGATGGGTGGCATGGATATGGGCGGCCCCGACTCTGGCACCCAGGGTCTCACATTGCAGGTGGCGTCAGCGGGACTTGTTGCGGGTCAGCCGGACACGCTGGCCTTCACGGTGATCGCGAGCGACGGGTCGACGCTGACCCGTTTCCAGGTTGAGCAGACCAAGTTGCTTCATCTGATCCTCGTCCGTTCGGACCTGACCGGCTTCCAGCATCTGCATCCGACGATGTCCAGCGATGGCAGATGGTCCCTGCCGGTCACTTTTGCGAATGGTGGCACCTATCGCATGGTCGCCGACTTCGTTCCTGTGCTCGGTGGCACCGCAACCCCCCGGGTCGCGCTGACTACCGACCTGACGGTGGCCGGTACGGGAACCGACGTTGCCCTGCCGGCCCCGTCGACGAAGGTAACGGTCGATGGCTACACCGTGCAGATCACCGGAGTTCTCGGAACCACCGCCGAATCAGCGCTCACCTTCACTGTGGTCGATTCAGCAGGCAAGCCGGTGAAGCTCGAACCGTACCTGGGCGCGTTTGGCCATCTCGTCGCCTTTGATTCGTCCGACCTCGCGTACACCCACATTCACCCGAGCAGCGCCGACGAGAACAACGGGTCGTTGACGTTCATGGGTCAGGTGGCCGCGCCCGGGTTGCATCGTCTGTTCATGCAATTCGCCGCAGCCAGCTCCGTGCACGTCGCGGAGTTCACCGTCGCCGCGAAGTAGGGCAAACGGGGGCGGGGCGAACACAGGGATCGCCCCGCCCTTGCGGCCACAACAGTTGCTACTCGCTGATGGCGTTCACCCGTGTGGACATCGGTGCGCACTGTCCCGCCGACAATGAGTCAACGAGAACTTCGGTTCAGACACCGCACGACGCTGATCGGTGGCGTAGTGCCCTGCCAGGTTGCAGACCACCTCGTGGCGTCCAACGGGTATCGACACAGACCAGGTTCAACCAGTCGTTGCAACACCTGCGTGTTGGAGCGACCGTAGCTGCTCGTCGAGGGCTTCGGCTGGGGTCTTCCAGCAGAGGACTTTCCGGGGCCTGCTGTTGAGCGCGTCCTGGACGGCGAGGAGCGTCACTTGGCCTGCTGCGACGCTGCTGCGGTCCAGCGACAAGCGCATCCGGCCGCCGATCATCGAACCTTTCGAGTCGCGCCCCATTGGCCCAGCCATGCTGATCAACGTTGCGTCGACCACCGTGCCCGGCAACGGCGCCAACTGCGCCCGAGCAACTGGTTGGGGGAGGGCGCGCGAGAGCCGATGTGCGGGTGGGCGGCCCCGACAAACCGGGTTGATGCGCGGTCTGTCGCTCGACCTGCGTTACTTCGTGGTGTCGACGATGAGCAGGCTGCAGGGCGCGTGGTGCGAAATCTTGTTCGGTACGCTGCCGAGGATGAACCGCTTCTTGCCGGTCATGCCACGGTTGCCGACAACAAGCAAGTCGGCCGACACTGCCGTGGCAACGCTGACGAGGGCATCTGCTGGATCGCCGGTGACAGCATGCGTCTCGACGTCGACGCCCAGCTTGCTGCATGTGGTGAGGGCCTGATCGCAGACCGAGCTGGCGCTTTCGGCGATGCCTGCATTGAGGCGATCGAGATCGATCACCGGCCCGCCCGAACTGGCCGACATTGCAGCCACGCTGAACGAGACCGGCTGGTAGGCGTGCACAACGTGCAGCTTCGCATCGCTGAACTTGGCCAGTGTTGCGGCGTGCAGTACCGCGACCTCAGCGGTGTCCGATCCGTCTGTCCCCACCACGATGTTCTTGTACATTCCGCCGATTGTTACACCTGCGCGAGGCACACGCAAGCGAGGATCGGCTCGCTTCTTGCACTCACGGAGTTACGGACCCCGTCGCCAGGCCTTCGACCTGTATGTATGGGCCGAGATCGGCGAAGCCCATCCGGGAATAGATCGGGTACCCATCGGGTGACGCCTGCAACGCCGCGTGCGTGCACCCGCGCCGCGCACCCTCGGCACTTGCCGCCCACGTGAGTGCCTCGCCATAACCCCTGCCGCGAAATGCTTCCGGCGTGGCCACGTTGTAGACACCAGCGGTGTCACCCGAGACTGAGAGTAACGAACACGAGACCGGTGCCGCGTCTACGGTGCCGACGAAAACGGCCACGTCGGGCACCCGAAGGATTCCCGGGCCGATGATTCGGTCAGTCACCTCGCGGGGCATCGCGAAGCCGAGCCGAAGCATCTCGGCATGCTGCTCGAGTCCGGCTTCGTCGGTGACGATCTCGACGGTGAGCTCAGACGGTGGCGCAGGTGCCTTCCTGATCGGCGCGAGGATCATCTGCGGTGGTCCGGAGCGACGCTTCATGCCCGCCGCCTCCGCGAGGTCGACAAGATCATCGGCCACCCCGGGCCGGGCCCACAACAACCACGGCACTCCTCGCGATGCGAAGAAGTCGGTTGCTTCGCCGAGCGATTGCACAGGGTCGGCGATCGGCCCGGTCACATAGGCGCCGTTGAAGAACGCGAGTGGCAGGCCCGAGGTCACCATCGTCAGGTTCTGTGCCTCGCCGACAACGAACCCCAAAGCCCGGCCGAGCGCGGCCCATGTTGCGGCGAGATTGATGTCGGCGGCAGCGGAGTTGTCGGCGGCGTCCACGTTCATGAGCATGACACACTGTCGCCATGTCACAGACGATGCCATTCGCCGACCGCCCCATCCCCACGTGGTACGACGACGCCAAGTTCGGGATCTTCATCCACTGGGGTCCGTATGCCGTTCCATGCTTTGCTCCACTCGATCACGACATGGGCGACCTTTTCGGCAGCGGCAATTGGACCGAGGCGTTCCGCGCCAGCCCGTATTGCGAGTGGTACCTCAACTCGTGGGCGCTCGAGGGCAGCCCCACCGCATTGCATCACGCGGCCACATACGGCGAGCGCGGCTACGACAGCTTTGTCGAGGAGTTCCGCGACCGATCCGGTGGCGTCGACGTGGCTCACTGGGCCGATCTCTTTGCCGCGGCCGGAGCGCGCTACGTGGTGCCGGTGACCAAACACCACGACGGCTTCCTGATGTGGCAGAGCGGCATCCCGAACCCGAATCGATCGGGCTGGATGGCAGAGCGCGATCATGTGGGCGAGCTCGCCGAGGCATCGCGCAGCCGCGGCATGCGCTTTGGCACGTATTACTCCGGTGGCCTTGACTGGACCTTCAGCAAGCCGGGCTTCGACAGCATCATGGGCATGGTGCAGAACATCCCGGTCACGACCGAGTACTGCGAATACGTCACCGCTCATGTGCGCGAGCTCACTGATCGATACAGCCCGAGCCTTATGTGGAACGACATTGCCTGGCCGATGCCGCTCGACCCCAACGACATGTTTCGCTACTACTACGACCGCGTGCCGGACGGCATCGTGAACGACCGGTGGAACATCATCGCCGTCAAGCAGGGCAAGCTGCACGCCGACATCGACACGCCCGAGTACTCCACGACCGCATCGAGCGATCGCAAGTGGGAGGTGTGTCGCGGTATCGGCCGATCGTTCGGCTACAACCGCATGGAGACCGAGGCAACCATGCCGACGGCCGACGAGTTGGTGTGGATGCTGGTCGACATCGTCGCCCGTGGCGGCAATCTGTTACTCAACGTGGGGCCAACCGCAGATGGGCAGATCCCGATGGCACAGGCGGCGCGGCTGACAGCGCTCGGCTGGTGGCTGCGGGTCAACGGCGAGGCCATCTACGGCACTCGTCTGTGGCGCATCCAAAGTGGTGTCACCGGCGATGGCCGCCAGGTTCGGTACACGGCGAACGGTGACATCGTCCATGCGTGTATCGAGGGTGGTCCGAGCGGCGAGGTTCGCCTCCCAGGGGTCTCGGTGTCACAGGGTTCGTCCGTGCGGATGCTCGGCAACAGCCGCGAGCTTGCTCACCGCGTCGACGGCGACGAACTGGTGATCTCGTTGGTCGACCATCTGCCGGCCTCGCCAGCGACCGTGTTTGCGATCACCGGCGCGCGCTGACCGCACGACCTCAGGAACGAGGCGCGCCGACGAAACGGCCTGCTTGAGCTGGACGCTCCAACCCGGCCTGCCCATCGGCAATCGCGGCGATGCGATCGATCATGTACTGCGGCGCAGGCACGGTTTTGCCGATCTCGGTGTCGACATGCAGGTACATGTGCTCGCCGGTCGCAATGATGCTGTCATCGTCACTGCGGTGGATGCGGTTGAACAGATGCAGCCGCTTGGCATCGTGGGCCATCACCTGGGCGGTCACGTACACGACATCGCCCGCGTGTGATTGCGCGATGTAGGAGATGTGGCTCTCGACCGTGTAGTAGCTGTGCCCGCCGCGCAGATAGTCCGCGTCCATACCGATGTAGCGCAGGAACGCGTCGGCGGCATCGCCCGAAAGTTGCGCGTAACGGCTGTCATTGGTATGCCCGTTGTAGTCCACCCAATCGGTGGGGATACGGACTTCGTGCACCTTCAAGGGTTGCGAGAGGTCGCCTTCCGCAGCGGGTGCGGGTGCCCGGTCGAACAGGGCGCGCTCGTAGTCGGCGAGCACCTCGCCGGCGCCGTAGCCGACGGTGCGCAGGCCCTGCATCACCGACACCAAGCAATCGTCGCGCAGTGCCTCGAGTTCACGAATGGTTGCGCCTGCGGCTTGGTCATCGGACTGTCCCACGAGCCGGTCGAGGAGATCGTCGGTGAGCTCGGGGACGTCCATCAGCTTCGTCCACGGCCACTGCAGCGCAGGACCGAACTGCGCCATGAAGTGACGCATTCCGGCTTCGCCTCCGGCGATGCGGTACACGAGGAACGTGCCCATGAAGCTCCAGCGCAATCCCGCACCGAACCGAATGGCGTCGTCGATCTGCTCAGTCGTGGCGATGCCATCGTTCACGAGCCAGAGCGCCTCGCGCCACAGCGCTTCGAGCAGGCGGTCGGCCACGAAGCCATCGATCTCCTTGGCGAGCAGCAGTGGCCGCATGCCGATGGCGGTGTAGACCTCGACAGCGCGAGCTTTCGCCGCCTCGGACGTGGCGTCGCCACCGCACACCTCCACCAACGGCAGCAGGTACACGGGGTTGAAGGGGTGGCCGACGACCAGACGCTCGGGGTTATGCATTCCGGTTTGAATCTGCGTGGGAAGAAGACCGGATGTGGATGACCCAAACACCACTGACGGATCGGCCGCCGCGCTGGCGCGCGACAGGATCGACTGCTTCAGATCGAGTCGTTCGGGGGCGCTCTCCTGCACGAAGTCGACACCAATCACGGCTGCTTCGGGTGTGGTGACGAACCGCAGCGCGCCCTCGGCGGGCAGTGGCGCCATCGTGAGCGTGCTGAGCGCGCGGCGGGCATTTGCCATGACCTCGCCCACTTTCCGAGGCGCCTCGGGATCCGGGTCGTACAGCGTGACGTCCACTCCGTTGAGCAGGAATCGAGCCGCCCAACCGCCGCCGATTACGCCGCCGCCGAGCAGGCCGACGTGACCGAGACCGGGGATTGCACTCATCGCTTCACCAACTGCAGTTGGTCGCGTACGGCCTGGGCAGACATGACCTTCGCGTTCATGTTCGTGAGAATGTCGACGGCGCGAGTGACCAACTGCGCGTTGGTGGCCAACTGGCCCGCACCCAGATAGAGGTTGTCCTCGAGTCCGACGCGCACGTTGCCGCCTGCGAGCGCAGCCATCGCCACATAGGGAATCTGCATCCGGCCGATGGAGAACGCGGAGAACACACACTGCGGAGGGAGCAGGTTGATCATTGCCATCAGCGATGTCACGTCGTCGGGTGCGCCGTAGGCAATGCCCATGCACAACTGCACCATCACAGGGTCGTCGAGCAAGCCGTCGCGGATCATCTCTTTCACCATCACCAAGTGTCCGGTGTCAAACACCTCGAGCTCGGGGCGCACGCCCAGGGCCTGCACCTGTTTGGCCATCTCGCGCAGGATGCTCGGGGTATTGACCATGATGTAGTCGCCGCCCGACGCAAAGTTCATCGTGCCGCAGTCGAGGGTGCAGATCTCGGGAAGGATGGCGCGTACGTGCTTGAGGCGCTCGGTTGCTCCGGCCATGTCGGTGCCATTGGGGTTGGCCGGCAGCGGATTCTCGCCGCTTCCGAGCACAAGATCGCCACCCATCCCCGCTGTGAGATTGATGACCACGTCGACATCGGCGGCGCGGATACGTTCGACGGCTTCTGCGTACAGCTCGGTGTCGCGCGCCCCTGCGCCAGTCTCGGGATTGCGCACGTGCAGATGCACCACCGCGGCCCCGGCGCGGGCGGCTTCAACGGCTGATTCGGCGATCTGCTGCGGGGTCACTGGTACGTGTGGGCTCTTGCCCGTGGTGTCTCCGGCGCCGGTGATTGCGCAGGTCACATATACGTCCCAATTCATGCTCACGTCCTTGTTTCGGAAAGATTCCGTCTGGCGGAAATCACAATACACATCGCCGAAAACCGGCGGGCTATGGTCGTGGCAGTGACGACGCCCGATTTCGACACCTATCCGATCGAGCACACCATCATGTCGGCCGAGTCGCGCGACGTTTGGGTGCAGGTGGTGTGGTCCGATGGTCGCATCAGCCGGTTCCACCACATCTGGCTGCGTGACAACTGCCCGTGCGACGAGTGTGTTCACCAGGGCACGCGCGAGCAGATGTTCGAGCTGGTGTCGGTCTCATCCGACGTACATGCGATCTCAGCAACGGTCGCCGCATCAGGTGGGCTTTCGATCATTTGGTCCGAGTTCGAGCATTCCAGTCTGTTCCACGCCGGTTGGTTGCGGGCCAACGACTACGGCGACGAAGCACGCGCCGCGCGCGTGTCACCGATCATCACCTGGGACGCCAGCACATGGTCGGTTCCGCCCACGTTCGACGGACTTGCGGTGCTCAGCGACGACGATGCGCTGTACGAGTGGCTCACCGCACTGCGCACCTACGGCGCCACTCGGCTGCGCAACGTGCCCTGCACCGACACCGCCATTGGCGACATCGCCGGCCGAATCGGCATTGTGCGCGAAACCAACTTCGGCGTGTTGTGGGATGTCTGGAGCGAACCGAATCCGGTGACCAACGCGAATACTGCGCTGCCGCTGCCGCCGCATGTGGATCTCCCCACACGCGAGTACCAACCGGGTCTGCAGTTCTTGCATTGCCTCGAGAACGAGGCCATCGGGGGCGACAGCATCCTCGTCGACGGCTTCCGTATCGCCGAATTGCTCCGCAGGCAGTACCCCGAGCACTACCGCACGCTTACCACGGTGCCGTGGAACTGGGCCAACCGCGCAACCACCACCGACTATCGGTTCCGGTCGCCGCTCATCGTCAGCGCGCCCGATGGCTCGGTGAACGAGGTGCGCGTCGGCAACTGGCTGCGGGCTCCGCTGGATCTGCCCTTTGACGATGTCGAGCGTGCCTACAGCGCGTATCGCGTCTTGTTCGAGATGACGTATCGAACCGATCTACAGCTGCGCTTCCGCTTCGAGCCCGGCGACCTGATCGCGTTCGATAACCGCCGCGCGCTGCACGCTCGTAGCGAGTTCACCGACGTCGGCGGCCGTCGTCATCTGCGTGGTTGCTACACCGAGCGCGATGAGTTGTATTCGCGCCTGCGCATGCTCGAGCGGTCGATGCGCGAGAAGCGCGTCGCAACATCCGCGACCTACTCAGCGACCCACTCATCGACGGGGTAGCAACAAGCTCACGTCGCCATCGATATCGCGCCCGCTCATGCGTGCGGCGACACTGTCTGAGCAGAAGCGTCGGGCCAATGTGCGGTGCAGACTCGCGAGACCATCTGGCGTACCACGGTGATCCATCATCGTGCATTGCAACTCGATGGAGCCGTCGGCGTGACGGAACACGTCGATGGAACGTGCCTGCGACGGCCAATCGATGATCGACGACGTGGTGATCTCCCAGAAGCCTCCGGCTGCTCCAGGTCGTGGCTCGATGCGGTTGATGTGGCGATGCCCAACCAGCCACGCGATTACGCAGTGGTGGCGATGCACCACGGCCGCCAAATCGGGCGCCAAGCCGCGATCGGCGCGGTGCCCGCGCTCGTTCATGAGTGTGTCTGCGCCATGGTGACTCACCAGGATCGCGAGACGACCGGAGTCGCCGTCCACCTCGCTGAGGCGCTCGTCGAGCCAAGCGAGCTGCGCCAATCCGACGCTGCCCTGGTAGTCGCCGTCGGGATGGTTCGTGTCGAGCAGCACGAGACGCACGTGCTCGGTGTCGATGATCGTGTCGCAACTACCACGTTGCAGGTGATCCACCGAGTAGCCAATGGCCCCAGCGCGGATGTGAGCGTCGATCCACTCCCGACGATCGATGGCGCGCCGTGCCGTGTCGGCAAGAATAGGGAACTCCGGTCCACACGAGAATGCCTCTGGCTCGTCAAGGTAGAGCTTGAGCGGATCGTCTGGTTCGAAGCCAATCGGCCGAGTGAGCGATTTCGTTGAACCGATCGCCAGCCGTTCGAGCGCCGGGGTAGTGAGCGCCGTGCCCTGACGCATCAGGTCGTGATTTCCGGGCACGCTGGTCCATGGAATACCGAGACCTTGCGAGGCGATCGGGGCGCTGGCACGCGCGACGAAGTCCTGTACGGTCGGGTAACCGAGCGTGCGCCACGTGTCGCCGACGTGTTCCTCGGGGCACCAGTACGGCCACGGCTGACCGGTGTTGCGCTCTGACGCATCCTGCGCACTGCCGACCGCGCTCAGTTGGGCCACGCCGCCACTCATCAATGCAAGGTATGCATCGAGCTCGTTGCGCTGTGCGTTGTCGATGTTGTCGCCGGTAGACACCACGAGATCGAAGGCGCAGTCTGATCCCGGTGCCGACGGGTTCTGCGCAATCGCTTCGACGTGCGCATGCAACGCCCACGAAGTGAGGGCGTCGTAGGGCCGATGCATGTGCAACAACGGTCGAAACGTCGGGTCGTGGGCCTCGAGTTGCACCCACTCGGCACGCGCCGGCGATGCTGCGTCGAGCACGTGCGTGTCGGTCACGTGGGCGAGTGCGAGCAGTACCTTGCCACGTGCAAGCGCCGGGGCACCGCCGAGGTCGTTTCGGATCACTCGAGTCATTCCGCCGAGAGTACATCGAGCGCGTAGCGTGGGGTCGTGACAGCTTCGTCGACCAGCGGTGCGCTGTGGACCCCTGACCCAGAACGCGCGCTGAACTGCAACATGGCCCGTTTCGCACAGGCAGTCGGCCACGATCCGTTGGACTACGGCTCGCTGCACCGGTGGTCGGTGAGCGAACCAGCGCAGTTCTGGCGAGCGATCTGGGCGCAGTGCGGTGTCGTCGGCGAGCCGGGCGAGGAGGTGCTTCGCCGGCACGACAATCTCGCTGCTTCGAGGTTCTTCCCCGGAGCGCGCCTCAACGTCGCCGAGAACCTCTTGGCTCGACTTCCCGCGCAGGCCCCGGCCATCGTTGCCCACGACGAGTCTGGGCATCGTCGATCGCTCTCGGCCGATGAACTCCGCCGGGCCGTTGCCGCGTTCGCTGAGGCGCTTCGCGATGCCGGGGTTGCGGTTGGCGATCGGGTGGCGGCTTTCGTGGCGAATGGCCCGGAGGCGATAATCGCGATGCTGGCGGCCGCGTCGATCGGAGCGTCGTTTGCATCGGCCTCGCCTGACTTTGGTAAGACCGCCGTACTCGATCGCTTTGGTCAGATCGAGCCGGTTGTGCTCGTTGGTACCCCGGAGTACGTGTACGCCGGCAAGCGCATCGACTGTCGAGCCACGCTGGCCGACATTGCGGCAGCACTTCCCACCCTTGGCATGCGTGTGGTCATCGGTGAGCGAGACGAGCACCTTGCGGGCTTTGTCGCATGGGATGAATTGCAGTGGATTCATCACGACGCCCGTCTTGAATTCGAGCAGCTGCCATTCGATCATCCGTGGTACGTGCTGTTCAGTTCGGGAACGACCGGCAAACCGAAGTGCATCGTGCATCGCGCCGGCGGTGTGTTGTTGATGCACGCAAAGGAACATCGACTGCACTGCGACGTCGGTGCAGGTGACGTCGTTACCTACTACACCACCACGGGGTGGATGATGTGGAACTGGCTCGCGTCGGTGCTGGCCACTGGCGCAACCATCGTGACGTACGACGGCTCGCCGCTTCACCCAACACAGCATCAGCTCTTCGATCTCGCCGACCGTGAGCGAGTCTCGCTCCTCGGCGTGTCAGCGCGATTCATCGACACCCTCGCCACCCACGACATTGACGTCGGCGGGACTCACGACCTGACGGCTCTGCGCACCATCTGCTCCACGGGCTCGCCGCTGTCACCGCATGGCTTCGAGTACGTGTATCGCAGCGTCAAGGTCGACGTTCATCTGGCCTCCATCTCAGGTGGCACCGATCTCTGCGCGAGTTTTGTTGGTGGGGTGCCCACCATCCCCGTGTTCTCCGGCGAGATCCAGGCGCCATTGCTGGGTATGGCGGTGGCATTCGTCTCCGACGCCGGTGTTCCGCTCGCGGCCGGTGACGGTGCGGGCGAGTTGGTATGCACCCAAGCCTTTCCCTCGCAGCCGCTCGGCTTGTGGAACGACACGCCGTTTGGCCCTGATGGACCCAACTATCAGGCCACGTACTACGAGCGCTTTGTCGGCATGTGGGCGCACGGCGATTTTGCGTCATGGACCGCGCATGGCGGAGTAGTCATCCATGGTCGTTCCGACGCCACCCTCAACCCCGGGGGAGTGCGCATCGGCACCGCCGACATCTATCGGGTCGTAGATGCCATGCCAGAGGTGGCAGAGTCGATTGCGTTTGCGCAGCAGGTGGACAACGATGTGCGAATCGTGCTGGCAGTGAGGCCCGTTGACGGATGTGTGCTCGACGATACGTTGATCGCGCACATCAAAATGTCGGTTCGATCAGCGTTGAGTCCCCGTCACGTTCCGGCGGTGATTCTGGCCGTCGATGAGCTGCCGCGCACGTATAGCGGCAAGCTGGTCGAGATCGCAGTGGCCGATGCCGTCAATGGTCGCGTGGTGCGCAATCGGGACTCGATTGCCAATCCCGACGCGGTTGATGCCATCGCATCGCACCCTGCGCTCAAGCGGTGAACTCTGCTTCGGGTGCCATCACCGACTCGCGGTTGCGCCGCACGCCCGGCCATGCGCCCATGCGTTCGAGAGCTTTGACGGTGGTGCGCATCGCGTCTGCCGGAATCGGATGGCTGATCAGATAACCCTGTGCCTTCGTGCAGCCCAGTTCGCTCAGAACCTCCAGTTGCATCACCGTCTCCACACCTTCTGCCACCATGTCCAGTCCCAGCGATGAACCCATTGCGATGATGGTGCGTACGAGTGAGCGGTCGTTCGCGTTGTCTGCAACGCCGTGAACAAAGGCACGATCGATCTTGATTCGTTGCAAGGGAAACTTCTGCAGCAGTGACAGCGATGAATATCCCGTGCCGAAGTCGTCGAGCGCGACTCGCACGCCGAGCGACCGAAGTCGGCGCAGCGTTGCGAGCGCCAACTCTGGTTCCGTGATCATGATCCCCTCGGTGATCTCGAGCCAGAGCAGGTGAGGCGACACCCGCGCGCGCAGCAACGCTTCGTTGACGATCGAGGGAAAGGTGGGGTCGGCGAGTTGGCGGGGTGACACGTTGACCGACATTGTTGCCATGCTCGAACACACGCCATCGTCGATCCAGGAACGCAGTTGGTTGAGCGCCTCCAGCAACGCCCATGAACCGATGGCGATGATGGTGCCTGTTTCCTCGGCGATCGGAATGAACTCCGCGGGCGAGATGATCGTGCCGTCACCCTGCTGCCACCGCATCAGGGCTTCGAACCCGATGACGTCACCCGTGGACATTTCGAGAATTGGCTGATGGAACAACCTCAGTTCGCGACGATCGAGGGCTCGGAACAGAGCGGTCTCCACGGCGAGGCGATGGGCGACACGGGCATGCATCGATTCGTCGAACAGCGCGACACAGTTGCGGCCTGCATCCTTTGCCTGATACATCGCTGTGTCGGCGTGTCGTAACAGCAGATCGGCGTCTCGGTATGACTGTGGCTCCGAACGCGCCACGCCGATGCTCGCGCTGATGAACACATCGCCAGCGGGGAGAGGAAGTGGTTCGCGAAATTCGTTGAGGAGTCGTTCGGCCAGGCCCATCGCCGCGCCCAGCGACGGGGAAGCGGGATCGAGCACCACGTATTCATCGCCCGAGATGCGCGCGACGATGGCCCGATCGGGCACAGCTCTGCGGAGTCGATCAGCAATCGTGCAGAGCACGCGATCGCCTGCAGCATGACCAAGGCTGTCGTTGATGTTCTTGAATCGATCGAGGTCGATGAAAAACAGCGTCGGATGCGTCGTGCCTCTCCATGCGTCCTGCAGGGTCGCGTTCACGTGTTCGAGGAGAAGTCCGCGGTTCGGTAGTCCCGTCAGTGGGTCGGTCTGCGCCGAACGTAGGAGATCCTCCTGCGCGCTTCGGTTCGAGCGCACCGCGTGCACCACACGGAGAGTTGCGAACAACGACAGGAGTCCAACCGACACGGTTCGAACCGCAACGTCGACTCGGCCATGCGGCACGGTCGCGGCAATCACGATCATCGGCACAACAAGAGCTGCTGTTGTTGCGATGATGCGACCGAACATGGGTCGGTGTGGGCCGATGGGTTGTCGCTCGGAGAGTCCGCGAACGCTCGGTTCGAGGACGGCTGCGAAGACGAAGCCGTAGGCGATCAGATCAAGCGAGCGCTGCACGTCGCCGAGCGGGTGGATATGGCCGGCGTCGGCGAGCGCCCGAAGCAGATCGGCGCACAGCGTCATCATGATGGCGACGCTGATGCACCAGACCGCTCTGGTTCGAGCCGTGTCCGAAAAGAGCAGCACGATGAGCAAGAAGATGACGATGGAGCCGAGCGGCTGATATGCGCTGTGGAAGATGACGCTCCAGGCGTCATTGCTGCCGGCCGCAATGGCCGGTCGAACGAGAGTGACCCAGGCGAGCAACCACGTCCCGAGCGCCACGATTGCCCCGTCCGCAAGGACACCCCGTACGTCTCTGCCTCTGCGATTCCGGGCGGCGAGCGCAAGGGCGGCGATGATGCATGCCGTTGCGGCCAACGACAACACGTCCGCGGCCTTTCGGTCTGAGAGACGAGAGTCGTTGGCCGAACGCAAAATCGCTGCAGCACCGTTGGCCCCGCCCACGACCATGAGCAGGATGAACAGTCTGATGTTGATCAAGCCGCGCCGCAGCGAAGTGAGCGCGACGGGCAGAATCAGGGCCGTGACGAGGAGGTATATCGACGTCTTGAGTGTTGTCGACGATGCGACCACGCTCATGAGCGCGGCGCAGGCAGTGGCTGCCGGAAACCACCACGCCTGCGTGTGGATCACTCGCTTCATGCTCTGTATCCCTTGACTCTTTCGTAGCTCAATCTACACCTTTGTGGCCGGTTGAGCACAAAGAGTGACATTGCCCGGAGATGGTTCGGATTCCTCTGTCGCTGCGGTCGGGCAAATGTGTGTTGCCGGGGGTCGCAGTGGCGCTACCGTGGGCTGCATGAAACCATCGACGGCTCGGGATCTATGACCCAGCTTGGTACCACGGTCACCGTTGTTGTCCCCGGTTCACATTTGATGTCGTCGCTCGTCGGGCCTCGCGACGAATTCGTCCGCCAGATCGAGCAGGCCTTTCCAGGCGCCAGCGTGATCGTTCGCGGCAATGAGATCAGCCTGGCGGGTGACGACGCCGAGCAGGTTGCCCGCCTGTTCGAGGAACTCGTACTCGTGCTCCAACGCGGTCAGCATCTCGACACCGCGATGGTGTCGCGCTCGATCGACATGGTGAAACAGCACGAGCTCCCGAGTCGGGTGCTCACCGACGACATTCTTCGCGGTGCCAAGGGTCGCGCCGTTCGGCCAAAGACAGCCGGCCAGAAGCGCTACATCGACGCCATTCGGGAGAATGTGATCACCTTCGGCATTGGGCCCGCTGGCACCGGGAAGAGTTGGCTCGCTATTGCGATGGCCGTGCAAGCTCTGCAGAGCAAGCAGGTGCAGCGCATCATCCTCACCCGCCCGGCCGTGGAAGCGGGCGAACGTCTCGGCTTTCTGCCGGGCGACCTGATGGCCAAGATCGACCCATACCTTCGCCCCCTCTACGACGCGTTGTACGACATGATCGAAGCAGAGGGCACGCAGAAGCTCATCGAGCGCCAGGCCATCGAGGTCGCTCCTCTCGCATTCATGCGCGGTCGCACGTTGAACAACAGCTTCATCATTCTCGACGAGGCGCAGAACACCACTCCCGAACAGATGAAGATGTTCCTCACTCGCATCGGGTTCGGGTCGAAGGTAGTCGTCACCGGCGACACCACTCAGGTCGACGTTCCCGATGGCCGCAGCGGCCTGTCTGGTCTCGAGCGCATGCTCACCGATATCGACGGTCTGAGTTTCGTGCATCTCGGCCAGGGCGATGTGGTGCGTCACCGAATTGTCGGCGACATCGTGGCTGCATACGAACGGGCCACTGCGGCCGCGACCGTGTCAGTGCTTCCCGTCGCCGGTGGCCGACGTGGCTGACTCGTCTCGACCCCGCCTCGGGGGCAAGCCCAAAGTCGGCGGCGACGTGGACCCTGAAGTGTTCTGCTCCGATGAGCAGAGCGATATCGCCGTCGATCTGATGCGTTGGCAGGCCTTGGCCGAGGGCGTGCTCGCTGCGGAAGGCATTCGTGGCGGCACCGAGATGTCGGTGATTTTCGTGGGCGAAGCCGACATTGCCGAGCTCAATGAGTCGTTCCTCGGTTCACCCGGACCCACCGACGTGTTGTCATTTCCGATCGACGCCGCTGACATCGATCTCTCACCCATCGGGTCGGGAGTAACGCGCGGGCCTGACCGAGCGCCGCTCGATCCATCCGATCTGCCCATGCTGCTGGGTGATGTCGTGATCTGCCCGAAGGTGGCAGCACAGCAGGCGCCCACTCACGCGGGCACGGTCGACGACGAACTGGCCTTGCTCGTCGTGCATGGCATCTTGCACATCCTCGGTCACGATCATGCTGAATCCGGCGAAGCCGTGCTCATGCGTGACCGCGAGCTGCAGCTACTCGAACAGCTGCATTGGAAGGGCCCCGCTCCTGCCGGGTTTCGACAGGAGTTCCCGCCAACGTGATCGCCAACAATTTCTCTAACGCCGACATGTGGATGCTGGTCGCGATTGGGATACTGCTCGTCACGTTGGCCTTTTGCTCTGCGGCCGAAATGGGCCTGTCGCGGATGACCCGTCCGAAGGCCGCCGCGCTCGTCGACAAGGGACACCGCTCGGCAAAGGTGCTCGTGAAGCTGGTCAGCGAACCCGAGCGGTGGATCAACCCGTTGCTCCTCACCGTGTTCACCTGTCAGATCTTGCAGTCCACGCTCACGGCCATCGTCTTCGACGACCTGTTCGGTCGTTGGGGTGTTGCGCTCGGTGTCGTGATCAACGTCGTGGTGTTCTTCGTGTTTGCCGAAGCCGTGCCCAAGACATATGCGGTCTTGTACCCAGAGCGAGCCGCACTGGCAACGGCTCGTCCAGCATCGGCACTGGTGGCGTTTCCTCCGTTGCGCTGGATCTCAAAGGGTCTCATCTGGCTCACCAACGTGATCATGCCGGGAAAGGGCTTGGAGAAGGGCCCGTTCGTGTCCGAGCAGGAGTTGCTCGGAATCGTGCAGGCGGCTGCGCACGATGGCATCGTGGAACCCGAAGAGCACCTCCTCATTGAGTCCGTCATTGAATTCGGCGACACCGTCGCCCGCGAGATCATGGTGCCCCGACCCGACATGGTGGTGGCCGATTTCGACGCCACGGTCACCGCAGCACTCGATATCGCCATCGACAACGGCGTCAGCCGACTGCCTGTTTTAGGCGAGGGCGACGACGACGACGTGATCGGTCTCGCGTACACCAAGGACCTGATGCGGCTCGAACGCGAAGGCAAGGGTGCAGCGCTCGTGCGCGATGGCGCACGACCCGTGATCGTGATCCCCGAGAACAAACCGGTGAGTCGGCTGATGCGCGAGATGCAGGCGCAGAAGTTCCATCTCGCCATCGTCGCCGATGAATACGGCGCGATCGCTGGTTTGATCACGCTCGAGGACTGCCTCGAGGAACTCGTGGGCGAGATCGTCGATGAACACGACACCGAGGAAGAAGAGATCGAGCGGCTGAGCAACGGCGACTACATCGTCGATGGAGGCATGTCGGTGAGCGATCTCAACGATCTCCTCGAGCTCAATCTCCCCGACGACGATTGGGAGACCATTGGTGGCTTCCTGTTCGGCACACTCGAGCACGTGCCCGCAGTTGGCGAGAGCGTCGATTTCGAGGGGTGGCGCTTCTCGGCGTTTGAAGTCGAGGGACGGCGTGTGCGACGAGTTGCCGTCAGCGTGGTGACAGCACGCGGTGTGGATTCTTCGACGGCACCACCTCCGCACTGATGTGGCGCGGCGCGACGGCGCGGCTTCAATCGGTCGCAGTAGCGGCCGCAATTCGAGTGGAACTGAGCATGTGGCCACCGATTGCGAATGCCACGAGAATCACACCGCCGCCGACTACGAACGGTGTGCGAAGTCCAAAGTGGTACGCAAGCTGACCGCCAATGAGCGCTCCGAGCGCAGCCGAGCCGGTGCCGATCCAGCGGTAGACGCTATTGACCCGGCCGAAACGATCGCTCGGAATGATCTGTTGGCGAAGCGAGACCGACACGATGTTCCATACGGTCGTCGCCAATGCCTCGATGAAGCTGAAACCGGCAACAAGCCAGTAGTTCGGCGACAGACCGGTTCCGATGGATGCGAGTCCGAAGGTGAGAAAACTCAGGCGGAGTGCGCCGGACTGCCCGAGTGTGGCGACGATGCGGTGGCCCACCAAGCCTCCCACGACTGCCCCGACGGCCATCAGCGCCAGCAACGCGCCATACCAGCGCTCGTTGACGTGCAGCGTCTCGAGTGCGAATTTGACGAAAATGCTCACGCCTAACATGCCGGCCAGGTTGGCGGCACCCAGCATCAAAGCCATCGTGCGCAACAGAGGGTGACCCCACAGGGCACGCAGACTTTCGCCGATCTCCTTGCGAAACGACTTGCTGTGCTCGAGCGCTGGCGCAGGGAGTGCGCCCGGGCGTACACGTATCGACGCAACCAAGACTGCAGCCACCGCAAAGCTCGCTGCATCGAGGCCAAATGGCAGACCAACGGCAAACGCGAACAGCACTGCACCGAATGGCTGACCGAGGAAGTAGTTCGTGACCGTCTCGGCGGTGTAGAGGCGCCCGTTGGCCCTGGTGAGTTGGCGGGGATGCACGAGGGCGGGAAGAAATGCCTGGGCAGAACTGTCGAAGATGACCTCGCAAATGCCGACACCGGTTAGGAGCAGATAGAGGAGCCAGATGTTGAGAGTGCCGGTGGCCGCAGTGATCGCGAGGCCGGTCATGAGCGCGCCACGGACCAGATTGGTGGACACCATAAGGGTCTGACGGTTGTATCTGTCGACGACTACGCCGACCGGCAGCGCCAGAATGAACCATGGCAACACGGTCGCGAAGGCGACCCCGGCGATGAGCCGGCTGTCGCGGGTGAGCGAGAGCGCCAAAAGAGGCAGCGCGGCGCCATTGATGCCGTCGCCCATGTTGGATATTGCGCTCGCAGTCCATTGTCGCCAATACGCGCTACCGAGTGGTGCAGGCGCGTCAGCGGCAGACGACATCATGAGTTGGGAGTCTCGGCCATTCGGGCGAACGCGCCGGGCAGATCGGGATAGCGCTTGGTAGTCGCTCCACCATCGACGGAAAAAAAGCTTGCGCTGACAAAGCTGGACTCGTCCGATGCCAGAAACACCGCCATGTTGGCAATGTCGTTGGGTTGCGCGAAGCGACCTACTGTTGTGTTCTCGACGAATTCGTCAACGATGCTCGGCATCATCCAGAACGCACTGGTCGCATTCGTCTCGACCAGACCTGGCGCGATTGTGTTTACGCGAATTTGCCGATGTCCAAGTTCCATCGCAGCAACGCGCGTGAGCATCGCGACTCCGGCCTTCGCCGTGCAATACGCGACCATGCCCTCCGCGGGCTGGATCGCGTTGAGCGATGCGATGTTGATGATGGAACCGCCGTCGCGAATGACGCGCCCGGCGTGTTTGACGGTGAGGAAGACCCCGGTGAGGCAGAGATCGATGATCTCCTGCCACGACTCGAGCGAGTGTTCGGTGATGAGCCCGAAGGTGCCCTTTCCGGCGTTCGCGACGGTGATGTCCAATCCGCCGAAGCGCTGCACGGCACACTGCGCCGCAGCCTCAACATCTGATTCAACGGTGACGTCGCAGCGAATGAAATCGGCGTGCTCTCCACCTTCGTGAGCGAGAGCGCCAAGACCCGCCTCGTCGATGTCGGCCATCAACACCGAGGCGCCTTCGGCGAGGAACCGTAGTGCGATGGCCCGCCCGATGCCGCTCGCCGCGCCGGTGACGAGCGCGACCTTCCCCAAGAGTCGTGTGGTCATGGGCGAAGACTCTACTCGGCGGTCGTCTTGAGGCTCGGAAGCAAAGTGCGCCTGATCTTGCCGAGGTTCGTCCGCGGAATCGACGTCGCGATGAAGACCGCGCGCGGGGCCATGAACGCGGGAAGGTGCTCGCGTGCAAATCCGCGCAGATCGTCGAGCGATGGCGGGTTCGCAGGATCTCGCGGCACGACCCACGCGGCGACCAATTGACCCCACTCGGCATCGGTCACACCCGCCACGGCGACGTCGGCCAGCATCGGGTGTCGGACGAGTACGGCTTCAACCTGCTCGGGCCACACGTTCTCGCCTCCGGTGATGATCAGATCGCCGCGTCGGCCATCGACTGACAGCCGGCCATCGGGCAGAAATCGGCCGAGGTCGTTTGTGTGGAGCCAACCTCGTTCGTCGATCGGTGTTGAGCCGTCGCGATACGCGCGCAGCATCATCGGGCAACGCAACAGAATCTCGCCATCGGGCGCGACCTCGACCTCAACGCCATCGAGCGGGAGGCCGTCGTAGACCACACCACTTCCGGTTTCGGTGAGACCGTAGGTGGTCACGGTGTTCGATGGCCGGTTGTCGGGCGGCCGGGCGCCGCCGAGCACGATCAAGCGAAAGATTGACGGTTCGATGCGGGCCAGCGCCGTGGCCACGAGTGACGTGAGTGTGGCCCCCGCTGCCGCGGCGAGCGTAACGGCCTCTACGTCGAAGCGTGGGAGCACGGTGAGGGCGGTACCGCTGTGCAACGCACGCGTCACGACAGACAGCCCACCGACGTGCGACAGAGGAAGGCACGCCAGCCAGTGATCGTCGGCCGTGACCCGAAGGCGCGCGCTCGTGGCGGCGGCCGACGCAGCAATGGCCGCGTGAGTAAGCACCACGCCCTTGGAAGCGCCAGTCGATCCACTGGTCGCCATGACGAGGGCATCGCCCGGTTCGGTCGGGTGACCGGCGCCGAGGATGTGATGTCCCGATGTATCGATGACTGCCCCCGCGTGCATCGCGTTGACGAGGTCAGCGCGTCCGTTCGTATCGAGACGTTGATCGATGGGCAGCGCGGCGTCTCCCGCATCCCAGATCTGCTGCAGCGCGTGTACGAGGTCGGCGCCTCCGGGCAGATCGAGTGCGACGAGCTGCGGCATCGGTCAGCGAAGAACGGGATCGATTGGCGTGAGGACGCCGAGGGACTGCTCGATGAGTTCTGCGATCGACAGGCATGACAGATCGTGGAAGCGATCGCCGATGACCTGGACGTCGACGGGCATCCCCGCGGAAAGCCCCGCCGGAGTAACGGCCACGGGAGGGCCGAGCAGGTCGAGAGGCAGCACCGGCCGAAGGTTTTCGAATGTGTTTGCTGCATCTGCGGCCCGGCACGTGTGGGCGGCGATACCTGCGTCGGTACTGCCACCAGCGGGCTCGGGAAGTACGGCGATGCGCACTGGTCGATCCGTCGGCATTTCGCAGAGGCGCGCCGGGATGCTCAAGGGGTCACGAGTGTGAACGCCGGCGACAGCGTTGAACCCGGTGCGCACGTCGGCGATGTGGCGACCGAGCACGCCCTCGACGGCCTTGATCTGGAACGAGATCGACTTGTCGACTGGAGGAACGCACGTTGCCGACGGCACAAAACCGGTAGTTGGTTTGATACTGGAGATGCCGCAGCAATCGGCCAGGTTGCGCAGGGACCCACCGAGGTCGTTGCCGAGGCCGATCGGGCTCATTCCGCTCGAGATCGCGGCCGCTTCACCACCGCAGGATCCGCCAGTAGTGAGGTTGGGGTTCCACGGGTTGCGCGTGAGCCCGTGCAGAACTGAATCGGCGTGGACACGAAGTCCGAAGTCGGCAAGGTTGGTGCGGCCGATCGGAATAGCGCCGGCAGCGTCGGCGCCAGCGCACGCGTCATCGGCGAGTACTCGCACGATGGCGTTCAGATGAGGATTGACCTCAGCGATTCGGGCCAGATGCGCCTCGATCAGCTCGCGGCTCGACACCTCGCCACTGCGGATTCGAAGAGCCATTCCCATTGCGCTCTTGCGGCACAACTCGCCAGACATGATTGTCCTTTCTTGGGGTGGTTGATGAAGAAGTATTGCCGCTATTCGCTCAACGCACATATTTCCGATCACACTGTTGCGATGACAAGCGCAGTAACAGTGGAAAACAAGTGGGTCCTCGGGGCGCGACCGCGAACGCTGCCAGCGGCCATCGTGCCGGTTGCGGTAGGCGCTGCGTGTGCGGCGGGTGTGCAGAACACGGTGTGGTGGCGCGCTTCGCTCGCGCTCGTCGTCAGCCTGGCGCTGCAGGTGGGTGTCAACTACGCCAACGACTACAGCGACGGCATACGGGGCACCGACGACGTTCGCGTTGGGCCAGTTCGTCTCGTCGCCTCCGGCCTCGCCTCCGCCAAATCGGTGAAGCTCGCGGCGTTTGGTGCGTTCGGCGTCGCAGCGGTAGCTGGTCTCGCACTTGCAATTGCAACATCATGGTGGTTGCTCGTAGTCGGTGCTGCCGCCCTGCTCGCCGGCTGGTTCTATACGGGTGGACCAAAACCATACGGCTACCTCGGCCTCGGTGAGCTGTTCGTCTTCGTGTTCTTCGGTCTCGTGGCAACGGTCGGCACTACTTTCGCCGTCGCCCAACGAATCACCGGTCTCTCCATCGTGATGGGGTGTGGCGTCGGAGCTCTGGCGTGTGCGCTGTTGGTCATCAACAATCTTCGTGACATTCCCACCGACCGCGAGGTGGGCAAGAAGACGATGGCTGTCCGCCTCGGTGATCGCCGCACGCGGTGGGTCTATGCGGCGCTCGTCGTTTCGGCGTTCGCCCTGGGAATCGTCGCCGCCACCGTTTGGCGGCCATGGGTTGCCCTCGTCCTTGTTGCGGTGAGCGTCGCCATCGCCCCGGTACGCCGGGTGTTGCGTAATGCATCGGGTCGCGATCTCATCGCAGTGCTCGGCGAAACCGGCCGACTGCAGATGGTCTACGGCGTGCTGGCCGCTATCGGTCTGATCCTCAGCCGCTAAGCCGGTTCAACGAACTCGCGCAGGGCCGCGGCGACGGCGCGAGGGTGCTCGAGATGGGCGGCATGGCCCGCCCCAACGATCGAATCGAAGTGCGCATTGTCGCCGATTGCCGCGACGATCTCGTGCGCAATCGGCGTGAACTTCTGGTCGAACTCGCCCGCAAGCACGAGCACGGGTGCGGTGACGTGCGACAGCGCCGCCCATAACGATTGCTGGCTGCCGGTGCCGGCGAGTCTCAGGCTGCTCGCGAGCCCAGCGACGGTGTTGGTGAGTCGGTCAGCGAGTCCGGCCGCAGCTGCAGGGAGCGTTGCAAAGAGTGGCTGATCGAGCCAACTGGTCACGAACGCTTCCACACCGTCGTGTTCCAGTTTGACTGCCAGCGCCTCATCGGCTGCCACGCGGGCGGCGCGTTCAGCATCGTTGGTGATGCCGGGGGTTGCGCCGAGCATTGCGAGCGAACTCACCGCCTCTGGATGTGTGAGGGCCAGGTGGAGGCAGAGCCGGCCACCCATCGAATATCCGATGTAGTCGGCCGTCCCCGTAGTAGCCACGAGCAGATCAGCGCCGTGTTGCAGGTCGGCGCGCACGTTGCAGGAGCGCCCATGGCCTGGAGCATCGATGAGCACGACCTCGTGGTTGTCGGCGAACTGTTCGGCGATCGGCAGCCAAGAAGAACCGGTCTGGGTGAAGCCGTGCACGAACACCATGCGTGTGCCTGAGCCGCGCCGTATCGACGACAGCGGCCCATCGATCCGTTGCCACCCGATGGGAGCGTCAGACATCGCACACGTCGTCGACGCAGACCTGCCCGTTCTCGGCATGGCCGCCGTGGTCGACATCGACGGCCGCCGCTTCCGCCTCTTTGGCGAGCAGGCGCTCGAAGATACGTTCGAAGACGTCGACGTCTTGCGCGCCGGGCACCGCCCACTGTCCGTTGATCACGTAGGTCGGCACCGCCGTGATGCCGTTGGCCGCAGCGGTCGCGAGATCTTCCATGACCTCACCGTGACCGGCAGCAGATTCGAGAAACGTGCGAACCTCGGCTGCGTCGAGGCCGACATCGGCCGCGCACCCGGTCAATACGTCAGGATCACCGATGTTGAGACCCTCGGTAAAGTAGGCCCGCAACAGGCGCTCCTGCAGTGCGATCTGGTCGCCGTGCGACTCAGCGAACCACAGCAAGCGATGGGCGAGCAGTGTGTTGGCACGCAGCGCACGGTCCATGCGGAACTCGATGCCATCAGCGGCGGCGACTGCCGTGAGCTGTTCGATGATCTGTGCAGCGCGTTCCGGGCCGCCGAACTTCTTGGCGTAGGCCTCGATAACGGGCTGCACCTTGGCGGGAGAGGCCGTGGGGTCAAGCTGATATGGCTTGAACACGACCTCGATGTTGCCGGCCCCTGGTAGGTGAGCCACGTTGGCCCAGGCGGTCTCGAAACGACGTTTGCCGATGTAGCACCACGGACACACCACGTCAGACCAGATCTCTACCCGCATACCATGACACGATAGAACCGATGTCGCCCGCACACACGCCGAACAGCTCACCAACGAATTCGCCCGAGGACACTGCCGCTACGTTCTGTGCGACGCTGATCGACGAATGGATCCAGCACGGCGTGCGTCACGCCGTGATCGCACCGGGCTCGCGTTCCACTCCGATGGCGTTGGCGATTGTCGACCGGGCCGAGCTCACGGTGCACGTGGTACACGATGAGCGTGCGGCGTCGTTCGTTGCGCTCGGCATCGGACTGCAGGGCGTTCCAGCGATCCTGCTCTGTACGAGTGGCACCGCGGCCACTCACTTTCACGGGGCAGTCGTCGAGGCCCACCAATCTGCTGTCGCGATGATCGTGTGCACCGCCGATCGTCCGCCTGAACTCCGCGACGTCGGCGCGCCACAAACCATCGATCAGACCAAGCTCTACGGCGATGCCGTTCGCTGGTTCCATGACCCAGGCGTCGCGAGCGAAATCGCTGCGCACTCGTGGCGTTCGCTCGCCGCGCACTGCTTTGCCTCGGCGACTGGCTCGTGGCCCGGGCCGGTGCACCTCAATCTGCCCTTCCGGGAGCCGCTCGTTGGCCGCGCAGGGCCGTTGCCGGTGCGGTCCGCGAAGAGCGGTCTCCCCGTTTCGCGCATCGGCGCTGCAACGCTCGATGTCCAGTCATTGGAGGCGCTGAGCGCGCTGGTCCACCAACCGCGTGGCGTGATCGTGGCCGGACGCGGCTGTGGTGATCCTGCGGCGGTCATCGAGTTTGCAGAGGCCGCCGGTTGGCCGGTGCTCGCCGATGCCCGGTCCGGATTGGGTGCGCACCGCGGCCCCGTGGTGAGAGCGGCCGACCAAGTGCTTCGCAGCGCCAGGTTTGCGCTCGCACACGTGCCCGACGTCGTTGTTCGGGTGGGCGAACCACCTGCGTCAAAGGTGCTCTCACAGTGGCTCGCAACGTCGAGGGCCGTACAGGTGCACATCACATCAGTGCCGCAGTGGACGGATGCCGACGGAGTCATTGCGCACCGGGTTGTCGCCGACTCTGCGACCGTGTGCCGAGCCCTTGCGCAAACTGTCCGCATGGATCCGACCGATTGGACGGGTGAGTGGATGGCGGCCGAAGGGCGGACCCAGGTGGTCATCACCGCTGCCCTCGGGGCTGACCCTGACACGGCACTCACAGAGCCACTCGTGGCCCGTTCCATCGGTTCGATGTTGCCCGACGGCGCGCATCTCGTCGTGTCATCATCGATGCCCATCCGCGACATCGAGTGGTTCGGTCTCATCAACGAAGGCGTCACGGTGCAGTCGAATCGCGGCGCCAACGGCATCGATGGGGTCATCGCCACTGCTATCGGTGTGGCCGCAAGCACGCAGCAGCCGACAGCGCTGTTAATCGGCGACGTTGCGTTCTTGCACGACAGCGCGGCGCTCGTTGGGTTGATGGCTCGCAACATTGATCTGCGCGTCGTCGTGATCGACAACGACGGCGGTGGCATTTTCAGCTTCCTGCCACAGGCCAGCTCACTGTCGGGCGGTCGCTTCGAACAACTCTTCGGCACGCCGCACGGCACCGACTTGGTCGCCCTGTCTGCGGCCCACAACATTCCGGCCCGCTCTGTGATCACCCTGAATGAATTCGCTCAGGCCCTGTCGCAGGCTGGTCCGAGTGTCATCCGTGTGTCATCGGATCGCACCACAAACGTTGCCGTGCACCAGCGCATCGCCGACTCAGTGGTAGCCGCTCTCGGGTCCTGACGGCGTTCTGCAATAGCCCAACGACGCGTGACGCTTGCCGCCGGGTCGGGTCACCTCGGCAGTGAATTGCGCCCTGGAGAGCACGGAACCACTGCCAGCCCCCGAGTCTCATGCGCCTCAACCCAACGGCGCTCAGGGGCGAATGATGGCCGACAGCATCGCCTGAAACTTGGCTTGCGTCTCGGCGAGCTCGGCCAATGGCTCGCTGTCGGCCACAATGCCTCCGCCGGCGAACAACCGTGCCTGACGACGGTCCTGCGAGAACTCTGCACACCGAATCGCCACTGCCCACGTGCCGTTGCCGCGTGAATCGACCCAGCCGACTGCGCCGCCGTAGCGGCCTCGCCGGAAGCCCTCGACCCGCTCGATGAGTTCGAGCGCGGCACCCTGTGGGTGCCCCCCGAGGGCGGGCGTGGGCGACAGCGCTCGGGCGAGCGTCAAGACATCGGGACACGGTTGCGAGAGCTGGCCCTCCATTCGCGTGCCGAGATGCTGAACATTTGCAACGGCAACAATCGACGGTTCGGGCTCCCAGTCGAGATAGCTCGCCCACGGCAGCAGCGTGTCGTGCACGACGTCGATCACGATTCGATGCTCGATTTGGTTCTTGGGGCTCGCCACTAATTCGGATGCAAGGCGGGCATCGGTGGAAGGATCGCCGGTGCGCGGTGTGGTGCCGGCCAACGGATGCGATGTGACGGTGGAACCATCGAGGCCAACGAGCAGCTCGGGCGATGCGCCGACGAACCCGTCGATCGCGTATCGGTAGCTCGAACCGAAGCTGGCGCGAAGGCGCAACATGACAGCGTGCACGTCGATGGGCTCGGTGCACGTGATGACGATGTCGCGGGCGATCACCGCCTTGTCGAGCGTGCCCGCCCGTACTGCATCGCGCGCCGATGCCACAGCCGCCAGATATGTGGCCACGTCGACGCCCGGTCGCACGCTGAACTCAGCTGCCGTTGGCTCTGGGACGGCGGCAGCTTCAGGAACATCTGCACCATCGATGATCGTGATCCATTGCTGGCCGTTGGCGCCCTTGCCGATGGTGACGGAAGGGATCACGAGCTTCGCGGATGCGCCGGGTTTGAACGGGAGTACCCCAATCGCCACGGGTCCGCAGCCGGCGGCACCGACGTAGTCCTCGCACTCGATCGAGGTCAGCAGCTCATGTGCTGCGTCGGCTTCCACCCGCGCCGCCACACCGCGTCCGGCCAGGCCAACGCCGTCGCGAACGAACAGAAATCCATCCGGTCCTGCGAAGTTGTTGAGATCGACGTCCCTGTCGAAGACGGTGGTGACGGCGCGCACGGAATCGACTCGGGCTACGACCGCGTGCCGAGCAACAGTTGCGTGATGCCGCCGCTCAGCAATTGATGCGTGGCGTCAGAAAATCCGGCGGCGCGCAGCGCCTCAACCATCACCGCAGCCGACGGCAGGTACGCCACGCTCTTGGGGAGGTAGCGGTACGCCGCCTTGTCGCTGAGCAACCCGCCGATCTTGGGCACAACTTTGCCGAAATAGAAACCATGGCCGGTACGAACGACACGATTCTTGGGGATGCCAACATCAAGCAGCGCGATGCGGCCGCCGGGGCGCACGACGCGTCCGAGCTCGTTGAAGAAGGCCGGTAGGTCAACAAGATTGCGTAATGCAAAGCCGCACGTGACTCCATCGACGCTCGCATCGGGGAAGGGCATGTTCAGAATGTCGGCCTGGGCGCGAGGCGATCCACTGCGGTCGGCGGCGAGCATCCCGAAGCTGAGGTCCACTGACAGGGGCCGATACCCGGCGCGGGTGAGATCGATGCACAGGTCACCGGTGCCGCTTGCCAGATCGAGCACCCGGCTTCCGGGTGGCAGCGCCAGCAATCGCACCGCCTTGCGCCTCCAGCGCACGTCGAGACGGAATGTCATGATGCGGTTCACCATGTCGTAGCGCGGGGCGATGCTGTCGAACATCTGCCGGACAGCAACTACCTTCTCGTCACCTTGGGGCAACGTTTCTCGATCCCATGTGGATTTCGTCATCGCCTGCAGGCTACGGCCGAACGAGTGGCGCAACGCGGGTGTGACCGACGAGACTCGGTGCGTCGCCTGCGGTTGGTTGCCGCACACATTCACCGGAGGCCCTCATGATCGACTTCACATTCCCGCCAGAGGTGGAAGAGATTCGCATGAAAGTGCGTCAGTTCATGGACGAAGTCGTGCGCCCGCGTTGGGACGCCACCGACCAGAACGATCGTGCCGAGGTGGTCAAGACCATCGGCAAACTGCGCTACAAGGCCAAGGAGGAATGGGGTCTCTGGCTGCCACACATGCCCAAGGAGTGGGGCGGGATGGCGTTGGGGCCCACGGCAATGGCCGCCGTGTCGGCCGAGGCCGCCAAGGTGGGCATCGGTCCGTTCGTGTTGAACGCGCAGGCGCCCGACGAAGGCAACCAGCACACGCTCGAACATTGGGGTACCGACGAGCAAAAAGAGAAGTATCTACGTCCGTTGTGCGAGGGCACGACACGCAGCTGTTTCGCGATGACCGAGCCCGAGGTGGCCGGTAGCGACCCCACGCTCATCAAGACGTACGCGTATCGCGACGGCGACGAGTGGATCATCAACGGTCACAAGTGGTTCATCAGCGGCGCCCGTGGCGCCAAGTTCGCGCTGCTTGTGGCCCGCACCGAGGAAGACCCCGATATCCCGCAGGCAGCCAACAGCTGTTTCATCGTCGATCTACCCAGCCCCGGCTGGACCATCGTGCGCGATGTGCAGACGATGAGCGGTGGCCACAATCACTGCGAGATCCTCATCGAGGATCTACGCGTACCCGCAGCCAACATGCTCGGTGGGCAGGGCCAAGGGCATCTGCTCGGGCAGTACCGACTTGGGCCGGCACGCCTGGCGCACTGCATGCGTTGGCTGGGTCAGGCCGAAATGGCGCTCGACATGATGGTGCAGCGTTCGATGGAGCGTTACAGCCATGGCTCGTACCTCGCCGAGAAGCAGGGCATCCAGTGGCTCATCGCCGATTCGGCGATGGAGCTCTATCAGAGCAAGTTGATGGTGCTGCACGCCGCGTACAAGATCGAGAACAAGATGGACTTCACCAGCGAGGTCTCGATGGCGAAACACTTCGTGGCCAACAGCTTGTGGCGCATCATCGATCGCGCGGTGCAGGTGCACGGTGCGCTCGGTTACTCAACCGACACGCCGCTGGCTGGCATGCTGATGCAGGCACGATGGAGTCGCTTCGCCGACGGCGCCGACGAGATCCACCAGATGCGCATCGCGCAGCGCACCATTGCTGCGTGGAACGACAACGGCAACACGAAGAAGGCCACTGGCGATCTGCCGCTGTAGCTGACTAGGCCGGATCGACGCGCTGCTATGACCGGTGCGCCGACGCAGACGTTCGAGCACGCGTGAACCGCATCGCGCCGTCGTCGAGCGGCGATTTGCGGAACATTTTCTTGTCGCTGTTGTAGTTCTGCGGGTTGACCCACGGTTCGTGGTCACCCTGTCGCGGCATCAGGTGCATCGAACGGGCCATGTAGCCAGCCGAGAAGCCCTCGATCCAGGCTCGCTCGGGCATCGACATATCGGTGGGCCGCAGCGTTGGCGTGCACTGCTGCGTGCCGGTGGCGCGCATATGGTTCAGCAGGCGACAGACATATTCGCAGGTGAGGTCCGCGCGAAGCGTCCACGAAGCGTTGATGTATCCAAACGACGAAGCCAGATTCGGGACGCCCGAGTATGCGAAACCTTTGTAGGTCCAGGTCTTCGAGAAATCGACCGGCTCGCCGTCGACGACGAAGTCCATCTCGCCCAGCGTGACCATCTGCAGACCAGTGGCCGTCACGATGATGTCGGCGTCGAGATGCTGCCCGGACTTGAGGTTGATGCCGGTCTCGGTGAAGGTGTCGATCTCGTCAGTGACCACCGAGGCCGTGCCCGATCGGATCGCCTGGAACAGATCGCCGTTCGGCACCAGGCAGAGTCGCTGGTCCCATGGGTTGTAGCTCGGGGTGAAGTGCTTGGCCACGTCGTAATCGGGGCCGAGTTCCTTGCCCACCATCTCGACGAGCCTGGCCTTGACCTCCGCAGGCTTACTCCGCGTGCGCTTGTAGATCATCTGTTGCAGCGCAGTGTTCTTCATCCGGGTCAGGTTGTACGCCGCCTTGTCGGGCAGCACCTTGCGCAGTGCGTTGGCCACGGGATCCTGATCGGGCCGGGCCACCACGTAGGTGGGTGAGCGCTGCAGCATGGTCACGTGGCCAGCGGTGTGTGCCATGGCCGGGATCAGGGTCATCGCAGTCGCTCCGGAGCCAATGACCACCACGCGCTTGGCGCTGTAGTCGAGGTCCTCGGGCCACGACTGCGGATGCACGATCTGACCACCGAAACGGTCGATGCCGGCGAACTCGGGTGTGTAGCCGCCCTTGTAGCTGTAGTAGCCCGAGCACATGAACAGGTAGCCGCAAGTGATCGAGACGGTCTCGCCGGTGTGGGTGCGCTGGGCCCGCACGGTCCAGCGCGCGTCGTCGCTCGACCACTCGGCATGTTGCACCAGATGTCCGTAGCGAATGTGCTTGTCGATGCCGAACTCGGCAATGGTGTCACGCAGGTACCGCATGATCGACGGTCCGTCGGCGATGCTTTTGGCATCGGTCCACGGCTTAAAGCTGTACCCCAGCGTGTGCATGTCGCTGTCGGATCGCACGCCCGGATATCGGAACAGATCCCACGTTCCGCCGATGTCGTCACGGCCCTCGAGAATGACATAGCTGCGATCCGGGCACTCGGCCTGGAGGTGATAACCAGCACCGATACCAGAAAGTCCGGCGCCGACCACCATCACATCGAAATGCTCAACAATCATCGCTTCGTCCTTCGCATCCGCTGCGCGCTGATCGGCACGCCCTGCGCACTCTACTTTCGGCGATGCGTCGAGGCCCGACCGCAGCCGGCGCGTCAGTGTTGGGCGGCGGTCTGCTTGGCCCAGCGGTAGTCGGCCTTGCCGCTGGGGGAGCGCTCGATATGGTCGACGAAGACGAACGCCTTCGGCAACTTGTAGCGGGCGATGTGACGGGCCGCCTCGGTGAGGAGATCGGCCTCGCTCACCGTGTAACCCTCGCGGATACGGACCACCGCAACCACCTCGTTTCCCCAACGATCGCTCGGGCGACCGGCGACGACGCAGTCATACACGCCCTGGTGGGCCTTGAGCGCTGCCTCGACCTCTTCGGCGAAGATCTTCTCGCCGCCGCTGTTGATCGTGACGCTGTCGCGCCCGTGCAGTTCGATGGTGCCGTCGCCGCGCAGCTTCGCACGATCGCCGGGGACTGCATAGCGCACGCCGTTGACCACGGGGTAGGTGCGGGCAGTCTTCACCGGGTCACCGAGGTACCCGAGTGCGAGGCGCCCACTCTTGGCGAGCCAACCGAGCTCGTCCTCGCCAGCCGCCAGTTCGCGGTCGAGGTCGCCCGAGAGCACATGGTTGCCTGGGCTGATCGGGAAGGTGCCCGTGGTTGCGTTGGCGCCAACCGAGACCTGCGACAGCTGTCCGCCGGCCTCGGACGAACCGAGCCCGTCGACGATCATCAGCGTGGGCAGGTAGCGGAGGAACTCCTCTTTCAGATTGGCCGACAACGGTGCTCCGCCAGACAACACCACCGTGAGGCTCGAAAGGTCGTACTCGTGGCGGTTCAGCTCGTCGAGCAGCGGCCGCGCGAACGCATCGCCGACGATGAGCAAGAAGTTGAGTCGCTCGCGCTCGATCAGGCCCCAGACATCGACCGGGTCGAGCCGGTCGGGTGACTCCTGTACAAAGATCGTGCCCCCTGAGTTCCACGTACGAAAGCTCATCCAATGCCCGGCGCCGTGCATGAACGGTGGCGCCAATAGCGCACGAAGACCACCAACGGCCTCGGCGGCGAACTCGTCGAGCGAGGTCGCAGTCTTTGATCCGCCGAAGCATTCGACGACGGCATCGCCACCACGCCACAGCACGCCCTTGGGCATGCCGGTGGTGCCGCCCGTGTAGAGAATGTACAGATCGTCGCCCGACGGCGTGACCGGCGGGCGCTCGTTCGACGACTGTGCCAGCGCATCCTCGTACCACATAGCGCCGGGGAGTAGCGCGTTGCCCGATTCATCGGGCACCTGCAGGATGACGCGCAGCGACGGCATCTCGGCCAGCACCTCGGCCAAGGTGGGGGCGAACTGCGAGTGCACCACCATCGCCGACGCCTGCGAATCGTTGAGCAGGTAGTGAAGCTCTTCGGCGACATAGCGGTAGTTCACGTTCAGCGGGGCAACGCGTGCCTTGAATGCGCCGAGCATCGCTTCGAGGTATTCGTTGCCGTTATGTAGATAGATGGCAAGGTGATCCTGTCCACTCTCGGAGCCGTGCAGAGCGCTGCGTTCGTTGTGGCAGCCGAGTCCTTGAGCATGCAAGTAGTTGGCGAGACGCCGTGTGCGGTCGGTGACATCGGCCCACGTCAGTCGACGATCGCGAAAGACCAGACATAGTTCGTCAGGGCGAGTGGCGGCAATGGCCTCGTGAATATCGCCCACGCTGAAGTCGACTGTGGTGGTTTCCATGAGGGGGCAAGCTAGGGGCAGGTCGGGCGATGAAGCGAATTCGCCACAGCGGTGATTTGTGTGTCATCGAGCAGCGAGGGCCATAGGGTTCGGGTCATGACTGAGATGGTTGCTGATGTGACGTTTGGTGTGTTCATGCCCCAGGGCTGGAAGATGGAGTTGTCCTCCATTGATGGAGCGGAGGCGAAGTGGAACCGGGCGGTCGACATCGCGCTTCTGGCCGAGCAACTCGGCTACGACTCGATCTGGTTGTACGACCACTTCCACAACGTGCCTCGGCCAGCGCATGAAACCGTGTTCGAGTGCTGGACCACGATTGCCGCGATCAGTCAGCGCACCAGCCGCATCCGTCTCGGCCAGATGGTCGGTTGTAACAGTTATCGCTCGCCGGGTCTGCTGGCCAAGATCACGTCCACCGTCGATGTCATCTCCGGTGGTCGCTTGGATTGGGGCATCGGGGCCGGCTGGTACGAGCTCGAATACCGCGGCTACGGGTACGAGTTCCCCGCGCCGAAAGATCGCATTGGCATGCTGCGCGAGAGCGTGGAGATCGTGAAGTCGATGTGGTCGCAGCCCGAGACCACCTATGACGGCAAGTACTACAAACTCGTGCGCGCCAACTGCGACCCCAAGCCACTGCAGCAACCGCATCCGCCGATCTGGATCGGTGGTGGGGGAGAGCAGCTCACGTTGCGCGTGGTGGCCCAGCATGCCGATGCAAGCAACTGGGGAGGCAAGCCCGAAGAGTGGGCTCGAAAGCGAGAAATCCTCAAGGGCCATTGCGCTGCCGTAGGCCGTGACGAAGAAACCATTCGCAAAACCTGGTCGCCCGAGTTGTTCATGCGTGAGACTGAGGCGGAAATCGTGGCGGCCGGCAGCAAGAGCCTCAATGGTGAGCCGTTCGAGTCATGGCGCGCGGGAAACTTGGTGGGTACGCCCGAACAGGTGAGCGAGAAGATCGCTGCGTACATCGCGCTCGGGTGTCGCGGGTTCATCCCGTGGTGCAGCGACTACCCCGAGACCACGTCAATGGAGTTGTTCGCCACCCAGGTGATGCCGAACTTCCGCTGAAACGTGCTCGCCCGAACGTGGTTCAGCTCAGACGTAGCTGCGGAAAATGATCTCGGCGACGCACGCCGGCTTGGGGTTGCCCTCGACTTCGAAGGTGAACTCCATCGTGCTCTGTATGCCGCCGGCGATGTCGTCGACCGCGAGTAGCTTCACGCCGAGGCGCAGATTGGCGCCAACGGGCACGGGCGACATGAAGCGGATCTTGTTCGCGCCGTAGTTCACGCCCATCGAAAAGCCACGGATCTGCACCACCTGCGGGTACAGCACCGGCCCGAGGGAGAGGGTGAGATAGCCGTGGGCGATGGGCCCGCCGAACGGGCTTTCCTTCTTCGCGCGTTCGACGTCGATGTGGATCCACTGGTGGTCGCCGGTGGCGTCGGCGAACAGGTTCACGCGTTCCTGCGTGACCTCAAAGTAGGGGCTGTACCCAAGGTGTTCGCCGATGAGCGCCTTGATGCCGTCGATGCCGTCGATCACTCGTACTGTCATACCCGAAAGTGTTGCAGGTGAACGCGTGCCAGTTGCAAACGAGCGTCGCGGCTGGGTCGGCCGATACTGTGCAGCCATGAGCCGGTCCCTGTTCGATCGTGTACGAAGCCTGTTCGACATCCCCGTAGTGCTCTCCACTATGGCTCGGGATGCGAGTGGCCTCGCCCTGCATGCTATGAACGGGCACATGCCCGACTTCCTCACCGTCTACGCGCAGATCCAGCCTGACAAGGCGGCCGTCATCGACGATCGCGCGGGCGGCAAGATCACCACGCTCACATACGCCGAACTGAACGATCAGGCCAACCGTCTCGCCAACGTCCTGATTGCGTTCGGTGCCCGGCCGCCCGAGACCAAGGTCGTCTGGTGTGGTCAGAACTCCATCGGTTTGGTCACCATGGTCAACGCCGCACGCAAGCTCGGCGTGACTGCCGTGCCGTTGAACTACAGGCTTTCCGACGAGGAAGCGGCCTACGTCACCGATCACTGCGACGCCACCATTGTCTACGTCGATGCCGAGTTCGCCGGCACATTCGAGCGCATTCGCGAATCCATCCCGCAGGTGCAGCACATTCTCGTGTTCGACGGTGCTGCGCCAGAGGGCATGGAGAGTGCCGACATCTTGATGGCCACCGCGAGCGCCCGCGAGCCCGAGATCCCAGCGGCCACCGAGGCGGGTGCCACGATGATCTACACCAGTGGAACCACCGGTAAGCCGAAGGGCGCGCTGCGTCGCGGTGGCGGTAACGCCGAGCAGTCGGGCGCAATGGTCGCATTCGTCGGTTACAACAGCGACGACGTGTACCTGCCAACCGGCCCGCTGTACCACTCGGGCCCCGGCGGTTTCATGGGCATGGCACAAGCACTTGGTCAAACGGTGGTGTTGCAACGCAAATTTGCGCCGGAGGACTGGTTGCGTATCGTCTCTACGCACAAGGTGACCTCTACGTTCAGCGCGCCAACCCCCATCCGCATGATCTGCGCGTTGCCTGGAGACGTGAAGGCTCAGTACGACACGTCGTCGATGAAGCGCATGATCGCGAACGCCGCTCCGTGGAGCTTCGCGCTCAAGCAGATGTATCTCGCCGACTTCCCCGGCGACTCGCTGTGGGAGGTCTATGGCAGCACTGAGTTGGGGGTCAACTGCATCCTGCGGCCAGAGGATCAGTTACGCAAACCCGGTTCATGCGGAAAGCCGTCGCCGATGGTCGAGGTGAAGTTGTTCGACGACGACGGCAACGAGGTCACTGGAGTCGGGCCGCATCACACTGGCGAGTTGTTCGTGAAGAGTCCCAGCGTGTTTGCCGACTACTACAAGCAACACGACAAGTTCGAGGCCGATCAGAAGCACGGCTTTCAGACCGTGGGCGACATCGCCTACCGCGACGACGAGGGCTTCATCTATATCTGCGATCGCAAGAAGGACATGATTATCTCCGGTGGCATGAACATCTATCCGGCCGAGATCGAGGCAGCCCTTGAGGCGCACCCCGATATCTACGAAGCGGCGGTGTTTGGCATCCCCAGTGACGAATGGGGTGAGACCGTGCACGCCGTCGTCGTGGCACGCGAGGGTTCTGGGCTCGACGAGACGCAGGTGAGCGCCTATGCACGCGAGCACCTGGCGGGCTACAAGGTTCCTCGCTCACTGTCGTTCACCGACGAACTGCCCAAGACCGGCAGCGGCAAGTTGCTCAAGCGCGAACTGCGTGCTCCGTTCTGGGCGGGCCGCGACAGCCAGGTGTAGCAGTCGGCACGGCCTATCGCGTTCGCGCTCAAACCGAAGCATCGACCCGCGCCGGTAACCTGCAGATCACATGAAATCTGGCTTCATCACCTTCGTCGGACGCCCCAATGTGGGCAAGAGCACGCTGCTGAATGCGGTGTGCGGGCAGAAGGTGAGCATTGTCAGCGACAAGCCCCAAACCACGCGCACGCGCATCCGTGGCATCCTCAATCGGCCCGACGCGCAACTGGTGTTCGTCGACACGCCGGGTCTGCATAAGCCCGTCACCGCGCTCGGCAAGCGCGTCAACGCAACCGCGCTCGAATCAGCCGAAGACGTCGATGTCGTGTGTCTCGTTATCGATGCGACCATGCCTTTCGGCAAGGGCGACGAATGGGTGGCGAGCCGCATCGATGCGAAGAAGGCCATCATCATCGTCAACAAGGTCGACGCCGCGTCGAAGCAGGCGGTGCTGAAGCAACTCGTGCGTGCCAGTGGCCTCGACGCATCGGCCTACTTCCCGGTGTCGGCGCTCACCGGCGAGGGCGTGCCCGAACTCATCGATCATCTCGTCACGTTGCTGCCCGAGGGCCCGATGTATTACCCCATCGAAACAGCCAGCGATGTCGAGGAAGCCACATGGATCGCCGAACTGGTGCGCGAGCAGTTACTCGCCATCTTCGAGGACGAACTGCCCTATTCCATCGCAACCCGGGTCACCGAGTGGGAGGGCAAGCGTGTTCGTTGCGAGATCATCGTCGAGCGCGAGAGCCAAAAGGGCATGGTCATCGGCAAACACGGTGCCATCCTCAAAGAGGTGGGTGTTCGAGCCAGAGCACAACTCCCCGAGGACACCTATCTGGAGTTGTTCGTCAAAGTCGACAAGGATTGGCAACGTCGCCCTGAGCGCGTTGAGCGTCTCGGCTACTGAAACGGCGCTGGAGTCTTGGCGTGTGCGACATGGTCTGTTCAGGGAGCCGTGGTTGTGGCCGTCACAGGAGCTGTTGGCAACGTGTTTGCTGCGCTCGTGCTGCTCAAGAGCTGTGAGTAGTCAGCGCTCACAAGGAGCTGACCCGGTTGGGTGAGGTCGCCGCCGCCGCGAAGCACAGAGATCGGCAGACCGTTCTGGGTGAACGTGATCTGGCCGACCCCGCGCTGATCGGTGAGCGTCAGCACGATCTGGGCGATTGCGAGGCGCTGGTCCTGTGGCGCCATGTCCTTGAAGAACGTCGGCGGCAAGTCGACGGTGACGACTCCACCGGACAGCGTGATTCGGCTGACGACACCCGTTGGAATCGCAGTGCGCAGACCCAGGCCGAATTCGCGGGGTGGACCTGCTTCGAGCACGGCCATGGTCTGGACGATCGACACCGGACGCGGTAGATATTGGCTAACACTCACCACTTGGGTACCCGCGACGAAGTACAACGACACCGGCTCGGTGGCGATCGTGGTGGCCGGCACAGCAACCGTCGTGGTGCTCTCCATTGCGATCGTGGTGCTGGTCGTCGTGCTGGTTGTGGTCTCCGACAGACCAAATGGAATGTTCGCTTTGTCGATACCGGTGAACTTGCCGGAACTCGGCACGCCACACGCCACCGCGAAGACGGCGATTCCAAGACAGCAGGTGAGCAGCAACGCTCGTTTCATATGTCGACCCCCGGTCGGTCAAGCGGGAAGCGCACCACGAACCTGGCGCCACCCCCGATTCGGTCTTCGACCCATGCTTCGCCGCCGAGCGCGTGCGCGTGTTCAGCGACCAGCGCAAGCCCGAGTCCCGTGCCGACCCGATGTCGCGCCGCGGTGCCCCGCGCGAAGCGCTCGAAGATCCGTTGGCGTTCGCTGCGCGCCACACCGGGGCCCGCGTCCTCGACGGCCAACAGCAGTCCGCGGGTGTGGTCGGGCTCGATGCTCACCCGCGTTGGACCGCCACCGTGCTCGCGCGCATTGTCGAGCAAGTTGGCCAAGATGCGTTCCAAGCGGAGCTTGTCGATCCACACGTTCTTGCGTGCGCTCGGGTGGACCTCGATGGGAACGTCACCAAACCCGTAGCGCAGCGCGATGCGCGGCACAATGTCATCGAGGCGGAGTTCTTCGGCGTGTAGATCGGTCACGCCAGCCTCGAGTCGCGAGAGTTCGAGCAGATCCATCACCATCTGATCGAAGCGACGAACCTGATTCACCACCACGTCGAGGGCCTGCTGCGTCCGTTCCGGCAGATCGACCCGGCGGGCATCGAGCACCTCGACCGCAGCGCTGAGGGCGGTGATCGGTGACCGCAACTCATGGCTGACATCGGAGGCGAAGCGCGCTTCACGTTCGATTCGAGTCTGAACGGCATCGGCCATTTCGTTGAACGACTGCGCAAGGCGATTCAGCTCGGGGTCACTTTCCGGTGCGAGCCGCGTGTCGAGCCCGCCCGAGGCGATGCCGCCCGCGGCAGCGGCGACTCGGCTCACGGGCTTGAGGAGTCGGCGGCTGGTCCACCAACCGAGCGCGGCGGCGAGCAGAGTGATGATTCCCGAACCCACGAGCAGCGCGGTGCCGATCACACGTAGGACTCGGTCGGTCGTTGCAAGCGGAAACGCTTCGAAGTAATTCGCGTCGGACTCGCGGATGCTCACGCCCACCGCGAGGTATGGCTTGCCGTCGAGTTCGAAACGCTGCTGGCCCGTCTCGCCATCGAGCACCTGGTTCAACAGATCTGCGGGGAGCGACTCCTTGGGGAACTGCACCTTTTGGGGATACGAGGTCTGCCCGACAAACAGTAGGGCGAACCCGTTTTCGTCGGTGCGAATGCTGGTGATGAATCGCCCGAGGTCGGTGTTGCCGAGTCGGAGTTCGTCGCGGGCGGCCTTGGCGTTGGCAAAGGTCTGCACCCGCGCGACCGACGAGCGTTGGTCGAGCAGATAGTTGCGTGCTGCGGTATAGGTCAGCAATGTGAGCGCGAGCGAGGCAATGAGCGCGGTGAGACTGAGGAACAGCGTGAGGCGCGTACGCAGGCTGAGCGTCCGTCTTGGTTGCTTCACTCGTGCCACCCCGTCAGTGTTGCCGATTTCGCACGCCCATGTTTGACGGTGTGAGCGAGCAGGGCTCACCCGTTGCTGGTCACGCCGCGGCAGCCACGATCTGACGCGCTTGGGCCAGGTTGTGCAGAATCGGAGCCAATGAGTCGAGATCGCTCAGGATCAGGTTGGCTCGCACGTCGAGGGACTCACTGACAATGATCAGCCGCACACCTTCGTGGATTGCGGTGTTGGCCAGCTCGCGTAGACCCCGAAGTCCGGCGGTGGACAATGTGGTCATCTCATCCATTTCGATGATGAGACTGAACCCACGGGGCACGGCGCTGAGGGCGTACTGCAGGCCAGCGATGTGGTCAGTGGTGGTGAGCGGACCGGACACCGTGAGAATCACTGCCCCGAGCGTTGGCTCGGTGCGGGAACACAAAACGGGAGAAAGCATCTGCAATACCTCCAGCATCAGTCGAAAGGAACTCGGGAAGCCGAGCGTTGCTACTTCACGTGTTGAAACGTGTGCCCGCTGATTTCATTGGGGGGGGGGGTGATTGTTTCTCGCTGCCGGTGAGGCACCAGGGGGAGGAAGGTGCCCCACCGAAGCAGCGTGAACACCTGTCATGATGGTGTAGGTGTGTGACGAGCCGTCGCCCGGCTCGTGCGATTTCTGTAACAGAATTGGTGGACCGTGTACTCCTTGTTGTTCGTTGAAGACGATGATTCCATCCGTTTGGCGTTGCGTTTAGCACTCGAGGACGAGGGATACGAGGTTCGCGAGGCGCCCGACGGGCGCTCGGGTCTGGCCGCATTTGCCGAGCGCGAACCCGACCTTGTACTGCTTGACCTGCGCCTTCCGGATATGTCGGGGTTCGAGGTCTGCAGGGCGATCCGCGCCAAGAGCATCGTGCCGATCATCATCGTCACGGCCCAGACCGATACGCACGACCTCGTCGTTGGTCTCGAAGCGGGCGCCGACGACTACGTCACCAAACCGGTCGTACCGAAGGAACTCGCGGCGCGTATCCGAGCGCAGCTGCGTCGTGTGCAATTGCACGAGACGCCGGCGGTGAGCGGTCGCGCGAGCCGCTTCGGCGATGTCGATGTCCGCCACGAGCAGGGGATCGTGCTCAAGCGCGGCGTCGAGCTGAGCCTCACCAAAACCGAGTTCCGGCTCATGTGCGAGTTCGCCGAGCACGCCGGGGCAGTGCTGTCACGCGATCAATTGCTCGAGCGGGTGTGGGGCTATGAGTACCTCGGCGACAGCCGACTCGTCGATGCACATGTACGCCGACTGCGACTGAAGATCGAGGACCAGCCGGACGATCCCAAGCTGCTCATTACCGTTCGTGGTCTGGGGTATCGCCTGCTTGCGTGATCTCACGCAGGAAGACCTCCACCTCGCTGCGGGTGCGCGTGCGCTTCATCGGGGGGAGCGCCCGGACGATATCCCAGCTGTATCTCGCCTTGGTGAGGCGTTGATCCATGACGGCGACGACGCCGCGATCGGTGGCAGTGCGAATGAGCCGACCGGTGGCCTGCGCCAACAACGTGGCTGCTCGGGGCAGATCGATCTGCGCGAATGCCTTCTCGCCGAGCAGATCCTTGCGGGCGGAGAGCAACGGATTGTCGGGTCGCGGAAATGGCAGGCGGTCGATGGTCACCAATGAGAGCGTCCGCCCAGGAATGTCGACACCTTGGAAGAATCCTGCAGTCGCGAACAGGCACGAGTTCTCGTCCTCGCTGAATGCCTTCACCAACGCGGTCTTGGGCAGATCGCGTTGGGTCATCACTGCGAAGGGCACTCGGGCGCGCACCGCAACGGCTGCGGCTTCCATCGCCTTCCACGACGTGAACAACGCAAGCGTGCGCCCGCCGGCAGCCGTGATCAGCGCGACCAGTTCGTCGTGCATGGCGGCAGCGAACTCCGGGGAGTTGGGCGGGGGAAGGTGGCGCGCGCAGTAGAGCATCGCATTGTGCTCGTAGTCGAACGGGCTCCCCACGTCGAGCAGATCCACCAGTTCAGCGGGCAGGCCAATTCGATCCGACAGCGAAGCGGGGATCGTTGCACTCGTGAGAATCGCTGTGTGCTTGTCCCAGACGCCCGTCCGCAGCGTGGGTCCGACGTCGAGTGGGGCGATCTCGAGCCGGGGCGTGTCCGCACCGCCGGACACGAAGGCGACATATCCATCGTGAGTGCCAATAGCCGTGTCGATGTGGTCCATCAGCCGGGTCGCCTGAGTTTGCGCGCGGAGCTTGCGTTGCTTGGCATCCTCGACATCGGTATCGATCGCGCGCAGCGCAGCTTGCGCGGTGTCGATGCGCATGCGTCCGTTGATGAGCGCATCGGTGATGGCTGGCGGAAATGGCGTCGGCAGACGTTTTCCGACATAGGGCACCAACGATTCACGCAGCGCGACGCCTGAGTCCGCAACCGAGCCCAGCATCGCAGGATCATCGAGGATGCGTTTGAGCGTGATCATCAGACTCGTGAACCGGCCGCTGCCGATCGACACACCGACGGTGTCGCTCATGATGTCTTCTAACGAGTGGGCCTCGTCGACGATGACGACGTCGTGCTCGGGCAACAGCACGCCGCCACTCGCAACGTGGAGTCCATAGAGGTATGTGTTGACAACGATCACGTCGGCGTTGGCTGCGCGTTGGCGTGCTGCTTCGGCAAAACAGGGCTGACCCATCGGACAGCGGGCGGCGCCCGGGCATTCGTCGCTACTCACCGAGACCGACTGCCATGCCTTGTCGCTCGGCAACCAGTCGAGTTCGGCGACGTCACCGGAACCCGTGGTTCCCGACCACTCGCTGAGCTTCTTCACCTCCAAGCGCACTGTGGGCGCAAGCTCGGCGATCTCCAATTGGCCGTTGTCGGTGGCCTGCACCTCGCGCACACGCTGGAGGCATATGTAGTTGCTGCGGCCCTTCAGGATCGCCCAGTCGAACGGCACCCCAAGGTGCTCGGCCAGAAACGGGAGGTCCTTCGATGCGAGCTGATCCTGAAGCGCTTTGGTCGCTGTAGTCACCATCACTCGCTGTCCGGTGAGTATCGCAGGCACCAGGTATCCCATTGTCTTGCCCGTACCCGTACCCGCCTGCACGACCAGGTGCCTCTTCGACTCGATTGCAGTAGCGACCGCACGAGCCATCTGTTGTTGGCCGAGTCGCTCCTCGGCCGCCGGCAATGCGGCGGTGACGAGGGCGAGCGCGGTGGCGACGTTCTGGCTCACTCAGCCGAGGATCTTGGGCTGCAGGCAGTTCTGGACATCGCCCAAACCCGTTGCGTCGGCGACCTCGGTGGTCATCACGACCGTGCGTGTGACATTGAAGTTCTTGAGGCCAATCGCTGTTTCTGTGACCGTGAACCCACCCCCGGCCTTGGCTACCGACTGAACCGTGGTGTACGAAGCCGGGCCGGCTGGCTTGCCGCCGTAGCACGTGAGACCGTTCATCGAATCGATGTTGAACGCGAACGGCTCGGAGGTGTCGCCCCACTCGGCAATGCAACCGGTGCCCGGATAGATCTGCAGGAACTCGCCGCCGCCGGACGTTGCGTTGTACTTCGAAGTTGCCATGATCACCAGCGGACGAACAGCATCGGTGCCGTCGTAGAAATAGTCCTCGATGGTGAGGTTCGTATTCAGCGCGTAGTAGCCCGTGGCCAGGCCAATGTCGCTCGATGTACCGTTGCCCAGAGCCACAAAGACGTGGCTGACTCCGTTGCTGTCCTGCCACGCCGTGGCCGTGTCGGCCGTGCCGTCGGCATCGAGATCACTGCTGACCGAGCCGAACTGGTTCTGGCCGGCCGGTATCGAGGTCACACCAACGCACGCAGCGGTCGCAGTAGTGGTTGTGGCCGGGGCCGTGGCGGGTGGTGCCGTAGCTGCGGTCGTGGCCGCAGCGGCGGGCGGAGTACTGCTCGACGTGCTCGTCGACGCAGAACTGGCGATGGTGCTGCCCGCCTTACTCGCGGAACTGCTCGAGCATGCGCTAGACATCATCGCCATTCCCAGAACGAATGCAACAACCGATCGAGTGGTTGTGGAGTTGAGGGTCGTAAGCACGAGCGGCCGTTCTGCTGGGGGTGGTACCGAGACGCTAATGCCAGCGATCCGGTCGGCGGTGACTTCTCGATCAACGATCGAGCAGCGACAACGCAGAATCGAGTTCGTGCTCATCGAAATCTGGCCATGCCTTCTCGGTGAAATACACCTTGCTGCCGGGGATCTGCCAGAGCAGGAAGTTGGAAATACGCATCTCGCCCGAGGTTCGCACCAGCACGTCGACAGATGGAAGGTCGGGTAGGTAGAGCCGTTGCCGGACAGCTTCTGTCGTCGCCGGGACCCCGTCGGCGATGATCTGCTGCGCAGCACGCGCAAGCTCAGCACGACTGCCGTAGTCGAACGCAATCGTGAGGGTCATTCCCGTGTTGTCCGCTGTGTCGGCGATGGCTTTTTTGATCGCGCGTTGCACGTATTTGGGAGTTCGCGCGTCAGGAGAGTCGAATGGTCGGCCGATCCACTGGATTCTTACGTTGAGGTCGTTGAGCTCGGCAACGCGTCCGAACAGCTTCTCGTGCAGGCCGAGGATATGACGCACTTCGGTGCGCGGCCGCACCCAGTTCTCGGTGCTGAATCCGAAGGCCGTCAGCCAGCCAATGTTGCGTTTCACGGCGACACGCACCACGCGAGCAAGGTTCTCCTCGCCCTCGGTATGGCCTGCTGTACGAGGCAGGCCGCGGGCTTTTGCCCATCGACCGTTGCCGTCCATGATGCACGCAACGTGCACGCCGTTGCGCCCGGACTCCGGTGCTTGGTTCGAAGGCGATGTGGTGGGTGTCACGGCACGGTCACGTTAGCGATCTCGGCGGGGCCCGTCCATGCGGTTCCGAGCGGGTCTGCCGTGAGAGAATTGGGCCGTGGCGAAGAAGCGAACAGACCCGGCGGAGTCCGCTGAACGCGATGCGTCGGTACTTCGCCACGTGCTCGTGGTCGCCGGAACGCTGGCCGAGTGGGACGCCCTCGGTGACGAGCGATGGGCCCAGCGCCGAGCTGACCTGGCCCGTTTTGCCGCCGCGGCCGGCGCAATGTGGTTGACGCTTCGCCCGTACGAACTCGGTGCTGTGGCGCCCGCGACGGTGCCGCCCGACCTCATTGCGCGTCCCGCGGGTTCGGCTGGTGGCGCTGTCCACCGACTCGTTGATCTCCACGAACGATGCACCGTCATCGTCGACCCCATGCCCGATGGTCACGGTAGGTTCCTCGGCGCCATCGATCAGCTTCGCGATGCGTCGGTTGCGGTCATCGACGAGGCCGCACTTGCCGGAGTGCTGATGGCCCCTGCCCCCACCGAGCCGGACCTCACCGTCATTCTCGGACCCTGCACACGGCTTCCGCCATCGTTGGTGTGGGAGTTGTCCTATAGCGAGCTCGTTTTCATCGACGCCAGTTGGGACGACCTGTCGGGCGCACATATCGAACACGCCATCAACGCCTACGCGCAACGGCACCGCCGCTTTGGCGGTATCGATTGAGCCGCCTGTACCGCGACTCCGGCGTAGTTCTTCGCACCTACAAGCTGGCAGAGTCCGATCGGATCATCGTGTTGCTCACCGAGGAACACGGCAAGGTGCGCGCTGTTGCGAAAGGCGTTCGAAAGACCGGATCCAAGTTCGGTGGGCGTCTCGAGCCGATGAGTCACATCCGACTGCTGCTCCACGAGGGACGCGATCTCGACATCGTCAATCAGGTCGACACCATCGATTCAGTCGCGCCACTGATGATCGACCTCGACCACATCACCCAGGGTATGGCCGTTCTCGAGGCGGTGGACCAAATGGCCATGGACCGTGAACCAAACCCCCAGCTGTATCGGATGCTGGTGGGCGCGCTTCGCACGATTTCGACCAGTGACTCCCCACTCGTGGTACCGGCATTCTTCTGGAAGCTGCTCGCCCTCGAAGGGGTTCGTCCCGAGCTCGACGTGTGCGTGCGCTGCGGCGAGACGGCTGCTCTCGTTGCCTTCGATATGGATCATGGCGGTGTCCTGTGCCGCAACTGTCGATCCGGCGCCCCCATCAGCGCCGAGGCGCTGCAGTTGATGCGCCTGATCCTGGGCGGTCAGCTCAACGCTGCGCTCGCAGCACCCGTCTCGCAGGCATCACACGAGGTTAACAACCACGCCACTCGCGCAGTGGAGCATCACATCGAACGCAAGTTGCGCTCCGTTGCGGTGTTCGAACGCCATTGAGCCGGGGGTCGCCCAGTGGCGTTCACACACACCCTGCGTAGTCAATGAAAGTGTCGGCGTCGACGGCGGCTTGCCAACCCACTGCTGGCAGCGATCGCGACGAGGAGCGTGGCCCAATCGAGCACCGAGGTCTCGTGGTCCGGGCTACATAGAATCGGTTGTGCGTTCAGGATGTCGACGGTATGACTCGTCAGAGCAGGCGTCGTGAGCAATCGCTACTCAAATCCCTTCAACGTGCCCTCAGGGCATGATCGGAGGGGTGGAGCAATTCTGTATGTCGCCATACTCGTGTTGAGCGGCGGGGCTGTCGGCGATCGTCGCGGTTGACACGTCGACGAGCGTGACGGCATCACCCACGTGGGTGATCTCGCGTTCGGTGACCACGATGTGACCCGAGCCGTCGGGGTCGGCGTTGCGCAGCGAGTAGTGGATCTTGCCGGCTGCACCATCACACGCCAATCCGCTGTATGGCCCACGCTGATCGATTGTGAAGACAAACGGACTGCCCGACAGGGTCCATTGATGGAGACAATGCGACGCGCTGTCGTCGGCCCCGAGGAACGTTGCGAAGGCACTGCCGGCCTGCCCCGCTCCGATGGCAAGAATCCTGAGTGGCACGGGCGTCGTGGCGCCGAGCGAGTGATCAACATCCTCGAACGAGATGCGCACTGTGTCTGCGTTCCCGAGCGGCAGGGCAACATCGCTTGCCCCACCTCCGGCCGCTCGCTGCAAGAACACGTGCGGCGTGCCATCGCTGGCCGAATAGACGGTGACGGTGTCGGTACCGCTGACGCCATCAACATCGCCGGAGATCTGCTGGTCGAGCCGTGCATCGGCCGGGATGATCGTGGGGCCAGCGCATGCCGGCGCAGACGGTATGGACGTGGCGCTCTTGGGCGCTGTGGTGTTGGGCGATGTGGTGTTGGGCGCTGCGGTGTTGGGCGCTGTCGCAGGAACCGTTGTGGCCGCGCCGGGCGCGGTCGATGACGTAGCGACCGACGTGGTCGGCGGTGTGCTACTCGTGCTCGAAGCGCCTGCACCACCGAGCTTGGTGTCGTTCCCGCACGCGCCGAGTACGACCAGTGCCACCAACGTGGCGCTGCCGACCGCAGCCTGTCGCGCTCGCTGGCTAAGCGTCATGAATCGGTTGCTGTGCATCGTGTCCCCTCAACGGCTGGGCGTCGTTGGCTTGTTGCCTCTGGCTGGTACCTCGTGCCAAGCGAGTGCTCACGTACATCTTGCACCTTTTCCGAAACCATTTCGTGACTCTTGGTGACTCGCCCATAACCTTGACGCTTATGCCCGCAACCGAACTCGAACAAGTTGTCAATCTGTGCAAGCGACGCGGCTTCGTCTATCCGTCGGCCGAGATCTACGGCGGTTTCCGTTCGAGCTACGACTACGGCCCGCTCGGTTCGTTGATGCTGCGCAACGTGAAAGACGCGTGGGTGCGTTCGATGGTGCAACAGCGCGACGACGTCGTGCTCATCGATGCTTCGGTGCTGTCACCACCACAAGTGTGGGAGGCCAGCGGCCATCTCGCCAACTTCACCGATCCGCTCGTGGATTGCACGAAATGCAAGCAGCGGTTCCGCGAGGATCATCTCGAAGACCCCAACGTGTGTCCCAACTGCGCTGCGGCTGGGTCGTTCACCGCGGCTCGCGCGTTTAACCTCATGTTCAAGACGCAGGCCGGTCCGATCGAGGGTGCCGGTGCCGACGTATTCCTTCGTCCCGAGACCGCACAGGGGATGTTCCTCAACTTTGCGAATGTGCTCCAGACCAGCCGGAAGAAGCCGCCGTTCGGTATTGCTCAGGTGGGCAAGAGCTTCCGCAACGAAATCACACCCGGCAACTTCATCTTCCGCACGCGCGAGTTCGAGCAGATGGAGATGGAGTTCTTCGTGCCGCCCGCCGACGGCCCGAAGTGGTACGAGTACTGGTGCAACGAGCGCATGAACTGGTACCTCGAGTTGGGCATCCCGGCAGCAATGCTGCGTATGCGCGCTCATGACGACGACGAACTGAGCCACTACTCCACGGGCACGAGCGATATCGAGTTTGCGTTCCCCTGGGGATGGGGCGAGCTCGAAGGCGTCGCCCAGCGCACCGACTACGACCTCAAGCAGCATGCTCAGCACAGCGGACAGAAGCTCGACTACTTCGATCAGGCCACGAACGAGCGCTATGTGCCGTTCGTCATCGAACCCGCCGCCGGCGCCACCCGCACGATGGCTGCGTTCCTGTTGGCCGCTTACGACGAGGACGAAGTCGGTGGCGAGGCACGTACCATTTTGCGCCTGCACCCGCGCCTCGCGCCCTACAAGGTTGCGGTGCTGCCGTTGTCGAAGAAGGACACACTGGCGCCGCTTGCCCGCCAGGTGTTCCGTACGCTCGGTGAGCGGTACATGGTGGACTACGACGACACCCAGTCGATCGGTCGGCGCTACAGGCGTCAGGACGAAGTCGGTACGCCGCTGTGTGTCACCGTCGACTTCGACTCGCTCGACGACGACGCAGTCACCATTCGCGATCGCGACACCACCGAGCAGGCGAGGGTTCCGATCAGCTCGTTGACGAGCGAGATCAGCGAGCGTCTCGGCTTCTGACCGCGGGCGGGCTCAGTTCGCCAGCAATGGCAAACGCACCACGAATCGTGCCCCACCGGTAGGCGACTGTGTCGCGACCACGTTGCCACCCATCGCCTCAACGAGTTCTTTCACGATCGCAAGGCCGAGACCACTCGAATTCTCCTTGCGCGCTGGCGCATGCCGGGCCACGTAGAGCCGCTCGAACACATGCGGTAGGTCGGCGCCCGAAATGCCCGGACCGTTGTCATCGACCGCCAGCACCGCCCACGCGGCATCCTGGGCGGTGGTGATCGTGACCATCGAGGCGGCGTACTTCAGCGCGTTTTCGATGAGGTTCGCCGCAACCTGCGAGAGTCGATCGTGATCGGCGGAGATCATCAACGCGCCGGTACCGACATGCTCGATCTGCACATTGCGCTCGCCGGCGTCGAGCTGAAATCCCTCGATCGAAACCTTGGCGAGCGCAACGAGATCGATGCGTTCGAGGCGCAGCGAAAAACCCTGCGCCCGCAATTTGGCGAGGTCGAGAAGATCGGCAACAAGTCGCTCAAGGCGTCGCGCCTCGCTCTGGATCACCATTGCCGAGCGCTGCGGGTCCCCGGCTCCATCGCTGATGGCTTCCGCGTAGCCGCGAATCGACGTGAGTGGAGTGCGCAAGTCGTGCGACACCGACAGAAGGAACTGTTGCTCGAGTATGCGGGCGCGCTCGAGCTCGGATGCCATCGCATTCACACTTCGAGCGAGATCACTGAGCTCGTCGGTGTGGTGGGGCGAGGGCTCGGGCAAGCGCGTCGACAGCCGGCCGCGCGCAATGTTCTTGGTGGCCTCGCTCGCGTCACGGATCGGCCGGGTGAGGCGCCGACCGAGAATGATGGCAGCGCCAGCGCCCAACGCCAGTGTGGCCAAGGCTGCGAGCACGAAGGTGCGCAGCGACGCCGACAAACCCGAGTTGGCTTTGCGTGAGAGCAAAACCACCACGGTGCTGCCGTTCGGTAGGCGGGCTGGAGCGGCGGCGAACACGACGTTGCCGCGGTTGCCCGACACAACGTCGAGTTGCTGGAGCTCGGCCACGGGCAACGCTGCGACGTCGAGGCCGGGCGGCAACGCGTCTCCGGTGACGGTGCCGTTCTTCTGCAGGGTGACGATCGACAAACCGTCGAGCTTCAATACGCTGCGGAACGCGTTGAACAGGCGGAGGCGCCGCTTGACGGCTGCCTGCGTGACATTGGCGGTGTCGTTTCCGATCACCAAATCCAAGCTGGCGGCGATCGAGACGGCCTGGTTGCGGAGCTCTACCTCGGTGGTATGGCGCGCGCGCAGGTTGCCCACCACGATCGTTCCGATTCCCGCCACCAGCAACGTAGCGAGCACCACCGACACGATCACGATGGTCAGCCGACGGGTCATAGAGAATCGCAGTGTGGAGAGCTCATGTGAGGAAAGTGTTAACCCAGCCGATAGCCGATGCCCCACACGGTCGCGAGGGGCAGCTCGTCGCCGAGTTTCTTGCGGAGCTGACGAACGTGCACATCGACTGTCCGATCGTCACCGTACCAATCTGCACCCCACACGCCGTCGAGGAGTTGCTGGCGCGACAATGCAATGCCCTGATTCGTGGCGAGATATGCAATCAGGTCGAACTCCCGGGTCGCCAGCGCAACAGGTTGGCCTTTGAGTCGCACTTCTCGACGAGATATGTCGATGTCGAATTCGTCGCCGATGCTGATAATCGTGGCGTCCGCTGAAGCAACGGGCTGGCCGCGACGAAGGATGGCTTTGACCCGTGCCACAATCTCGCGCGGCGAGAACGGTTTCGTCACGTAGTCGTCGGCGCCTAGCTCGAGGCCGAGCACTCTGTCGATCTCGCCATCGCGGGCCGTCAGGAAGAGCACCGGCATCGCGCTCTTCGAGCGGATGCGCCGACACACCTCGAAGCCGTCGATGTCGGGGAGACCGATGTCGAGAATCGCCAAGACGGGGGACTGCTGCGAGATCAGATCGAGCCCACGTTCACCATCGCCGGCGAGCAGCACGCGAAAACCTGCGCCGCGCAAATAGGTGTCGAGCAGATCGGCGATGTTGGGATCGTCCTCGATGACGATGATCGTCTGTTCGCTGGGCATCAATACATCGTTGCACCTCAATCGTGACGAACACGTCATTCGCTGTGTACGGTCTTGTGTCGCATCACCCAAGTCGCATCACCCCGAGCGCCCACATGGAGACAGTCGTGTCACAAGTAACCGTCATTGCCAAGATTCCCGCAGTACCTGGCCAACGGGCGCAGCTCGTCGCGGCGATGCAGAGCGCGCTCGACACTGCGACACGCGAGACCGGTACGCGTTACTACATCCTGCACGAGGACGCTGCCGACGCCGACGTGCTCTGGATGTACGAGATGTACGAGGATCAAGATGCGCTCGGCATCCACTCGGGTAGCGAGGGCTTCAAGGCGCTCGGGCCTGCGATCAGGCCGTTCCTTGCCGGGCGTCCCGAGCTCACCTTCGCTACACCCATTGGTGGCAAAGGCTTCTGATCCGCTGGCGGGCGCAACCGCTGTGGCTCCTTACGTGCGCGGCGGGTTATGTGCGTAGCGGAATCCGGTAGGGAAGACTCACTCGCACGTGGACACCGGGGGAGTACTGCACGATCGGCTCGCCCGTCGGTGCACGCAAGCCCGCAGCGGTGATGAGCTGATCGTCGTAACGCTCCAAGCTTGCGCGATGCACGGTCCATGGCTCGTGGAGGGCGCGTGCCCCCCAACTCGAACCGAACATGTGGCTGTAGAGGCGCCAGCGAGCAGAGAGGAAGTGATCGCGTTCATCCAGTGCCTCGGGTGGAATCTTTTCGCCGATGCTCACGCTGACATCGCTGAGGGCGCCCCGCCGGCCGGGCCAACGACGAACGCAGTGATACTCGGCGCGATCGTCGCCGACCTCGACAGACATCTTCGACCACATATACGGGAGTCGGTAACCCGCGCGGGCGGCGAGCACTGCAGCGAGACGCGCAGCGTCGAGGCTGAAGAACCAGATGCCCTCCGTTCCGTCGGCAGCGGTCACGTAGGTTCGAACGTTGGTCTCGGGGAACACTGACAACCATGGCAGCACGCCGAGAAGCGGGAATTGCACGCGCATCACGAACGGCACAAGTGAAATCCATGCCCGGCCGTCGAAAGTCTGCACGGTGAGTCCCGGCGGTAGATGACGTTGTACCTCGGCAGGGTCATAGGCCCAATGAACAAACGTGAGCTGTTCCCAACCCATCTGCATCACGGGATGTTGAACGACGACCGTGGGATTCGGACCATGAGTCACGTGGTCAGGCTACGACCGGACGAAACGGTCGAGCAGATGGTGGCTCAGTTTGGGTAGCGTCATGTGGCACATGGCTACCTATCTCGACCGAATTCTCGACCGCCATCGTGAAGTCGCGGCCGCCGATCAACGATCACTCGCCGAACTTGTGAACCAAGCCAGCCGACAGTCGCCGGTGCGCCCGTTCGCAGGCTCGCTCCGCTCGGCTGTGTCGGCGGGCGAGTTAGCGGTGATCGGTGAGATCAAGCGTCGCTCACCATCAAAGGGTGCGCTGAACGCCGAGCTCGACCCAGCAGTGCTTGCGGGCCTTTACGAAACCGGCGGCGCGGCTGCATTGTCGGTGCTCACCGACGAGGAGTTCTTCGGTGGCTCGACCCTCGACCTGCACGTTGCGCGCGCAGCAGTATCGTTGCCGGTGCTGCGCAAGGACTTCACGGTCGATTCACGTGACGTATGCGATGCGCGGTTGATGGGTGCCGATTGCGTGTTACTCATCGCCGCCGCGCTCAGCCAACGCGAACTCGTGACCATGCACGCGGTGGCAGACGAGGTCGGCATCGAGGTCCTCGTCGAGATTCATGACGAACCAGAACTGGACGCAGCCCTCGCCGCGGGCGCTCGGATGGTGGGAGTGAACCAACGCGATCTTGTCACGTTTCAGGTGGACCACCAACGAGCGCTGCGCATGGCGGGGGTCATCCCCGACGGTCTCGTGAAGGTGGCCGAGAGTGGGGTGCGTGGTGCTGGCGACGCTCGACAACTGCAGCTCGCCGGCTATCACGCAGTGTTGGTCGGAGAGACGCTGGTGACCTCGCCCGACCCTGTCGACACGCTCCGGCAACTCCGCGCGGCCCACTGACGCCCCGCGGGTTCGCCTCGTCCGGCAAAGAGCGCAATACAAACAGGCAAATCTCCGCGGTGCGCTGTACGGTGCTGAGCGAAATGTTCGTCAAGATCTGCGGAATCACCAACGAAGACGACGCGCTGTTTGCCGTGGCAATGGGCGCAGACGCAGTAGGGTTTGTTTTCGCGCCCTCCCCTCGTCAGATCGCTGCGCAACAGGTATACGACATCACTCGTCGGCTTCCGCCGGAGATCCTTACGGTGGGAGTCTTTCGCGACGAGCACCCCAGCCGCGTGATCGACATCGTCAATCGCTCCGGAGTTCGCGCAGTCCAGCTGCATGGCCATGAGTCTCCAGCCGACGTCGCAGAGGTTTCAGCGCAGGTGCGCTGGGTCATCAAGGGCGTGTCGGCAGGTACCACCGACGCCCGTCGGGCCGACCAATTCGGCACAGACCTGATCTTGGTCGATGCCTCATCGCCCGGATCCGGCACGATGTTCGACTGGTCGCTGATGGACGACATTCCCGACGGCCCGCGGATCATCCTCGCCGGCGGTCTCACTCCCGACAATGTGGGCAATGCCGTACAGCGGGTGCGTCCGTGGGGAGTCGATGTGTCCACCGGTGTCGAACGGTCGCCGGGCAAAAAGGACGCGCTGAAGGTGAAGGCATTTATCGAGCGCGCCCGGCAGGCAGCGCCAGATCAGTACGTGGGGCCCGACGAGATGCCCTACGACTGGATGGACGACGAATAGCCCACTCAGTGGGCCGATGAAAGGAAACATTGTGTCGATCATGGCCGAACCCTCCGCAGAGGGTCGCTTTGGTGAATTTGGTGGTCGTTTCGTGCCGGAAACGCTGGTTCCGGCATGTCAGGAGCTCGAAGCTGCATTCCGTGAGGCATGGGCTGATCCGTTGTTCCGCGCGGAGCTGCATCAGTTGCTCAAGCAGTACGCCGGTCGCCCGAGCATCATCACCGAGTGTCACAACCTTGGCCGCAAGCTCGGTATCCGCCTCATCCTCAAGCGCGAAGATCTCAATCACACCGGTTCGCACAAGATCAACAATGTGCTCGGTCAGGCGTTGCTCGCCAAACGGATGGGCAAGACCCGTCTCGTGGCCGAAACTGGAGCCGGCCAGCATGGCGTGGCCAGTGCCACCGCAGCCGCGCTGCTCGGCATGTCGTGCAAGGTGTACATGGGTGCCGTCGACGTCGAGCGCCAGGCCCTCAATGTGTTCCGGATGAAGTTGCTAGGCGCCGAGGTCGAGGCTGTGCACAGCGGCAGTCGCACGCTGAAGGACGCAGTCAATGAGGCAATGCGCGATTGGGTGGCCACAGTGGGCGAGACGTATTACTGCCTCGGATCGGTGATGGGTCCTCACCCCTACCCGTGGATGGTTCGCGAGTTCCACCGGGTCATCGGCGATGAAGCCAGCGCACAGTGTCGAGAACTCCTCGGCGGTAGCGACCCCGACTTCATCGTTGCGTGTGTCGGCGGTGGCTCGAATGCAATGGGCATCTTCAGCGGTTTCGTCGACACTGATGCCCGCCTCATTGGGGTCGAACCCGCCGGTGGCGCAGCGGTGGGCCGTGGCATGCCCGGAGTGGTGCACGGCATGCGCAGCTACCTCATGCAGGATGAATACGGCCAGGTGCAAGAAGCGCATTCCATTTCGGCAGGCCTCGATTATCCCGGGGTCGGCCCTGAGCATTCGTATCTGGCCTCAATCGGTCGGGCCGAGTACCCAACGGTCACTGATGCCGAGGTGATCGACGCGTTCCAGTTGATGGCGCGATCGGAGGGCATCATTCCTGCACTCGAGTGTGCCCACGCGATGGCGTGGATCGCGAGGGAGGCGCCGTCGATGCAGGGCAAGGTCGTGCTCATGAACCTCTCCGGACGAGGCGACAAAGATGTCGCCCAGATGATGGAGATCCTCGGCTGATGACATTCGGACGGATGGAGACCGAGTTCCGGGCCAAGCGTGACGCGGGCCGCAAGCTGTTGGTTCCCTACATCACCGGCGGACTCGCCGGCTGGCAGCAGGCCATCCGAGCTGCAGCCGATGCGGGTGCTGACGCAATCGAGATTGGCATCCCGTTTTCCGATCCGGTGATGGACGGCCCGATCATCCAAGAAGCCTCGCAACGAGCGCTCGAGTCCGGGGTGACGCCCGTCAGCATCTTTGAAGAGGCCCGAGAACTCGAGGTGGGCATTCCGCTTGCCGTGATGTGCTACTACAACACCGTGCACCATGCCGGCCACGAGCGATTCGCGTACCAATTGTTGAGCGCCGGAATCTCCGCTGCGATCGTGCCCGATCTGCCGCTCGAAGAGTCGGGGCCGTGGTGCATCGCAGCCGATGCTGCTGGCATCGAGACCGTGATGTTGGCTGCGCCGACCGCTCCCGACGAGCGACTTCCTCGCGTCGCTGCCCGGGCGCGGGGCTTCGTCTATTCGGTGGGGCTGCTTGGCGTCACCGGTGAACGCGCGTCGCTGGCGGCGTCGGCCACCGCACTTGCGAGACGTCTGAAAGCGATCACCGATGTGCCCGTCTTGGTGGGCGTGGGAGTGTCGAACGCCGAGCAGGCCCGCCAAGCGTGCACCGTCGCCGACGGTGTCATTCAGGGTGCCAGCGTGGTTCGCCGTCTGATGGATGGCGGACCTGAAGCGGTCGGCGACTACGTGGCCGAAGTGCGCGCAGCAATTCAGCACTAAATTTCTCATCCAGGTCACGGCCGGCTCCGTAGAGAAGGTGCGACGCAGTTGTTGCGTCCTACCCCCAAGGAGTTATACGTGAACAAGAAATTCCTCATTCTGGTGCCGGTGTTGGTCACATCGCTGGGCCTCGCTGCATGCGGCAGCGATAGCAAGACGGCAACGCCCGCCACCACGCCAGCAACCGCAGCAATGACCAATGGCACTACCGCGATGACAACCGGCAACATTGTCGAGGTTGCCTCGGCAAACGGTTCGTTCAAGACCCTGGTCGCAGCTGTGACCGCCGCAGGTCTTGCCGAGACGCTGTCGGGTCCCGGGCCCTTCACAGTGTTTGCGCCAACCGACGCTGCCTTTGCAGCCCTGCCGGCCGGTCTCGTTGACAAACTGCTGTTGCCTGCCAACAAAGAGACGCTCGCCAAGATCCTTACCTACCACGTAGTGTCGGGCAAGGTGCTTGCCGCCGATGTGAAGACCGGTGACGTGAAGTCAGTCGAGGGTTCCACCCTTGCGCTCAAGGTGGCCGACGGCAAGGTCATGGTGGACGCTGCGACGGTCACCACGGCTGATGTCATGGCCAGCAACGGCGTGATCCACGTGATCGACAAGGTTCTCGTTCCCGCCGATGTGGACGTCACCAAGCTCTGATCAGTAATGCCAAGCTCTGATCGGTGATGCCAAGCTCTAATCAGTGATGTCGCTTGCGAATAAGGGGCCCTTCGGGGCCCCTTATTCGCGTTGCAGACCCGGTTCCCGTTCGGCGCGTGTGTGCGGGTATCCGCGCGCGAGTGGCGGAGGTCGTCTAGAAGGAGTGCCGTGATAAGCAACGATTGCGATCTGTGTGAAGCGGCGCGCATCACGTCCTGGTTCTACGAGGACGAGGTGTGCTGGATTGCCGAATGCGAGATGTGCTCGGTGCCGATGGTGGTCTGGCGTGAGCACGACGCGTCACCGCCAGACGCTGTGAAGCAGTACATGCATCAACAGTTGGGGTTGGTTGTGACGACACACTTCGACTTCGTCCACTACGTGGACGACAACATGCGCTCTATCCCCCATCACTACCACGCTCACGCACGGCCACGTGGCGGATTTTTCGGCCACGGCCTGAAGCGGCAGACGCGAGTGGACTCAGCGAGCTGACGCCTGCGCTAAACGCAAACGAAACAGCTCTGCGGATGTTGCGAATCTTCGCTTGATGGGGCCGAGCGGCTCGGATTGTCCTGCAGGCAGGCTGCTAGGCGATCCGGGAGGACTTGGTGGGGAGTCTTGGAACACGACGCGGCACGACGATTGCGGTCGCGGCGACCGAGTTACACGACAACGATTCAGATGGGGCGGACGACGATTCCACGCATAGTGGGCACCTTTCAAGAAGCAAGAACAAACGGCTCCGGCGACGGTTTGTCGGCCAGATGGCTGAGCGCTGAGGCAGTCAACCGAGAAGCTCTGCGGTACACCGTGGAGAATCACGGAACGTGAACTTTCTCTCTGTGGGAAAGAAGCTACGCAGAGTGGGAATTTCAGATAGGACGAACAACAATTCCACGCATTTTCCTGACCTCCTCACCTGATTCAGGAGCATCGCCCCTTGCCAACGGGAGTATGTCTAACACGATCGCTCGGCGTGCGCAAGGAAAAGCAACCGAAAAGGATTCGGAAATGTTGGTCACGCTTCGTAGTGAGACCACAGAACGCGTTCGAAGTTGATCGAACTCGAACAAAGATGCGGTCAACGAAGCCATGTGGAGTGGTTCTCGCGAGCGTCCGGCGGGGCGCGCTAATGTCTCCGCACATGCTCACTCCTGGTGATATCGCCCCCGTTGCCGACCTGCTTGATCAGGACGGAACTGCATTTGATTGGGCGGGTCTGCGCGGCCAGCGAGCGCTGATCTTTTTCTACCCAAAGGCGTCCACTCCCGGATGCACCCAGCAGGCCTGCGCGCTGCGCGACGTCGTCGGCCAGGTCGGCGGCACGCAGATCATCGGTGTCAGTCCCGACAAGCCAGCGTCGCAAAAGAAGTTCGCCGACAAGAACTCGCTGCCGTATCCGCTGCTCGCCGACGTGGACCATGAACTTGCCGAGGCGTTCGGCGTCTGGAAGCAGAAGCAGAACTACGGTCGCTCCTACATGGGCATCGAGCGCTCCGCGTTCCTCATCGATGCCGATGGCGCGGTCGAGAACGCCTGGTACAAGATCAGCCCGAAGGACACACCTGTCAAGCTGCTCCAGGCGCTCGGAGCATGACTCCGTTTCCACGGCCCGCCGACGTCATCGCCCACCGACCACCGTTTCTGTTCGTCGATGAAATCACGGCCCTCGAGCCGGGCCTCAGCGCCACCGGCCTGTGGCACCTCGCCGGTGACGAGTGGTTCTTCGCCGGACACTTCCCTGGCCGCCCCACGCTGCCCGGCGTGTTGATGTGTGAGGCCATTGCCCAAGTCGGCGCGATCGCGGTGCTGACCGACGAGCGTTTCGCCGGCAAGCTCCCGTTGTTCGGCGGCCTCGACGGTGCTCGCTTTCGCCGTCAGGTGGTGCCCGGAGACACGCTCGAGTTGTCCGTGCAGCTGGGTCGCATGTCCGCTCGCGCGGGCAAGGGAACCGGCAAGGCCTTGCTCAACGGTGAAACCGCGTGCGAATGCGAGCTGATGTTCGTGCTCGTCAACGCGTAGCGGTCGGCGCGCGACGTGAGCGTGCACGCAGCGGAGGTTCCCGAGCCGTTCGACGCAGGGATGCTCGACGTGGGTGACGGCCACATGCTGTACTACGAACAACTCGGCCGGCCCGACGGTGTCCCGGTGATCTACCTGCATGGCGGGCCGGGTTCGGGCTGCGTGCTTGGGGCGCGAACACCCTTCGATCTCGAGCGCCATCGTGTTGTCCTACTCGATCAGCGTTCGGCTGGCACGAGCACGCCCAACGCGGGCGACGGCGGCGTGAACTGGGCGGCAATCGACATGAACCACCACATTGCCGACATCGAGCAGTTGCGCCGTCACCTCGGCATCGACAAATGGATCGTCTTCGGTTTGTCGTGGGGATCGGTGCTCGGTCTCACCTACGCCGAGCGGCACCCCGATCGGGTGACAGCGGTCGTTGTTGCGGCCGTGAGTACAGGCACGTCAGCGGACATCGATTGGTTGACGGTGGATGTCGGTCGGTTCTTTCCCGCCGAATGGCACCAGTTCCGCGATCACATCCCCGCCGAGCTGCGCGGTATGCGTCTGGTCGATGCTTACAACGAACTCCTCATGCACCCTGATCCGGCGGTGCATGAGCCAGCGGCCGTGGCGTGGTGTCGCTGGGAGGATGCCCACGTGGCTACGACGCCCGGTGCCTCGGCGAACCCTCGATATGACGATCCGAGGTTTCGCCTTGCCTTCGCTCGCCAGGTGACGCACTGTTGGCGTCACGACTCGTGGCTTGTCGACGACGAAATCGTCCGCAGCGCCCACCGCTTGGCAGGCATTCCGGGTTGGCTCATCCACGGGCGACTCGACGTGAGCAGCCCGCTCGACGCACCGTGGAGGATCCATCAGGCGTGGCCGGGAAGCGAGCTGATCGTCGTCGACGACGAAGGCCACGGCGGAACGACGATGATGTCGCATTGTCGCCGTGTGCTCGCCGATCTGGGTTGACATGCCGCTGTCATGAATGCTGGCCGCACGGTAGACGTGCGCTGAGCATTCACGACGGGTGTGCGTGGCGTCAGGGGCCGGTGCCGATGATGACCGAGCCGTTGTGGCCGCCGAAACCGAAGTTGTTCGAGATCGTCGGGCCTGGCTCCCAAGCCCGCGGCTGACCCATGACGATGTCGACGAGCATGTCGTCGGACAGTTGCGTGGTGCCGGCCGTGGGGGGAATGAGGTTGTGCTCCATCGACAACAGCACGGCTGCAGCCTCGAGCGCGCCGGCAGCACCGAGCGGATGGCCGGTGACACCCTTGATGCTGGTCATCGGTGGGCTCTGCGGGCCGAACACGGTGTGAACAGCTTCGGCCTCGGCCGCGTCGTTGAGCGGGGTCGAGGTGCCGTGCGCGTTGATCTGGCGGATGTCGGCCGGTGACAGACCCGCATCGTCGAGCGCCAGGCTCATGCAGTGGATGGCTCCGGTTCCGCCGGGGGCGGGGGCGGTGATGTGATGAGCGTCGGCGGTGCTTGCCGCGCCGAGGATCTCGCCATAGATGGTGGCGCCGCGAGCTTCCGCGACCTCCCAAGCTTCGAGGATGAACGTGGCCGAACCCTCGCCCATCACGAAACCGTCGCGCGTGATGTCGAAGGGCTTGCTCGCCCCGCTGGAGGACAACGCGGTCATGTTAGAGAAGCCTGCGAGCGAGGTGAGCGTTGCGGCTGCTTCGGAGCCGCCGGTGACCATGGCATCGCAACGACCCCAGGTGATCAGGCGGGCCGCGTAGCCAATGGCGTGCGTGGCGGCTGCACACGCCGTGCAGATGGTCTCGTTGGGGCCTTGCAGGCCGTAGCGCATCGAGATCGCAGCGCCGGACGCGTTGCCCATCATCATCGGGACGAGGAACGGTGAGACTCGGCGCTCTCCTTTGGTGAGGCGCAGTTCCACCTGCTCTTCGAGTGTGCGCAGACCGCCGATACCGGTGCCGTAAACGACACCGAAACGGCGTGGGTCGACGTCGGGGCGACCGGCGTGCTCGAACGCCTCGGCAGCTGAGGCCACGGCGAATTGTTCTACCGCGTCGGCGCGCCGCGATTCCTTGGGACTGGCGTAGTACGGCGACGGATCCCAGTCGGCAAACGTGATTGATTTGGTGCCGGTCGTGGCAGGGCCGAGAAGGCCCTGCCAAAACGCAGCTCTACCCATTCCGCAGGGCGCGACCACTCCGTAGCCGGTGATGGCGACGCGCCGTCCACCCCCTTGCATTAGAGCTTGCCGACAACCAGGTCGTACGCCTGGCCGACGGTCTCGATGCCTTCGAGTTCCTCTTCGGGAACCTCTACACCGAACTCCTCTTCGAGCGCCATCACCAACTCGACGAGGTCGAGGCTGTCGGCATCGAGGTCATCGGCGAACTTGGCCTCGGGCACGACCTGATCGGCCGAGACCGACAGCACATCGACGGCACACTTCTTGAAGCGATCGAACTTTTCCTGATCCACTGTGTTCTCCATTGCTGTTCTTGGTTGGTTGAGATGGGTTGATGTTGTTGACGGGCGCCTGGCTGAGTTAGTGGCCCATGCCGAGGCCGCCATCGACGGGGATGACGGCGCCGGTGATGTACGCGGCATCGTCGGAGGCCAGAAACACCACGACTCCAGCGACTTCCTCTGGCGTTGCCATTCGTCCGAGCGGTACTGCTTCGGTGAGCTCGGTGAGACGTTTCTCGCCGAGCGCAGCCGTCATGTCGGTGGCCACGGGACCCGGTGCCACGACATTGCAGGTGATATTACGCGAACCGAGCTCGCGCGCAAGGGAACGGGCAAGGCCCACCAGCCCTGCCTTGCTCGCCGCGTAGTTGGCCTGTCCCGCCGAGCCCAGAAGGCCCACGACCGATGACATGAAGATCATCCGCCCTGCACGGGCGCGCAACATGCCCTGCGTGGCGCGTTTGGCAACACGGTATGCGGCGGTGAGGTTGGCGTCGACGACGCTGGTGAACGCCTGCTCGTTCATCCGCAACAGCAGGCCGTCGTTGGTAAGGCCGGCGTTCGAGACCAAGACCTGCACGGGGCCGAATCGCTCTTCGGCGAAGGCGAAAGCGGAGTCGACATCTCCGACGGACGTGACGTCGCAGCGGACGCTCGCGAAGCCCTCGGGAGGGGGAGTGGTGTTGTAGGTGACGACCACGTTGTCGCCGAGCGCGGCAAAGCGATGCGCACACGCAAGACCGATGCCCTTCGAGCCGCCGGTGATCAGGACGGTGCGACTCATTGCTCGTCGCCACCCCAGCGCAGCACCGCGCTCGCGGCGGTCATACCGGCGCCGAAACCAACGAGCAGGATGAGGTCGCCGGCCTTGACGCGACCCGCATCGAGCGCAGCGTTCATGGCCAACGGGATCGACGCCGAGGACGTGTTACCCGTGTAGTGCAGCACCGTGGCGGCACGCTCCATCGGGACGCCGAGGCGATTGCACGCTGCCTCGATGATGCGAATGTTCGCCTGATGCGGCACGACCAGCGCAATGTCGTCGGCTGTCACGCCGGCATGGTTCATCGACTTGGTTGCGGAGTCCACCATGATGCGCACCGCGCGGCGGAAGACTTCCTTGCCCTCCATCTGGATGAAGCCGCCAACCTCGGCGTAAAGGAAGCGCTCGGCGCTGCCATCGGCATCGAGATCCCAGCCGAGCAACTGTCCGGGGCCAGGCACATGTTCGAGCACGGCAGCTCCGGAGCCGTCGGCGAAGAGGATCGCGGTGTTGCGGTCGGTCCAATCGGTGATGCGCGCCAGCGTGTCTGTGCCAATGACGAGCACCTTGTTGGCGCCCATTGCGATGAGCCCGTGCGCGGTGACGAGCGCGTACATGAAGCCTGAGCACGCAGCGTTCACGTCAAAGGCACCGCAACGCAGACCGAGTTCGTGCTGCACGGTGGCCGACGTGGCCGGCACGGTGCGGTCGGGTGTGGTGGTCGCGAGGATCAGCGCATCGATCTCGGCGGGATCGACCCCTGACATGTCGAGGGCGCGCCGTCCGGACTCGATGGACAGCCCCGCGGTCGTGCCACCCACATGACGTTCGTGGATTCCCGTCCGATCGATGATCCATTGATCGTTGGTCTCGAACATGCCTTCGAGATCAGTATTCGTGAGTACCTTCGGGGGCAATGCCGAGCCCCAACCGGTGATGACGGCGCCGCGTACGCGCTGCGGGATCGTGGGCATGTCAGACCGTCCTCAGCCAGGCGATGGGTTGGCGCAACGTGATTCGCTCGCCCTGCACGGCGATGTAGCTCTGCAGGATCCCCGCAAACGGCGAACGGACTTCGGTGTTGCCGATGTGGCCCAGCACCATGCCGACGGTGATAGTGCTGCCATCGGCGACGTTTGCGAGTGGCATGAAGACACCGGCAGCTGGGCTGACCACGAGGCGTTCAACGGCAAACAGGTGCTCGCCCTCGAATTGCGCCGCTGCTCGCGGCGATCCGGTAGTGAGCCAATCGATGAGCTTGTCGAGGTCTTCGGGCGTCGACACCGAAATCGTGCGCGCCGAATCGACGGTGCGCTTGGCCATGCCGGTGAGCACGCCGCCGGGCCCGAGTTCGGCGAAACCGTTGACGCCCAGTTCGGCAAGTTTCAGCAGGCAGTGCTTCCAGCGGACAGGGCTGCTGAGCTGGGCCGACAACAGGCTGGCCCACGCTTGCCCCGTGTTGTGTGCCAGGGAATCGACATTGGACACCACGGGTACCTCTGTGTCGCGCGGGTTGGCCTCGGCAATGGCTTTACGGAGACGATCGCGCGCTGGCGCCATGTACGGCGTGTGGAACGCGCCGCTGACATGCAAGGGCATGACCTTTTTGGCGCCGAGCTCTTTGGCGACCAAGCTGGCGGCGGCAACGCCTTCGGGCGAACCGGCAATGACAACTTGGCCGGGAGCATTGAAGTTGGCGACCCACACATCGCTGTCGGCGCGGCGACAGGCAATTTCAACTTGATCATCGTCGAGGCCGAGGACGGCGGCCATCGTTCCCGGATTGTCGAGTCCGGCCTGATGCATGGCATCGGCGCGTTCGGAGACCAGGCGGACTCCGTCTTCGAAGCTCAAGGCGCCGCTGGCGGTCAGCGCTGTGTATTCGCCCAGACTGTGACCTGCGCAGAAACTGGGTTCGAAGCCGAGACGCTCGACCGCGTCGAGCACCATCAGGCTGGAGACGAAGGTGGTGAGTTGTGCATTGCGAGTATCGCGAAGCTCTTCCGCGTCGGCATTGAGTAGCAGTCGGGCAACGTCGCGGTCGGCGTACTCGGACGCTTCCTCGACGAGCTCCCAGCTCTCGTGATCTGCCCACGGGCGGCCCATGCCCGGCCGTTGTGAACCCTGGCCGGGGAAGGTGAAGGCAAGCATGATTCGGTGTTCGGTCTCCTCGTGTGGGTTTCCCCCTTGGGCCGAGAGGCTAGACGGTTGACTACCCCCACGTGTTGCTACCCGCGGGTAGCAACACGGAAGTGTTGCGCGTGTGAGCGAGCCGTGTCATCAACCGTGTCAGCGAGCGAGGTCACTGGTTACACTGTCGTCGCAACTTGCCCGAGTGGCGGAATGGCAGACGCGGAGGACTCAAAATCCTTTGTTGGCAACAACGTGTGGGTTCGAGTCCCACCTCGGGCACGATCGCCGCATTGCGACTCGTGTGGCCTACTGACCCGTGGCCTCGGCGATCAGCGAACTCGTGCGGCTGGGTGTGACCACAACGCACGCCACTCGACCCGTACGGCTACCTGCAATCAGGTAACCGGCCTGCGCGTCAGCAGTCGCCGCAAGTGCGGTGAGAATCGTCGGGGACACGTCGGTGCGGCAGATTCGCACGATCTCAGGATCGGCGAGATTTTGCGTTCCGGTGGCACTGATCGCGATTGTCGTCTTCGTGTCGCCGATTGCAAAGACCTCGCGCGTGTGTGGCCTGCTGCAGTCGATCGTGGTGAGCTTGGCGATTGTTGCCGTATCGGGCAGGTCGAGGCAATCTCCCACCTTGAGCGAGGTGAAGTCGGGTCCGCTTCCACCTGACGACAACAACCGGAACGCGAGCGCCGCTGCGACCACAAACCAGACGATGAACGACCGGCGATGGCGTCTGAACCAACCGGTCGGCTCTGTAGTCGTCGTCGGCGGTGGATCTGGAATGTCCGCGGTCGTGCTCGGCCGGCGTGCGGTCGGCCCCGACCATCGCGCAGGCGCCGTAGGGGAGCCAGCGGCAGACCCGGTGAGCGGATCGGGAGTCGCGGATTCAATCATGTTCGCCCTCGGGTGCGGCTCGGAACGTGATCGCATCGACCGACACAGGAAGTCGTCGTCTCCAGTTCGAGCCACCAACCGTGCCCGGCCGATTTGGACGCTCGATGACGCCACACGCATCGTCCAACGAGATCAGACGAAGCGCCGACGGCGAGGCAATGAGGGCAGCGTGGATGTGCGCGATCACCTCGTTCACTTCCGTGCTGTCGGTGACGGCGCGGAGTCTCTCGAGCAGTTCGGTATCGCCGTCGGTTCCCCCCAACACGCCCGCGATGGTCGGCAGATCGTGCGTTGTCACGGTGGCGAGCGTTTCGATCGGCCAGCGTGTCGGCGGGTCGAGTTCGAACCACAACACGCGGGTGCCCGCGATGGCTCGTGCGGTCAGCGTCTCGCGGACGCCTTCGGCAACGGTGCCAAGGTCTTCGCCGACCACGAACGCTCTGGCTCGCGTGGCTTCGAGACAGACGATGGCCAGCAACTCGTCGGAGGGGAATACGACGTACGCGCCCTCCGCTGCGGGCATACCCGCAGGCACCCAATACTGACGAAAAAGCCCCATGACGTGATCGATGCGCAGACCATCGACGCTGCGAAACGCCGCACGCAATGTGGCGATGAACGGCTCGTACCTCGCGTTCCGAAGCCGCCACGGTATGAACGCCGGAAGGCCCCATTCCTGCCCAAGTGCGTTGAACGGATCGGGAGGCGCACCGATTCTCACATCGAGCGCAAGCACGTCCTGGAACTCCCACGCATCGGATCCGTTCGGGGCAAAGCCAACTGCGAGATCACCGATCAGCGCGCTGGTGTTTGCGCGCACCGTCGCAAGCTGTTCGCCGATGATGTCTTGACACCACTGATGAAAGCCGGCGCGTTGCGCGAACTCGCGGTTGTCGCGAAGGCGATCGGCCAACACGGCCAGATCAAAACGCCGCAGGTCGGGCGGCCACTGTTGCCACTCTGGGCCGAACTCGTCGCACAACGCATTCCACAACGCGATCGATGTCGGCAGGGGTGTGGGCGAGGTGGAACGCGCGCACAGCTCCTCGAGCGCGGCACGCTTTGCTGTCCAGACGGCATCGCGGTTGATGAGCTCGCTGGGTTCGCAGCGCATGTTCGCCGGTGGCGGATCGGCGAGTGCGATGAGCATCGGGTTCCATGCGCGTCGGCTGCTGGGATAATACGGACTGTGTTCCTGGGGGTTCGGTGGAGCGGGCTGGTGCAGCGGGCTGCTGAGGATCGCCTCGCCACCGGCGGCGCGAAGTGACAGCGCCAACGTTGCGAGGTCTGCCAGGTCGCCAATGCCCCATGAGCTCGGGCTCCACAGTGCATACAGCTGAGCCGCGACCCCCCACATCGAAGGAACCGGCGGACACGTGGCGGGGTGCACGACGAGGTGGGTGATCGGACTGTCATCGAGTGGATGCAACCGGTGATACCCGATTGGGAGGTCGTCGGGCAAGGAGTTGATCTCGCCGAGAACCGTGCCGTCCTCGAGTACGAGGCGGCACGGATCCCACAGACTGTGGGTGTCTCCGACGGGCACGAACCACATCGGTGGGCCAGGCTCGGGCGTCCCCATGGTGGCGCGCAGGCGGTCGCGGGTGATCGTGCTGGTCTCATGCCAATCGCCAGCCACGTCGAAGTAGCCGTCGCTGATGCCCCAGTCGTCGTACACGCTGCCAGTCTGCCGTGCGACCCTTGCAAGTCAGCATCGCAGGCCGCCATTTCAATTCGCGCGAGCGGTCTGCGCCAACGACGTGGCGCAGACCCGGCTCAGTTGGAACGCCTCAGGTCGGGGTGATCAGGCGAGATCGAAGCGATCGGCATCCATCACCTTGGCGAATGCAGCGGCGAAGTCTTTGGCGAACTTGGCGCCTGCGTCATCGGCTGCATACACGTCGGCGATGGCCCGCAGGATCGAGTTCGAACCGAACACGAGGTCGTTGCGACTAGCGGTCCACTTGACGTTGCCGCTCGAGCGGTCACGGCCTTCGAACGTGTCTTCGGCGCCCGATGCAGCAGACCACACGGTGTCCTGGTTCATCAGGTTGACGAAGAAGTCGTTGCTGAGCGTGCCAACGTTGTCGGTGAGCACACCAAGGTTGTCGGTGCTGACACCGATCACGCGGAGACCACCGACGAGCGCGGCCATCTCGGGGGCGCTGAGGCCGAGCAGTTGCGCCCGGTCGACGAGCAGGTGCTCGGCGACATGGCTGGTGCCCTTACCCAGGTAGTTACGGAAGCCGTCGTTCTTCGGCTCGAGCCATGCGAAGGACTCTTCGTCGGTCTGCTCGGCCGTGGCGTCGCCGCGGCCGGTGCTGACGGTGACGCTCACGCTGTGACCGCCTGCGGCCGCTGCAGCTTCGATGGCAGCGACGCCGCCGAGCACGATGAGGTCGGCCATCGACACGTTGATGCCGACGCTCGACTGCACGCCTTCGAGAGCGGACAGCACACGGCGGAGCTGTTCGGGGTGGTTGACGTCCCAGCCGTTCTGCGGAACGAGACGAATGCGGCCACCGTTGGCGCCACCGCGACGGTCGCTTTGACGGTAGGTGGACGCCGCGGCCCAGGCCGTCTCGACGAGCTCGGTGATGCTCAGGCCAGTCGCCATGATCGCGGCCTTGACGGTTGCGACGTCGGCATCGCTGAGCGCGGTGCCTTCTGGAATCGGGTCCATCCACAGCAGTTCTTCAGCCGGAACCTCGGGGCCGATGAAATTGGCCTTCGGGCCGAGGTCGCGGTGCAGGAGCTTGTACCAGGCGCGAGCGAACGCATCGTCGAGCTGTGTCGGGTTGTCGCGGAAACGCTTCGAGATGGGGCCGTAGATTGGGTCCATCTTCATGGCCATGTCGGCCGTGCTCATCACCGGGGCGTGGAACACGTCGGGTCGCTGGGCGTCGGGCACCGTGCCGGCGAGCGCCGGTGCTGTCCACTGTTTGTGGCCGGCAGGGCTCTCGGTGAGTACCCAGTCGTTGTCCATCAACGTTTCGAGATAGTTGTTGTCCCACTTGGTGGGTGTGGAGTTCCATGCTCCTTCGAAACCGCTCGTGGTGGCGTGGATGCCGACACCGCTCTCGAAGCTGTTCTTCCAGCCGAGGAGCTGCTGTTCCATCGGAGCGCCCTCGGGCTCGGATCCAAGTAAGGATTCCGGGCCGGCACCGTGCATCTTGCCGAAGGCGTGACCGCCCACGACCAACGCAACGGTCTCTTCGTCGTTCATGGCCATGCGACCGAATGTCTCGCGAATGTCGCGACCGGACCCAATGGGGTCGGGATTGGCGTTCGGGCCCTCGGGGTTGACGTAGATGAGGCCCATCTGCACGGCACCCAGTGGCGCCTCGAGCTGGCGGTCGCCGCTGTAGCGCTGGTCGTCGAGCCACACGTTCTCGGGACCCCAGTAGACGTCTTCTTCCGGAGCCCACACGTCTTCACGACCGCCTGCGAAACCGAACGTCTTGAAGCCCATCGATTCGAGCGCGACGTTGCCGGTGAGCAGCATCAGGTCGGCCCAGGAGATCTTGCGGCCGTACTTCTTCTTGATGGGCTCGAGCAGAGCGCGAGCCTTGTCGAGGTTTCCGTTGTCGGGCCAGCTGTTCAATGGCGCGAAACGCTGCTGGCCGGAGCCGCCTCCGCCGCGGCCGTCGTGGGTGCGGTAGGTGCCTGCCGAGTGCCATGCCATGCGGATGAAGAACGGGCCGTAATGCCCGTAGTCAGCCGGCCACCAGTCCTTGGAGTCGGTCATGAGGGCCGTGAGGTCGGCCTTCAGCGCGGCGTAGTCGAGGGTGGCGAACTCGGCGGCGTAGTCGAAGTCGTCGTCCATTGGGTTCGACGCAGGCGAGCCCTGATGCAAGATGTTCACGTTGAGCTGGTTCGGCCACCAATGCTGATTGGCCGAGCTGCCGGTCGCGGTGTGCGGGCTCTGCAGTACGGGGCACTTGGCCGACGAATCGCTGCTGTCGGGTGCCGACTTCTCGGGAAGCTGATCACTCATGTCTTGCTCCTTGATTTCTTGCGGATGGTTGATTGGTGGTGTCGAAAACTGAAACGCGTGAGCTGGAAAGATCATCGGGCGGATCCCCTGCTCGACAGCTTGCGCATCGGCCCCAGTAGATGACTTCGGCTTCGTCGACTTCGAATCCGTGGTTGTCCTCGGCGGTGAGGCAGGGCACCTCGCCAGCAGCGCAGTCGACGTCGAACATCATGCGACAGCTCCGGCAGATCAGGTGGTGGTGGTTGTCGCCGACCCGGTTCTCGTAGCGAGCGGCCGAGCCCGCCGGTTGGATCCGACGGATCAGGTTCTTGTCGACTAGAACGCCGAGCGAGTCATAGACCGCCTGCCGCGAGATCGCGCCGAGTTCTGAGCGCACGACGTCGCCCAGCTCGTCGGCCGAGGCATGTGGGTGCTCCGCGACGACACGCATAATCGCGAGTCGTTGAGCGGTGACCTGCACGCCGTGCTCGCGCAAGAGATCTACTGCTGGTTCTGCCACAAGCCGAATCAGACCACACATTCTGGACTCTGTCAATAATCAGCTCTTGTTCGGCGCACGACGGCACGGGGAGTCCAGTGCGCCCGTCATGCATCTCACGGAAGTCACCACCAGAACCGCACGCGTTCGTAGACTGGCGAAGTGGGAACATGGTTGGTGGAACGACGACTCAAACAGGCGAGTGCTCGGCTTCGTCAGCTCCGCGAGGAACTCAACGTGATCGATGAGCAACTTGCGCATCTGTCTGACGAGGCCGACGACATGGGTATCCGGTCATTGGTGTCAGAGACCCCGGGCGCCTCGCACGATTATCACCATGCGCAGGCCCACGCCGACGCGATGTCCAAACATCGCCTCCACGTGGTGGAGTCCATCGCCGAGCTCGAACGACGTCAGGATCTGCTGCTCGACCGTATGCTCGGTTGACGCACGTTCGCGCTGGGCCTTCCGCGTGGTTGAATGGTGATGCGGGAGTGCCCGCTACCGAAAGGACCGTGCCGTGACCATCCGAGTGGTGATCGCAGAAGACGAAGCCATTATCCGGCTCGACCTGAAAGAAACCCTCGAGGAAGAGGGCTATGACGTCGTTGGCGAGACCGGCCGCGGCGACAAGGCCGTGGAACTGGTTCGTGAGCTGCGTCCCGATCTGGCCATCCTCGACATCAAGATGCCGGGGATGGACGGTCTCGCAGCAGCGGCACTCATCAACGCCGAGCGCCTTTGTGGTGTGCTGATCCTCACTGCGTTCAGCCAACGCGAGATCATCGAGCAGGCTCGTGATTCGGGTGCACTGGCGTACCTCGTGAAGCCCTACCAGAAAAGCGATCTCATCCCGGCCATCGAAGTGGCCATCGGCCGCTTCCGCGAACTGCAGTCACTCACCGGTGAAGTTGACGCATTGGGCGAGCAGCTCGAGTCGCGCAAGATCATCGATCGCGCAAAAGGCATTCTCGCCGACGAATGCGGACTCAAAGAGCAGGAAGCCTTCACCTTTCTGCAGCGCACGGCGATGAGCGAGCGCGGACGCATGCGCGACGTTGCCGAGCGAGTCGTCGCCGGAACCCTTCGGCCGTAGGCGCTCCGTGGCCAAACTCTTAGTTCTCGACGGCAACTCGTTGACGTATCGAGCCTTCTACGCGCTGCCTACCGACATGGCTACGGCCAGCGGACAGGTCACCAACGCCGTGTTTGGGTTCACCTCGATGTTCATCAACCTCGTCAAGGAGCACAAGCCCGATGGCGTGCTGGTGGCATTCGACCGCCCTGAGCCGACGTTCCGTCACTACGCCAATCCGCAGTACAAAGCCCAGCGTGAGGCCGCCCCCGATATTCTTCGCCAGCAAATGGGGCTGGTGCGCGAAGTGCTCGCCGCGCTCGATGTAACTGCCATCGATCTGGTCGGTTTTGAGGCCGACGACATCATCGGCACTGTGGCCCAGCAGATAAGGGAGCGAGGCGACGACGTCATCATCGTTACCGGCGATCGCGATAGCTATCAGCTCGTGAGCGACCCGCACGTACGCGTGCTCTACAACAAGCGCGGCGTCAGCGAGTACGCGTTGTACGACGAAGCTGGCATCTTCGAAAAGACCGGTGTCACCCCGGCTCAGTACCCGGAGTACGCGGCGTTACGTGGCGACAGCAGCGACAACCTGCCGGGCGTGCCGGGTGTAGGCGAAAAGACTGCGGCCAAGCTCATCACCACGTATGGCAACCTCGACGGCATCTTCGCCAACGTCGATCAGCAGACGCCGAAGCTGAAGGAATCACTGATCCAGAACGAGGCGCTCGCGCGGTTGAACCACGAGCTCATGGTGGTGCGCTGCGACGCGCCTATCGAGGTTGATTACGACGCGCTCGGCTTCACGCCGCATACCGACGAGGTGCAGCGCCTGTTCGAGTTCCTCGAGTTCCGTTCGCTGCTCGATCGTCTCAACGACGCACTCGCCTCCATCGGCCTCACCGGCGCCGCGGTGCAGTCCGCCGAGGTGCTCGAAGCAGAACTGTTCGTCAGCGTGTCGGCGCAAGAATCCTTGGCGATCCTGCAGCGACTGCCCCGCCTCGACATTGCGGCGCAATGGCTCGGCGAGCCGGGCCGTGGAGAACTTCTTGGGCTCGGCATCGTGCTCGATGCCGATGCCGCCGAGTGCGTCTGGATTCCGGTCGATCATCTGGGTGACACTGCAGTTGGTGCCGCGCTGACGTCGCATCCCAATGTGCGGGGCCACAACGTGAAGGCCGCAATGCGATGGATGTTCGGGCACGGTCTCGACATGCGTGGACTCACGCTCGATACCGCGATCGCGGCGTACCTGATCGACCCGTCTGAGTCGCGATACGCCGTAGCCGATCTGCTCGAGAAGTACACAGCGTTCCGATTCCCTCCCGACGAGCCGGGAGCGCGAGGGCAACTCGACTTCGGTGACAGCGGTGTCGATGAGCCCAAGCGCGCAGCGCGCGAAGCGCTGGCTGTTTCGCGTCTGGCAGATGCGTTGCACGATGCACTCGAGTTTCAAGGTATGGGCGATCTATATGCGTCCATCGAGAACCCACTGGTGCGCATTCTCGCCAAGATGGAACACGTCGGGATCGCGGTCGACGCCGACGAGCTGCGTCATCTGGGCAACCGCCTGTCCACCGAGGCGCAGCGTCTGGCCGGCGTGCTGCAAGAAGTCGTTGGTCGCCCCTTCAACATCAACTCGCCCGTGCAGTTGCGCGAGATCCTCTACACCGAGCGAGGCCTGGCGCCGGGCAAGAAGACCAAGACGGGTTTCTCCACCGACGCGGCAACGCTGGAGAAGTTGCGCGATCAGTGGCCCGAGTTCATCGACCCGCTGATGTTGTACCGCGAGGTCGAAAAGCTGCGCAGCACCTATGGCGAGGGGCTGCTCAACGAGGTCGCTGCCGATGGTCGAATTCATGCGACCTTTAATCAAACGGTGGCCCGCACGGGCCGACTCAGCAGCGACCAGCCGAACCTGCACAACATCCCAGTCAGATCTGAAGAGGGTCGCCAGTTTCGCAAGGCCTTCATCCCGGGCCCTGGTTGCGTGCTGTTGGTAGCCGACTACAACCAGATCGAGCTTCGCTGCATCGCGCATCTCGCTGCCGACCCGGGGCTGATCCATGCGTTCGCGAGCGGACAGGACATCCACAACGCCACCGCCGCCCGCGTGTTCAACGTGGATCCAGCCGAGGTCACGTTGGATCAGCGCTCGAAGGCGAAGATGGTGTCGTACGGTCTCGCCTACGGCATGGAGGCTTATGGCCTCGGCCAGCGACTCGGCATCGCCACCGATGAAGCATCGGTCATCCTCAACGCGTACTTCGAGGCGTTCCCCAAAGTGCGCGCATACATGGATGCCACCGTCAAAGAGGCCCGCGAGCGTGGGTTCACCGAGACGCTGTTCGGGCGACGCCGTCCCATCCCGGAATTGAGTAACTCGAACTTTCGCATCCGCCAGGCCGGCGAGCGTCAGGCCATGAACGCCGGCATTCAAGGCCTTGCGGCCGACGTGTTCAAGGTGGCGCTCGTGCGTATCGACGAAGCACTCGAGCAGGGCGGCCACGTGAGTCAGGTGATCCTGCAGGTGCATGACGAAGTGCTCGTCGAGGTGCCCTCGGCCGAGCGCGAGGTCGTCGGTCCGCTGATCATCGACATCATGCGCAACGCAGCGCAGCTCGACGTAGCGCTCGAGGTCAACGTGAGCTGGGGCCAGAGCTGGGCCGCTGCCAAGGGCTGACGATGGATCCTGGGCCATCAGTCGAGGGGCACTGGTTCGAGCCCCTTGCGCAGCACATGGGTCCGGCATACCTGCGCTATTCGTTCACAAAGGGAACCGTTCAAGAGATCGATCATCTCGTCGTCGCTCTCGGTTTGCATCCAGGCACGCGCGTGCTCGATGTGGGTTGCGGTCCGGGCCGGCACGCGCTCGAACTCGCTCGCCGCGGCGTCACCGTGCACGGCATCGACATCAGCCAGGCATTCATCGACTTGGCCTCCGCGGCAGCGTTACCAGACGCCACGTTCGAGCGCCTCGACGCGCGGTCGATGCCGTTCGACGGCGAGTTCGACGCTGTGATCTGCCTCTGTCAGGGAGCGTTCGGTCTGATGACGGCAAACGGCGACGATGTGTCGGTGTTGGCGGGGATGGCCCGTGCGCTCCGGCCGGGCGGGCGTCTGGCGCTCAGTGCGTTCAACGCCTACTTCGCCGTGAAGTACCACGAAGCAGCCAGCTTCGACGCCGACACCGGGGTGAATCGCGAACGAACCGAGGTACGCAACCCGGCGGGGCAAGCCGCCGAGGTGGATCTCTGGACAGGCTGCTACACGCCGCGCGAGTTGCGGCTAGTGCTCGCTACGGTGGGTCTGTCGGTCGATTCGATCTGCAGCGTCGAGCCCGGCAGATACGGCTTTGATCCACCCTCCACGGAGTCGCCGGAGTTCCTGGTGCTCGCCACCCGCCCCTGGTGACGAATCCCCAGCGTGCTGATAACATCGCCGAGGTGCCACGACCGCCTCGCGGTCGCTGACCATCTTCCCTATCCACCTCTGAAAGCGAATACCTCCTTGTCCGATACCTCGACCGCCACCTCATCTGCCTTTGGCACCTTTGATGAAGAGGGCAATTACACCCCCCGCCAGGTCATCTCCGATGATCTCGGCATGTCTTTCGCCGACGCAATTGCTGGCACTCTCGTAGAAGTCGAAGATGGCCAGTTAGTCCACGGCACCGTGGTGAAGATCGACCGTGACGAAGTCCTGTTGGACATTGGTTACAAGAGCGAGGGCGTCATCCTCGCCCGCGAACTCAGCATCCGCAACGACGTCAACCCGCACGAGATCGTCAAGCTCGGCGAAAAGGTCGAAGCGCTCGTTCTGCAGAAGGAAGACAAAGAGGGGCGACTGCTGCTCTCGAAGAAGCGGGCGCAGTACGAGCGTGCTTGGGGCAACATCGAAAAGCTCAAGGAAGCCGATGGCATGGTCGAAGGTCTCGTCATCGAAGTCGTCAAGGGTGGTCTCATCGTCGACATCGGTCTGCGCGGCTTCCTGCCCGCATCGCTGGTCGAGCTGCGTCGTGTTCGCGACCTTCAGCCCTACGTGGGCAAGATGGTGCAGGCCAAGATCATCGAGCTCGATAAGAACCGCAACAACGTCGTGCTCAGCCGACGCGCCTACTTGGAAGAGACGCAGAAGGAAGCTCGCGACGAGTTCCTCACCAACCTCAAGCCCGGCGAGATCCGCAGCGGTGTGGTCAGCAGCGTCGTCAGCTTCGGTGCGTTCGTCGATCTCGGTGGCATGGACGGTCTCATCCACGTCAGCGAATTGTCGTGGAAGCATGTCGATCACCCGGGTGCGGTGGTTGCCGTCGGCGATCCCGTTACCGTGCAGGTGCTCGATGTCGACTTCGACCGCGAGCGCATCAGCCTGTCGCTCAAAGCCACTCAGCAGGACCCGTGGCAAATCTTTGCGAACAGTCACGAAGTGGGCCAGCTGGTGTATGGCCGCATCACCAAGCTCGTGCCGTTCGGCGCGTTCGCACAGGTGGGCGAGGGCATCGAAGGCCTGGTGCACATCAGCGAGATGAGCGCCCATCACGTCGACTCACCCGAGCAGGTCGTCACCCCTGGCGAAGAGCTGTGGGTCAAGATCATCGATCTCGACCTCGCCCGCCGCCGCATCAGCCTGTCGATCAAGCAGGCTGCCGAAGGTGGCGAATTGGCCGAGGAATACCGTCAGCACTTCGAGATGGACGAGCACGGCAACTGGGCTGTCGGCGCCGACGACGTCGAGCGCGAAGCCGCATGGGCCGAGTACTACCAGGAAAACGGCGGAGGGCCCGAGTCTGCTGACGGTGCGTCAGAGACGGCCATCGATGTGGAGACCGAACCGGTAGCTGACGAAGCCGTCGCCGAGGAGCCTGTCACCGAAGAGGTCTGACAGCCAGTGGGCGTCAGCGTTCACTCAGCCAAAGCGCTGGGCAACAAGGCGTGGATCAATGGGGTCGGGCAACCGGCCCCATTGTCGCACCCGGGTTCACTTGATGCGGACAATTCCCATACGGACGGCGGTCAGTACTGCTTGCGTCCGGTCGCGCGCGTCGAGCTTGTCATAAATGGAGGCGAGGTGGTTCTTCACTGTCTTTTGGCTGATGAACAGTCGCGTTGCGATCTCGGTGGTGCCGAGGCCGTCGACCACGAGTTGCAGGACCTCTTCCTCGCGCGGCGAGATGATGACCTCGGGGTCGGATTCCACGCCACGCGCCGCGTTGAGCATCAGCGCGGCGAGGTTCTTGGAGAGCACGGTGTCGCCGTTGGTGGCAAGACGGATGGCTTCCACGACCTCTGTCATTGAGCAGTCCTTGGTGAGATAGCCAGACACGCCGGCTCGCAACGCCGAGTTGATGATGGTGCGATCCATGTGCATGGTCAAGATGATCACCTTCTGACGGCCATCGGCCCTGAGGATGCGACGGGACGCCTCGATCCCATCGACGTTGGGCATCGACACGTCCATCAGAACGACATCGGGTCGAAGCTCGAGCGCGAGCCGAACTCCGGTCTCACCGTCGCCAGCTTCGCCGACCACCCGGATGCCCTCGGCCTCCAGGCCGCGTCGAAGGCCCTGACGCAGCATGGTGTGGTCGTCCACGAGTAGTGCGGTCAATCCCATTGTGCTGCCCCCTGAGGCTGTCGGAGCCCGACGCGAACCACGGTACCGTTCGGCGAGGATTCAGTCGTCAGTTGGGCACCGATACTTGTCGCGCGCTCACGCATGCCAACCATGCCGTATGAGTCGAGGCGGCCTGATTGCTCGGTGAGACCGATGCCGTCGTCGCTGATGGTGAGGACCGCATGAGCCGGCGTGGAAGTCCACGTGACCGACACGTGCTTCGCCTGGGAGTGGCGCTCTACGTTGATCAGCGCCTCTCTTGCGATGTGCCAGATCTCGCGTTCTTGGGCAATCGTGAGGCGATCGTGCCGATCACATGCGAAGGTGATCGTCAATCCACTGCGGCTTTGGAGCCGATTGATGAACTGCTGCAGAGTCGATGTCAGGTCCTGCATTTCGGAAACGTCGGAACGAAGGTCGTAGAGGGTTTCGCGAACGTCGCCGATCATGTTGGTGACCTCATCACGAAGTTCCCTGAGGGTGGCCTCCACCGACTCGCCACGCGCGGTGGCTCCGAGAGCGCGGTCGAGCTCGAAACCCAAGAACGCGAGTGATGATCCGATGTGATCGTGGATATCGCGAGCAATGCGATTTCGTTCCTCGTCGGCCGACACGATTCGCAGCCGCTGGAACAACCGGGCGTTGTCGATAGCGATCCCGAACGGTTCCGCAAGGCCATGCAGAATCTCTGCTTGTTGTGGTCCGAAGTGCGACGGCTCGAGCGACTCGACTGCGATAATCCCGATCACTGCGCCGCGGGCGCGTAACGCGGCGTAGAGCCCGGAGCGTGCGTGTGGGCCGAGTCCGCCGATCGGGTCGAGTTCGTCGCGACGCACCGTCTTGGGTGCGCGCAACGCTTCGTGCACCGTTTCGGGCAGGCCATCGCGAAGTGATGTGGCGGTGACCGAGTATCCCTGAATCCGTGCCGGTTCGAGCCTGCTGGTGACGTCGCTGTACAGCAGAATCGTCAACATGCTGTGGTCGATAAGCGATTGAACCCGAGCGACCGTGGAATTGAGGACGTCCTGGAGGTCCAACGAAGCGGGTAACGTCTGCGCCACACGTTGCAATGAGAACAGCAGCGCGTTGGCTTCCGCCAAGCGCCCGACCCGATCGAGTGCAGCCTGCTGATGGCGGGCCGAGTCGAGCGACGCGCGGTGTGACAGGCCGCTGGTGACGGCCACGAGTAACAGCAGGCCGAGCCACAAGCCCGCGTCACGAAGACCCTGATGCGCGCCGGCGCTCTTCAGGTACTGCAGCGTGACTATGACAGTGGCGCCCAGCCCGACTTGGGCGCTGAACAGGGTGCCACCCACGAATCCGGCAAGCATGCACGTGGGCACCAGGCAGAGCGCGAGTGGCGATGCCCAGCCGCCGGTGACGAGCACTGCGCTCGTCACCAAGGCAAGCTCGACGACTACCCGCAATCGGGTGCGGCTGTCGTTGTGGTACGCGATGGGTCGAGCTATCACGAAGACGGTGTATGCCGCAACGACGGCGGTGGCGACCAACAACGACCAGTTTGATCGGGTGTAGAACTCGGCCCCTCGAATGATTGCCCCGACCAGCGCGGCGATTCGGAATGGGAGTAGCGGTGCGGCCGCGATGCTGCTGACGGATTCAGGCGTGGCGTGACGAGGCCGCACGGTGCGTTCGTCGGGTGCGCCAGATTCCGGCGGGTTGCGCCTTCGTTCGACCAGCGGCCACGACAACGGTTCGCTCTCGGCGGCTTCGTGGCTCACGTTCGTGATGGTAGCGGTGCGGCTTGCTACCGTCGTCGCATGATCGTTGTGGGTCTCACCGGTGGCATTGGATCGGGGAAGTCGACCGTGTCGGCAGGTCTCGCCGAGTTCGGGGCCGTGATTATCGACGCCGACGCGATGACCAAAGAGTTACAACAACCCGGAGCGCCGGTGTTCAACGCGATTGTCGAGCGCTTCGGGAACGACATCGTCGCCGCCGATGGATCACTCGATCGGCTTGCGCTCGCCGCCATCGTGTTCCCCGATCCAGAGATCCTCAAGGAGCTGAACGCGATTGTTCACCCCGTGGTCGGCGGAGCCATCCGTGGCCGTATTCGCGACCATCTCCACACTGACCACGTCGTGGTACTCGATGTTCCGCTGCTGATCGAGAACACGCGCTATCCGATCGCAGGCGTGGCCGTGGTCGATACACCCATCGAGGTCGCAGTCGAGCGGCTGGTCACGTTCCGGGGTATGGACGAAGCCGACGCGCGAGCCCGCATCGCCCGTCAGGCCACTCGCGACGAACGCTTGGACAAGGCGGATTTTGTGATCGACAACTCGGGTGATCGCGACGCGTTGATGGCCCAACTGTCAGCTCTGTGGTCGTGGATGCAGAGTCTGGCACCAGTCGCTCCCGACGACGCCCGCCTCGCCGATCCGGTGGAGCCGGCGCCCGCAAGCGACGGCAAGGGCCTGCCGTAGGTGCGCCACCCCCCAGCGGCAGGAATACCGATAGCGAACATGTGTTCGCTGATACACTGACCGGGTGATTCCCTTCAAAGTTGTCTCAGACTTTGCGCCTGCGGGCGATCAGCCAAAGGCCATTGCCCAATTGAGCGAGGGCATCGAGACGGGGCTTCGTTTCCAGACGCTGCTCGGCATCACCGGCTCGGGTAAATCGGCCACCATTGCATGGACCATCGAGAAGGTGCAGAAGCCGACTCTCATTTTGGCGCCCAACAAATCGCTCGCCGCGCAGTTGGCGCAGGAGATGCGCGAGTTCTTCCCCGAGAACCGGGTCGAGTACTTCGTCAGCTACTACGACTACTACCAGCCCGAGGCGTACATCGCGTCCAGCGATACCTACATCGAAAAGGACTCGTCGATCAACGACGAGATCGATCGCCTGCGCCACAGTGCAACGGCGGCGTTGCTCACCCGCCGCGACACCATTGTGGTCGCGTCGGTGAGTTGCATCTACGGCATGGGTAACCCCGAGGAATACAAGGGTCAGTTGCTCGAACTGCATACCGGTGTCGACTACGACCAGCGCAGCATCTTGCGCCGGCTTGTCGATCTGCAATTCGACCGCAACGACATTGCGCTCGGCCGTGGCAAGTTTCGGGTGCGTGGCGACACCATCGAGATCCATCCGTCCTACGACGAGACCGTGCTGCGCATCGAGATGTTCGGCGACACCGTTGATCGCATCACGGTCATCGACCCACTCACCGGCGAGCAGCTCAGCGAGATGACCCAGGTGATGATCTTCCCGGCCACGCACTATGTGGCGGGCGACGAGCGCATGCGCAAAGCCGTCATCGGCATCGAAGCCGAGCTGCAAACGCGCCTCGCCCAGTTCGAGACCGAAGGCAAGTTGCTCGAGGCGCAGCGGTTACGAATGCGTACGCAATACGACCTCGAGATGATCCAAGAGGTTGGGTACTGCAACGGCATCGAGAACTACTCCATGCATATCGATGGTCGCACGCACGGCGAGCCCCCGTTCACGCTCATCGACTACTTCCCCGACGACTTCCTGTTGGTCATCGACGAGAGCCACGTTGCGGTGCCGCAGTTGCATGGCCAATACATGGGTGACCTGAGTCGTAAGGACCAACTCGTGGAACACGGCTTTCGTTTGCCGAGCGCGCGCGACAACCGGCCACTGCGATTCGAAGAGGTCCTGGAACGAATACCGCAATGTGTCTTCCTGTCTGCAACGCCGTCGGCCTACGAACTGAAGGTATCGCAGCGAGTCGTCGAGCAGATCGTGCGACCCACCGGCCTCATCGATCCCGAGGTCATCGTCAAGCCCACCAAGGGCCAGATCGACGACCTCATCGAGAACGTGAACGCGCGTGTGGCGCAGGGCGACCGCGTGCTCATCACCACGCTCACCAAGAAGATGGCCGAGGATCTCACCGAGTACCTGCTGGAACAGGGCCTGCGCGTGCGCTACCTACACAGCAACATCGATACCATCCAGCGCATCGAGACCCTGCGCGGGCTGCGTCTCGGCGAGTTCGATGCCCTTGTGGGTATCAACCTGTTGAGGGAAGGTCTCGACCTGCCCGAGGTATCGCTCGTCGCCATTCTCGATGCCGACAAAGAGGGCTTCCTGCGCAGCGAGACATCGCTCATCCAGACGATGGGCCGCGCCGCGCGAAACGTGGATGGTCAGGTCATCATGTACGCCGATCGAATCACCAACTCGATGACCAAGGCCATCGAAGAAACGCAGCGCCGTCGCGAGCGCCAGATTGCATACAACCTCGAAAACGGCATCAATCCGCAGACCATTCGCAAAGCCGTCGGCGACATCTTGTCGTTGCTGCGACCCGACTCGTCGTCACCCGTGCCCGGCAAGGATCGGCGTAAGCAGCGCGAGCGCGACAAAGTGCAACGCGAGCTCAAGACACTTCCCCAACAAGAACTCGCCCGGCTCATCCTCACCCTCGAGGAAGAAATGCACGAGGCCTCTGTCGAGTTGCGCTTCGAATACGCGGCACGGCTGCGTGACGAAATCAACGACCTGCGCCGCGAACTTCGCGATGCGGGCTGACCCCTTGACCACTTCTTCTGGATAGGTTCGCCACATGGCCGACAAGATCATCGTTCGCGGTGCCCGCGAGCACAACCTTCGCAATGTCAGCGTCGACCTGCCGCGTGACAAGCTCATTGTTTTCACGGGTTTGTCCGGCTCCGGCAAGTCGAGCCTGGCGTTCGACACCATCTATGCCGAGGGCCAGCGCCGCTACGTCGAGTCCCTCAGCGCCTACGCCCGTCAGTTCCTCGGCCAGATGGACAAGCCCGATGTCGATGTGATCGAGGGGCTGTCGCCGGCCATCTCCATCGACCAGAAATCCGCGAGCCGCAACCCGCGCTCCACCGTCGGCACCATCACCGAGGTGTACGACTATCTGCGCCTGCTGTATGCGCGCATCGGCATTCAGCACTGTCCCAACGACGGCACGCGCCTGCAGCGCCAGACGCCACAGCAGATCGTCGACCGTATTCTGTTGATGCCCGATGGCACGCGGTTCCAGGTGCTTGCGCCTGTGGTGCGCGGACGCAAGGGCGAATACAAGACGTTGCTCGAAGACCTGGCCGGGCAGGGTTTCGTGCGTGCCCGGGTGGACACTGAATTGGTCGACATCGCCGAGTTCCTCAAGCGCGACGAAAGCCTTGCCCGCTACGAGAACCACTCCATCGAGGTCGTCATCGACCGCCTCGTGCGCCGCGACGGTATCGAGCGGCGACTCACCGACAGCCTCGAGACGGCGCTGAAGCTTGCCGAGGGCGTTGCCGAGATCGAGATCGTCGGCAAAGACGGTGAGGCCCAGGACACGCTCACATTCAGTCAGCACCTCGCCTGCCCGCAGTGTGGCACCAGCTTCGAGGAACTCGCCCCGCGCAACTTCTCGTTCAATTCTCCCTACGGCGCATGTGGCGCGTGCGACGGATTGGGCACCACGTTCGAGATCGATCCCGAACTGCTGATCCCCGACCCCGAGTTGTCCATTACGGGTGGGGCCATCGCACCGTGGCGCTCGGCGCACACGCAATACTTCAATCGGATGATCGAAGCGGTTGCCGAGGTCTACGAGATCGATGTCGACGCACCGTGGAACGCGATGAACGCGAAGCAGGTGAAGGTCATCCTGCACGGTGTCGACGGCAATCTTGCGGTCAAGTACAAGAACCGATACGGCCGCGTGCGTGCGTACTCCACCGCGTACGAAGGCGTGATCCCGTGGATCAAGCGACGCCACGAAGCCGCCGAGAGCGACTGGAGTCGCGAGCAGTACGAGGGCTACATGCGCCTCGTGCCGTGCCCCACGTGTGCGGGAGCGCGCCTCAAGCCCGCCAGCCTCGCGGTCACTGTGAACGGCCGGCACATCTCTGATGTCTGCGACATGAGCATCGGTGAATCCGCCAAGTTCCTCGTGGGTCTCGAACTCAGCGAGCGCGACCGCATGATCGCCGAACGCGTGGTGAAAGAGATCAACGCACGGTTGGGTTTCCTGCTCGATGTGGGCCTCGACTACCTGTCGTTATCGCGTTCCGCCGGAACGCTGGCGGGTGGCGAAGCGCAGCGCATCCGCCTCGCCAGCCAAATCGGCTCCGGGCTCGTCGGCACGCTCTACGTGCTCGACGAACCGTCGATCGGCCTGCACCAGCGCGACAATCATCGTCTCATCGAGACACTGGTTCGGCTTCGCGATCTGGGTAACACGGTGTTGGTCGTCGAGCACGACGAGGACACCATTCGGGCCAGCGACTGGATCGTCGACATTGGCCCGGGTGCAGGCGAGCACGGTGGTGAGGTGGTGTACAGCGGTCCGGTGAAGGGAATTCTCAAGACCAAGGAATCCATCACCGGGCAGTATCTGGCGGGCAAGCGCAGCGTGCCGGTGCCCAAACATCGCCGCTCGCCAGGCGATGACTGGCTCACGGTGAAGGGCGCGCGCGAACACAACCTGCAGAACATCGACGTGCGCATACCGCTCGGGTGTTTCGTGGCTGTCACGGGTGTCTCCGGCTCGGGCAAGAGTTCGCTCGTGCGCGACATCTTGCTGCCATCGCTGATGCAGAGGATCTACAAATCCAAGCAGGCCGCAGGTCGTCACACGTCGGTGCAGGGCATTGAGTTGCTCGACAAGGTCATCGACATGGACCAGAGTCCCATCGGGCGCACGCCGCGTTCCAATGCGGCCACCTACACGGGTGTGTTCGACAACGTGCGCAAGCTCTTCGCGAGCACGCAAGAGGCCAAGGTGCGTGGATACCTGCCGGGTCGTTTCAGTTTCAACGTTGCGGGTGGTCGGTGCGAGGCGTGCAGCGGCGATGGCACCATCAAGATCGAGATGCACTTTCTTCCCGATGTGTACGTGCCCTGCGAGGTATGTAAGGGAGCGCGCTACAACCGTGACACGCTCGACATTCAGTTCAAGGGCAAGAACATCGCCGAGGTGCTCGACATGCCCGTGGCCGAGGCCGTCGACTTCTTCATCAACCAGCCTGGCATTGCCCGGTACATGCAGACACTGGTCGACGTGGGTCTCGGTTATGTGCGCCTCGGTCAGCCCGCGCCCACGTTGTCGGGTGGGGAGGCGCAGCGTGTAAAGCTCTCCGCCGAACTGGCCAAGCGGTCCACCGGCCACACCATTTATCTGCTCGACGAGCCCACCACCGGTCTACATTTCGAAGACGTTCGTCGGCTGCTCACGGTGCTGTCGCGCTTGGTCGACCAAGGCAACACGGTATTGGTCATCGAGCACAACCTCGACGTCATCAAGACCGCCGACTGGATCATCGATCTCGGTCCCGAGGGTGGTGGTGGCGGAGGCCTCATCGTGGGTGAGGGCACGCCCGAGCACATCGCTGAGCTTCCCGGAAGCCACACCGGCCGATTCCTGAAACCTCTGCTCGCTGGCTGAGCCTGAGGTCAGTTGCCCTTCTTGCGCAGCCGCTTACTCGCTTCGTTAAGCCGCTTCTTTTCGTCGGTGGTGAGGCCGTCCATGCCGACGACGGCGATCTTGTCGAGGATGCGATCCACTTCGGCCTGGTCGTGCATGGGTGTGTACGTGGGGGTGGTCGGCCATCCGCCGTCGATCACAACGGCGCCGGCTGAGCCGCCCCGGGCACCCTTCACCGGCTTGCGCTTGGCGGGTTTGGGCTTGCCGCCGCCGAGCTTGATGGGCGGCAGCCAGTGCAACTCGTTGAGCATGCCGAAACTTCGCACGGCCCACACCGCCGTGACGATGCTGATGAGCAACACGACGATCAGTTCATAGGCGCCATCGGCGTTGTACTGCAAGATCTCGATGCCGACGAAGACAACGGCGATGATCCATGCCGGGATACCGAAGAAGAACGGTGCCTTCGGGTGTTGAGCGACGAACACGACGAAGAGCGCTACCTCGAACTGATGGATGGACCACAGGTTCACGTTCAGCGCTGTGGCGGCGAGGCCGGAGATGAGCGCGATCGACGTGAGCGTCCATGCGAACTTGGCGCGACCGATCTGGTTCTCGACCTCCTTGCCGAAGTACCAGAACAGCGCAATCGCCACCACGTTCCAGATGGCTTGGTTACCCGCGAGGCTGTTGGTGATGGGCCAGGTGAACAAACGCCACAGCTGGCCACTGCGTACCTCACTGGCGATCAACGCCGTGTGTGACCATGCCTCGGCGTTGGCCGACCAGACGAACAGCGAAATGACGCACAGTGCGGTGACCAACACGGTTGTGGTGACGTCGAGCGAACCGACGCGGAACCACGGATCGGTCTGGCCGCGACGGGACGGGAACGAGAACCGGGGGCGACCTGCCATCGGCACAACCCTACCGTTGCCGTCGGTTGTCTCGCGGGACAGCCGGATGCGGAGTCACACGCTCCTCGTATGATCGCTACATCATGGTGACCCGTCCGCCCGCCGGCAGTATCCCCGAGAATCCGGGGTCGTATCAGTTCAAAGATGTCGAGGGTCGCGTCATCTATGTGGGCAAGGCGTCGAACTTGCGTCAACGCCTGAGCAACTACTTCCAAGATCCTCGCAACATGCATGTGCGTACTGCGCAAATGGTGGCCACGGCAGAAACGGTGGAGTGGATCGAGGTGCGCAACGAGGTCGAAGCATTGATGCTCGAGTACAGCCTGATCAAACAGCACAGGCCGCGATTCAACATCCGCCTTCGCGACGACAAGAGCTATCCCTTCCTCGCGGTGACGATGGACGAGGAATGGCCCCGCGCGCTGGTGATGCGCGGCCATAAACGCAAAGGGGTGCGCTACTTCGGACCGTACGCCCACGCGTACGCGATTCGTGACACGCTCGACCTTCTGCTGCGCAGCTTCCCCATTCGTACGTGCAGTAACGGCAAGTTCAACGAACACCAACGCCTCGGCCGACCGTGCTTGCTGTTCCACATTGAGAAATGCAGCGGGCCCTGCGTTGGCAACATCGACCGCCCCGAGTATTTCCAGCAGGTCACCGAGCTCTGCGATTTTCTCGATGGTGACACCGACGAAATCGTCGATCGTCTCGAATCCGACATGCGCGCTGCAGCGAAGGAACTCGAGTTCGAAAAGGCTGCGCGGCTGCGCGATCGCTGGGCCGCGGTGCAGCGCGCGATCGAGAAGCAACAGATGGTGGCCGAACGCAGCGAGGACATCGACGTCATCGGTATCGCCGACGACGAACTCGAAGCTGCGGTGCAGGTGTTCTTCGTGCGCAAGGGTCGGGTCGTGGGCCGCAAGGGGTTCATCATCGACAAGGTCGAAGACCTCACCGCCGGAGGCCTCGTCGATCGCATCATGGAGCACATGTATGGCGACGAACCGCCGCTCGGCATTCCCAAGCAGGTACTCGTGCCCGTCGACGCCGACGACCTGACTACCTACGAGGAATGGCTCACCCACCTGCGCGGCACGCGGGTGCAGATTCGTGTTCCCCAGCGCGGCGACAAGCGCGATCTACACGAGACGGTGACGCGCAACGCCAAAGAAGAGTTCACTCGCCATCGGCTGCGTCGCGCTGCAGACCACAACACGCGCAGCCGTGCACTCACCGAGTTGCAGGATCTGCTCGGTCTGCCCGAGGCACCGCTGCGCATTGAGTGCTACGACATGGCGCATTTGCAGGGCACCGACTACGTGGGCTCGATGGTCGTGCTCGAAGATGGCCTGCCGAACAAACGCGAGTACCGCCGCTTCAAGGTGAAGACGGTGGCCGGCAACGACGACTACGCCGCGATGGAAGAAGTGTTGACTCGCCGCCTCACCGCGTATCTCGAACAGCGCGATCAGCCGGTGAACGAACGCGGCGATCGTCCGGGCAAGTTCGCGTACCCACCGCAACTCCTGCTCGTTGACGGAGGCAAGGGGCAACTCGCTGTTGCCGAACGTGTGGTCAAGGCGTTGGGCCTCGAAGACGAGATTCCGATCGCGTCGCTCGCGAAACGATTCGAAGAGGTCTACATGCCCGGCAGCAGCTTGCCGGTCAATGTGCCACGAGGCAGCGAAGCGCTCTTCATGCTCCAACGCATCCGCGACGAGGCGCATCGGTTTGCCAACAGCTTCCACCGCGAGTTGCGCGGCAAGCGGATGACCAAGAGTTCGCTCGACGACATCGCCGGGCTCGGCGACACCCGCAAGACGCGGCTCGCCAAAGAACTTGGCGGGGTCAACGCCGTGAAGAAGGCGTCATTGGAAACGTTGAAGTCACTCACGTGGTTGCCCGATGCCGTAGCCGAGGCCGTGTACGCAAAGTTCCATTCGCCCGGCAGCGAGTCGTCCGAGCCGGAGTCCTGATCAGAACGCGGACAGCACCTCGGCGTGGATCCTTTCGAGTGCGTGCATCCGTTCCTCGGCACTTCCGCCCAGAGTGAAGTCCGGCACCGCGAACTCGTGCACACCCTGTTGCACGTATTCGCCGATGAGGTCGATCAGCTCGCTGGGCGCGCCGACGAGCGAGCGGCCAGCTGGAGCGATCTCGCGGAGTCGGTCGCGTGCGGCATCGTTGTCGGTCAGGAAAACCATGGCTTGCGCGGAGCGGCGAACGCTGGCCATGTCGCGGCCCTCACGCTCGCAGGCCTTCGCGAACAGCGTCGTGCGCTCGCGTACCTGAGCGGGGTCGCCCCACGTGTTCCATTCGTCGGCCCAGCGTGCCGTAATGCGCATCATGCGTGGGCTGCCGGTGCCGACCAGAATCGGAAGCACCTCCTGAATGGGCTTGGGTTCGAACGGCGCGTTCGTGAGGATGTAATAGGAGCCGGCCAGATCGGTTCGCGGTTGGTGGAGGAGGCGGTGGATGACCTCGACGCCCTCGGCGAACCGCGTGACGCGCTCGCCGGCCGCTGGGAGCTCAAAGCCGTACGCGCCATGTTCGTTCATCTGCCATCCGGCACCGATGCCCAACACGACGCGCCCGTTGCTGATGTGATCCACCGTGGTGGCACGTTTGGCCAACACCACCGGATGGTGAATGGTCAGCGGTGACACCATCGAGGTAAGTCGGATGCGCGGAACGGCGGCGGCAATGCCGGCGAGCACACTCCAACATTCAAGGGCAGGCCCATTGCCGACTGTGTTGTCGTCGGTCTGGGGCATGAAATGATCGGCGCTCCACAGCGCGTGCCAACCGGTGCGCTCGGCGTAACGGGCGAGCTCGAGCAGCTCCGTCCATGGTCGGTCGAATGATGGCCAGATCGAGAACTTCATCCCCTGACCGTAACGGGGGCATACGGAGAACGTGGGGCTGCGAGCTTTGGTCGTAGCCTGACGCCATGGCCCACCAACCTGGCGACGACGACCTGTGGGAAACACACGCTGAGTGGTGGATCGATGGTTTCACCGACGGGGCCGACCCTGAGTACGAAGAGCAGATCCTTCCGCTCGCCGCTGCCGAGTTGGCCGATGCGAAGCGGGTGCTCGACGTTGGTTGTGGCGATGGACAGGTGAGCCGGCTCGCTGTACAGCTGGGGGCGCATCGCGTCATCGGACTCGATCCCACGTGGAATCAGGTGAAGGTGGCCCATCAGCGCGGCGGGGGAGCAGGGTTCGTGCGATCCGGTGCAGCGGCGCTGCCGTTTCCTGACGCATCGTTCGATGCGGTGGTCGCGTGTCTTGTCTTCGAGCACATCCGTGATGTCGACGACGCCATCGCCGAAGTTGCCCGCGTACTCGAGCCGGGAGGACGGTTCTGCTTCTTCCTTAACCACCCGTTGCTGCAGACGCCGAACAGCGGGTGGATCGACGATCAGGTGCTCGACCCGCCTGAACAGTATTGGCGCATCGGCCCTTACCTCATCGAGGACGAAACGATCGAGGAGGTGGAGAAGGACGTGTTCATCCCGTTCATCCACCGTCCGCTCAGCCGCTATCTCAACGCGTTGGCGGATAACGGCCTCTTCCTCGAGCGCATGGTCGAGCCCGCCCCGCCGCCCGGTTTCCTGGCGAGGGCATCCGAGTACGAGGCGGCCGCGACAATTCCCCGTTTGTTGTATCTACGCACGTGCAAGCGATGACCACTACCATTCGGCGCGATGGCTGACATTCTCGTCATCACGGGGCTTTCTGGCGCGGGGCGCTCGAACGCGGCTGATTTCCTCGAGGACATGGGCTGGTTCGTGGTCGACAATCTGCCCGTCACGCTGATGGACAAGATCATCGACCTCGGCGTCGGTTCCGGTGCTGGCTCAGGGTCGGGCATCCAGCAGTTGGGCGTCGTAGTAGGACCCACTGCGGATCAGGCCGATGTCGTCAACGAGATCCGCCAACTGCGCACCAAGGGTCATCGTGTGCGTGTTCTCTTCCTCGAGGCTGGAACACCCGAATTGGTGAAACGTTACGGCAGCACGCGGCGCAAGCATCCGCTCGACGATGGCGCCGCGTCGATGACCGTGGCGATCGAACGCGAGCGTTCATTGCTCGAACCAGTGAAGGCCGAGTCGGACTTGATCATCGACACAACGACGTTGAGCGTGCACCAACTCAAGGCACGCATTACCGATGCGTTCACGAATGATTCCGCGGGTGCGGCGATGCACACCGCAATCACGAGCTTCGGGTTCAAACAGGGCATCCCGCTCGATGTCGATCTCGTCATCGACGTTCGCTTCCTACCGAACCCGCACTGGATCGAAGACCTGCGTCCGCTCACCGGGCTCGACGAGCCCGTACGCACCTACGTGATGCAACAGCCCGCCACGGCGGAGTTCCTCGATCGGTTCGAACACCTGCTCGAACTGTTGCTGCCGGCCTATGCAGGAGAGGGCAAGAGCTACCTCTCAATCGCGATCGGTTGCACGGGTGGTCAGCACCGCTCCGTGGCGATCACCGAGGAACTCGCCACGTGGATGCGACACCAGGGCTATCACCCGCGCGTCACCCACCGCGATAAGCCGTGACCGCACACGTTCTCGTCGGTGAGGTGGCAGAGCAACTAAGGTCACAGTGCAGTCCCCCTTCGTGAAAGGACACGTCTGTCATGACGGTTCGTGTAGGTATCAATGGATTTGGCCGTATCGGCCGCAACTTCTTCCGCGCTGCAAAAGCTCGCGACGTCGACATCGATTTCGTGGCGGTGAACGATCTCGGTTCGCTCGCGACCATGGCGCACCTTCTCAAGTACGACTCGCTCGTTGGTCAGTTGCCCAACAGCATCAAAGCAGTGAAGGACGGCATCAGCGTCGACGGTGACACCCTCCAGGTGCTGCAGGTGCGCAACCCGAACGAGCTGCCGTGGGGCGACCTCGGCGTCGACGTCGTCATCGAGTCCACTGGCTTCTTCACCGATCGCCCGAAGGCTGCGCTACACCTCGACGGTGGGGCCCCGCTCGTCATCGTGAGCGCGCCATCGAACGGTGCAGATGCAACATTCGTGTACGGCGTGAACCACACCGACTTCGATCCGGCCAAGCATCACGTCATCTCGAACGCGAGCTGCACCACCAACTGTCTCGTTCCACTCATCAAGGTGCTCGACGACGCGTTCGGAATCGAGAACGGCTTGATGACCACCGTGCACGCATACACCGGCGATCAGAACCTGGTCGATGGCCCACACAGCGACCTGCGTCGCGCCCGTGCCGCCGCGATCAACATCGTGCCCTCTAGCACTGGTGCGGCCCGCGCCACGAGCTTGGTGATGGCCGGCATGAAGGGTCGCCTCGATGGCACTGCGTTACGCGTGCCGGTGCCCACCGGATCGATCACCGACTTCACCGGCAACCTCAAGAAGGCCGCAACCGTGGCCGAAATCAACGCAGCCTACAAAGCGGCTGCCGCCCGCGGCCCGCTGAAGGGTGTGCTCAAGTACACCGAGGACCCCATCGTCTCCAGCGACATCGTCACCGATCCGCACAGCTGCGTGTACGACTCCGGCCTCACGATGAGCATGGGCAACTTGGTGAAAGTACTCGGTTGGTACGACAACGAGTGGGGCTACAGCAACCGCTTGGTCGACCTCACCCTGTACACCGCCAAGGAAATGAAGAAGGCAGCGTCGGCTTCGAAGAAGGCAGCCGCCAAGAAGCGCTGATGAAACATATCCCGGTTCTCGACGACCTCGGCGATGTCCGAGGCAAACGTGTGCTGGTGCGAACCGACTTCAACGTTCCGATGGAGAACGGCGAGATCACCGACGATTTTCGCATTCGAGCCGCGCTGCCCACCCTTAACTGGCTCACTGACCGCGGCGCAAGTGTTGTGTGTGCGAGCCATCTCGGTCGGCCGAAGGGCCGTCCCGAGCCGACGTACAGCATGGCTCCCGTGCGTGAACGCCTGACCGAGTTGGCCCCAGGTGCGGACCTGATGGAGAACCTTCGCTTCCACCCCGGCGAAGAGGGCAACGATCCGGCGTTCGTAGCCAACCTGGTCGCTGGCATCGACCTGTACGTGAACGATGCTTTCGGCGCGGCGCATCGCGCGCACGCGTCGATCGTTGGCCCGCCCAAGACCTTGCCATCGGCGATGGGGCTTCTGTTGCAGAAAGAGGTCGAGGTGCTGCTCGGCCTGCGCAATCATCCCAAGCGTCCGTTCGTCGCGGTGCTCGGCGGCGCAAAGATCTCCGACAAGCTCGGAGTCGTCGAAGCATTGTTGAACACGGTTGATGCACTGGTGATCGGTGGCGCAATGTGCTTCACGTTCTTTGCTGCGCAAGGCAAGCCGATCGGCGATTCGTTGTGGGAACCCGAACAACTCGAGACGTGTAAGCGACTGCTTGCGTCGGGCAAGACCATTCACCTGCCCGAGGACATCACTGGTGTCGATGCGCAGGGAACGTATTCCACGTGGGGCACCCGGCTCCCCGATGGCGCAAAGGGGTTCGACATCGGCCCCGGCTCCGCAGCGGCGTTCACCGACATCATCATGGAAGCGCGCACCGTGTTCTGGAACGGTCCCATGGGAATGTTCGAAGACGACCGTTTCGCGGCTGGCACCCGCACGGTTGCTCACGCTATGGCCGACACCAAAGCCTTTACCGTGGTTGGCGGGGGAGACTCCGCCGCTGCGCTCGCCCAGTTCGGTCTCGACGACGAAGTCGATCATGTGTCCACCGGTGGCGGCGCGGCGTTGGAATTGCTTGAACTCGGTGACCTGCCCGGTCTCGCTGCACTCAGGAGCGCACCCAATGCCGTCTGATCGTCGACCCATCATCAGTGCCAACTGGAAGATGAACAACAACCACTTCGAGGCCATTCAGAGTGTGCAGAAGTTGTCGTATCTGGTCGGCAAGGACGACGTAGCCGTGGTCGACGTTGTCATTCATCCTCCATTCACCGACATCCGTAGTATCCAGACCCTTATCGAGGCCGACGAGTTGCACTATGCCCTGGGAGCGCAGAACTGCCACTGGGAGGACAAGGGTGCCTTCACCGGCGAGGTATCGCCAGTGTTTCTGGCCAAGCTCGGCGTGCAGTACGTGATCTGTGGCCACAGCGAACGACGCGAACTGTTCGGCGAGACCGATGAGGTCGTGGCCAAGAAGGTCGAGGCCATTCAGCGTCACGGAATGACGCCGATCATGTGCGTTGGCGAGACGTTGGCCGAGCGCGAAGCCGGCGATACCGAATCGAAAGTACTCGGCCAAGTTCGTGCAGGCATCGCCGGCGGGGCCGGTGACAAGGTTGCCTCTATGGTCATCGCGTACGAGCCGATTTGGGCGATCGGTACCGGACTCACCGCCTCGTCCGACGATGCACAGACGGTGTGCGCATCGATCCGGCGTTGCGTCGGCGAGATTGTCGGTGCTGCCGCAGCCAATTCGGTGCGCATTCAGTACGGCGGGTCTGTGAAGGCGGCCAACATTGCTGAGCTGATGGCACACGACGACATCGACGGAGCGCTCGTAGGCGGCGCCAGTCTCGATCCCGACGAGTTTGCGCGCATTGTTCAGTTCCGTAACCACTGACTCTGATCAACAGATTCGGTTCCGCGCAGCAGTCGTCTGGAACGGACGCGCCAGACGTCTTTACTTTTTGGAACACTTGACCGACCCGCGTGTGAAGCGACTGATACGGTGTGGAATCCCGTATTGATCGGGGAGGACAATACGGGTACAGGCCGGACCTCGGTTCGTCGTTGTGCCGGCCCGCCACCTCGTGGTGAATTCCTTCCCTCCCGAACCCTCAGGAGGAACCTACGTGAGCATTTCAAAGCGCAGCCAAGTCGCTGCACTCGCTCTTGGGCTTGCTCTTGTTGCAGGCGCATGTAGCTCAAGCAGCAAGACACCCAATGGCACAACAGCACCAAGCACCGGTGGCACCACCGGTGCCAGCACGGCCGATACCGCCGTCGCTGGTAAAGCTGGTGGCGAGGCGATCTACGCCCAAGAAGAAGAAGGCGTCAACTACAACAACTCGACTTCGACTGCGAACTCATTCGCAAACACGGTCGTTTTGAACATGCTGCAACCTGGCTCGTTCATTATCGACGACAAGCTGAGCTACGTGTTGTCGAAGGACTTGCTGCAGTCGGCCGAGGTCACCTCGAGCGCTCCGCAGACCATCGTGTACAAGATCAATCCGAAAGCCGTATGGAGCGATGGCGTTGCCATTGACTGCAAGGACTTTTACCTCGCCTATATGTCGCAGAACGGCAAAGTCACTGTGAAGAACCCTGATTTCACGGGTCCCGGTGCTACCGACAAGGACGGCCAGAAACTTCCTGAGACGCTTCCTGTGTTCGATGCGGCGGGCACCAGCGGCTACGAGCAGATCAAGTCGGTCACGTGCTCGGATGGCGGCAAGACCGTCACCACCGTGTATGACACCCCATTCGCCGACTGGAAGGGTCTGTTCGGAAACTTCGTGCCAGCGCACATCATCGAGACCAAGACCGGCGTTGCCGACATCACCAAGGTTGATGCCACCACCGACTCGCCCGAGATCGAAAAGATCGGCAAGTTCTGGAACACCGGCTTCAACGGTTGGGATCCTGCCGTTGCCCTCTCCGGTGCCCAGTATCGCGTTGGTACATACACTCCTGACAAGGGCATCACCCTCGTGAAGAACGAGAAGTTCTGGGGCACCCCCGGCAACCTCGAAACCCTCACGCTGCAGACGATCACCGATGCGTCGGCTCAGGCCGCAGCATTGGAGAATGGTGAAATTCAGGCGATCCAGCCTCAGGCTGACCCTGGTGTCGCAGCCACGTTGGCTGCCGCCAAGAATGTGAAGTTTTCGCCTGCGTCGGGCCTCGTGTACGAGCACTACGACATGAACGTCAAGAACCCGATCTTTGCCGACAAGGCCGTTCGTGCGGCATTCGCCGCTTGCGTCGACCGTCAGGACATCATCGACAAATTGATCGCACCGATCAACCCTGATGCGAAGCCGCTCAACTCTGTCATCTTCATGCCGCAGCAAAAAGGCTATGAGGATCGCTTCAGCAAGTACGGCACGTTTGATGTTGCCGCATCGAAGAAGCTTCTCGAAGGTGCTGGCTGGGTTATGGGCAGTGATGGGTTCTACGCCAAGGGTGGCCAGCAGCTGACCTTCAAGATCAGCCACAAGGGCATCCAGCGTCGTTCGGACACTGTGCAGAACACCATTGCGTCGTGCAAGCAAGCCGGTTTCAACATCGCCGAGGACAGCGACACCAAGTTCAACGCGGAGCGCCTGCCAAAGAGTGACTTCGATGTTGCCTTGTTCGCGTGGGTCGGCAACCCCCTGCTCTCGGCAGCCACCGGTATCTACTCCATCGATGGTGGCGGTAACTACCAGGGCTACGTGAACCAGAACGTGACCGACCTGTACAAGCAGGCCAATAGCGAGCTCGACGAGACCAAGCGTCTCGACCTCATGAAGAAGATCGACGCCGCCATCCTCGATGACGTGTGGACGATCCCGCTGTTCCAGTTGGCGGAAATGCCGGCATGGTCGCCGAAGCTGGCGGGTCCGTCGTTCAACGGCCCGTCAGGTTTGACCTGGAATGCAAATGTTTGGACTGTGAGCTGAGCAATCCGCTCTCGTCACTGTGAATGACGATGTCGGGGTACCGGAGTTCTCCGGTACCCCGACATCGATTACAGTCCAGTTGTTCCGCAGCATCTGAAAGGCAGGCGGGTGCTTTCCTTCATCATTCGACGGATTCTGGTTTCGATCCCGCTGCTGTTTCTCGCGTCGATCGTTGCTTTCATTCTCGTCATCAACACGGGCGACCCACTCGAGGACCTGCGCACCAAGCAGCCGCCCACTCCCGCCGCAACCATTGCGTTGCGCGAGCATCAACTCGGGCTCGACAAGCCGCCCGTCGAGCGCTACGTGTCGTGGCTCACGAAAGCGATCCACGGCGACTTTGGCAAGACCATCAAGAACCAACCCGTGTGGGACGAGGTCTCGCGTGCGCTGGGGGTGACCCTACGACTGGTGTTGTTCGCCGAGATTCTTTCGGTGCTCATCGGCGTGACGATCGGGGTGATCTCTGCAGTTAAGCAGTACTCCTGGTTCGACTACACGGCCACAACCGGAGCGTTTCTGCTCTACTCTTTACCCGTTCTCGCGGTGGGCTCGTTCCTGAAGTACGTGCTCGCCATTCGCTTGAATCGCTGGATCGGTCGAGCCGACGATCCGCTGATCAAAACCATTGGCGAAGGCACCCCCAATTTCTGTACGCCGAGCAAGCCCTACAACTGCGGCTTCATCCCGGCAACCACCGACTTCTTGTCGCACGCTCTGTTGCCCACGCTGACGCTAGTACTCATCTCGTTTGCCGGCTACGCACGTTTCTCGCGAGCCTCGATGCTCGAAACACTCAACGCCGACTATGTCCGCACTGCCCGATCCAAAGGGCTCAGCGAGCGACGCGTCATTCTGAAGCACGCGTTCCGTAACGCGCTGATGACAGTGGTCACGGTGATCTCGCTCGACTTCGGAGCCCTGATCGGCGGTGCCATTCTGACCGAGACCATCTTCGAATGGCACGGCATGGGTCGTGTGCTGGTGGAGTCGATTACCAAGATCGACCCCAACCTGCTTCTGTGTTGGTTCTTCGTCACTGCCGTTGCGGTCATCGCTTTCAACTTGATTGCCGACATCCTCTACGCCTTCCTTGATCCGAGGATCCGTCTTGACTGAGCCCATGCTTCCCTCCGATGCCAGCCCTGTCGACCAGATCGGGATGGCGACACTGCCTGAGCCTCCGCTTGCGGATGGCGAACTGCCCGGTACCCCAGCCGAACGAGAATTCACGGTCGAGCAGCGCAGCCAATGGAAGACGATTTGGCGACGCTTCACCCACCACAAGCCGGCGATGATCAGCTTGGTCGTGTTCTTCTTGCTGATGGTGTTCGCGTTTGTCGGTCCACTCTTTTGGAAATACAAGTACGACCAAGTGCTGAAGAAGCCGCCGGGCGCGAACAAGGACTGGATTCGACCCTCGTGGGAGCATCCGTTTGGTATCAGCAAGGGCTACGACGTTCTCGCACAGGTGATGCGCGGCACGCAGTACTCCATTCGCATCGCGCTGGTCGTGATGGTCGTGAGCGTGACCATCGGCGTGGTCGTCGGGGCGATCTCGGGTTACTTCCGAGGTTTCACTGACAGCGCGCTGATGCGGTTCACCGATCTCATGCTCGTGATCCCGTATCTCGCTGCGGTAGCCGCGTTGCAGCGCAACGTGAAGGGTTCCACCTGGTTGTGGCTTGCGCTGTTCCTGGCCCTGTTCGGATGGATGGGCATTGCGCGCGTCATTCGCGGTGAGTTCTTGTCGCTGCGCGAGAAGGAATTCGTGGAGGCAGCGCGATCCGTGGGTGCCTCGTCGCCACGCATCATCTTCAAACACATCATGCCTAATACCCTCGGTCCAATCATCGTGAATGCAACGCTCGCCGTTGGCGGCGCGGTGCTTGCCGAGGCGGCACTGTCATTCCTGGGTCTTGGCGTGAAGCCGCCCGACACCTCCCTCGGCAAGATCATCGAGGTCGGCAAGAGTAAGGCCACCACATACCCCAACGAGTTCTGGTGGCCGGTGCTCATGCTGTGCCTCATCTCGTTGACCGTCAACTTCATCGGCGATGGTCTGCGCGACGCGTTCGACCCAAAGCAGAACCGAGTTCGCGCATGAGCGCCGTCGATCCGATTTTGAGCGTCAAGGACTTGTCGGTGGAGTTCCCTACCGAAGATGGCGTGGTCAAAGCTGTCCGCGGCGTGTCGTTCGAGGTTCGTCCGCGTGATGTGCTCGGCATCGTCGGCGAAAGCGGATGTGGAAAGTCGGTTACCTCAATGGCGATCATGGGTCTGCTGCCCAGCTCTGCCAACGTGACGGGCTCGATTCGGTTTCGTGATCAAGAACTTGTGGGGATCAAGCGCAAGGCGATGCGCGCGATTCGCGGCAAGAAGATCGCCATGGTGTTTCAAGATCCAATGACGGCGATGAATCCCGTGTACCGGGTTGGCTGGCAGTTAGCCGAGGCCGTGCGGGCACACGAGGATCTGAACAGCAAACAGGCGCGAGCTCGCTCGATCGAGTTGCTCGATACGGTCGGTATCCCGCAGGCCGCATCGCGCGTCGACAACTATCCGCATGAGTTCTCCGGTGGTATGCGGCAACGTGCGATGATCGCAATGGCCATCGCGAACAATCCCGACGTGTTGATCGCTGACGAACCCACAACAGCGCTTGATGTGACGGTGCAGGCACAGATTCTGGAGATGTTGATCAAGTTGAAGGACAACTTGAACGCTGCCATCATCCTGATCACCCATGATCTCGGCGTGGTCGCCGGGATCACGGACCGCATGCTGGTGATGTATGCCGGCAAGGTGGTCGAGACGGGCACCGCCGATGATATTTTCTATCACCCGCGAATGCCCTACAGCATCGGCCTGCTCGGTTCGTTGCCGTCGCACTCGGGCACGCAGGGTCGTCTCAAGCCCATCGGTGGGGCTCCGCCATCGATGCTCAATCTGCCCGCTGGGTGTCCGTTCTCGCCTCGTTGTCCATTGGCCGATAACACGTGCGAGACCGTGGAACCGCCGCAGGTGGAAATCAGCGAAGGCCATGTGTCGGCCTGTCATCATGTGGACGCTCTCAACGCGATGCCCGAACCCCTGAAGCTGTTCGAAGGGGCTCGGAAATGAGCGACACCATCGATCCAGTGGGTGGCACACACGCCGTGGGTACTTCCGAATCAACGACGCCTCCGTTGCTCGTCGTTCGCGATCTGGTCAAGACCTTCCCGGTTCGTGGTGGCGGTATTTTTCGACGCACCATCGCTGAGGTGCAGGCGGTGTCGGGGATCAGCTTCGAGATTCAGGCCGGGCAGACGCTCGGCTTGGTGGGTGAGTCGGGTTGCGGCAAATCCACAGCAGGTCGCGCCATCCTGCAGCTCCAGCCGCCGACATCGGGTTCAGTTGTGTTTGATGGCAAGGAGCTCGTTGGTTTGTCGCGTCGAGCGATGCGTCCGTACCGCGCCAACCTCGGGATGGTGTTCCAGGATCCGTTTGCGTCGCTGAACCCGCGCATGCAGGTGAACGAGACCATCGCCGAGCCGCTCAAGATTCATGGCATGTCCGCGAACGACGCACGCACGCGGGTCGCCGACCTGTTGCGTGAGGTAGGCCTGAATCCCGAGCATGGCAACCGGTATCCGCACGAGTTCTCCGGAGGCCAGCGTCAACGCATCGGCATTGCCCGCGCTCTGGCTCTGGAGCCGAAGATGATCATGCTCGATGAACCGGTGTCGGCGCTCGACGTGTCGGTGCAGGCGGGCGTGGTGAACCTGCTCGAGGACCTGCAGCAACGGCTTGGTCTCACGTATCTTTTTGTAGCGCACGATCTATCGGTGGTGCGTCATATCTCGGATCGCGTCGCCGTGATGTATCTCGGCAAGATCGTGGAGATCGGCACGCGTGACGAGGTCTATAACACGCCATCGCACCCATACACGCAGGCGTTGCTGTCATCGGTGCCGATGCCTGACCCGATCACCGAACGAGCGCGACACCGCGTGGTGCTGCAGGGCGACGTGCCGTCGCCGGTGAATCCGCCGAGCGGATGTCGTTTCCGAACACGCTGCCCAAAGGTGCAAGCCATTTGCGCGGTCGACGAGCCACTGCTTGTTGAGCGCGGTCAGGGTCACAACGTTGCGTGTCACTTTGCCGAGGTGGTGCAGGTCGCCGCTCCCACGATGAACCGTTAGAGCTCTACCCCGATAGCATCGTGAACCGTGCGTGACTTCGTCTTGTATGTAACGATCGGTATCAACGTCTTGTCGATGTTCGGCATGATCGCAGGCATTCTCATGCACAGCGGTCGCGGTGGCGGCCTGTCGGACATGTTCGGTGGTGGCGGTGGCGCGGCGCTCGGTTCCACATCGGCCGAACGCAACTTGACCCGAATCACCACCGTACTGGTGCTGGTCTGGGTGATGACCGTGGTTGCCCTCGGATTCCTGTTGGTGCGCAGCTAGCGCTGCGGTATCGTCAGAGTCTCCAACACGTCGAAGTGGCGGAATAGGTATACGCGCTAGCTTGAGGTGCTAGTGGGAGAAATCCCGTGGGGGTTCAAGTCCCCCCTTCGACAC